>CAYNIP010000059.1:0-27034 GCA_964397305.1 uncultured bacterium
TTGAGCCATCGCTCACAATTCAGGGGAGCCGCGCTTTTTTTCGTCCACCCCCCAGAAGCCCCTGTAACCCCTGCTAGGGCAACATTGGGGGAGTGGATAGCCAACTCCCCACTCCTCATCCCCCCAGAGCTGGCACCTGGGCTAAGGCGGCTGCCACGACTTCGACCCCTGCGCCGGGGTGGTGGGCGTGCTCGCTGAGATAGCGCTTCCAGGCCTTCGTGCCGGGCTGGCCGTTGAAGAGGGAGAGCAGGTGGCGGGTGAGGCTGGGGAGCCGCGTGCCGCGCTGCACCCAGGTATCGATGTAGGGCAAGAGCGCTGTGACGACATCGTGGCGAGTGGGGGGGCGTGTTTCCTCCCCAGCCGCGACCCCAAAAAAGTCTCGATCCGCCGTCGCGAACAGGTAGGGATTTTCGTAGGCGGCGCGGCCGATCATCACAGCATCGACCTGCTGGAGATGAGCGTGGGCCTGCTCAAAGTCGGTGATGCCGCCGTTGATTTCGATCACCCAGTCTGGAAATTCACGCTTCAAGCGATACACATCGTCGTACCGCAGCGGTGGCACGGTGCGGTTTTCCTTCGGACTCAGGCCCTGGAGCCAGGCCTTGCGAGCGTGGACGCTGAAACGCTGACACCCGGCCTGGGCGACGGTGCGGACAAAGGTGGCGAGGTCCCCATAGCGATCGCGCTCATCTACCCCGATGCGATGCTTCACCGTCACGGGAATGCGGACGGCGGCCTGCATCGCGCCGACGGCCTGGGCGACCCGCTCGGGGTCCAGCATCAGGCAAGCACCAAAGTTGCCTGACTGCACCCGACTGCTGGGACAGCCAACATTGAGGTTGATTTCGTCATAGCCCCACTCCTCCGCAATCCGGGCACAGGTGGCGAGGGTGGCCGGGTCGTCCCCTCCGACTTGCAGCGCTAGGGGTTTCTCCTCGGGGGAAAAGCCCAGCAGCTTGTCGCGATCGCCATGCAAGATCGCTGGAACCGTCACCATCTCCGTGTACAGCAGCGTGTGCCGCGTCAGTTGGCGCATGAAGTAGCGGTAGTGGCGGTCGGTGCGCTCCATCATGGGCGCAATGCTGATTGCGTAGGGGGCCGTCGGCATGGGGGATAATGGTTCAAGGTTCAGAGCCAGGAGCAGTCAGCAATGTGCAACGGTTGATCATTGACCCAAACCAGTGTAACGGAGCGGCTGTGACTTTGACGGCGGCCCAGGTCCACTACCTGCGACGGGTGTTGCGCTTGCAGGTGGGCGATCGCTTCCTGGCCCTGGATGGGCGCGGCGGCGCGTGGCAGGCCGAGATCACGGCTACCGGGGCCTGGCTGGGAGCCGCCATTGCCTGGGATAAAGAATTACCCATTGCAGTAACCCTGATCGTAGCCTTGCCCAAGGGCCCTGGCTTTGAGACCATCGTGCGGGCCGGCACGGAATTGGGCGCGAGCCAGTTTATCCCCGTCTTGACAGCGCGATCGCTGCTCCAGCCCTCCGCCCACAAGCAGGCCCGCTGGCAGCGGATCGCCCAAGAAGCGGCGGAGCAGTCGGAGCGGGGCCTCCTGCCCAGCGTCAGCGCTCCCCTAGCCTTGGCCTCGGCCCTAGAGGCCCTGGACCCGACAACCGGCCGCTATGTCTGCGTTGCCCGAGGCGCACCGACCCCGGCCTTGCAGGCCTGGAGCACCCAACCGCTGGGGGACTCCGTAGCGATCGCCACGGGCCCCGAGGGAGGCTGGACGGCCGCCGAATTAGCGCTGCTTCAGGCCAAAGGCTTTGCGCCCATCAGCCTTGGTCGGCGGGTCTTACGGGCGGTCACGGCCCCCCTAGCGGCCCTGGCCCTCTTAGGAGCCCTGAGTGAGGGGGTTCAAGGCTCGGAGGATGGGGCGAGCTCGGGTTGTTCGTAGAGGATGACGCCATCCCGTTGGTAGCGAGGGATAAAGCTGGGTTCCGTGGCCAAGTGGGCGGCGATCGCGGCCACCGCCGCCGGAGAACTCGCGAAGCCAGGATGGCGCTGATCCAGCAGGACGTATCGATACTCCGTCAGCGTTGCCAACTCCAGTTCTGGGCGCGGCAACTGGAGCCGGGAGCGGTGGGTGAGGTGGGGTGCGAGCTTGGCGGGGGCTAGGACGGGGCCTGAGGTCTGGATCTGGGCGATCGCCGCCCGGTTGGCCGACCAGGTATCCAGTTCTTGAAGATACACGGTCCAAAAGTAGCCATACTTCGCCAAGGCCAGAAACCCCAGCAGGGACCAGGCGACAATCCAGCGCCGAGGCCACTGCACCCGGCCGGCGGACCAGGCCGAGAGCACCGCCAGCAGCAGAAACGGCAAAATCGGCACCGAATACTGCAAGACCAAATTGCGCTGGCTGTCATGGGTGGAGAGAATGTTGAGTCCCAGGGCTGGCAGGGCCGCCACCAGGGGCGCGAGGTGGCGGGGCCGCAGGCCCCAGAGGAGCGGCAGGGCCAGCAAGGCGAGGTATTCGAGCGTCCCCAGGGAGAAGACGCGCCCCCACACCAGCCCGGGCTTCAGCAGCAGATTGAGCATGACTTGGAGGACAGAATCGCCGAGGTAGTCGTAGCGACCCACGGCGGCCACTTCCTCGCCACTGAAGGCGGGGATAATCACTTGGGTGGTGAGGATGAACCAGGTGGTTCCCAGGGCGAGGGCGATCGCCCCATAGCGCCGCCGCTGCTCCCAGCCCAGGAGCCAGAGCCCCAAGGCGGCCACTGTCAGGGCCAGGACCGCCTTACAACTGAGGATGAAAAGCAGGCAGGCGGTGAAGAGGGGGAGGCGCTGGGCCCGGGCGGCCCAGACGGCGGCCAGCAGGCCGGGGAGGGCGAGCACCTCCGGGTGAAAGTCGTAGAGGTTGACGTTGAACACCAGGGGGTAGAGCAGGTAGGCAATCGCCAGGGTCAGCCCTTGCCGCTCGCTCAAGCCGGCCTGGCGTCCCAGGAGCCAGAGCAGGGGCATCCCCAGGGCGAGAGCGAGGGCCTGGAGGGCGAAGAGCCAGTGAACATCGGCATAGAGCCAGTAGAGCAGAGCAATGGGGTAGAAAATCACGGCTGCATGATCCCCCAGCAGGTGGTAGTCCGCAAAGGAGACAATCGGCGGCTGCCCCCGGCTGATCAAGTACACCATCTGGTCGAACCAGCCGAGATCGTAGGCGTTGGACTGGAATAGGGCGTGGCGCACGCTGCTACAGAGGAATAAGATCCCTGCGACGGTGAGGCCCCCGCCGCCGTAGGTTTTCAAGGGCGATCGCGCCACGTCCATAAGCCGCTAGGATAGAGTGTCCGATCAGCCACGCTAGCACGCGATGCCCGTTTCCGTCCCCTTTCTCGATCTGGTGCAGAGCTATGGCGATGCCGAAGCCATAGTGACCGTCTGTGAACGGGTGGCTCGTTCCGGCTGGTACATTCTCGGCCCCGAAGTCGAGGCCTTTGAGCAGGAGTTCGCCGCCTATTGTGGCGCGGCCCACTGCATTGGCGTTGGCAACGGCTTGGATGCCCTGCGTCTGCTGCTCTTGGCCAGTGGGATTGGCCCCGGTGATGAGGTGATCGTCCCGGCCAACACTTACATTGCCACGATCTTGGCTGTGACCCAGGCAGGGGCCACGCCCGTGCTGGTCGAGCCCTCTCTGGCAACGCTGAACCTCGATCCGGCTCGGGTTGCCAGCGCAATTTCTGCCCGGACGCGGGCAATTTTGGCGGTGCATCTCTACGGCAACCCGGCTCCTCTGGGAGAGTTGCGAGCGATCGCCGACCGCCATCACCTGCTCCTGCTGGACGACTGCGCCCAAGCCCACGGGGCCAAGGTCAGGGGGCAACGGGTGGGGTCTCTGGGCCAGGCCAGCGGCTTCAGCTTTTTCCCGACTAAAAACCTGGGTTGCCTAGGCGACGGCGGCGCAGTGACGACCCAGGATGCAGTCCTAGCGGAGCGGATACGCCGCCTGCGGAACTACGGCTCCGAGCGCAAGTATTACAACGCTTTGGCGGGGTGGAATAGCCGCTTAGACGAGCTGCAAGCTGCGATCTTGCGCCAGCGCTTGCCCCAGCTCGAGGCCCGCAACCAGGAACGGCGGCGGTTGGCCCAGGGCTATGGCCAAGGCTTGGCCGACTTGCCCGTGCAGGTGCTGCCTTACAATCCGGAGAGTGTCTACCACCTCTTGCCGGTCCTCTGCCGCGAGCGTGACAGCCTGCAAGCCTTTCTGAAGGCGCGAGGAATTGCTACGATGATCCACTATCCGATTCCGCCCCATCAGCAGGACTGCTATCGTGCCTGTGCTTGGGCCCAGGGGGCCTGGCCGCTCACGGAGGCGATCGCCCAGCAGGAACTCAGCCTACCCCTCTATCCGGGTCTGACCGATGCTCAGCAAGCCTATGTCCTTGAACAAATCCGCGCCTTCTACGTTGGGCCCTGAGTTGCTGCTCGAGTTTCCGGTCATCGGCTCCCCGATGGAGGGTTTCTTGGCCGTCGCCGAAGCGGGGAAAACCTGCCCCTTTCCCATTGCCCGCACCTACTGGGTCTACGGCTGCCCGGCCAACATGAAGCGCGGCGGCCACGCTCACCACCGCTTGCACCAAATCCTGATCTGCGTTGCCGGGGCGGTCGAAGTGACCCTCCAGGATGGCGCGGGGCAAGCCACCTTCTTGCTCAACCGTCCCACCCTGGGCCTGCACCAAAAGCCCTTGGTCTGGGGCGATCTTTGTTATCAGGCTGACTCGGTTCTGGTGGTTCTGGCCTCCCACCCCTACGGGGCCGAGGACTACATTCGCGATTACCAACACTTCCTCGGGTTGGTCAGCCAGGCTAATCCTGGGCTCCATGACCTTGGAGGAGTTGGATCAGGGCCGCCTGGTTAGCTTGACGGGCCCAGCTCAGGGGGGTGCGGCCCTGGCGATCGCGGGCATTCACTTCACTGCCAGCGGCCAAGAGCAGCTCCACCAGTTCAGGCTGTTGCCCCTGCACAGCGGCGTGCAGGGGGGTCGTCGCGGCGCAATTCCGGCAGCGGGCATTCGGGTCTGCCCCGGCGGCGAGCAAGCGTTTCACCACCGCTGGATGTTGACCAACTACAGCCGTGTGGAGGGGTGTGCCATAGTCTGCGGTAATGGCATCAACCTCAACCCCCGCCGCCAGCAAGGCCTCAGCCACCGCCTCGCTCTGGGCCAAGTGCAGGGGGGTGAGCCGCGCGTCGGTCGTCGCGTTGGGAGCCGCCGCCCGGGCCAATAGGGCTGTCACCGTGGCCAAATCATCCTGTTCAACCGCCAAGTGGAGGGGCGTGACGCCGGAATCGCTGACCTCATCGACGCGGGCCCCCGCCGCTAGGAGCTTTTGGGCAATCTCGGTCTGGCCGGTCTGGAGGGCGCAGTGGAGCAAGGGCAGGGACTGGGTTTCCAGGCGCACGCGGGCGTTGGCGCGGCCCCCACGGGTGAGGTAGATCTGCGCGGCGGCGGGCGATTGGCAGATGCTGGGGGTTGTCAGGCCAAGACTGCTGGGGAGGCTCCACTTGAACGTGACTAGGAGGACCAGGAGGGCGATCGCCCCCGTTTGCAGCCAGGCGGGACGAGTGCGAGCCCGTCGCTGCCAGCCCCAGAGGGCAAAACCAGGCAGGGCAATCACTAAGGCAATGCAGATCACCAGGGGGTGCAGGCGACCCTGGTTGAGGGCCAACTCCAGACCCATACCGGCCAACACGGGCACGAGCAAGACGGCCAAGGTCAGGGGTGCCCCCAGCTTCAGCTTCAGCCAACGGCAGGCGCGAATCCCCGGCAGTTCCGAAACTGGATTTGGGGCGGCGAGGCCGAGGATCGCCCCGGTTCCCACAACGGCGACCAGGGCCCCGACGAGGGCAGCCACGGCCAGGGACAGATCCTCCCTGGCCGCCGTCAGCGCCACGATCGCCAACACCAGCACCCCAAAGAGGCTGCCCAGTTGTACGGTCGGGTTCCCGGCCTGGCGACCGAAGAAGAAGCTGGCCACGAGAATCGCCATGCCGATGGCCAATAGGGCCGCATTCAGGGCCCCGGGAGCAAACACCTCCACGGCCGCCGCCATCCCAGCCCAGGCGAGCACTCCCAAGAGAGTGAGAAACGACCAAGGGTGGGCCGGGTGGGTCAGGGGCTGCGGGCGCGGGGTCCGGGGGCTGGGGGTCGGTTGTGCGGAGGGCGACTCCGCCCCGTGGAGCCGGAGCAAATTGGTCAAATAGTCCTGCTCTGGGGCCTCGGCCGCTGCCTGGGGTTGCGCCCCCAATTCCCAATCCAGGAGCCACACCTTGCAGTGGCCGTCGTTGCTGCCCGAGACCAGGTAGCGGCTGTCGGGACTGAGGGCGATCGCGTTCACCGCCGTCACATGGCCCTCAAAACAATGCAGGCAGCGCCCCGTCGAAACCTCCCAGAGCCGTAAGGTATGGTCCTCGCTGCTCGAACAGGCATAGCGGCCATCAGGGCTAAAGCAGGCCGCGGTGATCGGCTCCCGATGACCGCGCAGGGTTCGTAGCACCCGCCCGACCCCCGTGGCCCAGAGATTGAGGGTTCCATCCGCGCTGCCCGAGAGGGCGTAGCGGCCGTCGGGGCTGAAGCTCACCGCCGTGATCGCCTCCGCGTGGGCGGCGACCGTCTGTAACCGGCGGCCGCTGGCCAGATCCCAGAGGATGAGCAGGGCGGGTTGCCCGTTCCCCCCCGCGTCCCCTGAGAGGGCGCAGCGACCCTCGGGACTGAAGCAGAGGGCCCGGATCGGGGCCTGATGCCCGTTTAGGGAGCGGGGGCTGTCTCCTGTAGCCAGCTCCCAGAGGGTGATGGTTCCGGTATCGCTGCCCACTAGGGCATAGCGACCCTCGGGGTCGAAACTGATGGCCGGGGTATTGCCCTTACGGTCGAGGGTGTGGAGGCAGTAGCCGCTGCTGAGTTCCCAGAGCTTGAGGGAGCCGCGACTACTGCCGGAGAGGGCGTAGCGCCCCTCGGCCCCCAGGCCCACCGCGTTGACCGTGCCGCGAAAGTAACCGGCCAGGGTCTGCACCGTCGGTCCTTGGGGCAGGGGCCAGAGCCGCAATTGGTTATCGCTGCCGCCGGAGAGGAGGGTTTTGCCATCGGCGCTGATCGCCAAGGCGGTGATATAGCCCTGGTGGCCGCTGAGGGTGGCCACCTCCCAGGCCTCCCGCAGTCCTTCTCGGGGCAGGGAAGAGTAGAGCTGCTGCCAGAGGGCGAGGGCCTGGGGCTCGCGGCTGAGGCCGGGTTGGGCGCGGGCGGCGGCGAGGGCCTGGCGGGCGCGATGGGGATCCCCGGCCTGGAGGGCTGCTTGGGCTTGGTGGAGGGCTTGGTCGTAGCGATCGCGAGTTGAGAGCAGCGCTTCGCTGGCCTGGGCTCGGTTGAGGCTGTAGGGGGCGGTGTAGGGGGAGGGAGCGAGGGACCAGAGTTGCCAGCCCTGGCCGCCGATCAGGGCTTGGCTCCCGTCGGGACTGATGGCGATCGCCCGGACGGCGGCCGCTTCAACCCCCGTGCGGAGGCAGCGACCACGGCTGAGATCCCAGAGTTGCCAGCCTTGGCCCCCCACTAAGGCACGGCGACCCTCGGGGCTGACGGCGATCGCCCTCAGGCTTGCCAGGGTAGACTTCAGCGTGCCTTGGCAGCGGCCGCTGGCGAGGGACCAGAGCTTGATCTGGCGGTCAGGGCCACAGGTGAGACAGCGGCGACCCTCGGGCAGCAGGGCGATCGCCGTCACCTCGCCCCGGTGGCCACTGAAGCGCTGCCGTATCTCCCCCGTAGTCAGATCCCAGAGCTGGGGTTCGCCCTCCAGGCCCAGCCCGTAGCGCCCCTCGGGCGTTACATAGAGCGGGGTCCCCTGGGGGCGGCAGGTATAGAGCACGCGGCCCGTAGCCAGTTCCTGCAACACCAGGGCAGCGGGCTGGCGGGTCAACGCATAGCGGCCGTCGGCGCTATGCTGCTGCGAACCCACCGCCGGGAGTCCGGGCGACTCCCGGCTCGGGGCGCGCGGCCGCGGGGGCGACACGGTGAAGAGAGTGCCGGCCTCGAGGCTAGCCAGCTCGGACCGGGATGGCGATTCCCAGCGAACTTGGAGGCTAAATTCAGCCAAGCACTGCCCCGTGAGCAGGCTCCAGAGCCGCAAGGTCGCCGCGCTGGTGGAAATGGCGTAGTTCGTCCCCGGCGCGATCGCCACGGCCTGCACAGCCTCTTTTACAAAACCGCCAAAGGCATGGTACTGCTGGGTCTGTTGATCCCAGAGCGCTAGCATTCCATCTTCGCGACCGGCCAGGGCATAGCGGCCGTCGGCGCTGAAACAGACGGCGTTGACCGCCTGCTCCCGATCCGGAAAGAGTTGGCGTGCCTGCTGGGCCTCGGGTTGCCGGGCCTGGGCCCAGGCCAAGGCGGCCTGGACCGCGGCCGGGGGACTGGGAATCGTCTCGAGCTGGGCGATCGCCGCCTCGCAGTCGTCCCGCTCGAGGTGAACCAAGCTGAGCAAGTAAGCATAGCGCCAATCGGGACTCGCCGGCCGGGCTTTTTCTAGCTCCCGCACCAAGGTCAGGTCACTGATCTGGGCGCTGCGCCAGAGCCAGAGACCGCAGTTGTAGGTTGCTTCCGGGTGGTGGGGCTGGTGCTGGTGGGCCTGACGCCAACACTGCACAGCCGCCTCAGCTTGACCTTGGTCGAGCAGGGCCAGGGCCTGGTTATTCAGGCGGTCGGCCGGCTCCGGGGCGACCCCCGGCCCTGACCGGGGGTAGCGATCGCCCGTCACCTCACCATAGAGCTGCACCAACTGCGTCGCTACCTCTTGGAGGCTGTAAGGGCGCTGCTCGGGGTCGGCCTGCAAGCAGGTCCGCAGCACTTGAGCCACGGGGACTGGCAGCGTCGGCCGCACCTCCGCCGGGGGGGGCGAAAATCCTAATCCCGAGGATTCTCCCTGAAACAACTCCAACACGAGCCGCGCCCAACTCCAGAGATCACTCCGGCGGCTCAGGGCGCGGCCCTGGCGCTGTTCAGGAGCCTGGTAGGGAGAGAGGGGCAGGGCCGCCCGGAGTTTAGCCTTGGCGAGGCCGAAGTCCGTGATCTGAGCCAAGCTCGGCGGGGTCAGAAGAATCTGGGTGGGCTTGAGATCCTGGTGCAGGAGGCCTTGTTCATGGGCGTAGTCCAGTCCCCAGGCAATCTGGATGCTGAGATCCAGGAGCCGCTTTAGCGTCGCCTCCGCCCCGCCCCGGTAGAGGCGGCCGTCCTGCCCCCAGTCTTGCAGGCGGCCGCCGGGCCGGTCGTCGCAAATCAGTAGGGGGATGCCTTGCCAGCGCCGCAAGTAGTAACAACTGACGATGTGGGGATGTAGGCCGAGGTTGACCCAGGCCTGGGCTTCCTGCTCGAGGCGATCGCCCTGCTCCGCACTGGCCACTAAACAGGCTCGCGGCACTTTGATCACAATGTCCGTCTGCCAGCCATAATGGTGGGCACGATACACAGCCCCAAAGTCACCGGCCCCTAGAAATTCCCTAATCTCGTAGAGGTCAAACAAAACCTCTCCAACCTGCCAGCGATCGCCGTCCCCCGCCTGCATACCCCGTTCGCTCACCTTGTTGGCTGCTGGACGGTGATCGTCCACACTCTAGGCCCCCATCTTACAGGAAAATTTCGGCCGATTGAAATCCCCATGCTTCCATAGCTTCAACAGGATAAGCAAGCAATGGGCCTAAAAACCCAGCAACCCAACACGTTGCATCCCGATAATTTAATGATTAAAAATAGACCCCTCTATCCTGTCACCTTGAAGCTTTCCTGCGGATAGATAAAATCTTCACCAAAGGCAAAGCAGTCAGAGGCATCTCCCTTTGGAGACTCCCCTTCGCCCTGCTGGGGAGAATTCTCCCAAGGCTGGGAGACAACGAACTAGACGTTCATCTATCAAGATTGGGAGCGGGATTTAGGAGGAGGGCAATGCTCCCAGATGACCCAAGAAATCTGGCTTCAGGGGACGCCCTGAGCCAAGAATCCCCACCACTTTAGTGCAGGGAGTTTCAACAAGCGGCTCCGATTCCGCATCGTGAAGGCAGGCCAACCCCAGAGAGCAACATCCAGATCCAAGAGACAGCTTTGCTACAATGCCCCCATGATTTAGCAACAATATGTCAGAACCCTTTGGTTGACAACCTGCCCTATGCCGAGTGAATGGTTCGCTGAGTTAGTCCCCCTAGATATCACCCTGATGAGGGGAGCCTGTCTCTGGGCCTTGGCCCTCTCTCTGGGCTTCACCCCTTGGCGAGAGGAGATGCTCGCAGGGCTCGAACACTGGCTCGCCCAAGCTGGGCGCTCAACTCCCCCAGAGCCTGACGCTACGGCGGTTCCCCCCGCCCCGCACCATACGTTCTCAGCCTCGATGCTGAGCACCCTGCCCTTTCTGTTCCTGGGTCTCTTGTGCAACTATGGGGTCGAGCTGAGCCTCGGTCGCAGTTGGGCGGTGAGTGTTGGCTTGCTAGCGGCAGTGGGCTCGGGGGTCTATGAGCTGGGGCGACGCACGGGCGCAAGTTCTTGAGGCTGTCGGGTGTTCAATAATCACGTCCGGGCTCAGCGGGCTCCCTACCGCTCCCCGCAACACGATGAGTGGTAGGATGCAGCGTGGCAATGGCGGAAGTTTACGGGGACTATCTTGAAGACCTCTCCGGCAGTCTCGAATTCTTAGCTGTCAACTTCCAGCCCAGTACCGTCGCTCTCCAGCAGCGCTGGCGCAATGGGGCCCTGGCCAGCTTTCTCGTTAACTACTTGCCCAGCTTGGCCGTCACGCTCGATGCGGACCCCGAGGCGCAACTGGAGGATCTCAGTGCGGCGGTCAACTACATTGCCAACGAGTTGCTCGATAATGCCATGCGTTTTGGCCAAGTCATCCCCCAGGAGCCGATCGCCTTGGGGCTGTATGTGTATCGCGATCGCCTCATTCTCGTAGCCAGCAACGTGCTCTCGGCCACGGCCCGCAAGCGTCTCTATGCTTTTATGCAGGCCCTCCTTGCCGCCGACCCAGAAGTGCTCTATGCCCAGCAGTTGGCCCGGGAAGCTCGGGCGGATACCCCGGCCCAGTTGGGCTACTTGACAATGCTGAATGACTACCGCGCCCAGTTGGGCTGGAAGTTTGAGGCCGCTCTCGGTCTGGAGGTCGAGCGGGTCACGGTCATGGTACAGCTCTCGGTCGTTGCCTAAGAAGGCGTAAAATCCTTTCGCAAGGCTCTCCAACCGGGGGATGAGGGCAACGATGGAAACAACCGCCGACTACACCTGTGCCTTTTGTGGTGAAACGAATACCACCTTTGTTGATGTCAGCGCTGGCAATCAACAGTCCTATGTCGAAGATTGCCAGGTCTGTTGCCAGCCCAATGTCCTCTGGGTCAGCCTGGATGAAGCGACCCTGACGATTACGATTACCAGTGAGCCAGAAAGCTAGGCGTCCTTGGCGAGGACGAACACACTGCCCTCATTCCCGCGATTGATGCGGAGGGTGTTGTCGAGGTAGGTGATGTCAATCCAGCCCGAGCGATCGCGATTCGCCAGGCGAAAATCCAGGGGTGGGAAGTTTTGGCCTGCTTCGATCTGGTCAATCATCGCCTCAGCCGACTGGTAGCGGAGCAGGCGTTGTAGGCCGAAGATCGCCCGCTCAAAGTTGACCGTCAGCCGTTGCGCGGCGGTCGCTTCATAGCGGGCGGCCACACAGACGAGGCCGGCGAGGATAGGAACGCTGACAATTTCCGCCAGGTTGTAGACTCGTGCGGCTTCCGGGCGGATGCACTGATAGATCGGGCCCAGCTGCGCCAGGGGGAGGCGGTTGAGCCCCAGCAGTTCGCGGCTGGTGGTGTAGAGTAACCGCCAGTTGCCGGCTAGCAGGGGGCTGGCCGTCACGGGAGCGGGGGTGGGGTTCAGGGCTTCAAGGTCTGCGATCGCGGCTAAGATGCGAGCCCGATCCGCGGCTGTGGCCAAGAGGCCGCGATTCTGGCCGGCGATCGCCCTGAGTACGGCTGCTTTCTCATCCATCCTGGCTGCCCTCAATACTGTCCCGGCTGCTACTACCCTGGCACAGGTCGGCCCCTAGGGACGATAAGTTTTTTGCAATCCAGGCCAGTTTGTCCGGAGATTCTGGCTATCAGGGCGATGAGGAGTGCTGTAGCTTGAATCTTTCGTTGTACACTCGAGGAGTCTAGCTGCAATCTCTAGAAGCACACGCACGCGATCACTGCCTCAAACTATGAAAACAAACCCTGCTCTCAGCCAGGAGTCCCGCTACGAGCCCGCTGCCGTGATTCCGCTCAAGCGCGGTAGCTCTCTGCTGACCTGGCTTCAAGCAAACGGCCGCCTTTTACCCCGTGAGCAAGTGGAAAGTGCGGAGCCGCTGTTAGAAGAGTCTGAGGAGGAAATTGCCGGGCTCATGGGCGTGGACGACAGCGATGACGACTTCGAGCCAGACGACGACGATTAAATCTGGGGAGGGCAGCGGTGCTGAGCACGGCTGCCCTCTTTGTGGATGTGGTGTGAGTGAGTGAGTTGGTGAGTGAGTTGTGGAAGCTAAATTTTTTACCTCGGTTTCGCTGCCCAAGCCAACGGGCCGCGGCCTTCTGGCCGGTCTAGCCCTACTATTGGGGAGCTGTACCACCGTTTGGGACTGGCGCACGACCCAGGGGGGGATGGCGGGGCCGCTCCTGACGTGGCCCCTCGTGAGTTGCGCGCTGCTGGCGGCGGGGCTGGGCTGTTGGGCCGTGCCGCTGTTGCAGCGGCTCAAGGCGGGCCAGGTGATCCGCGAAGATGGCCCCCAGGCCCACCTCAAGAAGGCCGGCACGCCGACGATGGGGGGTATCTTTTTCATTCCGGTGGCGGCGATCGCCGCCCTCGCTTGGACAGGCGGGGCCGAGACCGCCGTGGCGGCGGCGGTGATGACGCTGCTCTACGGTGCGATTGGCTGGCTGGACGACTGGCAAATCCTGCGCCGCAAGTCCAATAAGGGCCTTTCGCCCCGCCTCAAGCTGACCCTCCAGATCGCGGGGGCAGCGGCCTTTTGTCTCTGGGCGGCGGCGACCCAGCCGGCGACGTTAACCACCGTTGCCCTACCCCTGGGCCTGGTGCTGCCCCTGAGTGTTGCCTTCTGGGCCCTGGCGATCTTTGTCTTCACGGCAGAGAGCAATGCCACGAACTTGACCGACGGTGTGGATGGCCTCGCCGGGGGCACGGGGGCGATCGCCGCCCTGGGTCTGGCGGCGCTCATTGCCCCCACCGATCCGGCCCTCGCCGTTTTCTGCGCTTGCCTCAGCGGCGCTTGCCTGGGGTTTGTCGCCCACAACCGCAATCCGGCCCGGGTGTTCATGGGCGACACTGGCTCCCTGGCCTTGGGGGGAGCGTTGGCGGCTGTGGGCATCCTCAGCCAGAATCTCTGGGGTCTGTTCCTCGTCAGCGGTATCTTCTTCGCGGAAGCGATTTCTGTGATGGCTCAGGTGAGCTACTACAAGGCCACCAAGGGCCCCAATGGGGTCGGTAAGCGCTTGTTCAAAATGGCTCCCCTGCACCATCATTTTGAGCTGAGTGGCTGGTCCGAGACTCAGGTAGTCGGGGCTTTCTATGCGATCGCCTTTCTGCTCGCTCTTTTGGCCCAGTGGTGGACAGCCTAGGGCCGTTGGGACGCTGGTACGGCCCCCGGTTTTGCCAGTCCTCGGGCCCAGGCCCTAGTACCGCGTCTCGAAAGAGCTGAGGCCCTCGTAGGGCTCCTCCCGGGCCTCGACGCGACTCACGCGAGCCGCCGAGGGACCTTGATGACACCAGGCGATCGCCTGCTCCACCGCGGCGAGTTCCCCCTCAAATACCGCCTCAACTCGACCATCGGCGAGGTTGCGAACCCAGCCGCCGAGACGAAGTGCCTGGGCCATCTGCACAGTTGCGGCACGGTAGCCAACCCCCTGCACAAGGCCACTAATCAAGACACGACGGCGGATGACCTGGATTGACATGGGGAAACCCCTTCAGCGCTGCGCCTGCTATTCTACTGCAACGTCGCCGCGCCAAAGGTGGCATTGAAGCGACGGCACCAGATGGCGACCGACCGGTACTGGCTGAGATCCACCGCCTCGGGAATCGCATAGCGTTGCGCGCCCGTCGTGGCTTCCAGCGGCGCGATATTGACATAGCTGCCTTCGGCGATCGCGTGGGCCGGGGGGGCCGTGGAGCCGATCACATCAGCATCCTCATGCAGGATCACGAACAGATCCGGGCCCGGATCGGTCGTAAAATCGCCCGCAAACTCGAGGTAGTATTGACCACCTTCATTCCATTCACCAGTGTCACCATTCCAGCCGTCGGATGCTCCCCATCCACGAAGGAACCCTGGCGGGTTGCCGGGACTTCAGCCTGCTCAACCGCTGGGCTCGGGGCGGCGGCGGGGCTGGCGGCAGGAGCAGCGGCGGCGGGGCTAGGAGCTGGGTCCTGCTTCGCGGCCTTTGAGGCACAAGCAGCACTGAAAATCACCAAAAAGGAGAGAGCACTAACCGTCACAATTCGCTTCAGCATGATTCACCTCGTAGGGTCTCGCGTTACTTCACTCACCATTACATTCCCTGGGGCTGAAGCGCAGCTAGTAGCTGGCTGAGAATTGGCTAAGGATGAAGCCCGCCCATGACCGCTGGGTGCATCCCGCTCTGGGGGGGCTGGGCTCCCTCTGTGAGAGGCAGGAGTTGCAGGGAAGCCAGAAGCCCCGCTCCCGAGCTTGGGAGCGGGGTTTGGGGTGAGGGCTACGTACTTTACTAGCAAGAAACTGCTGTATTAAAGCCTCCTAGTCGCGGTGGCTGGCCGGCTGCGGGCCGTCATAGGAGACCCCGGCTTCGGGGTCGATGAGCTTGCTGCGTTCCTGCCCCCGGCGACCCTCTCGCCCCCCCGTCAGCAACTTCACGAGCCCATCAATGTAGGTGAAGATCGCCGGAACGACGATCAGCGTTAGCAGCGTCGAGGTTGTGAAGCCGCCGATGACGGCGATCGCCATCGGGCTCCGCACCTCACCATCGGCTCCAAACTCCAGGGCAATCGGCATCATGCCCGCAATGGTAGAGATCGAGGTCATCAAAATCGGGCGCAACCGGGACACCCCCGCCTCGATCAGGGCTTGGAAGCGAGGCTTGCCATCTCGCAGGGCTACTAGGGTAAAGTCCACCAGCAAGATTGCATTCTTCGTCACGAGCCCCATGAGCAAGACGATGCCGATCAGAGCGAAGAGGCCCAGTTCCTTTTGGGTCACGAGCAGGCCCAGCAGCGCACCGCCGATCGACAGCGGGAGCGCCATCAGAATCGCCAGAGGGTAGAGGAAGTTGCTATAGAGCAGGACGAGAATGGCATAGATCGACACCACCGAGGCCCCCAGGGCCGTCAAGAAGCGGGTGAACACATCCCGCATGATCCGGGCATCGCCGGCGGGCTCCTCCGCCACCTCGGGGGGCAGAGGACTCATGGCGGGCAGCGATCGCACCGCCACCACCGCATCCCCCAGGGAGATTCCCTGCAAGTTAGCGTCTAGGGACACTTGCCGCGCCCGGTCGAAGCGCTCCAGTGTTGCTGGGCCGCTGCCGAGGCGCAGGGTAGCGACGGACGCCAGGGGAATCAGTTGGCCCGAGGCACTGGGAACTCGCAGATTGCGGAGGGTCTCTAGGTCTTGGCGGGCCTCGGGGGCGATCTGAGTGCGGATCGGAATCTGCCGGTCCGGCAAGTTGAACTTAGGCAGGTCCGACTCGTTATCGCCGATGGTGGCGAGGGAAGCTGTGCGGGCGATCGCCTGCACCGAGACCCCCAGATCCGCCGCCCGCTGGGGATCAGGCTCCACGATCAACTCCGGCCGCACCAAACTGAGGCTGGAGGTGACATCGACCAGCCCTGGCAGCTCCCGCATCTGGGCCTCCAGGGCCGCCGCCGTCGTCATCAGGCTCTCGGGGTTTTGGCTCTTGAGAATGATCGACAGATCCTTGCTGCTGCCGCCGGCTCCCTGGGAGCGGAAGGCAATGCGCGCTCCAGGAATCGCCTGAAAGACTGGCCGCATCGCCTGTTCAAATTTGTGCTGGTGGGGGCGCTCCGCCTTGGGGACTAAGTTGGCGTAGATCAGGCCAGAATTGATCGTCTGCGCCTGGGCCAGCACCATGCTCACGGCTGGGTTGGCCAACAAGCGTGCCGTCGCTGCTTGTAATACCGCCTCGGTGTCCTGAAGGGTGGAACCCGGGGGTAGCTCCACATTGACAGTGCTCAGGCCCGTGTCGCCGCTGTCGAAGAGGCCCTTGGGGATGTAGGGGACCAGTTGCAGGCTGCCGATGAAGAAGGCGATCGCCAGCAGCAGAGTCACCACCCGATGCCGTAGGGCCCAGCTCAACAGGGAGCGGTAGGGCTGCGGGCGGCGGCGGCGAGTTGTGTAGGCCTGCTCTAATTCGTCACGAAATTGACTGGCGACCGCGTGGCTGCTGCGGCCCGGCTTCGCCTTCAGCAAGTAGGCGCTCAGCATCGGCGTCATCGTCGTCGCCACGAGGGTCGAGAACATGGTGGAGACGGCCACCGTGACCCCGAAGGGTTGGAAGAACTGACCGGGAACTCCCCCCATAAAGGCGACGGGCAGGAAAACGGCCACAATCGTCGCCGTTGTGGTGATGACGGCGAGGCCGATCTCCCGCGCCCCATCAATGGCAGCGCGGAAGGGGCTCTTGCCTAGGAGCAGGTGCTGGTCAATGTTTTCGATCATGCAGATGGCATCGTCCACCAGGTTGCCGATGGCCAGGGCCAGGGCCAGGAGGGTCATGCCATTGAGGGTGTAGCCCAAAAGCTGCATGACACCGAAGGTGGGAATGATCGACAGGGGCAGGGCCGCCGCGGTGATCAGGGTGGCGCGCCAGTCCCGCAGGAAGAGGCCGACGGCGATCGCCGTCAGGACGCAGCCAATCAGGAGGGCATCAATGGTCGCCCGGTAGGAATCCCGGATCGCGTTGGCGCGAGTAAAAATCAGCTCGGTCCGCACATCTGGCGGTAGAGTCGCCTGCAACTCTGCCATCGCCGCCTCCACACCCTCCGCAACCGTCACGAGGGTGCTGCCCGTACTGCGGCGCACCGAGAAGGCGACAACGGGCTGCTGGTTGAGAAAAGCCGCCTGGCGAGGTTCCGCAAAGCCATCCACAACCTCCCCGAGGTTGCTCAGGGGCACGGTTCCCCCCTGGGGCAGGACCAGGCGGTAATCCCGCAATTGCTGCACCGTTGCCGCGCTGCCCAGGGTGCGGATATTCTGCTCACTGCCGCCAAGCTCCGCCCGACCCCCGGGTAGATTGATATTGAAGCGGCCGATCTGGTCATTGACCTCGGTGGCCGTGATGTTGTAAGCCTGCAAGCGGCTGGGGTCTAGGTTCACGCGGATCTCGCGATCCACGCCCCCGAGCCGTTCGATCTGGGCCACACCGGGAACGGCTAGCAGCGCCCGGGCAATGTCCCGATCCACTAAGTCGCTCAGGGCTTCCACCGAGCGTTGCTCCGAGGCAACGGCGTAGGTCATGATCGCGCCCCCGGCAAATTCTAGGCGCTGGACGATGGGCTCGTTCACGTCGGGGGGCAAGTCGCCCCGGATCTGGGCGATCGCGTTGCGGACATCATTGGTCGCCTGGTTGCTGTCGGTCCCGAGAACGAACTGCACCGTGGTTACAGAGCGCCCGTCGGTGACATTGGACACCAGTTGGTCGATGTCCCCTAAACCGGCGACGGCATCTTCGACTTTGCGTGTCACCTGGGTTTCTAGCTCCACGGGCCCAGCTCCCGGCTGGGTCACTGTCACCTGGACACTGGGAATGTCGATATTCGGTTGTTGGTCAATGCCGAGATTGAAAAAGGAATAGAGACCCACGAGACCCAGCACCAGGAACAGGACGAGGGTGGGCACGGGGTTTTTGACAGACCAGGCGGAGAGGTGGAAGGACATGAGGAAAGGGGAGAGAGGAGAGGGGAGAGCAGGAGCTTTAGCGTATGTTTGGAAAGTTGGCTGAAACCCTTGGGAGAGTTGGCTTTCAGGGAATTGCGAACAGAGGGCTGAAACCCCAATCAGCTCGCGATTCCGGGAAACTTCTCAAACACGCGCTTAGCCATCGTTGGGAAGGGGGGCGGGCTCGGGGAGGAGGGACTCGGAGGCAATTTTGATGCGCTCGCCGTCTTGCAAATAGGGCGCGCCTTTGAGGGCAACGCGATCGCCCGGAGCCAGGCCGCTGCGGATTTCCACCTGATCAGCCCGGAGCAACTCGCCCATCTCGACGGTGGTGGCCCGCACCGTTTCATCCGCTTGGACGACGAAGACGCGGCTACTGCCGTCGGGCTGGGGCAGCACTGCCGCCGCTGGCACGGTCACACCCGCTGCGGTCGCCACCACAATCTCGCCCTGCACAAACATTCCGGGTCTCAACCCTGAGCTGGGTACATCCACCTTGACGATCGCTTGGCGGGATTCAGCCCTCACTAGGGGCTCAATCGCCCGCACGCGACCGGTGATCGTGAGGTCGGGATTGGCATCAGAACGGAGGCGCACGGTTTGCCCGAGGCGGATCTGCGGCAGCTCCGTTTCCGGCACGGTCAACTGCACTTCCAAGCGGCCGTCCTGGATGAGTTCAAACAGCGGCGCAGAAGTAGCGGTAGTGTCTCCCACCTGTGCGAACCGGGTAGCGATGAGACCGGCCCGGGGAGCTAGCAGGCGCGTGTCCCGTAGTTGCGTGTCGATGAGTTGCACCTGGGCCCGGGCCTGGGCGAGTTCGGCCTGGGCTTGGGCAATGGTTTCTGGCCGCGGGCCGGCCTGTACTTCCTGGAGGCTGGCGCGGGTGTCCTGGAGGCGGGCAGTAGCTTGCTCTAGGGCGGCTTGGGCGGTGCGCTGCTGGTTGCGAACTTCGTCGAGGCGGTCTTGGGCGATCGCCCCTTCCGCTTGCAAGAGCTGATTGCGCTCCAGCCGCTTATTCACCAGATCGAGATCAGACCGCGCCTGAGCAACCCCAGCCTCGGCACTCCGCACGGCTTCCTGGACCCGGGCTCGCTCCTCCGTCCGAGCGCCCGCTCGCAGCTCCGCTAAGCGCGCCTCGGCCTGTTGCACCGCAGCCAGGGCCTGCTGCCGTTGGGCCTGTAAGAGGGAATTGTCAAAGAGAGCGAGGGGTTGTCCCGCTTGCACCATCTGCCCCTCTTCTACTAACACTCGTTCGATGCGGAGGCCGCCGGCCTGGGCAGTGACGGGCAGCAGTTCGTAGGCCTGGACAGAGCCTGTCGCCGCTAGGGTGCGGGCCACGGTCGCCAGCTCCGCTGTCGCGACGGTGATCGCGGGGCTAGGGCCGGCCTCGGCTGGTTCGGCAACCGGGGTCGGGGCTTCGGCCGATTCTGTGGTGGAACCGGGAGCCAGCAGACGACCGCCCAGGAAGGCGAGGGCCAGGCCCAAGCCAACCCCGACGAGGAGTAGACGCCCCCGGGCCAACCCGGTGGGGCTTGACGCCGGGGGGAGGGATCGAGGCGATCGCACCTCGGCCGTCGCTGACACGGGGACGGGATCACGGTCAGGGTGGGAAGCTCCAGAACTCACAGCCGCTCCTGAGGGTAGGGTTGCGTGACGGTTTAGCTTTTCTTAAGCTTTGTTGACTTCTCTTAATAGTAACGACTTCCCGCCCCCTTGGCGGCCGTGGAATCGCGGAACGGAGGGGGTGCATCTCCCGTTGGAGACTCCCCTTCGCCCTACCTGGGAGAAGGGGCCGGGGGATATAGACGCGCGGCGGCTTCTTGCAGCGGGGGCAAACTTGCCTCACTGAGATGCCCCCTAGGGGGTAGCCTGCGGCCGGAGAGGGTTGGGCCTGAGAGTCCCTGGGTTCAACCAACGGGAAATCGCGATCGCCTGAGTTCTAAGATAGGCGCGGATCTCGGTTGGTTGAGAGGATCACCACTTCATCCTGGGCTTGGGCCAGGATGAGGTAGATGTGGGCGTCGTCGCTGGTGACTTTGTACAGTTCGCCCTCGCCGTAGCGGTCGATGCGGGCGAGGTCATAGCCGTCCGTGAGGGCCTGGCTCAGCTCGGCGCTGACTTGGGTGGACGTGCGGCCCCGCAGCGCGCCTTGGAGCTGGAAGCGATCGCGGTCAAGGCGGCCGTTGGCCAGAAAGGGGGCAGGATTTGCCAGCTTGCCCAATAGCTCGTCCTCCCGCGCCCGCAACTGCTGATCGCCGAGGGTGTATTGCCCGCCCTCGGCCGCCATCAGGTACAGGGCCATCGAGAACTGGGTTAGAAACTGTTGCTGGGCGTCGTTGTCCATGGGCTCCGTGGTCGCCTCGCGGAGCTGGGCCAGGGTGTAGGGTTGGGCCTCCAGGTACAGCGCTGTCCGGCCGTCTTGGCGAATCAGGTGCAGGTAGCCAGCTTCGCCGGTCTCTCGCTGGATGTGGTAAACGCGGAAGTGGGCCTCCTGAGCCTGGACTTGCCAGGTGAAGCCGCTGCCGGGGAGGAGGGTTTGCTGAAAGGTTTGGGCGATCGCCCCTAGGTCATCCCCGGTTTGGTACAGGTAGGCGGCCCGCTCAAACTCGGGGCGCAGCAGGCCCCCGGACCCCGGTTGCGCGTCTGGGTAGCGCGGGAAGGCGGCGAAAAAGTCGCGGGGGCCGCTAGCTTGGCGGCTAGGGGCAGCGGGGGCTGCTGGAGAAGGTGCAGCCCCTCGGGGTCGGGGGGCTGCGGGGGGCGTCGCCTCGGGCGCAAACGTTTCAGGAGGGGCTAGGGGGCGCGCGGCGGCCTGGGCTGGTTGCGGTGTGGCGGTCGGCGTCACGGCGGAGTCGGCCGGGGGCTGTGGGGGCTCACTATCAGCCCCTGCGGGGGTTTCCACCAGGGTGATCTGGACCGTTTCTTCCTCCGGCTCCGGCTCCAGGGACTGGCTCCAGCGCTCCGGCCAGGGCAGCAACAGGGCCGCCGCGTGCAGGCTGAGGGCCACATAGAGCCACGGTTGCCACAGCCAGCGGTAGGTTTGGAGAGGGGCAGGGTCCGGGTTAGAACGAGTTGGGGACATCACACCTCCGGTCGCCCGCCGGGGTTGGGTAACGAGAATTCTACTCTTAACTCTTAGCATTTCAGCCCCGGCTTGCGGGGGGGAGCCGTGCCAATTTCGTGCCAGTCTCGTGCCAATATCTATACTGTACTATTTTCGCCGCGATCTTAGGAAGCAGGGGCTGTTGCCAAGCAAGGGCCGGGAACGATCCCGACCGAGGGGCCTGGGGTCTGAACAAGGCTCCTGTTGTTGCGTGAGACCCCTTCCCTCATGATTTCCCTGCTTCGCCTCATCTTGGGCTCCCTGGCGATCGCCACTCTCGCCCAGCCCTTCGCCGTCGCCCAGGCCCAGCCTCCCGAGCCGGCTGACGCGCTGCAAGCGGTGACCCTGTGCGGCCAGCCCGGCCGCGACCAAATCCAGATCCTCGTGACGGCTGCGGACACCACCGCCTTTTCCCGGCTTTTCAGCCAGATCCAGCAGCGCTGGCCCCAGGCGACGCTTTGCCTGGATGCCCCCACGGCTGTCAGTGACGGCGGCCTCTGGATTCGGGTTGCGGAGATGCCGGATCGCGATCGCGCCCAGTCCCTCGCCCAAGAAATCCGCACCCTCAGCGGCTATCCCGCCATTCTCCGGGCCTTCAGCGCCGAGGGTTAATCCTCCGCGAAGATGTAGCGATAGAGTTCGCTGGGGTCCGGCTCAGGGCTATTCTCCGCAAATTCAACGGCCTCCTCGATCCGCGCCGTCACACGCTGGTCAATAGCCTGGAGCTGCTCGCGCTCGGCCAAGTTTTCGGCCTCCAGGTAGGCGACAAAGCGCTGGATCGGGTCCCGGGAGAACCAGGCCTGCTTCTCATCGGGAGCGCGCAGTTCGTCGGGGTCGGCCAGGGAGTGACCCCGGAAGCGGTAGGTCAGGGCCTCGATCAGGGTCGGACCTTCGCCCGCCCGGGCCCGGGCGATCGCCTCCTGAGCGACCGTCCGCACGGCCATCACGTCCATCCCGTCCACTTCCACGCCGACCATGTTGAAGACACTCGCCTTCTTATAGATTTCGGGCTGGGAGGTCGCGCGATCGTGGGCCATGCCGATGGCCCACTTATTGTTTTCCACGACGTATAAAATTGGCAATTTCCACAGGGCGGCCATGTTCAGGCACTCAAAGAACTGCCCATTGTTGCTCGCCCCGTCACCAAAGAAGCAAGCTGTCACGGCCTGGGCCTCGGGGTCGCCCAGGACCTCGCGGCGGTACTTGCTCTGGAAGGCGGCTCCCGTCGCCACGGGAATGCCCTCGGCGACAAAGGCATAGCCCCCGAGCAAGCGGTGTTCTTGGGAGAACATGTGCATTGAGCCGCCCCGCCCTTTGCTACAGCCCGTTACTTTGCCGAAGAGTTCCGCCATCACCTGGCGGGCGGGAACGCCGGCGCTGAGGGCATGGACGTGGTCGCGGTAGGTGCTAGAGACAAAATCCCGAGTCGGGTCCATGGCCTTGATCACGCCCGTTGAGACGGCTTCCTGCCCGTTGTAGAGGTGGACAAAGCCAAACATTTTGCCGCGATAATACATCTCGGCGCATTTGTCCTCAAACAGCCGCCCCAACACCATGTCTTCATAGATCATCAACCCCTCCGCCGCCGTGATCGTGGCGAGGGGGCTCGGGGGGGCCGGGAGGGCGCGTTCTGCCTCAGGCCAATCGATCGCGTCTGTCATTGCGCCGTCTGATACCATCCGTCTCCTCGCAGCATTGCAAAGCAACTTCACAGCATAGCGGCGCTCAAGGTCCTTGGCAAGCCCGGAGCCCTCTTCTAGATAGGGTAGCCTCGCCCGCGAGCGCGCCCCTGGGGTTGCTCGAGTAGAGTAGAATAAGGCGTGGTGTTGGGGCGGAGGGAAGGATCGCACCCGGCTCTGTCTAGCTCTGAAGGCCCAGCGTCACTCACGGTAGGGGGAATGACGACTGACACCAGCCCTCCCCCCGCCCAAGTCTGTCAGTAGCTTTGTTCTGGGGAAGCGAACCGTGCGTATACCGCTCGACTATTACCGAATTCTCGGCGTGCCGATTCAGGCCACCGACCAACAACTCAGTCAGGCCTACCACGACCGTGTTCTCCAACTGCCGCGCCGGGAGTATAGTGATGCGGCGGTGAATGCGCGCAAGCAATTGCTCGACGAAGCCTATGCCGTACTCTCGGACTCGGAAAAGCGCTCGGAGTACGACGCGAACTTTTTGGCCAAGGCCTATGACCTAGGCGCGCGATCGCGCAGCACCCCGGAGGGGCCATCGCCCACCCCCGAGCTGCCCCCCGCCGTGAAAGGCGACAGCGACACGGGCTCCCGCACCCCCTGGATCGAGATTGGCCATGAGCAATTTGTGGGGGCGCTTTTGATTCTGCACGAGCTGGGGGAGTACGAGCTAGTGCTGAAGCTCAGCCGCCCCCTCCTCCATGACCCCGAACGCCTCAGCCCGGAACAGGCCCGCATCATCAGCGCCCAATTTGCTCGCGCGGACATCGTGCTCGCCCTCGCCCTCTCCTGCCTCGATCTCGGCCGTGAGCAGTGGCAGCAGGGTCAGTCAGAAAAAGCGGCGACCACCGGGCAACTGGGCCAAGAACTGATGCTTCGAGAGGGCCTCTTCCCCAATGTGCGCGGCGAAATTCAAGCGGACCTCTACCGGCTACGCCCCTACCGTATTCTGGAGCTGCTCTCGGCGGACGAAACGGAGGAGATCCAACGGCGGCGCGGTCTGCACCTCCTGCGGGATATGCTCCAGGAGCGGGGCGGCCTGGACGGGGCCGGGGATGACCAATCGGGCCTGACGGTGGATGATTTTCTGCGCTTTATCCAACAAATTCGCAGCCAGCTCACGGCCGCTGAGCAACAAGAACTGTTTGAACTCGAGGCCCGCCGCCCCTCGGCTGTAGCCACCTACCTGGCGATTTATGCCCTGATTGCCCGGGGCTTTGCGGAGCGCCAACCCCAACTCATTGCTCGCGCTCAAGAATTGCTGGCTCCCCTGGGCCAGCGGCAGGATGTGCATCTCGAGCAGGCTATCTGTGCCCTCTTGCTGGGCCAAACGGAGACGGCGAACCGGGCCCTCGATCTCAGCCAGGAGTATGAACCCCTCGCCTTTATCCGCGAGCACTCCCAAGGATCGCCCGATTTGCTGCCGGGGCTCTGCCTCTACGGGGAGCGCTGGCTTCAGCACGAGGTATTTCCTCACTTTCGGGATCTGCGACAACACTCGGCCGCCCTGCGGGACTATTTCGCTGATGATCAGGTGCAACTCTACCTCGAGCAGTTGCCGGGGACTCGCGAAGAGTCGGAGCCGGCTTCAGCGTGGACGACGCCGACCGCCGTGCCGGCGGCCCAGGCCCTTGGGGCGGCACGACTGACGGCCCGCTCGGGGGGAGCGGCGATCGCCACCCCTGAGGCGGAACCGTCAACCCTGCGGGCGGTGGCGCCGCCGTCGCCCGGGACGGCAGAAACCGAGAGCCAGCCGCCAGCCTGGGGCGATCGCCCCGAGGTCACAGCGTCCCCCCCGTCCCCCAGTCGGCGGCGTCGCAGCCGGCCGCCAGATTCGCAGACCCAACGCACCCGCTTGCTACTCCTCGCTCTCGCCAGTATCCTGGGTCTGGTGCTGATGGGCTGGCTGATTGCCCAGGCCTACGGTCTGGTGCGGACGCTGTTCTCGGGAACGCCGGAGACGGTGGAACTGCTCGAGCCAGAAACCCCGGCCCTGGAGGAGCCCCCCGCAGACCCGACTCCCCTTGAAACTGAGCCAGCCGCCGGCCCCCTCGATGAAGGCCTCGCCAAGCAAGTTGTCGAAACCTGGCTGGCGACCAAGGCCCAAGCCTTTGGGGCTGAGTATCAAACGGCACCCCTGGATCAGATCCTGGCGGAGCCCCTGCTCTCGACTTGGCGGGCCCGCGTGGCGGAAGCCCAACGGGATAACCTCGTGCGCGAGTACGAGCACGCGGTGGAAGTGCAGGCCCTCAATCTCGATGTCAGCGATCCGGATCGGGCAACGGTCGAAGCGGCGGTGCGCGAGCAGGCGACTGCTTCTCGCAATGGCCAGAGCGACGACGCCAACTCCTACGATGACAATTTACTGGTCCGTTACAATCTGATTCGTCAGGATGGACGCTGGCGCATTGAGGATATGCAACTGTTGCAGTAGAGGCTTGAGGCGTTCCATCCGCCCGCAGGAATTTGCGAGCGTCCGGTTGCCGAACTCCCTGCCAGCATAAAGTAGAGGTGAATCGGGGTTCATCCCAGCCACGACGCACCAATACTCCAGATTCTGCCGCTTCCCCTCTGTATGGTTTATGAACGAACCGCTATCTGACCTTGACCGCATAACGCGCCAGATAAAAAGCATGGAACGACGCAAGAAGCCCAAGATGCTGGTTGTTGATGATGAACCCGACAACCTCGATTTGCTCTATCGCACGTTTCGCCGCGACTTTCGCGTCTTCAAAGCCGACAGCGGGGTGAGTGCCCTGGATGTGCTGGCGCAAGAAGGAGAGGTGGCGGTGATCATTTCAGACCAACGGATGCCTGAGATGAAGGGCACCGAGTTTCTCAGTCAAACCGTGCCCCAGTTCCCCGATACCGTGCGGATCATCCTCACAGGCTTCACGGACGTGGAAGATTTAGTGGAGGCGATCAATTCGGGCCAAGTCTACAAGTACATCACCAAACCCTGGGACCCTAATGAACTCAAGGTCGTTGTCGATAAGGCCGCCGAGACCTACGATCTGCTGAAGCAGCGCACCGCCGAATTGATGCGTGCTCACGAACAGGCGAAGCTGCTGTCGGTCATTGCCCAAGTGGCCCAACAATCCAGCTCCCCCTCGGCCTGCCTGGAGCCCCTAGCGGCCGCCTTTGGCAAGAGCTTTAAGGCCAGCGGCTGTACGCTGCAAATGGTCACGGATGGGCAGTTGGGCGAAGGCGGCCGCTCTTGCACCGGGGAGGCCTTTGACCTCGACTTGAGCACGGATGCCCTCAGCCAGCAGGCGATCGCCAGCCGCGAGACCCAGATCTGGCTCGCCGCCAGCAAGGAGCCCCTCCCCGACGGGGTAAACCCGGAGGTTTACCAGAGCTTGAACTTGCAGGTGCATTGCGTCATGCCCTTGGTGTATCGCGATCGCCTGATTGCCCTCCTGGCCCTCCAGTGGCAGACGGCCAACGATACCAGCGAGGAGGAATTTCGGCTGATGCACCTGGCTACGCAGCAAATCGCCCTCGCCCTGATCGCCATGCAGGCCGGGTGATCGCTGGGTGGTTGCCCAAGCCATCAGTCCCCGCAACTCACTACATCTCCCCACAAAACCAAGGAACCTAGGACAAAGGAGACTGATAACGAACAGAAAATTTTGAGCCGTTTGCGTGGGAGCTGCCAGGAGGCGAGCTGCACCCGCGCCTACGCTCCATATCTATTCAGATATCACAGGCGCTGGTGGCGCAAATTCTGCGGGGGGCGCGGCGCTGGCGCGGTAAGGATTGGGCCGGCGAAATTGTCTAGCTGTTGGCGGTGGTTGGGTTGATTGCAGGCAGTGCGAGCGATTGAAATCAGATTGATTGGGGACGCTCTCGCCTTGATCGCAGATTTCGGAAATATGGTTCTTCAGTACTTAGTGTGGTAAAAATCACTGAATCCTGCTTCTGGCATGGTTTCCAGCGATTTTGCGCCCTAATCAAGTGTTTAGAAACCCAAAATCCTTACACAACAGGCATTTTGGGCTTGAGTTTTGATTGAGTTTACACACCAAGTGCCGAAAAGCCGGAAACATCAGAGGTGAAACCCTGGAGGCAGGCGGTTTTCTATGTTCGTTGTCCTGACGGCACTCTGGTTGAAATCTGCTCGCCCGTAGGAGGCTAAGAGGATAATTGAAAAGTCAGATCAAACCCTTGATGTATCTGGGTTCTGGCGATTTTCCTGCTGTTTAATGAACCCCTTGCCAGGCAAGGGGTTCAGGGTAGTTTCCAAATAGCCTCTAAGAGGCTGGGCCGGGTGTATCTCGCTTTGGAGATTCCCCTTCGCCCTACTT
>CAYNIP010000060.1:0-25092 GCA_964397305.1 uncultured bacterium
AAGGAGCAGAGGGTCGTCCTCTTTAGGGTTACGGGGCCCTCATCCCCCGGCCCCTTCTCCCAAGGCTGGGAGAAGGGGAGCTAGAAGTCTCTCTCCTAAGTTGGGCTACTACATACACACAAGTCATGTTTGGCTTCATTTTTCCCTCTTTTGCCCCCCAGATCTCCCAATTCTGAGGGACTGTGAATTCCGAATCCCCCCCGAAATCGGGGGGCTAGGGGGGCTAAAAACGGTAAGTTGGGGCTGTGACGAGATGTGTGGACTTATTAGCCTAAGTTGGTAGAGGGTTGGGGTGAGGACTAAGCGAAGGAGTACAAACATCCCGCGTAAAATTTCGTTCACCCCCACTCCCAAGCGGAGCAGCGGCTACTGGTACTTTTGTGCTACCATAAACCGGTATTCAAGCTGCGAGCCCGTTGGGGAATGTTATGGCTGCGGAACTCACCCAGGACCTCACCCCTCAAGCCGAGGTAGCTGACATCCCGACTCCCCCCAGGGACCTGCCCTACGACGACGGAGAGCCGTTGGAAAGCAATCGCCACCGCATCGCCATGAATGTGCTGATCGACAGCCTTCATACGGCCTTTGCCGAGCGTGAAGATTACTTCGTCGGCGGCAATATGTTTCTCTACTACAGCCAGGATCAAGCCATGAACCGCGACTTTCGCGGGCCGGATTTCTTTGCCGTCTTGCGGGTTGGCGGCCGCAAGGAGCGCAAGTACTGGGCGATTTGGGAAGAGTCCGGACGCTACCCCGATGTCATTATCGAGCTGATGTCTGCGAGCACTCGAACAATCGACTTGGTAGCCAAAAAAGAGCTGTACGCCAACACGTTCCGCACCCCTGAGTATTTTGTCTACGACCCCTTTGCAGCCGACTCCTTGCAAGGGTGGCGCTTGGGGGGGCAGGGAGCCTATCAAGCGCAGACCCCGGACGAACGCGGCTGGCTTTGGTGCGAGATCTTGGGGGTCTGGCTGGGCGTCTGGCAAGGGGAGTTGTTGCGAGAAACGGCCCCCTGGTTGCGGTTCTATGACCCGGCTGGGTCTCTGATCCTGCTACCCGTAGAGCAGGCCGCGCGGGAGCGCCAGCGGGCTGAACAGGCAGAAGCGGCGTGGCAGGCGGAGCACCAAGCCCGGCTTGAGGCGATCGCCCGTCTCTTGGCCCTGGGCCTCAGCCCGGCTGAGGTCGCCGGAGCCCTAGCCGTGCCCCTCGACCACGTTGAGCAGATGCGGGCTCGTCCGACCCCGGGACCCTAGGCCTGGAATTCAAGCCCGTAGGGTCGATGGACCGGTGGTCAGGGCGGCCTGGGAGTGGCGCATCTGGCCGTGAATCGGCATGACAGCCCGCGCAGGAGGGAGCCAGTGCCGCAGAAATTGACTGATCCAGAGCCGTCCAGCCCCGTAGTATTGGGCATGGTGGCGGAACTGGGTCGCGCGGGGTTGAGCCCCCGGCAACTCCAACATCGGGGCGGCGAGGGTCGTCCAGCGGTCCAGAATCTTCCCAGTCACTTCCGGGTGAAATTGAAACCCGTAGGCGCGATCGCCATAGCGAAAAGCCTGATTCACAAACCGTTCCCCCGTCGCGATCCGGGTCGCTCCCGCCGGTACCTCAAAGCCCTCACAGTGCCAGTGAAACACGGCGGGCGGCGGTTCCCCACCGGCCAAGGACGCAGCAAACTGCACCGGGAAATAGCCAATCTCTGTCAGCCCTTCAGGATGGGGCGCGACCGTCGCCCCCAGCACCCGAGCGAGCAATTGTGCCCCGAGGCAAAGGCCCAAGAAGGGCAGCCCCGCTGCCAGCACTTGAGGAATCCAGTCCAGCTCGGCGCGAATAAAGTCGAGATGCTCATCATTGGCGCTCATGGGCCCCCCCAAGACGATCACCCCCGCATAGGCCGCCACCATCTTCGGCAGGGGCTGATCACTGGCTGGACAGCAGCGGTCCAATTGGTAGCCCCGAGCCCGCAGCAGCTCGCCAACCTGACCCGGGTCGGAGGTGGGCTGGTGAGTGACACAGAGGAGGCGCGGCGCCGTCGAGGTTCTCATGGCAGTAGCGGCTAAGGATTCCAACTTTTCTACCATAGCTCAACGGACCCTCGCCATACTGTCACATCTATACCACTTCAGGAATTAAAGCCCAGAGTTCCCTGGGCCAGCCGCGCACTGCCATAGGCGGCCTGGATCTGGGCGGCCGTCGTCACCGGCACTCCCAAGCAACGCTGGCGGATCGCCGTCCAGGTCGCGTTTTGAGCCCCACCGCCGGCCGTGAAGACTCGCTGGAGGGGAGTGGCTCCCAGGGCCTGGAGGCGAGCATAGCCCTGGGCTTCGATGCGGGCCATGCTTTCGAGGAGCCCGTGGAGAAAGGCCCCGGGGTCGGCCGGGCGCGGTGTGAGTTGGGGGGGGAGCTGGGGATCGTTGATGGGAAAGCGATCGCCCGGCCGCAGCAGCGGGTAGTAGTGCAGGGGGCTGGCCTGGGCCGGATCAATCTGCGCGCTGAGGGTGGCCAGCTCCGCCTCACTAAAGAAGTGGCGCAGCACCGCTCCCCCGGTGTTCGAGGCCCCGCCGGTCAGCCAGAGGTTCCCGAGACGATGGCTGTAGATGCCCGCCGCCGCCTCGTCAACCTTGGTATGACTCAGTAATTTCACCACGAGGGTGGAGCCTAAGGAGGTGACGGCTTCCCCGGGCTGGTGCGCGCCGCTAGCCAAGAAGGCAGCAATGCTGTCTGTCGTGCCGGTGCAGACCTGGCAGGTCGGCGCCAGACCCCAGCGCGCGGCCAGGGCTGGTAAGACCAGTCCCACAGGGGTTCCCGGAGCCAGCACCCGAGGCAGCCAGGGGCGGCTTTGGGGTGTTAGCAGGGCGAGCAACCAAGGGGGGTAGGCCAGTTGCTCTACGTCGTAGCCCAGCTTCAAGGCATTGTGGTAATCACTGATGCCTAAGTGCCCGTGAAGCTGATAGCCTAACCAATCAGATTGGTGCATCCAAGAAGCTCCGGCCTCAGCTACCGGCTGCTGGGCATACCAGAGCAGCTTGACGAGGCTGGAGGTGGCACTGAGGGCAGCACTCTGGGTCGGGGCTCGTTCTCGGAGTGCCTCGAGGTAATCGCGGCCCCGGCTGTCGTTATAGAGGAGGGGCTCGCCTAGGGGGCGGCCAGCCTGATCACAGAGGAGAGCCGTGGCTGACGTGCCGTTGATGGCGATCGCCTGCAAGCCCCGCCGCACCCTCGCCGGGAGGTCCCTGACCAGCGTTTCCAGGGCCTGGAGCCAGAGGACCGGATAATCCTGAGGCCTGTCTGAGGACTCCCAAGCCTCCGTGGTCATCGCCTGCACGGTTCCAGCCTGATCGATGGCGATCGCCCGAGCCCCCGAAGTGCCAAAATCGATCCCGAGCCACAAGGGTGGCGACGATTTTAAGCCTGACATCACTGCTGTCCCAGTCCCTCCGTAGATACAGGGTTTTACCCCTCCCTCGCATTGATTAAGATAGGATTGAATTGCTCCCCTGACTACTCCAGCCCGGTTTGCTCATGGATCTCCAGTCTCACCAATTCATCGCCTTTTTTGAGGCTGAGCAGGCCCGGAAATTATGCGAAATTGCTATTCTCGAAGAATTTTTCGATCGGGCAATTATCTTTGAAGAAGGAGAAGTCCCGGACTTTCTTTACTTGGTTCTTAACGGGCAGGTCTTGTTCCGAAAACAGATCACAGGCCAGCATTATCAGATTGTCGCCCGCGCCGTTCCCAACGATTTCTTCGGCGAATTTGGCATTCTCGACGGTCAGCCCCGCAGTGCCCAGGCCCTCGTCTGTGAAGGGGCAACTCTGGCGAAGATTCCCCGCAATGTCCTGGTCGAAATCCTCGACAGCACCAAAAGCAATGTCGTGCTCAAGCTCTTTCGCTATGTCATTCAGCGCCTGCGGGTGACGACGGAAGACTACGTGCGCCAGATTGCTTACAAAGACAAGATGGTGTTAGTGGGCGAGATGGTCAATACCATTATTCATGACCTCAAGAGTCCCCTCAGCGGCATTCACCTGGCCAGTGGGATGGTCAAAGACTTGCACGCTGACGAGGAAACGATTGAATGGTGTGAGCTGATCCAAACCCAGGCCACCCGCATGACGGCGATGGCCGAAGAGTTACTGGACTTTGCCCGGGGGAGCACCAACCTGGATAAGCGGCCCCTGGTGCTGGCCGACTTGTTGCGACGCTTTGAGAAGCTGAATCGCATTTATCTCAGCCAAGAGAATGTGGTGCTCAAGATTACCTGTCCCGAGGACTTGACCATTGAGGCGGATGAGAGCAAGTTGATGCGAGCGATTCAGAACTTGATTGTCAACGCCGTAGAAGCCTTCCATGACCGGGCGGGGGTGATTGAAATCGCCGCCGAGTCCCAGGGTGATCAGGTCAGCATCCGCCTCAGTGACAATGGCCCTGGCATTCCCGAAGCCATTCGCGAGAATTTCTTTGAGTCCTTTGTCACCCACGGTAAACGCAGCGGTACGGGCCTGGGTACGGCGATCGCCAAGTCGGTCATTGATGCTCACCAAGGCACCATCCGCTTCGATACTGATCACGAGCGGGGCACAACCTTCTTCATCCATCTGCCCCGGGGCAGCTCGGGAGCCCTGGGGACAGCGCAACCATGAGCGATCTCCCGGCCAGTCCCCCGCCGCGGCCCCGGCTGATCGTCGGCCTCGGCAACCCCGGGACGAAGTACGACCGCACCCGCCATAATGTGGGCTTTATGGCCGTGGATGTGTTCGCGGCCCGCTGGCAGTTGGCCTGGCAGGAGCAGCGCCGCTTCAAAGGCTGGTTTGCGGAAGGACCGGGCCCCGGCGGCGAGAAGCTCTGGCTCCTGAAGCCGACGACCTACATGAACCGCTCTGGGGAGGCGATCCGGGCTGTGCTGGACTGGTACAAGCTGTCGCCGGCCACCCTCCTGATCATTTATGACGATCTGGATTTGCCCGTGGGGCGGTTGCGGCTGCGGCTGTCCGGCTCGGCCGGGGGACACAATGGCATGAAGTCGGCGATCGCCCACCTCAATAGCCAAGACTTTCCCCGCCTCCGTCTGGGCATCGGCCAGGCCGAGCCCGAGAGAGACACGATCGCCCATGTGTTGGGCAAGTTTGCGCCCCAGGAAACAGCCATCATCGCCGCAGTCCTCGAGCTAGCTGCCGACGCCGTAGAACTCAGCCTCCGCCAGGGCGTGGAGAAGGCCATGAGCCTCTACAACGGGCGGGTGGCTGGAGAGTAGCGGGGCTGCCCCAGTCCGTCCCCCTGCCCCTAAGGCAACCATTGGGGCGCAAAGCCATTGAAGGGCAGCGGCTCCAAGGTGGGGGGATCGGCCGAGCTGGGCAGCTTCGCCGTGGTCAGGAGCAGCCAGAGCTGACCTCCGGTAATCGGTTCCCCGGCGTTGGTCTGGAGCACGGTGGCGGCTCGGGAGGTCGGATTCGTCTCGATCTGATCCAGGAGCAGGCCGAGGCCGTCCGGGGCGAGGCTGATGTGGGTGTCCTGGTAGTTGGGCAGCGTCATCAGGGGCAGGGCCTGCTGGCCGGCGACATCGATCACGGCGATGTACGGCTGCTCGGCATACTCCTCCCCTTCCAGGAGGTCCGTCAGCAGGCAGTAAAGCTGGTCGCCCCGGGGCGTGAATTGGCAGTCCAGGATCGAGCCCGTGGTCTCGAACAACAGCTCGCGGGTTCCCTGGTTCGTCACCAGGTAGAGGGAGCGGGTGTAGAGCTTGTCGGGGTTGTCGCGATTAAAGTCCACCATCGCCGCCGCCGTGCCATCGTTGCGGAAACCCAGGACGAGGCCAAAATCGGGCAAGAAGTCCAGGGGTTCGGCCTGGGGATCGAGGGGCAAGACCGCAATGCCCTCCCCCCGGGCGGTCGCCACCGTTTGGTTGTCCGGGGCGATCGCAAACACGCCCCCGGCACTGTCCTGGAGGCGGGCCGGGGGGCGATCGCCCCGCAGGGCCCAGAGCCCAAAATCCCCCGGATCATCTCGCTTCAGGCGCTGCACCACAATGGTATTGCCGTCGGGGGAAAGATCGAAGTTGAGATTTTGGTAGTCCTGGTCCTCGAGAACCGTTTCCGGGTCTCCCACCGTCCCCGCCTCGTCGAGCCCGGTCCCCACCCGGTAGAGTTGCTGGGCCAAGATCCCTTCCTGCTGCCGCCGCCGCTCAACAGCACTGAAGAGGAGGCGAGAGCCATCGGGGTAGGGCTTGAAGGCCGTGACCACCAAATCTGGGGGCGTCAACACCCGCTGTTCTTGGGTCGTGAGGTTGTAGAGCAAGAGCCGACCGCGCTCGTCCCCCTCCAGGCCGATGTAGGCAAAGGTGCGATCCGGTGTCCGAAACTCGGCGCTAAAGGGCTGCACCTCAGCGCCAGTTTCTTGGCTGCGGGCAAACAGTTCCCGGGCCCCCACCAGTTCCAGGCGATAGGTGTTGCCGTAGGGAGCGGGGAAGTCGAGGGTGTAGGCGAGGCGGCGACCGGCCCAGCTCAGTTGGCCGGGGAGGGGCTCCTCGAGCTCGGGCTTATCGGGAACCTGGAGCACCAAGTTTTGCTCGACGCTCTCCCGATCCATGGGGCGGCTGAAGTTGAGGATGAAAGCGGTATCGCGGGCCCGGACGAGGCGATCGCGCCAGGTAAACTCCCGCACTCGGGGCGCGGCACTGACCAGGCATTCATTCGTCATGCAGAAGCTGCCGCTGAACACGAGCAAGGCGATCGCCAGGGTCAGACCCGTAACAGCGATGCAGGCGAGGCGGTCCAGGGGGGTCCAGCGTGACCAGCGCAGACGGCGTATCATAGGCGACAATTCGGGCTACCAACAGACCATTCTATCGACTCTCGTAGGGATTAGCCGGCGTTGGGATCTCCTCAATATCCTCCGGGCTCGTGAGGGTGATGACCAATTGTCGTTGCCCCGCCAACGTTTCCGTCGCCATCGTGCCCGTGATCTGGAGCCAAGTATCGGGGGGATACTGATCGCGATCGCCCAGCAACCGCACCGGCAGACCGATCGGCGAAGCATCCACCGCGCAACAGGCGATCGTGAAGCGGGCAATCAGCAAGTAATTGCGCGGCAACGAGTCAGAATGCACCACAAAGCCACTGATATTGGCCGCCTGGCCCGTATAAGCATCCGGCTCCGGGTAAGCGTTCAGCGTCCGCACCCAGTCCAAGAGCGATCGCTCCTCCGGCTTCGTCTGATTGTAAAACGACTGCACCTGAGTCTGAGTGTAGGGCAGGTTCATCTCCGTGATGCCCCGCTGGATCGCCGCTTCGCTGCCGAGAATGCGCGGCGGAATCATCAGACCCAAGAGAGCCGCACTCAGCAACAAGAGCGTCCCCACCCCCAGCGGGAAAAGGGTGATATGTTGCAACTCCCCAGAGGCCTGAGCGGTCGTCGGAGCCGAGCGCCACTGCATCCAGCGCTGGGCCAGCAGGATCGAGCCCAGGGCCAGCAACAGCAGCCCAGCGACCAGCACCAGCAGGAAGTAGTTGGGGTGAATCAGCAGGGCTAGGCCGCCGGTGAAGTACTTCCGGGTCAGCAGCAGGCCCCAGGCCAAAAGCGCCCCTGCATCGAGCCAGGACAGGACTTGGCGGTAGAGGGACCCCAGCCGTTGCCGGGGCCAGCGAGGAGTGACAGTCATAAGAGGTCGAGGGTGAGAGCCCTGAAATCAGCAAGTGGGGGAGGGTAGCCTAGCCTAGCCGTCGTCGCCCCCCCTAACGGAGCGCGCCCGCTGTACGGCCGATGACCCGCAGCCGTTGGGTGATCATCGTGATGCCGTCTTCGCGGATCACGATCGCCGAGAGCCAGCGATCCTCCGGCTGCTCCGGCGCGCGACCCTGTTTGAAAATACCCCCCGCTTGCAGCAGCCGGAGTTCAAAGTCACTGGGCTCGAGGTAGCGCTCCGCACGAATCGACTCCTCCAAAGCCCCGCCGATCAGCAAGTTATTGCCCAAAGGTTCCTTGACAATCACATCAAAGGTAAAGGTCTCCCCGGCCTCCACCTGGTCTGGCAGGTTTACATCAATGGTCGGCGGGTTCGCTCCCAGAAAGACTTGCGTGCGCTCCGCCAGGACCTCCTGGCTAACGATGCGATCGCCTTGAAGGGTTTGGCGCGATCGCACCGTGGCCAGCAAGCGCACCTCCCGCCCGCCCTCGTTCCGCAGCCCGCGCACCTCAGTCACGGTCTCAGCGATCAGGCGATCGCCCTGCTGGGTATAGTCCACCAACTGAATGGAGTAGTCCATACTGCGATAGCGTTCCCAGAGCTGCGCCAGCCCCGCCGCGACCCCAGCCCGGTCTAGGCCCCCAGCCGCTTGAAAGTCCGGGGCATAAAACCCCATCACCGCATCCAGATCCCGACGATCCGCCGCCGCCTCCAGTTGACGGAGCCAGGTATCCAGCTCAGCCGCGCCCCCAGTCTGGGCTCGTGACGGCAGGGGTCCCATCGCCAAGCTTGCCCCCAGCAGCAAGGGCCAAAACCACGGACGGACTCGACGAGTCAACCATCCCGACGGCAAGGGGTATCTTGGGTTCATGCTCAGCCTCACAACAATGATGGAATCGACGACATCGCCCATGGTGCAAAGCGTCCTAGGAAAGGGAAGCTTACCCCAGACAGCGCAGATGCCAGCTCTCACTATAACAAGGACCACGGCGATCGCCCGTCCAGCACCCCTAGCCGGGTGGACGAAAAAAAGCGCGACTCTCCTGAATTTTGCGCGCTGGTTCTTCAAGGAGCAGAGGGTAGCCCTCTATCGCTCCGCGACGCTAGCGCGAACAGCGTTACCGGGGGCCCCTCTGAGAGAAGTCGCTGCGCGTCTACATCCCCCGGCCCCCTCCCCTCAGAAGAAGGCTGGGGTGAAAGCCTCCGAGGATTTACGAGCCAACAAGTTTTGCCAGTCCGCCAGACCTGACCCCCCCTTTCATGGAATTTCACAAATTAAATGCACCATTGTAGGGTTTGGGTCTCCCAACCCTCAAACCCTTATCGGAACAGCGATTGACTGCGTTGAAGGCGCGGCCACCGTGCCCCTACCAAATTGGGTCGTTATTTCGTGAAAATTCATCCAAGGGGCCGGGGGAGATTCCCCAACCCGAGACGCAAATCCCAGGCACAGCCAGGAGTTCAGCGACTGCTGAGTCAGCAATCGCTCCTCCGGCCTCGGAGCAGCAGCAGAGCCCGCAGGCCCTCGCCCAAAGCAGCAGGAGCGATTCAGGGGGTTAGCCTAGCTCCGCAAAAACGCAGCGCGGCCGAACGGGGACATTCCCAGTCAGCCGTCGTTGGGAGCCTTGATACCAGCCCTCGGAAGCTGAAGCAAAGTTATTCTGGGATCGTTCTCCCTGGTTGAACCCTGAGAGCGATCCGAGACAAGCGCTCAGACCACACAAATCACACAAGAGTTTTTTGCTGTGAGTGTAAATTAAGAGAAGGTTGTCTAGCGCGTGGGTGCAATTGACTAAGCAGTACACATCGCATCCTCCCCCGAGGCTGGCTCGGGCTCGCAGGAATGGTAACGGGAGAATTCCACATGAGTGCCAAGGTTCTAGTCGTAGACGATGAGCCAACCCAGCAACTCCTGATTCGCAAAGTCTTTCGGAAGCGCCTTCAGCGTCACGAACTCGAGTTTTACTTTGCTATCGATGGAGTCGAGGCCCTAGAGCAACTCAAAGCTGATCCGGACATTGACTTGATCCTGAGCGACATCCGGATGCCCCGCCTTGACGGCCTGACGCTCCTCAACCATCTGAAGGAACTCGGACGCCCGGATCTCTGCACCGTGATCATGTCTGCCTATGGGGATATGGACAGTATCCGCACCGCCATGAATCGCGGTGCGTTTGATTTTTTAACCAAGCCCCTGAACCTCGAAGACTTAGCAATTACCGTGGATCGGGCCCTGGCGCACGTCCGCCAAGTCCGGGCCAATCTTGACCTGGCCCAGCAGGCTCAACAGGCCCGGGAAGAGCTCTCCCGCCAACTCGCTTACCGCGAGAGCGAACAGCGCCTGACCCAATTTCTCGAGGCCGTTCCCGTCGGGGTATTTGTTGTCGATGCGGCCGGTCAACCCTACTACGCCAATCAGGCCGCTACCCGGATTTTGGGCCGCTTGTCCCACGAGCTGGAGCGCCCCGTCAATGCCGTGCTCTTCTCCCACTTGCACCAGGCCGGGACGACCTGTGAATACCCGCTCGATCGCCTGCCGATCGTCCAAGCGCTCCAGGGCAAGAGTACCGCCGTAGACGATGTTGAGCTGCACCTAGAGCAAGGCATCGTGCCGATCGAAGTGTCAGCCTCGCCGATTCTGGATGAGCAGGGCCGGATCGTCTATGCGATCGCCGCCTTCCAGGACATCACCCAACGCAAACAGGCCGAGGCCGAGCGGCTCCGCTTTGAAAAGCGCTTCCGGGCCCTGATTGAAAACTCAGCGGATTTGATCTTCGTGCTCGACCTCAGCGGCCAGATTCAATACCTCAGCCCCTCAGCGGCCCGGGCCCTCGGTTCCCCCATCGCCACCGATCGACAACCCTTCTGGGATTTTGTCCACCCAGAGGATCGGGGCCTTGCCCTCCAGACCCTCAATCGCACCCTCGAGCAACCAGAGGAGGGGCAGATGATTCCAGAGCTACGCCTTGGCCCTCCAGAGGGAGACTGGGACATCTTTGAAGTGGTTTTCTCCAACCTCCTCCAAGAGACGGTGGTGCAGGGGGTCGTGGTCAATGCCCACAACATCACCGCCCGCAAGCAGGCCGAAGCCAAACTGCTCCACGACGCCCTCCACGATGCCCTCACGGGCCTGCCCAATCGGGTACTCTTTCTCGAACGCCTCGCGGGGGCCCTCCTCCACCATCAGCGCCATCCCCAGGAACTCTGTGCCGTCCTCTTCCTCGACCTAGATCGCTTCAAGCTGGTCAATGACAGCTTGGGGCATGGGGCCGGGGACTGCCTGCTGATCGAAGCCGCCCAACGCCTGCAAACCTGCATTCGTCAAGGGGATACAGTGGCCCGCTTCGGCGGCGATGAGTTTGCGATCCTGCTCGAGTCGATCCAGACCCTGACCACGGCGGAGGCGATCGCCAATCGCTGCCGGGAGGTACTAGAGGCCCCCTTTCAACTCGACCACAAGGCAGTCTGCGTCAGCGCCAGCATCGGCATCGCCCTCCCCAGCGGCGATCCCACCTCTCCGGCCGATATGCTCCGCAATGCCGACACCGCCATGTATCACGCCAAGACCCTAGGCAAGGCCCGCTGCGCGGTCTTTGACCCCAGTATGTACGCCAGCAATCTGGCCGCCCTGCAACTGGAGATCGATCTGCGCCGCGCCCTCGAGTTGGGGGAGCTACAGATTTACTACCAACCCATTGTGCTGCTGACCAGCGGTGAAGTGAGCGGCTTTGAGGCCCTGTTGCGCTGGCAGCACCCAGAAAATGGCACGATCGGTCCCAGTTCCTTTATCGAGCTGGCGGAGGAAACCGGTTTGATTGTCCCGATTGGCTGGTGGCTCTGCCGGCGGGCCTGCCGTCAGCTACGACAATGGCAACAGGAGTTTCCTCAGTGCCCCCTGACGATCAATATCAACCTCTCGGGGCGGCAATTTGCCCAACCAACCCTCGCCCAGCAAATCCAGACCATTCTCTGTGAGACGGAACTTTCACCCCATAGCTTAAAATTAGAAATCACCGAAACCACGATTGTGGAAAGCCCTGAAACCGTACTCCAGACCTTAGCCGACCTGCGCGCCATGCACGTCCAGCTCAACATTGATGATTTTGGCACCGGCTATTCCTCCCTCAGCCGCCTCCAGCAATTTCCGATCGATGCGCTGAAAATTGACCGCTCCTTTGTCACAGCGATGGCGAGTGACCCCCAAAACCTGGAAATTGTCCGCGCGATCATCCGCATGGCGGAGAGCCTTAGCATCGACACGGTGGCGGAAGGGGTAGAAACGGCGGCCCAACTGGCCGAGTTGCGGGCGATGCACTGTAAGTACGGTCAAGGCTACTGGTTTGCGGAGGCCCTGTCGGTCACGGAGGCCACCGCCCTCCTGGCTGAGCAGCGCCGCTGGTAGTTTGTGCTTCAATCCACGTCCGTTTCGGCTTGGCCCTATCCACCGAGCAGCTTGAATGACCCTCCCCCACTTTTTTGAGTCCCCTGAGGTCTGTCATCATTGGCAAACCACCCTGGGCTGGCAACCCAATGCCCAACAACAGGCCCAGTTCCAAGCCCTCTACGCGGCCGTTGTGGCTGGCAATCAGCGGCTGAACCTGACACGCATTTTAGAACCCCAGGACTTTTGGGAAAAACATCTCTGGGACTCCCTGGCCGGCCTAGCGCCTCTGGCCTTTCAGGCGAGGTCGGGCACCAAGCCCCTGCGTGTGATTGACATTGGCACGGGGGCCGGCTTCCCGGGCTTGCCCGTGGCGATCGCCTGTCCCCACTACCAGGTCGTCCTGCTGGACAGTACGCAAAAAAAGGTGGCCTTCGTGCAGGAGGCGATCGCCCAGCTCGAGCTGACCAACGCTGTGGCGATCGCCGCTCGGGCTGAAGCCCTAGCCCAGCAAACGGAGCACTCCCAAACCTATGACCTCGCCCTGCTACGCGCTGTCAGCTCCCCCGCCGCCTGCATCCCCTACACCCTGCCCCTGCTAAAGCCCCAGGGGGTGGCGGTGCTTTATCGGGGGCACTGGACAGAGACGGACGCCCAGGCCCTGACGGCGGCCCTCGCCGGGACCGGGAGCACCGTCCTCTCCATCGAAGGATTTACCACACCGTTGACGCAGAGCGTGCGCCACTGTGTTTATATTGGCAAAGCAGGGGACTAGCGGCCTCGGGGCGATCGCCCCTAGCCTTGCCCAAGGCAGCACCCTCCGGCATCGAGTGAACTAGAACACAAACCAACGTTTTAAGCGAGGAGCGGTTATGTACATCGTGCAGGTGGCGTCAGAATGTGCCCCAGCCATTAAGGTCGGCGGCCTCGGCGATGTCGTCTATGGGCTCAGTCGAGAACTGGAAGGGCGGGGTCACTGCGTCGAGATCATCCTGCCCATGTACGACTGTATGCGCTACGACCAGATCTGGAGCCTGCACGAGGCCTATCGCGATCTCTGGGTTCCCTGGTATGGTAGCGCGATCCACTGCTCCGTGTTCTGCGGCCAAGTTCACGGCCGGCTCTGTTTCTTCCTCCAGCCCCACTCAGGCGACAACTTTTTTAATCGCGGCTGCTACTACGGGGCCCTGGATGACGCCCTGCGCTTCGCCTTCTTCAGCAAGGCGGCGATGGAATTTTTACTCAAAACGAACAAGCGCCCAGACGTGATCCACTGCCACGATTGGCAAACGGGTTTGGTTCCTGTGCTGCTGTTTGAGATGTACAAATGGCACGGAATGTGGAACCAGCGCATCTGCTACACCATCCACAACTTCCGCCACCAAGGCATCGCTGGCCCCGAAATTCTCACCGCCACCGGTCTCAACAAACACGACTACTACTACCACTATGACCGCCTACGGGATAACTTCGACCCCACAGCGATCAACTTCATGAAAGGCGGCATTGTCTATGCTAACTATGTCAACACCGTCTCCCCCCACCACGCCTGGGAGGCTCGCTTCTCTGGGGTCAGCGCCGGCCTTGGTCACACCCTGGAAATCCACAACCACAAGTTTGGTGGCATCCTCAACGGGATTGACTATGACGTTTGGAATCCGGAAATTGACCGCTTTATTCCGCATCACTACACGGCGGAGACCTGGGAGCTGAAAGCAAAAAATAAGTGGGCGCTGCGGGAGCGGCTCTGGCTGCGCCAGGACGATAAACCCCTGGTTTCCTATATCGGCCGCCTGGATGACCAGAAGGGGGTTCACTTGGTTCATCACGCCATCTATTACTCCCTACATCGCAAGGCCCAGTTTGTCCTCCTAGGCTCCGCTACTGCCCCCAATATTAACAACTGGTTCTGGCACGAAAAACACTTCCTCAACGATAACCCTGACTGTCACTTAGAACTAGGCTTCAATGAAGAGTTGTCTCACCTGATCTACGCGGGGGCAGATATTATTGTGGTTCCCAGCCACTTCGAGCCCTGCGGCCTGACCCAAATGATTGGGCTCAGGTACGGGACAGTTCCGGTGGTGCGCGGTGTCGGCGGCCTGATCAATACCGTCTTTGACCGCGACCACGACGAAGCCCATCCCCCCGAAAAGCGCAATGGCTACGTCTTCTACCAAGTCGATCAAACGGCTCTGGAGTCAGCTCTGGAGCGGGCGATTGGGCTTTGGTACGAGTATCCCGCAGAATTTCGCACGCTCTCGCAACAGGGGATGCAGTACGACTACTCCTGGAACCACCCCGGAGCGGACTACGTGAGTGTCTACGACCACATTCGCCATAAGTAGTTTGGCAGGAGACTGTCGTGTTACCAAGATTGATAGCCCTTGCAGCTCGGACTCGCGATCGCTGGGCGGCCCGCCGCGACCCATCGCCGCGTCTTGACTCGGCCTTTGCCCCCCGCGCAGCGGTTTCCCCAGCCACCTGGGTCGTCAGTGCCCGCCAGGCCGCTGCCCTCCTTCAGCAGGGCGCGACCTTGCTGGAGGCGCACAACCCCACCCAGCCCCTACCCGGAGCCCAGCCCGTGGACTGGCAGGACTTCTCGCCGCCAGAACCGAGCCAGCGCGGCGAGGTGCTGGCGGCGGATGCGGTGCTGGCGGCGAGGTTAGCGTCCTTGGGGGTTAGGGGCGATCGCCCGGTAGTCGTCGTAGGGGACCCGCTCCGGGGCTGGGGCGAGGCGGGCCGCATCGTCTGGATGCTCCGCAGCCTAGGCCATCCCGCGGCCGTTTTTGTCGATGGGGGTTATGCGGCCTTGGCAGCAGCCGACCTCCCGCCTGAGCGCCCATCCCAGCCAGGGTCTTTTACCCCCCAGCGCTCCTCAGACTGGACCGCGAGCCAAGACCAAGTGCGGGCCAGCCTGGGGGCCTCGGGGGTTGTCCTCCTGGACACACGCGAGGCCCGGGAGTATGCTGGCGCGACCCTCTACGGGGAGCCGCGCGGCGGCCACTTACCCGGCGCGCGTCATCTCCACTTCAGAGCCCTGCTCGACTCCCAGGGCTACCTCTTGCCGCGCGCGGAAATTGAGACGTTGCTCACGGAACAGGGCATCACTTCGGAAACAGCGGTCATCGCCTATTGCACTGGCGGCGTGCGTTCGGCCTGGGTCACAGCCGTGCTAGCGGACTTGGGCTATCGGGCAAAAAACTATGCGGGCTCTGTCTGGCAGTGGGCGGCAGCCCCCGAGGCGACCCACCCCCTTGAGATGCCCTAGGGCTGGATCGAGAGCGTGTAGCTGTGTTGGCTGCCGCTGCGATCGCCCACAAACACGCGGTAAGGCCCGGCCGCCCAATAGCCCGACACCTTGGCGGTGCTGCCATCCATGGAGCGCGCACACCAGCGCTGTCCCCCCGGCCCTTCGATCAGCAGGGTGGGATCGCCCCCGGCCACCTGGACATTCACGATCATGGTGGGAATGTCGTTGGTGAGATTCAGGATATGATTCGGGGTGGCGGCAACCGCGCCACAGTCGGAGGTCATGGTTGGCCCGCCAGATAGACCGCTCAGTTGGGTCGCCTGATTGCCCTGGGAGCCGATCGCGATCGTGTCGGCCCGACTCACCGTTGAACCACTGCCAACGATGGTGGCAGTAAGGGCCGTCGCCAAAATCAAGTTTTGCCAATGAATGTGAAGCATCGCTTTCCCCCTGCAATTGCAACATGGCTCCAGCCTGATACCAGGCTATAGCTTCATCATCGCGCCTGGTATGCACACTGACGCGATCCCGAGTCCTGTTTGCGAACTGTCTCCGCGCGGCTCGGGGCAAGTACTACAATGGGGGCACACCCGTTTCCGAATTCTGCCGTCAAGCTGCTATGGCCTCTCAACACCAGCACGATTTCCAGCGCCGCCTTCACGACCTCGAGGCGGACGTGCATTCAACCTCAACCTATACCCAGCAGGAACCGGGTCAGTCCGCTTCCCCCTCACTACCACCGGCCCTACAACAGCTCTGGCTTCAGGGGAGCGCTTGGTTCAGTCGCTTACCACCGGCTGGGAAAGTGATCGTGGCCGTGATTGGGATCATTCTGGGCCTCTCGCTACTGAATACGGTGCTCAGCCTCGTGACCACGGCGATTACACTGGCCCTGGTGGTCGGTCTTGGCTACGGCCTCTACCGCGTCTTTTTGGCTACGCGATCGCCCCACTAAATACTCAGCGCGAGGCGCGGCCCAGCATCGCTCGGCCCTCCCTCGCGAGTCTAGAGGGAGCACAACACCCAAGCCATGGGGTTACGGTCGAGGGGGGCTGAAGGCTGGCGGTGGAGGGGTTTGATGTTGCTCCGGGCCGTTCCTGAATGCTGTTGCTCGGTGCGGGCGATCGCTTCGGTGATTGCGAGCGTGTCCATAATCTTGTCCCTGGTTATGTTGCCAACAGATTCATCATCCCCAGTTTGGTTCGCGAGCACAGGGGGCGGCGTGCCGGTTTGTGGGGCTGGCGACGGTACGGCTAGAGCTGCTGCCCGTTGCCGCCGGTTCCAGCCGCCGCAAGCCCAGACAGTTACCGGATTGTCCTCGGGCAGTCCCCTCAGGGCGGTTAGTCCTAGGGCGGATGGAATTTGAGAAGACTCGCCGCGCGGCCTGGCTAGCGCGGCGGCGAGTCGGGGCCGCCGATGACTAGCTCCGTTCGCACGACCCCCGCTCGTTCATGGCGAGCTGTGAGCTGGACCACCGTGCCGGGGGGAGCCGCGATCACCCATTCGGCCTTAGCGCGATCGCCCGTCGGGTCGCCGTGCCGGCGCAGGGGGCTGGCGGGCTTGTCGGCGCGGCCCTCGAGTTGACCAACATCCACCTCGCGATCGCCCGCTACCAGCTTGGCTTCCGGGGGCAGGGTTAAGGAACAAAGGCACCCCCCCACCAGTTGCTTCGCCACCGCCTTTTGGGTCACGGCGCTCGGGAGCCAGCCGGTATTCTGCACCACCAAGCAAATCTTTACGAGGTCGCCCCCCAGCGCTGCTTGGCTGACGGCGTACAACTCCAGGCGCGGCGAAATCAGCAGGTGCCAGATCACCCAAGCCGGAAAGCGGGCCACCTCGGCCGCCAGCAGGGACGGCGGCGGATTGCGCCAGGTAAACAGATCATTCCAGCCCCCCAGTTCCACCGTGCCCAACTGGGGATGCTCGTAGGGATACCAGTCCACATAGCCCTCGCCCTGCAAGGCCATGTCGCTCCACTGCACTAATTGCACATCCTGCTCCGGAGGGTGCTGCCGATACCAGTTCAGCGGATGAGGCTCTTCTAGGCCCAGGTGGCGCAACGGACTCCAGACCTCGACGGTCCAAGCGAAGAGGCCGCGCTCCTCATAGGCCCAGTCGTCAAAGGCTCCGGTGGAAACCTGTTGCGCGTCGCTGCGGTAGTTGTGATAGATGGACCAGGCCGGATAGCCCGTCATCTCGGTTCCGTAAGCACCGATGGTTTCATAGGTGCGGAGGTCTATCGGGGGCATCTGCTCATCGCTCTGGTGGCTGTAGGGTCGCAACAGCAGGCCGCCCATGGTGTGGAAGGCAAGCACCCCAGTGATATTCGGGTGGCCGGCGACAAACTCTACCAAGGCCCGTACCTCCGGTTCCGAGGTCGGGAAGGGGCCCGCCCCGGACTGCTCACACTCCGGCCGCCACTCGGCCGGAAAGTTGCGATTGAAATCGATCCCTTGGCGAGGTTCCGGAAAGTCGATCAAGGCGCCGTCGTAGTCCTCAATATACCCTTCAGGAAAGACGCGGTAGTACTGGCCGCCGACTTCGGTGGGCGATCGCCGCACCAGCAAGCGTGGGTCTGCCGGGGATACTTTCCAGGGACCCTGGGGATCGGGAATTCGCATCATCAAGATGCGCCCGTCGCCATCGATGTCCGCCTCCTGCAAGCCCTTCGGCAGGGGGGCGCGCTCCGGGTAGGGGCGCGTGCCCGAGCGAATCAAGCGCGGCTGCTCGGCCAGGGCCCACTCCGCACCATCGGGATTGACCCGGGGGCAGAGGTAGAAGGCGCGGGTATCAAGGCAGCGGGTAATCTCCGCATCGCCGCCGTAACCATTGAGCAAGACTTGCAACAGGTGCAGGCAGGCCGTGGCAGGGGCTAGCTCGGTGGCGTGAATGTTGCCATCAACCCAGAGGGCCGGTTTTTCGGCCGCCGGTCCGGTAGCGAAGTTAGTGACCGTCACCAGCCAAAGATCGCGGCCCTCATGGCTGCGCCCCATACTGCTCAGACTGGCGAGGTGGGGATAGCGGGCTGTGCAGTCTTGGAGGATTTGCGTCAGTTCGCCATAGCGATAGTAGCGATCGCAAGCAATATCCAGCATAGATTCAGGGTGCTTCGCACGATGGAGAGGAGTATAGAAAGGCGATCGACGCTCATCACCCTGCGACTGAGCAGCCGTCCAAACCGCTAACGCCGAGACGCTAACTCTAGGATTTTGACACACTCCCCCCCAGAATGAACGTGGCGCTCTGGCGGGCGGCCGATCCCGCCCAACCCCAGAAACCAAACGGGGGTCAGATTTTGAGTGCATCCCGCTGCTGGGAGTCGCGCCGCCAAGCTCATGCTGCGAGCCGCCGCTGGGGGTCTCCAACTCTCGCCGGTAGCTCGGCCCCAAGCCTGAAACCCTCGCTACTCTGTCGGTTCGGTGCAGGCGGGCGATCGCCCCTCACCACGGCCGGGAGGAACCGCAACTCCGGTATACTGAAAGTCTAAGTCTTGACTCCCCTCGCGGCCCCACGACGCTGGAACTGGTGATTTTATTCAGAGCTTGCCTGCATCGCTATGTCTGAGTTTGCAATTCGTGCTGAGGCGATCGGCAAAAAGTACCTGATCCATCACCAGCAACCCCACGAGCGCCGCCTGCTTCGCTACACCTTGACCCATGCGCTCAAAACCTGGGCACACCGTACCTGGAACTGGCGGCAGCAGCCGCTGCATCCTCGGCAAGAAGTCTTCTGGGCCTTGCGGGATCTTTCGTTTGAGATTGCGCCGGGCGATCGCGTCGGCATCATCGGCCGCAACGGAGCGGGTAAATCGACCCTGCTGAAAATTCTCAGCCGCATCACCGAGCCCACCACAGGCCGCCTGCACATCAACGGTCGCGTGGCCAGCTTGCTGGAGGTCGGGACGGGCTTCCATCCCGAATTGACGGGGCGCGAAAATATCTACCTCAACGGCGCGATCTTGGGCATGAGCCGCGCCGAGATCCGACGCAAGTTTGACGAAATCGTGGACTTTGCGGAGGTGGAGAAATTTCTCGACACGCCCGTGAAGCGCTATTCCTCCGGGATGTATGTCCGCCTCGCCTTCGCCGTAGCCGCTCACCTAGAGCCTGATGTTCTGCTGATCGATGAAGTGCTCGCCGTGGGGGATGTAAAGTTTCAGAAAAAATGTCTGGGTAAGATGCAATCTGTGGGCAAAGCAGGTCACACCGTGATCTTTGTCAGCCACCAGATGGGAATGGTGACTCAGCTTTGTGACTCTGTTTACCTGCTCGATCACGGCCATATTGTCCGGGTCGGCCCGCCTGAAGTAACCATCACTGAATACCTTAAAGGTCTGACGCTGGACGACCATAACACCCTGATCCGCGATCGCTCAAGCGTTAACCTAGAAACCGCTGAGATGTACTTGAGGCAGGCTGAGACCTGCGATCGCCAGGGAATCTTGACCTCGGAGTTTGGCCATACTGAAGCGATTACCCTACGCATGATTGTCCGGGTTCATCACTGGTGTAGCGGAGTTGTCTTGGGTGTGTCTCTAAAAGATGTGCGTGGCCGTCGTGTCTTTACGACAGAAGCACCCCTTGATCAGAGGGATTTAGATGGACATCAGGTGTGGGTCAGTGTGACAATCCCCGAGCATTTTCTGACTCCAGGGATGTACTCGTTTTTAATCGGCTTACATGTGCCAAATGTTCGGGTCCTTGACCGTGTTGATGAAGTCTGCCGGTTTACCATTACTGACCTGGGTTCATCCTTCGCGATTTATGGTGATGAAGACTATGGCTGTGTCTTTGCCCAGTGTGATTGGCAGTTTGGCGCCGCGATCAAAGAGAAATTCCAAGGTCAAATCTCATGCTGTTAAGCTGGGTACGGATGCATCTCACTTTGGAGACTCCCCTTCGCCCTACTTGGGAAAAGGGGCCGGGGGATGTAGACGCGCAGAGGCTTCTCGCAGAGTGAGTCAACTTGCCTAACTGAGATGCACCCGCTGGGTACAGCCGACGCATCCTATTCCTGCGAGGGGGGTGCATCCGGCTTTGGCGGTGCTGTTGCCTAACTGAGATGCACCCCATCGGCCTACCTGGGATGCACTCATATCGTAAAAGTAGTGGTTAACAATGTCAGCCAATCTGCCAGGCCAACAATGCCCGATTACTGGAGAACTAATGCACCCAGTTTTTTCGGCCTGCCTCCTGGGTCACTACCAAGTCACCTATTATTATTGTCCGACGAGCGGACTCTTACAAACGGAGCCGCCCTACTGGCTTGAGGAGGCCTATCAGACCAGTATTACAGAACTAGATATCGGTCTAGTCAGCCGCAACCTTCGCAACCAGAAGCGCTTAGAGCCTTATCTATTCCGGTTATTTAAGCCTAATGATACTTGCTTAGATTTAGGAGGTGGCTATGGGTTGCTGACACGCTTGTTGCGCGATATTGGCTTCAATGCCTTTACCTATGATCGCTACTGTAAAAACTTGTTTGCTAGCGGATTTGAGCCTGGTGTTGACTTTAAGGCAAACGTTTTGTTTGCCTTTGAAGTCTTAGAGCATATCCCTGATCCCTATGATTTTCTCGCGGCAGCTTTTGAACGCCATCACTGTAGAACCTTGTTTTTTTCTACCGTCACATTTGAGAGAGCCATTCCGGGCTTGGATTGGTGGTATTATGCTTTTGAGACAGGGCAGCATATTACCTTCTATCAGCCTTGTACCTTAATGCAGCTTGCCGCGAAGTTGGGTTGCCGGTATTATTGGCTTGGCTCTGACTTTCATCTCATGACCCCTCAGCCCTTGTCTCGCTACGATCGGCTTTGTTTACTGCATCCCTACTTCGCCCCTGTCTACGCGGCCTACTGTCGCTATCGGCGGCGGGCCTTGAGTCATCTTTGGGGTGATTATTTGTTGGCTCGCCAGCGATTGCAGGTAAAGCCATGATGGCGTTCAGGCCCAGCGATGCGAATTTTTTATGATGGCACTATTTACGATATTCAGGTGTCGGGTGGCGTCAATCGCTACTTTGTGAATATCATTCGTCGCCTACCGGGTGACTGGGTTCCCATGGTGGCCAGTTTGGGGCCAGCCCCACGCCAAGCTCTCCAGCATCCCCGACTCAAAACTTACGGGTATCATCGCTGGGGCCGGCGACCTAGTTGCTTGTTCCACCGATTAGCACCCTACTACTTTCGTAGTCTGGCGCGGTTGACTCGCCCAGCGCTGCTGCACCCTACCTATTACTCGCTGCTAGGAGACTTGCAGTTTAGGGATTATCGTTGCCCCGTTGTGGTGACAGTGTACGACCTGATTCACGAAATTTTTGCGGCTGAGTTTGATCCGGATGGCTGCCAGGCTGCTGGTAAGCGCCGGGCGATCGCCGCTGCTGATCGCATCCTCTGCATTTCGGCCAATACCGAAGCGGACCTCCTGAACCACTACCCCGAGGCCGCCGGGAAAACCACCGTAACCCTGCTGGCTCCGGAACTCGACGCCAGCCAGGCGGGGGGCGATGACCCCGTGCCGGCTGCGCCCTACGTGCTCTATGTGGGCAGTCGCTGGCCCTACAAGAACCTAGGCTGCCTGTTGCAGGCGGTGGCGAATTTAGTGCCGCGCTATCCGGAGTTAACCCTCTGCCTGGTCGGTCCCCCGTTGACGAGCGCCGAACAGCAGGTGATCGCCAACCTGAACCTAACCCCCCACCTAGTCAGCTACTGCTATCCCAGCGATCGCCACCTGGCGAAACTCTACCGGTGCAGCCTGGCCCTGGCCTATCCCTCCCTTTACGAAGGCTTCGGCTTGCCGCCCCTAGAAGCGATGGCCTGTGGGACAGCCGTGATCGTGGCGGATACCGCGAGCTTGCCCGAGGTAGTCGGGGAGGCCGCCCTGCGCTTCGATCCCTGGACTCCCCAAGCCAGTGATGACCTCACCGACGGCCTGCGCTTGCTCCTGGAGTCGCCAGCGGTGCGCGATCGCCTCGTCACCGCCGGCCACGCTCACGTCCAGCAGTTCAGTTGGGCCAAGACCGCCGCCCAAACCTGTGCTGTCTACCAGTCGTTGGGCTGAGACATCTCCCCCTTCCTAAAGGGGCCGGGGGGATTATCCTACTCGGAGCACCGCCCACCGTCTACAATGACCCTCAGCCCGCTGCTTGCTGTACTTATGGTCAACCTCGGCTACCGCGCCGCGCGCCTGAAGGGCAAACTAGGTCGCGCTCTGTACACCCGCTGCTTGTCCCGCTGGGCCCCCGTTGCCCACAACGGCCAACCCCTAGCCGCCCAAGTCTACAGCCTCTCCTGTGAGCGCGACCTGCCGGAGCAAGTCGCCAGCATTACGCTCTGGCTGCGCCATGTCGGCGTGCCGCAGCAATACACAGTTATTTCCGACGGCAGCTACACAGCGGCTAGCATGGAGTTACTGCACCGCCTGCATCCCTGCGTGCGAGTGGTGCCCTTGGTGGACTTTGCCCGGCCCGACTTGCCCGCCGCCGTGTTTCGCTATGCGGCCTTGAACCCCATGGGCAAGAAGTTGGCGGTGCTGTTGTCGCTGCCCCTCACGGAGCCGACGGTTTACACAGACTCCGATATTGTCTACTTTCCCGCCGCCCGGGCCTTGGCGGCGCTGCTGGAGCAGGCCGACGGTCAGAATTATTACCTAGCCGATACCTACCCGTCCTTTGACCGACGTATCTTGCACAGCGAGGCGGAAGCGGCGGACCCGATCAATGGTGGCTTCATCGTGTTGCAGCGATCGCTAGACTGGCAGTTGGCTCTGCAACGATTTCTCGCCCTGGAGGAGCCGCCCAACTATTTCACCGAGCAGACAATGGTGCATCTAACCCTGCACCGGGATGGCGCGCAACCCCTGGAGCGACAACGCTACATCATGGAACTGGATGATGAGTTTGTCTATCGCGATCGCTATGCCCACCGCCCTAGGGTCATCTTGCGGCACTATGTCAATCCAGTGCGCCACAAGTTTTGGGGGAATTGGGGATTGCTTTTTGGGCCGCTGCTGGCCGGGGGGGCGCGATCGCATAAAATACCGGCCGTCCCTCGGTTGCAACAAGCGGACCCCCAGCCATGACCGAGCCCCTCAAGATTTTAATGGTGCTGCATATGCCCTGGCAGCGCACCCTGGGCGCGGCGCGGGTGCAGTTGGAGCTGGCGGAGGAATTTTGCCAGCTCGGCCATCAGGTGGAGAAGTTTGACACCTACGACGCCTTTACCCAGCCGGCCACCTCCCTCTGGGGCTACCTACGCCAGCCCAGTTTCGCCCACTGCGCCCGGGCCTTTGTGCGCGCCCAGGGAGCACGCTTTGACATTATCGATGCTCACCAAAGCACCCTCCCCTATCCCAAGGAGCAATTGAACTTTCAGGGGTTGCTCGTCACCCGCTCGGTTGGACTTCATGCGATGTACGAAGACTTTGCCCGCACCCCGGCGGCGCGCGTGCCGCCCTGGAAGTTGCGGGCCCGGTTGACCAGTGCCGTGATCCGGTGGCGCGATCGCCGCGACTACCCCCACTATCGGCGCAGCCTGGAAACCTGCGACCTAATCAACTTACCGAACCAGGATGAGTGGACCTATGTGCGCGATCACTTCCACCTCGGTCACAAATGCGCCGTCTTTCCCTTCGGGCTCACCCCCGCTCGCCGGGCCGCCTTCCAAGCCGCCGCCCACCCCAGTGCTGAGCGCCTCGCCCACCCTGAACTCGTCTTCATCGGCACCTGGAGCGGCCGCAAGGGAGCCCACGACTGGCCTCCCCTGTTGCGGGAGTTGAAGCAACAACGGCCAGACCTCCGTTGTCGCTTCCTGGGTACTGGCTTGAGCATTCCCACGGTGCTGGGGGATCTCCAGCAGCGAGCCAGCGACTGGCTGGAGATTGTCCCCCACTATGACAGCGAGGAACTGCCCCAGCACCTCAGCACCGGCACAGTGGGGGCCTTTCCCAGTTATGTCGAAGGCTTCGGGTTTGCGGTGCTGGAAAAGCTAGCGGCGGGCATTCCCACCGTCGCCTACGATGCGCCGGGCCCCCGAGAGATGCTGAAGTTTTTGCCCGAGGAACTGCGAGTGCCCGTGGGAGACTGGCGAGCCATGAGGGAGCGGCTCCTGTGGCTGTTGAGCCTGGAGCCAGCCGCCTACGGCCAGTTGGCCGCAGAATGCCAAGCCGTGGCGGCACGCTTTTGCTGGCGGCAGATTGCCCAAGAGACCCTGACCGTCTATCGTCAGGCCTTGGCCCGCTGTCTAGCAGGGCCCCAGGGGCCTTAGGCAGATTTCGGATTGATTGCTTCGGGGGGTAGGGTGGGCGGCTCGTAATCAGGAGCTGGGGTCGAGGTCGGCAGAGCCTCGGTTTCCGTGCAGCGACCGAGGAGAAAATAGGTCTGCATTTCTCCCCGCCCCCGGATGTGGATGGTCCCGCGCGGCTCAAAGAGGAAACTATCCCGGAGCAACCGATAGGCTGCTTCTGTCACCTGGATGCGGTCAGGGAGGCCCTGGGACTCCATGCGGGAGGCGACATTCACCGTATCCCCCCAAAGGTCATAGCTAAACTTCCGTAGGCCGATCACCCCAGCGACGACCGGCCCTGAGTGAATACCGACACGAAGCATGAAGTTTTCCCCGGTCTCGTGGTTGAAGTGCCGGATGGCCGTCTGCATCGCTAGGGCCATGCTGGCGATCGCCTCGGCATGATCAGCCCGGGGCTCGGGCAAACCGCCGACGACCATGTAAGGAACGTGGATTAAATAACCTGTACTTCTGGTACGGCGGTATAGTTCCATTG
>CAYNIP010000061.1:0-24639 GCA_964397305.1 uncultured bacterium
CAATGGAACTATACCGCCGTACCAGAAGTACAGGTTATTTAATCCACGTTCCTTAGGGCTTCTAGAGCTCTGGCCCTTCGCCGGGCTGAGAGTGTTCAGAGCACAAACCCTTGCATACGATCAAAGTTGCCTCCTGTCGGTCTTGCTCTCCGAAGCTGTTTTGCGTCAAGCTAAGGGGTATGGCTAATCCGATTCCCCCCATCACCCTACCGCCCCCCCAAGACGCCCTCCAAGAGGGCCAGTGGCTTCAGGCAGCCTTGCATCACTGGCTCGATGAGGAGTTTCTGCCTGAGCCGGTCAATGCCAAAATCGCCCAGCGCGCAGCTGAGATTTTTGTGCGCCAGCGCTTAGAGGGGGAAAACGATGTCGGCTCTCTGACTCTAGCCCTTGTGACGGAAATGCAGGCCTTTGACTTCAGCCGCAGCTTTTACGGGGAGTTCGCGGTGGCCAACGCCGTGAGTGATCTGCTCCTGGATAGCCTGGGGATTGATCGTTGCTGCGGTAATTGAGCCGCAGCGCCTCCGAGGGCCTGGATGGGCGGAGAGCTTGGGGTGGCGCTTTAGATGCCCACCCTGTGGATTGCTAGCCTTCCGGCAAAAGCCGAGCCGGGCCCCGTCCTGCCTTCGGGAATCACGGCTTCCCGTTCCGGAAGAGCGGGAGACTATGATGAAGAGGCTCCCTTAGCTAGCCAGCCCTTGCTTGCGGTAGCGGGCTAGGGCTAGTAATGGGAAGTATTGCTGGTAGAAGTGGTACTTGAGATAGAAGTGACCCGGGAAGCCCGTGCCGGTAAACTCTGGCTCCTCCCAGCGACCATCCGGGCGCTGGATGGTGGTTAAATAGGCCACCCCTCGCTCTAGGGCTTCGCGGGCCTCATAACCCGTCGCCGACTCGGCCGCGAGCAGCCCTAGCACAGCCCAGGCAGTCTGGGAGGCCGTGCTGGTTCCCTGGCCCTTGAGGCTGGGATCGTTGTAGCTGCGGCAGGTTTCCCCCCAACCGCCATCGGGATTTTGGCAGCTCAGCAGCCAGGTGGCTCCCCGTTCGATAGCCGCGCGGCGACTGTCTGGGGCGATCGCCGCTAGGGCAGCCAGGACGCCGCTCGTGCCGTAAATATAGTTGACCCCCCAGCGCCCCCACCAAGAGCCATCCGCTTCCTGCTCCCGATCCAGGTAGGCGAGGGCGCGGCTGAGGCGGCCTTGGTAGCGCTGGATCTGGGCCTTGAGGGCAGGGGCAGGCTCCCCCAACCGCAGTTCGCCCACCATTTCCAGTACCCGGGCCGTCACATCAGCCGTGTTGGGGTCGATCATCGCCTTGAGGTCGGCGTAGGGCAGCAGGTTCAGCCAGCCCTGATCGTTGTCGATGTCGAAGGCCCCCCAACCGCCGGGCTGGCACTGCATGGACATCATCCACTCGAGGGCCCGGGCGATCGCCCCCTGCACCCGAGCGTTATCGCCCCCCTGGGCCTGGTTCAGGGCCATGACCACCACCGCCGAATCGTCGAGGTCCGGGTAAAAACGATTCTCAAACTCGAAGGCCCAGCCCCCGGGTTTCGCCAGCGGATTCTTCACCGCCCAATCGCCGTAGCTGAGGATCTGCTGGTCGAGAAGCCATTGCACCCCCTTGACCAGGGCCGGTTCTTCGGGCTCCAGCCCGGATTCGAGGAGCGATCGCACCACCCAGGCCGTATCCCAAACCGGCGAGACGCAGGGCTGTACCCAGTAATGCTCCTCCGACTCCACCGCAAAGCGATCCACCGCCGCCAAGCCGCGTTGGACACTGGGATCATCAGAGCTGTAATTCAGACAGCGCAGCGCCAGCAGCGAATTCAGCATCGCCGGAATGATCCCCCCCCAGTCGCCGGAGGCCTCCTGGCGCTCCAGCACCCAGCGCTCCGCCGCCCGCAGACCCTGCTCCCGGAAGGGCATGAAGTTGAGCGCTTCCGCCACCTTAAAGGCCTCATCCAGCAGCACAAAAATATCCGTCCAGTCCCCGTTGCGGGGCAGCTCATAGCGGGCCTGAGCGATGCCTTCGCTGTACAGTTCGTCCAGCGTCAGGGCCGGATTGGTCGAAAAAACCGGTTTCTGGTCAAAGACGATCAGCAGAGGAACCGTGCTCCCCCGGGCCCAACTGGACATCTCATAGATCGGAAAACTCTGCGGCAGCAGCATGATCCAGGGCGGAATCGAGGGGACACCGCGCCAGTCGTAGCAACCAATCAGGGCCAAGTGCAGCTTGGTAAAAATGCGGGTCTTGGTAATTCCCCCCCGGGCAAGGATAAATTCCCGCGCCCGCACGAGGGCCAGGTCTTCCGGGCTGACCCCTAGCAATCGCAAGGCCATATAGGCTTCCACGGCGGTACTCAGGTCGCCCCCATCGCCATAAAAGAGTTCCCAGCCCCCATGAGCCCGCTGCTGAGCCCGGAGGTAAGCTTCGGCCTTCGCCAGGGGGCGGCTGCCGTCCGTGCCCCAGATTTTGTGCAGTAACACCGCCTCGGCGGTCATGGTGACGTTCGATTCCAGGTCAGCCCACCAGTAGCCTTCCGGGTATTGCTGGTTGAGCAAATAGGTCTGACTGGCGGCGATCGCCGCCCCCACCTGATCCCCAACCCGCTCCTGTGTCTGCATTCTCAGCCGTCCCCCTGTATCGTCAGTAACTTAGTAGCAATGGTTCAAGCCTAGCAAGAGACGACGATTCGGCCCTACAGCCCCTGAAGAACAGGTGAGCGAAAAAAAGCGCGGCTCCCCTGAATTTTGAGCGCTGGTTCCAGGAGCAGAGGGTCGCCCTCTTCAGTGTTACAGGGCCCCCTCTGCGAGAAGCCGCGGCGCGTCTCCATCCCCCGGCTCCGGCTCCCAGCTTTGGGAGCCGGGGAGTTAGAAGCCCCTCTCCCAACTTGGGAGAGGGGTGGGGGTAAGGGTTTAGCTAATTTCATCCACCCCTGAAGAACGCTGCTACGGCTTCTGAGCAGCTCGTCTTCAGCACGGCTGAGTCAAACAACAGAATCCTGGCAACAGGATGGCCGCAGGCCTCAGCTCACCCCACCCGACTCAGCCTCAGCGCGCTTGCGCTCCAAGCGCGGCCCCTGGCGGCAGACGAGATCATAGGCACAAAACCGGCAGGCCTGACGCTGGCGATCCGGAGCCACTGGGTAGGAGCCCGTCTGAAGGCGGTGTCGCACCTGGTCGCTGAAACGCTCTAGGGCCCCCAGATCCCCCGGCTTAGCCTTGAGGACCTGGCGTTTTTTCAGAGAGTAATAGTCGGCCTGAATCGGGGTGTCCCCATATTGCTCAGCCATCGCCGCTCGATAGAGCGCTAACTGCACCTCCAACGTTGCCTCCCCCTCAGCATCTTGCACTCCCGGCGGGTTGCTGCTGCCCGTCTTGTAGTCCAGCACCCGCAGCCCCGTCGGACTCCGATCCAGGCGATCGATCCGGCCCACCACCCGCAGGCCGTACCAATCGGGCAACTCAAACCGGCTTTCTAGGGCCACAATCGTGGCGTCAGGAGCCAGGAAATCAGGAGCCTGGAGATTGAGAGCGAGTAGGGCCAACTGTTCCTCCCGCTGGGCCTCCCAGGCGGGCCAGGCGGGCAACTCCAAATCCTGCTCGGCCTGGAGGAACGCTTGGCGCAGGGCGGCTGGGGAGAGTTGCGAGACAGCCGCCGCCGTCTGTCCCGGTTGCAGTAGCAGCTCCAGACAGCGGTGATAGAGCTGCCCCCGCTGATGGACTGGCAAGGTCTCGGGGGTCTCCTCCGGTTCCTGTAACCGCAGCACCTGGCCGGCAAACCACTTGAAGGGGCACTGGCCTAGCGCGAGCAACTGCGTGGCACTGAAGGGGTGCTCTCGAGGATCGAGGGGCAGCCCGACGATGCCATCATACTCATCGGCCGGGGCGGCGCTCTCGCGGCGCTGCTCCCGTCGCCAGGCCTGGCGAGCGCGATCGCCCACTGCATCCAAAATCGCAGCCTCTAACGGCAGTCCCACCCGCCGCACTTCCTCCCAACTGGCCAACGGTAGAGCCGGAGGCGCCTGGGGCCTTAGCCCAAGCTGAGCCAGGTAAGGACTCGGGAGCAGGGCTTGGCGATCGCGATCCCGCTCCGGACCCGAAAAATGCAAACCCACCATCGGCACCCCGAGGAGGAAATAGAAGGACAACTCCTCCCGCCGGGCCAAGGTGGCCGCCGTATCCAAGTCCAAGCCCGCCGCCGCCAAGGTGCGACGGTCGTGGAAATCGAGGCCCGGCGCTACCGTCGGCAGCGCCGGGAGCCCCCCCTCCACCGCGCCGAGCACAAAAACCTGAGCATAGCGAGCGCCCACCAAGGTGAGGGGGGCGTGCAACTCCACCCCCCCCCGGCCGGGCTGGGCCGGGGTTTGCAGCAGCTCGCGCAGTTCCTCCAGCTCTTCCAGAAACTCCGTCCGGGAGCAGGGTTCTGGCGCCGCACTCGCCAAGTCTGATAGGGCCGTTTCCAGGCGAGAGTAGGCCACGAGTTCACGCGGCCAGCGGCTGACCCGTTGGCGCAGGTGGCAGGCCTGGGTGAGAGTCCGCCAGCGCTGCATCCAGGTGGCTCGCGGGGCTGTTTCCGGGGGCCAAACATAGGCTTGGAGGTCCAGACCCAGAGCCTCCCAGGCCGCAAAACCACGCGGGCGCTGCTGACGCGCCTGGGCCCAAGCCTCGCTGGGCAATTGCTGGGTCAAAGGATGGGCTAGGAGCTTGGCCGTGGGCTCGTAGGGGGCCTCCTCAGCAATGACCGTGAGCACCAGGCCCAGCCAGGCCCCCAGCCGGGTGGCCCGCAGCGGAATTTCATACAGCAAACGCAAGGGGAGATGATACTCCCAGGCCACATCCTCCAGCACCGGGCCGTAGCGTTCAGGATCGCGGGCGACGAGGACGAGATCGCGAGCCGGAACACCCGCAACGAGTTGGGCCTTGACCTGAGCGAGCACAGCACGGACTTCGGCCCCAAGGGTGGGGCTGATGCTGGCCCGGAGATGGGGGGAGGGCGCCGCCTCCCGGGCAGGCTGGAGAAACTGCTGCTGAAGCTGAGACCCGTAGGGCTGGGCCTGGGGGGCCGCAGGAGCCGCGATCGCGGCTCGGGGATGCGGCGCGATCGCCCAGCCCTGCTGCTCAAGGGTGGCGACCACTTCAGCATTACCGGCGAAGAGGGGCGAACCGGGAGCGACGGGTAAGACCCACTGACTGCCGGGACCGGCGATCGCTGTGATCAAGACCTGCTGATCCCGGCGGGGTTGGAAATAGCCGTAGAAACAATAGGCCCGGCGATCGTTAGGCTGCACCCAGGCCGCCGCTCGCCAGAGCAGCTCAGCCCGATCGAGCCACTGCTGCTCAGCCAGGGCTCGGCGATAGTGGTCGGCTAAGCGGGCCAAGGTGGCGAGGCGCTCCGAGCCATGATTCTGCAAGGCCTGGAGGTCAAGTTGAGCGCGCAACAGCTCCTCGAGGGTCGGCTTCAGGGTGCGACTCGTCCCGCTGGGGTCTGGGACTTGCAGAATCGCTGCAACAGAGCGGCGAAACTGACGGCGGGCCAGCACCGGGGGCACAAGTCGCCACCCCTGACGTTGGAGCAAGGCCTTAGCGAGACTCTCGAGGCGATTGTGGGCCGCGTTGTTGAAATCTCGGCCAGCCAGCCGGGTCGGAGTGACGAGCTGACAGTCCCCGAGGGGCGGCGGGCTGGGTTGAGGGTCCGTGTAGAGGTAGCGCATGGACAAGCCAGGAAGGGGTCACAGCCACGGGAGCCTACTCGTGTGGCAACCCAACGTTTCCACGAAACAGGCTGATGTCTCGGGTGCATCTCACTTTGGAGACTCCCCTTCGTCCTCCTTGGGAGAAGGGGCCAGGGGATGGAGACGCGCAGCGGCTTCTCGCCGAGGGGGCAAACTTGCCTCACTGAGATGCACCTGATGTCTCCGACAGGCTAGCGCAAACGCCAACCCTTTGAAATCCCTTCTGAAGTCCATCGAGAATCAGGATGACCCGCGCCAGCTCCGTCCGCTGCTCACTCGTGAATAGTGCTGTGTCCTGCGGACCGGCTAGGGTGCATCTCACTTTGGAGGCTCCCCTTCGCCCTACCTGGGAGAAGGGGCCGGGGGATGAGGGTAAACTTGCCTAACTGAGATGCACCCGACCGGCTACGCCAAGGCGTTCCGTCCTAGGATGCGCGGCGGTTTTGCTCAATTGAGTTGGGCGCGGAACCGCACCACGCTGACTGTCAGTAAGGTGACGGCAAACGCGACCAGGGCCACGGCGTGGGGCAAAACGGCCTCTAAGCCTACCCCTTTGAGCAGGAGGCTGCGGGCGATCGCCACATAATGCCGCAGGGGATCAAGGTTAGACAGTAGCCGAAAAAAAGCGGGCATACTTTCTGTCGGGGCGATCGCCCCGGAGAGTTGGATGATAGGGACATTGAAAAAGAACGATGCCAGAATAACCTGCTGCTGAGTGCGACAGAGGGTTGCCAGGAGCAAGCCCAAGCCGATACAGACAAAGATATAGAGGCCTGATAGCCCCAGTAACAAGAAATAGTTCCCCCGAAACGGGAGGCCGAAGACGAAGCGGGCGATCGCCGAAGCCAGCAAAAAATCGCCAACCAGCAAGGTAAAGATCGGGACCACCTTTGCCAACACAATTTCCCACCCGGCGGCGGGCGTCATGAGCAACTGCTCCAGGGTTCCTGTATCTTTCTCACGAATTGAAGTTACAGCCGTCACCAAAGAACCCGTGAGCGTTAGGACAATTCCCATCACCCCCGGCACAAAAAACCAACTCGCGATCAGCCCCGGATTATAGAGAAAAACAATCTGAGGCTCCAGCGGCTGTACCGGACGCTCCCCCTGCCACCGTTGCCCAAACTGACGGGCAATTTGCGTGATGTAGCTTTGGGCAATTCCTGCCGTATTCGCATCAATGGCATCGATAAAAACTTGCACGGTAGCGGGCTGGTTTTGGGCTAATTGGTCGGCAAATTCTACCGGGATCACCAGGCCGACCGAGACTTGACCCGTTCGCACCGCACGAGTGAGGGTGGCCTGATCCGGCGGCGCTGCTTGAACGGTGAAGAGATTGTTCGTGACCAAGGCGGCGACAAATTCCCGACTCGCCGGCGTGCGGGACTGGTCGAGCACCCCTAAGCTGATCTGGTTCACATCAGGACTCAGGGCTAGCCCAAAGACAATTAATTGCATTGTGGGTGGCACGAGCAGCAACACAATCAATTGGCGATTGCGAAGAATCTGCCGCACTTCTTTCAGCACCAAGGCCACAAATCGTCCTGAGAAGAGCCAGCCCATTTGATTTAGCATCACACGTTAATTCCCCTGTTGAACCTCAAGGTTTAAGCTCAATCATTGAGTTGCATGGCTTGGAGCGATCGCACCGCCCCCAAAAACATCAGGGTACCAAGAGCGGCAATGATGAGCAGCACAAACCATACTCCGGGCCAGCCTGTACCGCGCAAAAACGCATCTCGTGTCACGATAATGTAGTACCGAGCCGGAATAATTTTCGATACCATGGAAAGGGGGAAGGGAATATTTTCCAGTCGGTAGATAAAGCCTGAGAGCAAAAAGGCAGTCAAAAAACCGAGAATGGCTGTGCCTTGAACAACGGCATTTTGATTACTGCCTCGTGAGCCTACTAGGAGCCCGAAGGACACGGCTGCTGCCAAAAAAATCAGCGTGCCGACGAGGAGCGCCGAGGGTTCACCGGCTAGACGAATCCCAAAGATCAACATGGACACCCCCATGACGACGAAGGCTTCCGCGAGGCCGACCAGCAGGTAGGCGAGGCCTTTTCCTAGTAACCATTCTCCAGCTGTGAGGTCAGAGGCGTAGATTTGCAGAATAGTGCCTTGCTCTTTTTCTCGTACCACGGCGATCGCCGCTAGCATAGAGGGAAACACCCAGAGAATCACGCCAAAAATCCCAGGGACAATGTAGAGAGATTCCTGGCGTCCCGGGTTAAACCAGAGGCGAATTTCTGGCTGGATCACTGGGGGCGGCAGGTCGCGAATCGTGCCGATAAAAAAGCGAGTCGTGGCGCGAATACTGCCTTGAATTACGCGGGCATTATTAACATCCGTGCCATCGACCAGTACCTGAACCGCCGTAGTCTGACCGGCCTGGAACTGGCGGCTGAAGTCGGGGGGAATGATCAGGGTCGCTTTACTGCGATTGCGGTCAATCGGTTCGGTCGCCAAGCCTTGCGGGGTCGGCGCGGGGATGAATTGTTGGTTCGCATAGAGGCGCTCGATATAGCTACGGCTCAGGGAACTGCGGTCGAAATCTTGGACCGAGAGGGGAATATTTTTCACCTCGAGACGAATGGCAAAGCCGTAGATCATCAAAATTGCCAGGGGTAACAAGAACGCTAGGGCCACCGTGAGGCGATCGCGCCCAAATTGCGCCAACTCTTTTTGACTTTGGGAAAGAATTCGGTTCATTCTGGGACTCCTAGGTTGGTTCGGGAGCGGGCAAGCATCCCTCTAGTTCCCGGCCTGGGAGCGCTGCACCGTACCGATAAACGCATCTTCCAAGGAAAAAGGAATCGGGCGCTCAGCCTGGATCGTGATCCCGGCGGTGCGGAGGCGATCGCGGAGCGGTGGCAGCCCCTGCTCTGGCTCCTCGAGGACGATGTGCAAGCGCGTGCCAAAGATAGCCACACGCCAGGGTTCTAGGACGGTTTTGAGCAGGGTCGCGGCGGCTTGGGGTTGGTCCGTGACCCACTCGAGCAGTTGTCCCGGCTGCTGCGCTTTGATGGCGCTGGGCGACCCCTGAGCAACGATCTCCCCAGCCACCATAAAACCCATGCGGTGGCAGTTTTCGGCCTCCTCCAGGTAGTGTGTTGTGACTAGCACGGCTGTTCCCCGCTGGGCAAAGGCCCGAATCAATCGCCAGAACTGCCGCCGCGCTAGGGGGTCTACCCCTGAGGTGGGTTCATCCAGAAACAAGATGCTCGGCTCATGGAGCACCGAGGCTCCGAAGGCGACCCGTTGCTTCCAGCCCCCTGGCAAGCGACCGGTGACAGTTTTCTCGCGACCCACGAGGCCGCAGGTCTCCAAGACCCAGTGAATTTTCTCGCGGCGCCGGCGACGGGGCACTCCGTAGACGCCGCAGTAAAATTCGAGATTTTGTTGAATCGTCAGGTCATCGTAGAGGGTAAATTTTTGGCTCATGTAGCCGAGGCGCGCTCGCACAGCGGCCCGGTCCAGGGCCTGGGTTTCTCCGGCTAATTGCATGGTGCCAGCGGAAGGAGGAAGGAGCCCGCAGAGCATTTTGATCGTGGTGGTTTTGCCAGCTCCATTGGCGCCCAGAAGCCCATAGATTTCTCCATAGCGGACTTCTAAGTTGATTTGCTTCACGGCCCAAAAATCACCAAATTGCTTGGCCAATTGCTGAGCGCCGATGGCCACGGGGAGCGTACTCTCGGTCTGAGAGAGGGAGCTGGTTCTGGCCGCCTTGGCGTAGGGAAAGGGAATAAAGGGCGGCTCGGAACCCTGCTGGCGCAGGCGGGTGACAAAGACATTTTCCAACGTAGGCTCGTCGTGGTTGAGCGATTGCAGCGGGAGCCCGCGCAACACCTGGCGTACCTGCTGTTCGCCAGCGGCCGCATCGCTGACTAGGACATCCAGGCGATCGCCAAAGGATTGCACATCTACGATCTTGTCTTGGAGAGCTGCTTGGAGTCGCGCTGCGGCGGGGGCGATGGCCTCGAGCCGCAACTCCAAGCGGTGCAGTCCCAAGCTCGCCCGCAACTCAGCGAGGGTTCCCAGTTGCTGAATTTGGCCGTCGTAGATCAGGGCGATACGATGGCAGCGCTCGGCCTCGTCCAGGTAGGGGGTAGCGGCTACGATGGTCACGCCATCGGCCGCCACCGCCGCCAACAGATCCCAGAACTCCCGGCGGGACACCGGATCGACTCCGGTAGTGGGTTCATCCAGCAACAGAATTTGGGGCTGAGGAATTAAGGCGCAACAGAGGGCCAACTTTTGCTTCATGCCGCCGGAGAGGCGGCCGGCGAGGCGATCGCCAAAGGGAGTCAAGCCCACCCGGGCAAGCAAGCTTGGGGCCCGCTGCTGGAACTGGCGATCGCTCACTTGACGCAGGCGGGCACTGTAGCGCAAGTTTTCCAGAATACTCAGGTCGGGGTAGAGGGAGAATTGCTGAGTCAGGTAGCCAAGCTGAAGGCGAGCGTCTCGGGGGGGGCGATCCAGCACCCGAACCTCACCGGCGGTCGCCGCTACAACTCCCGCAAGAATCTGGAAGGTGGTCGTTTTGCCTGCGCCATCGGGGCCGATCAGCCCAAAGATTTCGCCGGGTTCTACCTGAAAATCCAGGCCGCGCAGGGCCACGAGGGAGCCGTAGTGCTTGCGGAGGTTCTGGACACGGATGGCGGGCGATCGCGGCGAGGCCGGTTTGAAACCAGACTCCACCGGGTCAGGCGTGGCAGCAGTAGTCATGGGCAGGGAGGAGGGGTGAGCTGGCCTAGGGAGCAACGCCGCCGATCAGGGGCTGGGAGCATCGGCAGTCAAGATTTTGCCATCGGCGGGCATTCCGGGCTTGGCGAAGCCGCCGGGGTTTTGGATGGCCAACTTGAGGCCAAAGACTTGCTGAACCCGGTCTTCGCGGAAGTAGATGTTTTCTGGGGTAAAGGATGCTTCGGTGTCAACAGCTGCCACCGTAGCAGCGAGGGGTTGATCCGGGTCTGAGTCCAGGTAGACCTGGGCGGCTTGCCCCACCCGCACCGCGCCAATTTGTCCGGCGGGCAAGTAGCCGCGCAGGTAGACATCCCCAAGATTCACGACGGCCAGCAGGGTGCGGCCGGGACTCACGACTTCCCCGAGCTCCGCGTTGCGCGTGAGCACGATGCCCGCAATCGGGCTGGTGATGTTGAGGTCCTGGTGGCGCGCGGCAACTTCTTCAACTTGCGCGGCAGCACTAGCTACTTCAGCCTTGGCCGCGGCTTGTTGCGATCGCGCCTGGGCCAACTGCTGCTGGAGCCCCGCTAAGCGAGCCGTGCGAATGGCGGGATTGAAGCGGGCGGTCTGGGCCTGTTGCAGGCTGCCGCGAGCGACCCCCACTTGTTTCTCCGCGGCGGCGACAGCCGCTTGGCGGGCAGCCAAAGTAGCACGACTGGTTTCGAGGCGGGTCTGCACCGGGTCGAATTGCTGCTGGGGAATCACGCCTTCCGTGAGCAGGGGGGTAAGGCGATCGCGCTCCGTGATCGCCAGGGTCAACTCCGCCCGGGCCTGCTCCACCTGGGCTTGGGCCTGGGCCAGTTGGGCTTCGGCGGCGGCAACCCCGGAGGCCGCTTGGTTCACACGGCTGTCGGCCTCGTCCTGAGCTTGGACGCGGTTGAGCTGGGCCTCATCGATCTGGCTTTGGATCACGCCGATCTGCATCTGAGCTTGCTGTTCCCGTTGCTGGGCCGCCGCCAGGCGGGCTCGAGCCCCAGCGAGTTGTGCGGCCAACTCCTCCGCATCCAGGCGGGCTATGACTTGGCCGGCGGTGACGCGATCGCCTTCCCTCACGGTTATTTCAGCAATCCGCCCGGCTGTCTTGGCAGCAATGTTGGTCTCATAACCCTCAATCCGGCCGCTCAGCTCGAGACCCGCGACCTCAGGGGCGCGGCTCCGAAACCAGAGACCCAGGCCGAGGCCCGTGAGCAGAAGCAGGGCAACTGGTAGGGCAAAGCGCAGCGAGCGGCGGTGAGCCTTGGGAGCGGCAGCCCCTAAAGCAGAACTCATGGCAAAACCTCGCAGTCAGGTCAAGGGCAAACTGCACCGTCTAGTTCAGTTTGTTTCTAACTATACTATACGGTATAGTGTGAGCAACCATCCCGGATCTGACCGAAACTTAATAATCCATGCCCAGCTCTCCCCCCAACGCTGCCCTCGATTTCGCTGACCGCCCCAAGCGGGAGCAGATTTTGCACGGTGCGATGCAGGTTTTTTTGGACAGCGGCTATGCGGGCGCGAGTATGGATCGAGTGGCAGCGATTGCGGGTGTTTCTAAAAATACGATCTACAGCCACTTTCAGGACAAAGAAGGGCTATTCACGGCCCTGATTGAGTGGGTTGCGGCCCAGCGATTACAGTCGGCCTTTGGTGACGCCAGCTTGACCGGGGAGCCGGTTGTGGTCTTGTCACAATTAGCCCATAGAATTTTGGATGTGATTTTGGGCGATCGCGATTATCTGGAGTTCTTGCGCCTGATCGTGGCGGAGTCGGGGCGCTTTCCCCACCTGGCTCAACTGTTTGTCCGCCACTTGCCTCGGCAAGGCCTCGCGATTTTGACGACCTATTTGCGATCGCGCCCCGAGCTCGACTTGCCCCATCCGGAGGCGGCGGCTCGCATTTTCCTCAACTCCCTGATTGCGTTTGCCATGACTCAAAACCTCCTCTATGGCAGCACGATTATTCCCCTCGCGAGCCAAGAACTGATCGATACGTTAGTAACGCTGCTGGTTCGCAAGGCTGCCCCCCAGCCCAGATCCCTCGGCTAGGGCTACCGCCGACGGCAACGGTTTGCCCGCGCGGGTGAATCGATGTTCTCCTCTCGCTTGAGGGCCGGAATTTGGGGCGGAACCTGGGTAACTCCCTGGGGAGGGGACGGCTATCCAGCGTTCCTCAAGATTGCGACCGGGGATCGCTATAATTTCTATAGAGAGAGAAAAAGACCCTGCTGGTGGGGGTGCAGGATAAGCCTGGGAGTCAGGCTTGACCTCAGGGTTTGCGGGCAGCGCGATCGCCCCTCTGGCTGAGCAGCCGGGTCGTGGAGGCTAGGGCTCGCATCATTGCAGATCGTTCGAGGTGAGCTAGGAGCGGATGCAAATCTTTGAATTTTTCCTGCGTTTGGTGCTCCACTACCCCCCCGAGGCGGCTCGACAGGAGTTTCGGATTCTATTTTTTGAGTACCGAACCAATGCCATGAATGCTGAGGCCTTTGCGGACCTCCGGCAATTGGTTGTGGAGCGCAATCAGGGAGAATTTACCAATACGCTCAAGCGTTGCTGCTACATCTTGGTCAACAACTGGGAGAGCAATCGCCAGTCGGAGGCCGTGGTGGATCTCCTCCAAGACTTTGAACAGCAGCGCGCTCAGAAGCGCTCCGTGAACCAGGAGCGAGCCCGCTTGCAGGGCTGGGTGCAAAACTTTCTCGAGGGCCAGCACTTCCAGGACCTCCGGCTCTTTGCGGCGCGACACGACCACCGGGGCCGTTTGGCCGTGTTGGGGGCTGACCACTGGAGCCAGCGCTATACGTCCTACCTGCTGGTGCCTCAATATGCCGATGGCAGCAACTCCCCGGAGCAACGGCAGGCGGCTCGCAAGCTCTCCAAAGAGCTGAAGGATCGGTTCAAGTTTGATCTGGCCATGTATACGGCTCGTTCAGAGTCGGCGATCGCCACCACGGACCCGCCTCGTAACCCCACCGGCCTCGGCAGTAACGTCGTGAAGCTGATCAAGCGGCTCATCGTCCGCCGGGGTCAATTTAGCCATGTGAACCTGTCCCATATTTTCCTGAAACAAATTCAGGATATTGACTACGAAACCTTCAAGGATGCGCTCTACAATTACCTGACGTTTGCCGTCGATGCTCGCGATCCCCACGATCACTTTCACCGGCAGTTGTACGAGCGGCTGCGATCGCTCTATCCCAAATATAATCAGCAACAAGTTCAGAAAGGGGACGGTCTAATCCTCCGCACCTGTAACCGCGTCTTCGAGATTCTGACCACGGAAGACAGCCAGAAGCCTGCCGAACTCTTTATCCTGCTGATGTCCCAAGGCAACCCGCTGATGCTAGCGATCATGTTGCTGAAGCTGGTGTTGATTTGTCCCAGCGCGCGCACGCATTTAGAGAGCCGGATCGCGGTGCTGATTCGCTACTACATGAACTTCCCCGAAGCGGAGTGCGAGTGGGTGGTCAACTTCTTTGAAATTTTTAACATTACCTTTGCCATCTATGCCGATCAGGATGTGCAATACAATCTAATCCGTGTGTCTGAGTCCGCTACGGCGGAAAATGGCGCCGCAAAACTGGAGACTTACCGGATTTTTTCGCAGCGAGCTGGTAACTTGGACAGTTGGTTGCTAGACAGCGAAACCAACTCCCTGGAGATCTCTCCCTAAATCCTCCGGGCGCTACGTTCCTGTAGCGTAGGCGACGCCAAGGCCCCGGACAGCCCTCAGAACGGAAGAACCCCACCATGCCCCTAGGTCGCATTGAATGGCAGCGCGTGCTCGGCATTACCGCCCTGCAAGGGACCATGACCCTAGCCTGGGTCATCTACGCCTTTTACTTGCCGGAATTATTAATGGATCTGGGCTTTGATCGCAGCCTAGCCCTAGTGTTGTTGAATCTTGAGCACCTTTTAGAAGTCGCTATTGAACCTACCTTCGGAGCCCTGTCCGATCGCTCCCAGCGCCGCCTGGGGACGCGGCTGCCCTGGATCGGTCTGGGAGTGATTTTGGCGGCCGCCCTGTTGCTGCTGTTGCCAGCGATCGCCTTCTTCGGTTCCCCCAGCCAGGCCTGGCGCTGGCTCCTGCCGATCCTGGCCGTGGCCTGGGCCGGAGCCATGGCCATCTTCCGGAGTCCCACCCTGGTCTTGCTCGGCCGGGCCGCCCCCCAGCCCCAGCTTCCCCTCGCCGCTAGTTGCCTCACCCTCGTGCAGCAACTGGTAGGCTCCCTCCGCTTCACCGCCTACGGCTTCATCCTCGGGCTAGGGCCCTTCATCACCTTTGCGATCAGCTCCCTGGCCCTGCTGCTCGCCGCCGCCGGGCTCCGGGTCGTCACACCCCCCGAGCCCCCCGTCCCAGCGCCAGCCTCGCCCTTACCTCCTCTGGACAAGCGGGCTTTGGGGTTGTTGGTGGGCACGGCGATCGCCCTCGGCTGGTCCCTGCGTTTTTCCCTCGCGGCCCTCGGCCAGACCTCGGCCCAATGGCTGGGAGACCAGGCTGGGCTTGGGATGCTGACCTTCAGCCTCTTGGCCGCCCTAGCTGCCCTGCCCGCCGGTACCCTGGCCAGCCGCTGGGATAATACCCGCGCCATGGCCGCCGGGGCGACGGCGACCGGACTGTTGATCCTGGCCGTTTGCTTTGCTCCCAGCTTGGCCCTGGCGGCGATCGCCCTCGTGCCCCTCAGCTTCGCGTTCAGCCTGACCTTGAATGGAGCCGTGCCCTTTGTCCTGAACCTCGTGCCCCCGGAGCGGGCCGGTCTGGCCCTGGGGGCCTACTTTGGGGCCTTGGGCGGCGGCCTCAGCTTCTTTGACCTCACCTGGTCTAGCGTCACCGCCCAGCCGGATCAGGCCCTGGGAGGAGCCCTCGCCTTTATCGCCGCCAGCGCCCTCATTGCCCTGACGCTCAAGGTACCGGCCGCCCCGGTGATCGCCACTAAATCTCCCCCCTCCGCCAGCAGTTAACTGTTCAGGGATGAGGGTATTTAGGCCGGGCCGGTTTCGTCAGGCCTCACCGCCACTTCAAGGGCGCGGCAGGGTACGGCTCACCTTAGCCGGACAGAGGATGCGATCGCCATCGCGATAGCCCACAAAGCGGACATAGACCAACTCCCCCGGCTCCACACTCTCGCTGTCGGCCTGATGCAGTTGGGGATCGTAGAGCACCTGCTCCCAGGCCGAACCGATAGGAGTGTAGCCCCAACTGTTGAGGAGGTTCTGCAAGGGGGTAAACAGAGGTACTAAGTTCTTCGCCGGCAGGGCTGGGCGAGCCTCCGCCATCATCGCCGCCGTGGGGTAGTTCATCATCAAGGTTTGGAGTTGCCGGAAGGTCTCATCCCGCAGGTCTTGGGCCAACTGTTGCGCCTGTTGCTCCAGGTCAGCCCGCAGGCGGCGGCACTGCTGCTGGAGCTGATCAAGGTCCCGCTGGGCGATCGCCAGAGCCTCCTTCGACTCACTCACCTGCTGCTGGAGCTGGGCAATCTGGTGATGAGCGCGGTAGACCTTATCGACTTCGGCGGAAAGCTCCTGCTTCAGCGTGAGCTGGGCTCGCTCCGCCTGCTCCTGCTGTTGCTGCAAGGCCTGGCACTCCTGCTGCAAGCGACTGAACTGGGGCAAGGGCTGGTCGTAGTGCGTGAGCACCTCCTCCAGGCTCCACTGCAACGCTACCGCCAGCGCTTGCACCTCCTCCAAGCTGAGCTTATGCAGCCGACCGCGCCGCGCTTGCAAGAGACTCCGAGGCGTCAGGCCGGACTTTCGCTGAAGGGCATTCCAATCCCCCAGTTGCACCGCTTCGAGGCGACGGCGGAGCAGCGGGTCAAACTCGTAAGCGAAGGGAGCGGGATTCACAGACTCCTGCTCACGACTCTGGCGCGAGCCCAGGACCGCCAAAACCGCCACCGTGCCCCCCAGCCAGAGAAACCAACCAAACCAATAAAGATTAGGCGTTTCAACCATCACTTGCTGCTCTGATGTTGTTGCTGCGCGGGCTCGGAACCAGCCAGTACGCCAGCGACCTTAAGCGCGGCCCGCTGACATTTTAGAGGAGCTACCATCGCTGAAAAGCCGCTATAATCCACAACGAACCCGGCAGACTGAATTCATCATAATCGGAATTGCCCAGTCTGGCACATCCGCCGTGACCTAGGCTCTAGGGATACCCGTTAACGCGGCGGACACTACGGATTTGGCTGCCTGGCGACCGAGCTTTGTGGTGCTGCTCTCAACCTTTATCGATTGCCGAATTCAAGCGTTTGTTATGCTCCTGATTCGTTCTTGCGCGATCGCTCTCTCAAGCTGGCTCCTCGCAGAAGCCAGCATGACCACCCTGCCGGCCCTGCACCAATCCCTAGCGTCCGAGGCTCTGGCCCAAGCAGCAGACAGTGTTGGTCCGAGCCCCCGCCTTTCCCCCTTTGAAGCGGCCGTGCTGCGCGAGATCAACCGCGCCCGCACCAATCCCAATGCCTATGCGGACTGGCTCGAGCGCCAGCGCCTTTACTACGATGGCAATGTGCTGCGTTGGCCGCGCCAAGCCCCCATCGCAACTCAGGAAGGCCCCGCCGCCTTGGAGGAAGCGATCCGCTTCCTGCGCCAGGCGCGGCCGCTGCTGCCCCTCGAGAGCTCCGTGGGCCTCTCCCTGGGGCTCCGGGAATTGTTGACCGTCGCCCCCAGCCAACCCCTGCCTCCCACCGCGACCAGTGATTTTCTCGGCCGCGTCGGTCGCTATGGCAATATCAGCGGGCCGGTATCCCTCAACCTGAGCGCCAGCCGTGCCAGCGCCCGCAGCCTAGTCATGCAGTTGATCCTGGACGATGGCAACCCCAATCGCGATCGCCGCGCCCAGCTCTTCAACGTTGATTACCGCCTGGCCGGAGCCGCCTGCCGTCCTGATAGCAGCGACCCGGGGGAGCAGTTCTGCGCCTTGGCCTATGTCAGTAGCTATGCCGAAGATGCCAACCGACTCGCTCAGGTGACGATTCCCCCCACGCCCGTCACCCCAGGGCCGGTGACCCCCGACCCGATCACGCCGCCGGCCCCCGTCGCCCCGACGCCGACTCCCGCGCCACCGCCCATTGCCACCGCCCCGCCCCCGGCAACCCGCTGGCTGCTGGTGGAACAAGGGATGCTCGATGACAATGCACTGGTCTTTCCCCAGGACGGCACGCTCTACGTGGAGCACACCTTTCGGGGTCAAGCCGGCCAGTCGGTCGTGATCCGCCTGGAGAGCGATGAGTTCGACACCTTTCTCGCGGTCTTCAACGAGCAGGGAGCACTCTTGGATCAAAATGATGACACCAGCCCCGAAGACAGCAACTCAACCATTGAGATGATCCTCCCCTATACCGGGGTGTATCGCATTTTCGTCAATGGGTATAGCCCGGAGGATCGCGGCCGCTATACTTTGATGATTCGCTAAGGCGAGACTAGGGGTGCTGGGAACCGCCCAATGGCGGGTTGAGGATTCGCAAAATTAAGTAGCTATGATTGATGAGGAGCCCACCCCTTGCAGCTTGCATGAGCTACTGCATCAACCCCCGTTGTCCTTACCCTGACGATCCCACCAATGACGCTCAGCCGATTTGTCGGCACTGTGGATCGTCCCTGCAAATCTTGGATCGCTATCGTGCCCTCAATCTGCTCAGTGACAGCAGCGGGTTTGCGCGGATTTACACCGTGAGCGACGGCACCACCCTGAAAATTCTCAAGTGCCTCAAGCCCGAGCACAATAGCAATGTCAAAGTAATCGATCTCTTCCGGCAAGAGGTGGCCGTGCTGGGGCATCTGGATCATCCCGGCGTTCCCAAGATTTCCCCCGAGGGCTACTTTCAGTACCACCCGCGTCAGAATGGCGAGCTGCTGCACTGCTTCATTATGGAGCGGATCGATGGACCGAACCTGCGGGAGTGGATGCTTCAGCAGGGGGATTTGCTGATCAGCGAGGCCCAGGCCCTCGACTGGCTGCGGCAGATCACCGAGATTTTGCACTTGGTGCATCAGAAAAACTATTTTCATCGGGACATCAAGCTGCAAAACATCATGGTGCGCTCCAACGGCCAACTGGTCTTGATCGACTTTGGGGCCGCCCGAGAGATGACCTATACCTACTTGGCCCGCCTGGGAAGTGCGGGCAATGTCACGCGGGTCAGCTCCGTCGGCTACACACCCCCGGAGCAGGAGAAGGGGCATCCCGTACCTCAGTCTGATTTCTTCGCCCTTGGGCGGACTTTTGTGTATCTGCTGACGGGCAAATCCGTGGCGGATACCGACCTCTACGACCCCCTGACGGACGAATTTCGCTGGCGGGATTATGCCCCGGATCTGTCGCCAGACTTTGCGGATTTTCTCGACCGCTTGATGGCGCGCCGGGCGGCCGAGCGCCCCCGCGATACCCAGGAGATCCTCGAAGCTTTGGCCGTCCTGCGCGAGCGTCTGGCGTCCCATCGCCAGAGCCGCCGGGCGACCCGTTTGCTCGCCACTGTGGTGCAACCGGACAGCCCGACGACCCCTCAGGAACCTCCGGCGGCCTCGGCCTGGGGGGTGTTGTCGTCATCGGCCCAGGAGTGGCTCGGCTCCCCGCGATCGCGCGGGCCGCTCACCTCGCCTTGGCTGCTGGGGGGAGTGGCGGCGAGCTTGCTGTTGTTGGGGGGCTATGGCAGTTGGCAGGCCTATCAGCGCCTGCCGCTGCCACTGCTGCTGTCCCATCCGGTGGCAATGGGGCGGCCCCGGACTCTGACGGGGCACGGCAGCTTTGTCAATGCGATCGCCATCAGCCCCGACAGCCAGGTTCTGGTCAGTGCCAGTGCAGATCGCACCATCCGCGTTTGGAATCTGGGCAGCGGTCGCCCTCAGCGCATCCTGAGAGGCCACCAGAGCCATGTGAACGATGTGGCGATCAGTGTCGATGGTCGCTGGCTGTTCAGCGCGAGTGCTGACCGGACGATCAAGGTCTGGGATTTGGCAACGGGGGCTGTCACCCAAACCCTCAGCGGTCATACGGAAGCAGTGGATCGCCTCTTGCTCAGCACCGATGGCACGCTTCTGGCCAGTGCTGGAGCGGATTTCACCATTCGGCTTTGGGATCTTCAGACGGGAACTCTGCGGCACACCTTGCAGGGCCACACGAGCCATATCAATGCGATCGCCATCAGCCCGGACGGCCGGTGGCTGGTCAGCGCCGGGGCCGATAAATCAGCCCGGGTCTGGGATCTGGACGCCGGCCGCCTGCACCAAACCCTGCTGGGCCACACCAGCTTCATCAATGCCTTGGCCATTAGCCCCGATGGGGAATGGCTCGCGACAGGGAGCGCCGACAAAACGATCAAGCGCTGGGACTTGGCGACGGGCCAGGAGTTACAGACCCTGAGGGGTCACGCGGGGTTTGTGAATGACCTGGCGATCGCCCCCGATGGTCAGTGGCTGATCAGCGCCAGCGCGGACCAAACGATCCGTCTCTGGGAACTGCCCAACGGTCAACCCGGCCCCGTGCTCCAAGCGCACGATAACTTCGTCAACGAGCTGACCCTAAGCCTCGACGGTCGCACCCTGTTCAGCAGCAGCGCTGACCGGACGATTCGCCTCTGGGAGCTGCCCAGCGGCCGCCTGAAGCAGACCCTGCATGGCTACGAGCAGCCGATTGACCGCTTCAGCGTCAGCCCCGACGGCCGCTATGTGGTGACGGGGAGTAATGCCAAGATTGTGCGGGTCTGGCCCCTTTAGCAGGAGTGTATGAAAACCCTGATTGTCGCGACGAGCAACCCTGGCAAGGTGCAGGAGTTGCAGGCTTATCTCACCGGGCTGCCGGTGGCATTGCGCTTGAAGCCGCCGGAGCTGGAGATTGCGGAGACAGGCCAGACTTTTGCGGAAAATGCGCGGCTGAAGGCCTCCCAGGTGGCGATCGCCCTCCAGGCCTGGGCGATCGCCGATGATTCTGGCCTCGCCGTCACCGCCCTCGACGGGGCTCCCGGCCTCTACTCGGCCCGCTATGGCACCAGCGATCGGGAACGGATTGGGCGACTGCTGCGGGAACTCGGGGAGTCTGACCAACGCCAGGCCCAATTCATCTGCGCGATCGCGATCGCCCGCCCTGATGGCTCCATCGCCTGCGAAAGCGAAGGGGTGTGCCCGGGGGAAATCCTGCGGGAACCCAGCGGCAGCGGCGGCTTTGGCTATGACCCCATCTTCTACGTGCCGGAAGCCGGCCTCAGCTTTGCGGCCATGACAGCGGCCCAAAAACACGCCCTCAGCCACCGGGGTCGGGCCTTGGAGGCCCTGCGCCCCCACCTAGCGACGCTGCTGGCCGCCGACTCTCCCTAGGGCCTCGAGCCTCCCTGAGTTCAGCCCCTAGGCTGGTAGGTTAGAACCGTTCATTAACATTTGACATTTACCGGGTGCAAGGCGCGATGGAACTAGTCATTATGGTCGGCAGCGGTTGGCTGGTATCCCTGGGCCTGCACGAGTTTGGTCATGCCCTCGTGGCCTACTGGGGCGGCGACCACTCGGTAAAGGACAAGGGCTATCTGACCCTTAACCCCTTGAAATACACCGATCCGACCCTGAGCCTGATCCTGCCGCTCTTTTTCCTGCTCCTGGGGGGTCTGGCCCTCCCCGGCGGCGCGGTGTACATCAACCGCCGCCAACTGCGGGGGCGCGGCTGGGAGAGTGCCGTGGCGGCGGCCGGTCCCCTCGCCAATGCCCTGGTGGCGCTGCTGCTCGCCCTGCTGCTGCATCAGGCCGGCCTGGGGTCCACCCAGGCGGGTTGGTTCTGGCAGGGCATCGCCTTGCTGGGGCTGTTACAAATTTCCGCCGTGCTGCTCAATCTGCTGCCCATTCCCCCCCTGGATGGCTATGGCATTCTGGAGCCGTGGCTGCCGCCCTCCCTCCAGCAATCCCTGCATCAGGTGGGTCGCTACGGGATCTGGATTGTCTTTGCCCTCTTTTGGTTTGTACCCGCCTTTAGCCGCTTCTTCTGGGGGCTGACGGCGGGGATTAGCGATCGCCTCGGAGTGCCCCTGGATTTAGCCTGGCAGGGCTACGAGACCTTCCGCGATCGCTCCCTGCTGCTGCTCCTGGGCCTGATCGTCCTGGCCTGGCTCTGCCGTAGTAAGGAACAGGGCCTCTACCAACGCGGTCGCAACCACCTGCGAGCCCGGCGCTATGCCCAGGCCCTCACCGCCTTCGAGCAAGCCGTGCAGCACCGCCCCGACTACTACGAAGCCTGGTACGAGCGCGGCCATGTCCTAGTCAAGTTACAGCGCTACGAGGAAGCCCTCGCCAGCTACCACAAGGCGATCCAAATCCAGCCCGAGGCCCCCGACCTCTGGTTTAATCGCGGGCTCGTCCTGTTGGAGCTGGAGCAGTGGGAGGCGGCGGCCCAGTCCTTTGCCAAGGCTGGGGAACGAACGCGCGATCAGGCCGCCGGGACACCCGGCGATCGCCAGCTTGCGGTCTACAGTTGCGCCTATCGCGGTCAGGCCCTGGCCCAGCTCGGGCAGGTGGAGGAGGCCTTGGCCGCCTATCAACAGGCCGCTGACCTCGATCCCACCTTTCAATCCCTCTGGCTCTGGCAGGCCGATCTGCTGGAGCAGCAGCACCGCGATGCAGAAGCCCTAGCCGCCCTCGACCAGGCCCTGAACCTGAATCCCGCCGGGACGCTACGCAACCAGGAACCGCAGCCGGAGCTGTGGGTACGGCGCGGCACACTTTTGAACCGCTTGGGCCGTCCGGAGGCCGCCTTTAGCGACTGCGAGCAGGCGATCGCCTGCGCCTCGGACTCGGCCCCCGCCTGGCTCCAGCGGGGCATCGCCCTGCGGCAGTTAGACCGCCTCGAGGAGGCCCGCGACAGCTACGCCCAGGCCCTGACCTTGGAGCCAGCCCTGGCCGCCGCTTGGTATCATCAAGCCGGGGTCCAGGCCGCCCTAGGCGATCGCGAGGCCGCCTTCACCGCCCTCGCCCAGGCCTACCAGCTTGCCCCGGAGCTGTGGCCAACCCTGGCCCAGAGCGACCCCGCCCTCGTGCTCCTGCACCCAGACCCCCGTTGGTTCCGCCAAAACCCATGATCAAGCGCCTACAACCGTGGCAGTGGTTGGTCCTCGCTGGACCGCCCTTGGCGATCGCCGCGACCCTGCTCCTAGCAGCCGGCTGGCAGCTCCAGGCCTGGGGACTCACCTGGATTTGGGCCGTGTTTATCTTGGTGCTGGCCGGGTGGCGTTGGCTCCTCGGCCGCTGGCTCCAGCCCGTAACCGCAATGGAAACCGTCATCACCGCCACCCGTCAGGAGCTGGAGGGGCCGGCCACCCGTGACGATCCCAGCGAGGCCGCGGCGGCTTGCGTCCAGCAGGTGCTCACGGCGGCCCAGAACGATCCCCCCCTCTGGGAATCTCCCCAAACCTTCTGGCGGCGCTGTCAGGAGTTGCTCACGGCCATTGCCCACCTCTACTATCCCGAGACCAAGTACCCCCTGCTCAACATCTACATCCCCGAAGCCTACGCCCTGCTGCGGGGCACGATCGACGACCTGGATCGCTGGATGCAGCAGCTGGGCCCGGTGCTGAATCAGCTCACGGTCGGCCAGGCCTATCAGGGCTGGGAGCTGTACCAAACCCTGGAGCCCTCGGCCCGGCGGCTCTGGCGACTGTGGAACTGGGCCCAGTGGCTGCTGAATCCGGCGACGGCGGCGGCGCGGCTGCTGAGTCAGGCGACCAACGAGCAGGCCAGCCAGCAATTGCTGGTGAACCTGAGTCAACTGCTGCGGGTGGCCTTGTTGCAAAATCTCGGCCAACAGGCGATCGCGCTCTACGGCCGCAAGACCGGCCAAACCCTGCCGCCGCCTCCCCTCGCCCCCCAGAAAACCCAGACCCTGCAAGCGATCCTAGCCCAGGCAGAACCGGCTGAAGCCATTGCCCAGCAGCCGGCCCAGATCCTCTTGGTCGGTCGCACGGGGGCCGGCAAGAGCAGCACGATCAACACCCTGTTTCAGGCGGACCTGGCGGCGGTGGATGTGCTGCCCAGCACGGACGAGCTTCAGAGCTACCAGTGGCAAGACGACCAGGGAACGGCCCTAACTCTCTGGGACACCCCCGGCTATGAGCAGGCCGAAGGCCTGGAGGCCCGGGAGCAGGTGCTGGCCTTTGCCCGCCAAGCGGACCTGGTGCTGCTCGTGTTGCCGGCCCTGGACCCGGCCTTGCAGATGGATGCCGATTTTCTGCGGGACCTGCGGCAGGAGGTGGCCGATCTGCCGGCGATCGCCATCGTCACCCAAGTGGACCGGCTGCGGCCCCTGCGGGAGTGGCAGCCGCCCTACTACTGGACGACGGGCGATCGCCCCAAGGAGCAAGCGATCCGCGCGGCCGTGGAGTATCGCGCCACAGCCTTGGGGGATCTCTGCGAGCGGGTCCTGCCCCTCGTGGCGGCGGACCCCGAGCAGGGGCGACTAGGCTGGAATCGGTCGCAACTGTCCCAAGCCCTGCTGGGGGCGATCGCCCCGGCGAAACAGTTGCGGCTGGCGCGGTTTTTGCGCGATCGCGAGGCCCGGGCCACCGCCGCCGCCCAGATTATTGACCGCTACGTTTTCCAAATGACCACCCAGCAAGGCCTGGCCGCCTTTCTCAAAAGCCCCGTCCTGCAATTCATCTCCACCCTCGCCACCGGCTCCCCCGATTTGGCCCGCCTGCTGGCGACCCAAATCCCCGTGGAGCAGTTGCCCGTCGTCATCGGCAAGCTTCAGATGGCCTATGAGCTGCACCAAGTCATCAACGCTGCCACAGACCGCCACTTTGAGTTCCGGGAACTCTGGCCGCTGTTGCTGGAAAACCCAGCCGCTCCCGAGGCCAATGCCCGCGCTTTTGGGCAAGCCCTCGTGGAATACTGGTGCCAGGACTGGAACCCGGCCCAGTTACGCGCCCGGGTTCAGACCTACTTGCAAGGATGAGCAAAATTTTGCGCGGGATGTTGGGACTCCTTCGCTCAGCCCTCACCCCAACCCCTCTCCCAAGTTGGGAGAGGGGCTTCTAGCTCCCCTGCTCCCAGCTTGGGGAGCAGGGGCCGGGGGATGTAGACGCGCAGCGGCTTCTCGCAGAGGGGGCCCGGTAACGCTGTTCGCGCTAGCGTCGCGTCGCGGTAGAGGGCAACCCTCTGCTCCTTGAGCCATCGCTCACAATTCAGGGGAGCCGCGCTTTTTTTCGTCCAC
>CAYNIP010000062.1:0-23370 GCA_964397305.1 uncultured bacterium
AGCCCCTCTCCCTACTTGGGAGAGGGGTTGGGGTGAGGGCTGAGCGAAGAAGCCCAAACCTCCCGCGCAAAATTTCGTTCACCCTACGGGTGTTCCCATTAGGTGCGATTACCCTGGAGGCGGGCCATCGCCAGGCCCAGGGGAGCAGCAAGCCGTGGGTTAGCGCAACCGGCCGAGGCTAGGTTCCGGAGCGGCTCGCTATAGAATTGAGAAAATAAAAATCTTGGCGGCGGGCATCTGCACTCTGGCGATCGCAGGGAGTTCTGACAGAGCGATCGCGATCATCCCTACCCTTCTCATCACCATTCCTATGCGTTCAGGCTTTGGGCGAGGTCAGCAAGTGTGGCCAAGGCGCGTGCCCCTGCGGCTGGCGGTGGTCGTTCCCTTGGTGCTGCAAATTATCTTGGCGGTGGGGATCACGGGCTGGCTCTCCTATCGCAACGGCCGGCAAGCCGTGCATACGCTGGCCCTGCGCTTCAGCGAAGAGGTGAGCGCCCACACGCACCAGCACGTCCAGAACTACCTCAATACCTCGCAGTTATTCCTGGCGATCAATGTCGCAGCGGCTGCCAACGGCCTGCTAGATGTCAACGATTTTGACACCTTGGCGGCCTACTTCTGGCAACAGACCCAGATCACGCCGGACATGACCACCCTCTACTTTGGCAGCACTAGCGGCGATTTTCTCCAGGTGGAACAGGTTGCAGAGCCTACCGTTTCTGTTCGCACGGCCGCCACCGCCCCCAATTGGGAAGTCTACGCTCTTGATGCCCAAGGTCAACGACAGGAGCGCCTACAAGTCAGGCCCTACGATCCCCGCCAGCGCCCCTGGTATCAGGCCGCTATCCGGGAGGATCGGCTGATCTGGTCGCCGATTTATACCTTTGTGGAGCCGCCTGTGCTGGGGATCACACCCGCGATGCCGCTCCGAGATGCCAGCGGCCAGCTCCAGGGGGTGTTGGCGATTGACTTGACTCTGGAGCAACTGGGGCATTTTCTCGAGCAGCTCGAGATCGGCCGCTCGGGGGTTGCCTTTATCCTCGAGCCCTCCGGGGAACTGGTGGCTAGCTCGGCTGATGCGTCGTTGCTAGCGACGGCGGCGGATGCCAGCACCACTCGCCTCCAGGCGATCGCCAGTGCCGATCCGCTGATTCGCACGGTGGCCCAGGCCCTCGCGGCCCCAGACCAGGACTGGTCGGTTCCGCAACAGTTCACCCTGCGAACTTCCCAAGGGGAACGCCTCTTTGTGCAGCTCAGCGCCCTAGGCGCGGCAGCCGGCTTGGATTGGCGGCTGGCCGTTGTCCTGCCGGAGCGGGACTTTGCCGCCCAGCTTCAGGCCAACAACCGGGCTACCCTGATACTCTGCTCGGTAGCGCTGCTAGCGGCGGTCAGTTCTGGGCTCTTGACTAGCCGCTGGCTGGCCCAGCCGCTACGCCGCTTGAGTGTTGCCACCCAAGCGATGACGGCGGGAGACCTTCAGCAGCAGGTTCCCCCGGCGACGATCGCCGAACTCGACCAACTGGCGATCGCTTTTAACTGCATGACCCAAAAGGTGCAGACTGCCTTCACGGAGCTAGCCGCTGCGAATGAGCACCTCGAGGCCAAGGTGGAGGAGCGGGCGTCGCAACTCCGCAACTCCGAAGAGCGATTTGCCAAAATCTTTCGGGTGAGCCCGGTGCCCATGGCCATTTCCACCCTGGAGGAGGGCTGCTTTCTGGAAGTCAATGACAGCTTTTTGCGGATGTTGGGCTACGACATTGAGCAAGTCATCGGCTATTCGATTGCAGACCTGAAACTCTGGTACAACCGCGAGGACCGCAGCCGCTTCATCCAGGCCCTCCGGGCGACGGGGATGGTCTATGACTGGGAAACCGGCTTCTGGACGGCCGATGACACGGTACGCTTGGTGCGGCTTTCGGGGGAATTGGTGGACCTGGGAGGCACGGACTGCATTCTCACCGCGATCGACGACATCACCGACCGGAAGCGGGCTGAGATGGCCCTGCGGGAGCAGGAGCAATATTTACGCCTGATTATCAATAACATCCCGCAGCAAGTGTTCTGGAAAGACACCAACTCGGTCTTTCTCGGCTGCAACCGCAACTGGGCGATCGCCGCTGGCTTCGATGATCCCAAGGCCGTCGTCGGTCTCACGGACTACGACTTGATCGATGATCCAGACATGGCCGAGCACTTCCGTGACCAAGACCGTCGGGCCATCGAGACCGGCGAGGCCCTCCTGCACCACGTCGCCCCGAAGCAAAAGCCAGCCCCCGACGGCCGCACCCTCTGGCTTGACATCAGCAAAATCCCGATTCATGATGCCCACGGTCGGGTTGTCGGCCTTCTGGGCGTGATCGACGACATCACCGCCCGGCGAGCGGCCGAGGAGGCCCTGCGCGCTGAGCAAGAAACATCTGAGCGCCTGTTGCTCAACATTTTGCCGAAGCCGATCGCCGAGCAACTGAAACAGCAGTCCGGCCCGATCGCCCAACCGGGCCAGGAGGCCCTGATCGCCCAGCACCATGAGGAGGTGACGATTCTCTTTGCCGATATTGCTGGGTTCACGCCCCTATCCACGGAGTTATCGCCGATTGAGTTGGTGCGCTTGCTGAATCGCGTTTTTTCGATGTTCGACAAGTTCGCTGCCTGGTATGGTTTGGAAAAAATCAAGACCATCGGCGATGCCTACATGGTGGTGGGGGGGCTGCCAGTGCCCAAGGCCGACCATGCGGAGGCGATCGCCGACATGGCCCTGGAGGTGCAGGTCGCGATCATCAGCTTGCAGGACGAGTTCAACCGACCCCTCCACCTCCGCATGGGGATCAACACCGGCCCGGTCGTGGCCGGCGTGATCGGCATCAACCGCTTTATTTACGATCTTTGGGGCGATACGGTGAACGTGGCCTCGCGGATGGAGTCCCAGGGAGAGCCGGGCCGGATTCAGGTCACGGCGGCGACTTACGAGCGGCTGCGCGATCGCTATGAGTTTGCCCCCCGAGGCGAGGTGGAGGTGAAGGGACGGGGGACAATGCTAACCTACTGGCTGCTGGGCAAGCGGCTGGCTTGAGGGGAGAAGGTTGGGGTTGGGGGCGATTAATTTTTGAATGAGGGGTGACACCCCTCACCCCTCGTGTTATATTAAATCCAGTAGATGCACCCTGATGATTGGGGGAGTCACCGAGGTGGCTCTCTTTTTTTTATCCCTGATACTTGAATTGAGCCATGCCACTTTGGGTGCGCCCACCCTCGGGAGGCCCCTTCCCAATTCCTCGAACTCGCACGGCTAACCCTGCCGTTGTTGGGCTTTAGCCCGCTTTGCTCCGGGGGGAGCGCTGAAGCGCAACTACAGGGATTGAATGCGGTCGTAGCTGGGCTTTTCCCGCTTGCTCCAGAGGGAGCGCTGAAGCGCAACTACAGTGATTTAATGCAGTCGTTGTGGGGCTTTGGCCTGTTTGCCCTAGCTCGAGGGAGCGCTGAAGTGCAACTACCGCTATGGGCAGGCTGCTGGTGAGCGACCTCAGTCCTATCCCTCCCGGTTGAGACGACCGTTCATTGCTATAATCAGTACCCAAGTACTAAATTTGAGCTGGAGTCTGGACGATCGGACTACAAATGGTAAGTTGGTCAAGTTTGGGACGAGAGTAAGGCTAAGATTTGGTTGACGAACTCTTGGTGATCAACGATTGGCTTCGAGATGTAGCCGTCTGCGCCGCTCTGCTTGAGGAAGTTTTCGCGATCGCCTTCCATCGCATGGGCCGTGACCAAAATAATCGGCAGCTTCGCCGTGTTCGGGTCCGCCTTGAGCATTTGCGCGATCTTGATGCCGTCCACGGACTTCCCCTGGTAGACACTGTGGGCCAGCGAAACATCCATCAGGATAATGTCCACCTCACCAGCCTGGGCAATTTGCATGACCTCTTCTACGTCTTCAGTTCCTTTCACCTCCAGGCCGCCGCGCTTGGTCAGGATCTTGGAGAACACGCGCATATTGATGGGGTCATCTTCGACAATCAGAACGGTTGGCATGGGTTCAACCAGCAAATAGACAGGGAAACAAACGGCAACTTAGTCGCCCAGTGGCTAGGATGCAACATTAAGTAATGTTGCCATCCCAACGGCAATCCGTCATCATTATTTGACCGTACAGCATTAGGACGCGAGACACTCATGGCAGATCGGGGAAACGAGAGCGCCAGGCAAATTATTCCCACCGCGCTGCACGCGGAAATGGAGCGGTCTTACCTGGAATATGCCATGAGCGTCATTGTCGGGCGAGCCCTGCCCGATGCGCGTGATGGCCTGAAGCCAGTGCATCGTCGCATCCTCTATGCCATGCACGAGTTGGGCTTGACCCCCGATCGCCCCTTTCGGAAATGCGCCCGGGTCGTCGGGGATGTTTTGGGCAAATACCACCCCCACGGCGATCAATCCGTTTATGACGCCCTGGTGCGGATGGTGCAGGTTTTCTCCAGTCGCTATCCCCTGTTGGCCGGTCATGGCAATTTTGGCTCCGTTGACAACGATCCGCCTGCCGCCATGCGGTACACCGAAACTCGCCTCTCACCTGTGGCCCAGCAGGCCCTGCTAGCCGAAATCGGCGAGGCGACGGTGGACTTCATCGACAACTTTGATAACTCTCAGCAAGAGCCCCTGGTGCTGCCAGCGCAGCTACCCCTATTATTACTCAACGGCTGTTCGGGCATCGCCGTGGGCATGGCGACGAATGTGCCGCCCCACAATCTCAGCGAAGTGGTTGATGGTCTGATCGCCCTGATCGATCGGCCCGGCTTGAGCGATGAAGACCTCTGGGAGCTGATCCCCGGCCCCGACTTCCCCACTGGCGGCGAAATTATTGACTTGGCGGGGGTGCGGGAGGCCTATCAGACTGGGCGCGGCACGATCCCGGTGCGGGGCGTCGCGCAGATCGAGGCGATTCAGATCGATGGCGGCCGGCGGCGACGTACTCGGGAGGCGATTATCATCACAGAGCTGCCGTTTCAGGTCAATAAGGCGGGCTGGATCGAGAAGCTGGCAGATCTGGTGAACCAAGACCGGGTGCATGGCATTGCGGATATTCGCGATGAGAGCGATCGCGACGGAATGCGGGTCGTGATCGAAACCAAGCGCGACGCCGATCCCCAGCGGGTGCTACGCCAGCTCTACCGCCAGACGGCGCTTCAGAGCAACTTCGGCGCGATCTTCCTCGCCTTGGTGAACAATGAGCCCCGCCAGCTCAGTCTGCGAGAGTTGCTCCAGGCCTTTCTCGAGTTTCGGGAGCAGACTCTCACCCGCCGCTACCGCCACAGTCTGGAGCAGGCCCAGCGCCGTTTGCACTTGGTCGAGGGGTTGCGGACCGCCCTGGCCCAGCTTGACCTCGTGATCGAGATCCTGCGCCAAGCCCCGGACGGCACGACGGCCCGCGATCACCTACAAATTCAGTTGCAGATTAGCGAGGTTCAAGCCGATTCCATCCTCGCCATGCCCCTGCGGCGACTGACGGGCCTGGAGCAGCAGAAGTTACAGACCGAGCATGAGGAATTGCAGACGCAAATTGCTGAGCTAGAGCGCCTTCTGGGCGATCGCCACGAACTCCTCAAGGCCCTGAAGAAGGACCTCCGGGCCCTGAAGCGCAAGTTTGGCGATCCCCGGCGTACCCGCATTGTCGCTGGGGAGCTGGAGGCGGAGCTGGCCGAGCTAGCGGCGAGCGAGCCTGATCCGCTGGCGATCCCGGCGGATGCCCTGCTGCAAGTGACTCAGGGGGGTCTCGTCCGCTGGCAGACGGCCGCGGCCGCCCAAAAGGGACGCCCTCCCACCAAGCCGGAGCAGGTGATCACCTTCAGCGCTCCCATCGGCTCGCACCAACACTTCATCGCTGCTACCGAGAGCGGCAAGGCCTACCCAGTGGATTTGCGGGCAATCCCAGAAGCGGGCGAGCGCCGCCGCAGCAGGACCCGGCTCCTCGATTTGCTGCCGGCCAGCGTGCAGGCAAAGCGGGAAGCGATCGTGGCCCAGTGTTTTCCCCCTCTGGAAGCGGGGCCTAGTCTGTTGGTTCTCAGCGAGCGGGGCAAGATCAAGTGCTTGGCGAGTGCCGAGTTAACAGACTTGAGCAACCGGGGCCTGAGCTTGATCAAGCTCAAAGAGGGCGATCGCCTCTACGCCCTCGACTGGATTCGGGGGGATGAGGAAGTGGTCATTGCGACTTCCAACGGTCGGCTCCTGCGTTTTCCCGCCGACGCCGCGCAATTGCCCCAGATGGGCCGCACGGCCCAGGGCCACCAGGCCGCCCGCCTGCGGGCCCGGGAACATTTGGCCGGCTATTGCCTCTGCCGCCGTAACAACACAGTGCTGTTGCTGATTTCAGAGCAGGGCTATGCAAAGCGCCTCCTCGCCAGTACAGCGCGGCGAGCCAATCGCGGCGACATCGGCACCCAGGTGTTTCACTTTAGCCAGCCGCTCGATCAGCTCATGGTCATGGTTCCGGCCCCAGCCGGTCAGGCGATCGCCCTCCTGACGAGTAGCGATCGCCTCCTCTATCTCGATCCTGAAACCATTCCCCTAGGGAATAAAGACGGGGACGGCCAGCGCCTCGCAGACCTGAAGGCGTCGGAGACGGTGAGCCGTGTGCTGCTACCCGCCGCTCTCTGATGCAGAATCCGGGTCTCCGAAACGCGGATCTCCCGGTCGGTCTCCCCGGTAGGGCGAAGGGGAGTCTCCAAAATGAGATGCACTCTCCCAAACCTGGGAGCAGGGAGCCCTAAAAACCTCTCCGGGGGGAGAGGTTTTTAGGGTAAGGGCTGCCAATCGGGGGTGCTCCCTGGGCCTCAGTAGGGCGGGTTGCCTGTCAGGCTCAGATGATCGCCCGTCGCACCGTGGCGGATACCCATTCGCTGAGAAAGACCATGATGAAAATAGCAATGAAAATAACACTGGCTTGGGACCACTGCAATGAATTCACCGAGGCATCCAGACTGAGCCCAACTCCGCCGGCACCGACCAGGCCGATCACAGTAGACTCGCGGATATTGATGTCCCAGCGAAAGACACTGACCCCGGCAAAGGTGGGCAGCACTTGGGGCACGATGCCGTAGGTTAGCACCTGTAGGTTTGCTGCTCCCGTCGCGACGATGGCCTCCACCTGGGTGGGATCGATTTCTTCGATGGCTTCGGAGAAGAGTTTGCCCGCGAAACCGATGGAACGCAGGGCGATCGCGATCACCCCGGCGAGGAGCCCAGGGCCCACGATCGATACAAGAATCAGTGCCCAGATCAGTGAGTTGACGGAGCGCGAGGTGACGATCAAGAGCAGGGCGATGGAGCGCACGACAGGATGGGGTGTCGTGTTACGGGCGGCCAGAAAGGAGAGGGGAGCGGCGATCGCGATCCCGCCCAGGGTTCCCACAGTGGCGATGCTGATTGTATCCCAAAGGGGCCACCAGAGCTGATTGGCATAGCTCCACCGGGGGGGAAACATCCGCCCCAGCAGTTGAGCGCCCTGCTCCGGAGCATCCCAAACAAAGGCCCAGCTCGTCGCCTCTGAGATCAAGTGCCAGCAGCCCAAAAAGAGGAGGGTTCCCAGCACCCAAACGAGCCAACTACGAATCGCAGCAGCGCGATCGCAACGCTGCCAAACCTTGGCTCCATTCACAACTTGTACCGGCATTTTATCTCCTGATTATTGCAGCCGCTTGCGGATCACACCGGAGGCAATTTCAGTCATCATTACCAGGGCAATGATGACCAACAAAATCGCTCCGGCCGTATCAAATTCATAACGCCCAAAGGCTGTTTGCAATGTGGAGCCGATGCCTCCTGCTCCGACAAGGCCAACAACCGCCGATTCCCGCAAGTTGATATCAAAGCGGTAAATGGTGAGACCTACCAGGCGCGGCATCACTTGGGGCAGCACAGCATAGGTCATCAACTGAGGCCAGGTTGCCCCCGTTGAGCGAATAGCCTCCACCTGAGAAGCATCAATTTCCTCAATATCTTCGGCCAGGAGCTTCGACAGAAAGCCGATGGTAGTAAAGCTGAGGGTCAGCACCCCTGCTAGGGGACCAAATCCCATCATGACCACAAAGACGATTGCAATCATCACCTCTTGAAAGGTGCGGGAAAGAGCGACCCAAGCACGGCAGAACAGGTAGATCGGCAACGGCGCAATATTGCGGGCCGCGCCAAAACCAATGGGAATGGCAATCAGCGCCCCAACCACAGTGGCAACGACAGTCATCGTCAAGCTTTCTAGAATGCCGGACTGGATGCTGCTCCAGCGGGAGATGAAATCAGGTTGCAGGAAGCCGGAAAAGATGCGGCTGCTGCGATCAAGGCCGCGAACCACGCGGTCAATATCGATTCTCAGAGTACTAAACGCTAAGAGGAGATAGATCACCGCCCCGAGGATCAGGGCCCAGCGCTTCACAGGATTGCGGATGAAGGGCGGTGGTGACCAGGGACGCGAAGAGCCGGTTGCTTGGATCATGTTAAGCGCCGCTGCCAGCCCCCGTAGTGACAACCGGAGGAGAGTGGGCGGGAGCGTCCGTCGCGTCCTCGGAGTCGCGACTCCAATCTTCCTCGCCGTAGATCTCCGTGAGTACAGCCGGAGTCAAGTCTTCCGGCTTGCCGTCGTAGACGACTTTTCCAGCTCGTAGACCGACAATGCGCTGGGCAAACATTTGGGCGAGGGGGACATCGTGGATGTTGATGATGGCGGCGAGGCCCCGCTCCCGGGCTAGTTCGGTGATCAAACGCATGATCTGCCGTGCTGTTTTCGGATCGAGGCTGGCGGTGGGCTCGTCTACCAGCAGTAAGCTGGGATTTTGCAGCAGGGCGCGGGCAATGCCGACGCGCTGGCGCTGACCGCCGGAGAGGGCATCGGCGCGCTTGTCAGGAAAATCGGGCAGGCCAACACGATCTAAGAGTCGGAAGGCTTCGTCAACAATCGGTTGGGGAAAGCGACGAAACCAACTCTGCCAAAAGTTCACGTAGCCCAACTGGCCGGAGAGGACGTTCTCCATCACGGTGAGTCGTTCCATGAGGGCGTACTCCTGAAAAATCATGCCAATCCGGCGGCGGACTAGGCGCAGGGCCTGGGGGGAGAGTTTGGTGATCTCCAGTTCATCAAGCCAAATGCGACCGGCGGTCGGTTGAATCAGGCGGTTGATACAGCGAATTAGGGTGCTTTTACCAGCACCGGAGGGACCGATCAAGGCTAGGACCTGACCGTCAGGAATGGTGAGGTTGATGTCTTGCAGGGCGAGATCACCGGTCGGGTATTGCTTGCTAACAGACTCTAAGCGCAGCATGGATAATTTCTACGTCAAAAACAAAGTTCTTGCTGGGGGGTATTGCCTGACGGCCTGACACACCTCGACGGGGAGCATCCCAGTTTGGCAGCCCTATGTTTCCACGAAACAGGCTGTGCCAACGCCCTAAGTCCCTCTCCTAAGATCGGGAGAGGGACTTCTAGCCCCCCTGCTCCTAGCTTTGGGAGCAGCCCTCAGCCGTTCAGTCGGGAGCATCTCAGCTTGGCAGACCTCACCCTAAATCCCTCTCCCAAGCTCGAGAGAGGGCCCGCTTCTAGGGGAAGCGGGCTTGAGGGTACTGAAACAGCCTGCGCTACAGAGACGGAGAGCTGTGCAGGTAGGATGCGTCTAGAGGCTTACTCGGGCTTGCTGTATTCAACGCCGAGGGCCTTGTCGATGGTGCGGATGACTTCCCAATATTCCTTGTAGGTGATCGGGATGAACTGGGATTCGCCAGATTGGCTGAACTCGGCTTCGAGTTTCGTGCCGGCCCAGTCGAAGGTCTCGAAGGCTTCTTTGACCTTTTCCGCCAGTTCCGGGTCGAGGTTGTAGACGTAGCCGTAGCCGGTGGTGGGGAAGGTTTCTGAAACATAGATGCTGCGGATTTGGCTCGTTTCCAGGACGCCGCGCTCGACCATGCGTGTGAGTACGGAGTTGGCGATCGCCGCAGCATCGTAGTCGCCATTGGCGACGCCCAGAATCGAGTTGTCGTGACCTCCGGAGAAGGTGGCGCTGAAGTCGTTGCCTTCTTTCATGCCAAACTCGGAGTCTAGCAGGGCCGAGGGAGCCTTAAAGCCTGAGTTCGAGGTTTGGGAGGTGAAGGCAATTTCCTTGCCTTTGAGGTCTTCAATTTCTTCGGCATCGCTATCAGCGGGGACGATGATCTCCATCTCATAGCCGAAGGAACCATCTTCAGCCGCCATCATGGTGAAGGGGACAAAGCCCGCGAAGTTCACCGCAAAGGGATTGCTGCCGGTGTTGAAACCCGCAACATGGAGCCGGCCGGCGCGCATCGCTTCCAGTTGCGCGGCATTGGAGTCTACAGCGAAGAATTCGACTTTCTTGCCAGTCACTTCTTCCATGTGCGCGATAAATTCTGACCAGACCTCTTCGTACACCGCTGGGTCTTCAACGGGGGTGTAGGCAAAGATCAGGGTATCGGGGTTCACAAACTCAGAGGGGTCCTCCGGAGGATCGGCCACCAGATCGCCATCCCGGTCACAGAACCGAGCATCCATCTCCTCAGGTCGGGGGCAATCTTCAACGGCTTCGGTCGCTCCTGATTCTGAGGCTGTTTCGCTGGCATCACCATTGGTGGAAGTGGTTTCACCCGTGCAGGCAGCGATCACCAAGGCCGCAAACACAGTCAGAGAGCCGACTAGGAGCCGACTCCGGCCAAGATTCAACATGATGTAGATATGCTTCAGTACTAGACAGTCTTCACCAAGAAGGATGACAGTGTTGTATTAAGAAACTATTAAGAAAGGAATAATGCCTAGTTAATTCCTGGTTTAGTCGGCATCCACCGTTGAGGGAACGATCGCCGTAAAGCCCGATCGCCAATGGCTTTAATCGACTTTGCCCCAGAGGGTAAATCCAGCCCAATAGAAGGGGTCGGCGTAGGGGGAGTGGCTGGTTCCTTGGTCTTCGGCGGCCGCCATAGCGCGATCGCGGGCCAGGATCAAGGTGTTGTAGCAGGGGGGGACCAGCTCGCGAAAATCCGCCGCCAGCTCATCACAGAAGCGGATCAGCTCCCGGTAGGTCACTTGCCGGAGCCATTGTTGGGCTTGGGCGAGGGCATTGGCGGGCGGGACGGCCTGCTTGAGCAGGCGATAGAACTGGATCAGGAGTAAGCTCGCCGCCAGATCGGCTACGGGCCAACAACTGACGAGCACATAGGTAGCATTTTTCAACAGGCCCGCGGCGGGCCAGCCGATAAATTCTAGGGGTTCGCTGGCCACCTCTGTCCTAGCGGGCGGATGAGGGGGGGTCGATAGGGCCTGGCAATTGGGCAGGCAGATCAGGGAGACATTGGGAATGTCCAGCTCCATAAACTCGGGGAGCGTGAGGCGATCGCCGCCGGCCAGGACCCAGGCAGACTGCTCCGGCTGCCTCGGGTGCTGTTGGCAATCACCGCTGAAATAGAAGATATTGGCTGGCGTCTTCAGTTCTTGCAACAGTCGCTCCCGGTTCGCATCTTCGCTATTGACGTGGCGATGCTGGAAGAGGCGGGCGATCGCCGCCAGCGCCACGGCATTGTTGGGCGTGTAGCCGTCCGGATGGGCCACCGTGAGCAGGGGCAACGCCGGCTGAGTGTAGGCGGGGGCTGGCAGAGAAATGTCGAGATCCAGGCCAAAGCGGGCACTGGGCAGGTAGGCGATCGTGAACTCACGCTCACTCAAGGGTGGCGAGAAAAGGGCCTGGAGAGGCAGCCCGTGCAGCTCGCGGTGGGGAATCAGGAGCAAGTGCTCAATCGTGGCGGGCAGGCGGGCGAGGATATCACGGCTGTCGAGGATGTCCCCCAGGTCTTGCAGGCGGCGGCTCAAGTCCGGCTCCCCGGGTCCTTGCGGGGGGTGGGCCTGCCAATCCGCGAGCCAAGTCTGCCAGCGATGCAGGCGCTGCTCTGGGAAGTGGCGCACACTCGAGAGCACCTGGGGGGGCTGGTCGGCTTGGAGCACAAAGGCCACCAGGGCCGCCGGGCTGAGGTGCCAATAGATGGCGGCGGTGCTGGGGGTGAGGAGTTTCTGGATCTGAGCGTAGCTGAGACTGGATTCTGGGGTATCGCTGTAGCGGCGATCGCGCCACCAGCGCCAACAGAGGGCCTTGCCCGCTTCAGCCGCTTCCACAGCCTGGCAGCGTTGGTGAGCATCAGCGGCCTTGGCCAGACGATCCACATTCAGTTGCTGCAAGCCGATGAACTTGCGGGCTAGGGCCAGTTGGCGACTGGGATCGCTGATCTTGAGGAGGAGTTGCCGGAGCAGCAGGGTGGCAATGTTGAGGAGGTGAGGGGTTTGCAGGTCACTGCCGATCAGGGTGTAAACCACGATCAGGCGCTGCATCACCTCCAGGTAGAGTTCCTCCAGGCCGGGACGATCCTGGAGGGCGTCCAGGGCACTTTGATAGCTGCGAATCGCCTGTTCATAAGCTCGGCGCGGGTTCTCCTGCTCCCCTGCCCGCTGCTCCTGGGCGAGGCCTTTGTAGTAGTGGAGCGTGCCGCAGGCCTCGGCATAGTCGGGGGCCTCGGGGTCGAGCTTGCCCAGGCCTTCCTCCCAGTTCTGCAAGGCGGCCTCGTAGCCCAGGGGGGGTGGGGATTGGAAGATAGCCCAGCCACGATTAGCCCAAGCTTGCCAGAAGTCATCTTTGGTATAGATCGCGGCGTTGTAATCAGCGATCGCGTCATTGTAGCGACTCAAGCGACGCAGGGCCGTGCCGCGCCCGTTGTAGGCTGCGGGGTAGTTGGGCTGTTGGGCGAGGGCCTCCTTGTAGTCGGCGATCGCCGCTTCGCAGTCCCCCAGTTCCGCGTGGGTATTGGCCCGGCTGTAGTAGGCGCGATAGAAGTTGGGTTCGATCAGCAAGCATTGATTAAAGTCAGCCAGGGCTTCTGCATGGCGGCCCAGGGCGAGCAGGGCATTGCCGCGATTATGGCGGATGTCGGCCGCATTGGGCTGGTGGCGCAGGGCTTGACTGAAATCGTCGAGGGCCGCTTCCTGATCTCCTAGTTCAGCTTGGACAATGCCGCGCCCATTGTAGGCAAAAGGACAGGTGGGGTCGATATCCAGAGCTTGGCTGAAATCAGCGATCGCCTCGCTATAGCGTCCGAGGCGGTGCAGGGCCAGCCCCCGCCCGTGGTAGGCGAGATGGAAGTTCGGTCGGTACTCCATAGCGCGGCTGAAGTCTTCCAGGGCCTCGGAAAATTCCTCCAGGGCCAGCCAAGCATGACCGCGATTGAAATAGGCGATCGCGCTTTGGGGCTCCTGGGCCAAGGCCTGGTCAAACTGGGCGATCGCCTCCTCCAAGCGACCCGAATAGTATAGGGCAGCACCACAGCCATTGTGAGCCTCAGCCCAGTCCGGTCGCAGCGTTAGGGCCTGTTCCCACAGGGTCAGAGCCCCGTCCAGCTTACCGGCTTGGTACAGCTCGCTAGCCTGGGTAAACAGGGCCAGGGGATCTTCAGACTCGACAGCACGCACCGCCGAACTCGGAGGCGTCGCCGTCTCCTCCCAAGCCGCCAAGAGGCGCTCGCCATAGCTCTGGGCCAGTTCGCTCAGCTCCCCTGCGGGGAGCTGACCCAGTTTCACCAACTGCTCAGCGGTCGTCCGGCCCCCGGGCAGCAGCGGCTGCCGCAGCAATTGTCGCCCGTAGCGCTGGAGCCACGAGACAAACCAGGGATCATGGCGTCGCACTCCCAAGGCATTAAGGGTGCGTTCATTGCTCCAGCCATTAGCTAACCCGGTGAGGAGTTCGCCCAAGAGCGATTCATAGCCCTCATTGGTCAAGGGGGGAATCTCCGTGGGATGGGGAACGCTGGGCTGGCTGCTGAGTAGCTCAGTGGTGAGGGCGCGCAACCAATGCCAGGTGGACTTCAGCATAGGGAATGAGGTTCGTCAAACGTCCGGACTACCCACAATCAGGTTGGTAATGCACAGGCTAAGCAGGAGCAAGTTTGCCGGTAGGGGCTGACGAGTCGCGCCTTGCGGAATTCGCAGGCTATAAGTAAACTTTCAGCACATTATCCCCCAAGGAGGCAAGTTTGGGGAATGCTTGCCTAGGGCAGGGATGCGCCCTCCCGGCGTCCTCGTAGCACGCTCGTTTAAGATTTGGCTCGTTGCGGATTAACGTTTCATTAAGTTTGTGGAAAAGCCCGGAAAACCTGTGGAAAAGCCCCGGCCTTTGTGGAAAAGCCAGGCTGCCTAAGGAGCCTCTGGCGGCTCGGAGCTGTCCCGAGACCCCCGCAGGGAGTTCCCGGCTCCCTGAAGACAGGCTGCAAACCTGGGGAACATCCCCGCCTAGCGACCCTGCGTTCCTACGATCAGGCTCCAGGGCCCTGCCACCACCGTTTCTGGCTATTCCGCTGTTACCCCCAGGCTCTGGCTCAACACGGCGGCGGTTTACAATCGCTTGCCGGAGATGTATAGGTTATTCCAGCACTTGCAACGCCGCGAATCCTAAGGGCTTGACATCAGCTATCTGGTTAGCCCGTCGCTGGCGTTCGTTTTCGGAAACCCCCAGCGATGAAATTTAGCCAATTGCTTGTGCATCTCGATCTGTCACCGACCGACAGTAGCCTCGCCACCCAGCCGGAGCGTGATCCTGACTTGACTAGCGTGGCCGCTGTCTATGAAGCTGGCCCTGGTGCTCTCAGCTACATCGAAGGCGACAAGTTCGCTGCCCACTTGCAAGACACCCAAGCCAGTGCCCTGATCTTGCCCCAGGATGCGGCCCTCCAGGCCCAGGCCGACCAGCGGGGCCTGGCTTGGCTCGCGGCGGCCGACCCGCGCTTGCAGTTCGCCCGCGCCCTACGGCAGTTTTACCAACCCTTTCGCCCGGAGCCCGGCCTGCACCCCTCAGCGGTGATCGATCCCAGCGTCAGCTTAGGCCGTGAGGTTTACATCGGGCCCTATGTCGTCCTTCACGCGGGGGTCAAGCTGGGCGATCGCGCCTGCATCCATGCCCATGTCACCCTGTACCCTGGGGTCGAAATCGGCGCAAACACAGTACTCCACGCCCATTGCACCATCCACGAGCGCACACACCTTGGGGCAAATTGCGTCATCCACAGCGGCGCGGTGATTGGCGGCGAGGGCTTTGGCTTCGTCCCCACCCCCGAGGGCTACTTCAAAATCGAGCAATCAGGCCGGGTGGTACTAGAAGATGGTGTGGAAGTTGGTAGTAATAGCACGGTCGATCGGCCAACGGTGGGGGAAACGCGGCTGGGTACGGGGGTCAAACTGGATAACCTGGTGCAAATTGGGCACGGCTGTACCATCGGTCCCAATACTGTGATAGCCGCCCAGGCGGGGATGGCGGGGGGTGTCAAGGTGGGGCGTCGGGTCATTCTCGCCGGCCAGGTGGGCATCGCGAACCAGGCCGAGATCGGCGACGGGGCGATCGCCACTGCCAAGGCGGGAGTCCACGGGGATGTCGCGCCCGGGGCCATTGTCACGGGCATTCCCGCCCTGCCCCATGCCCTCTTCCTCAAGGCCAGCGCTGTGTATCGTCGGTTGCCAGAACTCTACCAAACCGTCCGCCAGCTCAAGAAAGTGGTGAAATAATCGCGCGGGTAGCTCCCCTGAGGGATAGGGCCAGCTCGACGGGTGCATCTCAGTTAGGCGTTTACCCTCCCCCTTCGCCCAGGTAGAGCAAAGGGGCGTCTCCCAAGGGAGATGCACCCGATCCGCGTGAGCATACCCATCCGCCCCTATGGATTGTGGTGAATGGTGAATCTGGGTAGGGGCGCAACGCTTGCGCCCAAGCCCCACCGGAAAACGCACCGTTGCCGGGTGGGTGGGGGCGGCGGTGCGTTGGGATTTATGAGGTGTGGGGTGCGATATTGCTCCCCAAGTCCAGACATCACGCTATTCTGGTTCTTCAGTACTTAGTGTGGTAAAAATCACTGAATCCTGCTTCTGACATGGTTTCCAGCGATTTTGCGCCCTAGTCAAGTGTTGAGAAACCCAAAATCCTTACACAGCAAGCATTTTGGGCTTGAGTTTTGATGGAGTTTACACACCAAGTGCCGAAGAGCCGTCTTTTCTACCTCGACCTACTGAGTTAACTGTTTCTCTACGCCCTTGGCAGATGCTTATGGAGCAGGAAATTTCTCATTCTCCTCTGCTTGAAATGACACAAGAGGGATACACCCTGCCCCAGGGCCCCTTAGTGGGCGGCGCGGCGGCCATCGGGGTGTTGCGCCCCTAGGGCACGATGTTGGTGACAACTCGCTGCCCCGGACTGCTGGTAATCGTAATGTTTTGTTGGTCCAAGTTCCCGAGGGCGCGGGAGCCGACGAGGTGGAGGGGAGGATCTTGTTGCCGATAGATGACCTGGCCCGTCGCTTCGAGCTGGCGGCTCGGAATCTGCCAGATGATCTCATCAGCGGACAGCTCGGAGCGATTGCTAGGGTTGCGGCCGAGGGCGCCACCGCTGAGCTGGACGATCTCACGGTCTAGATCGGCAAAGCCCTGATTGGCGGCGATCGCCAAGCGGTCCTGGGTGTGGAGAATCTGGACCGGCTGATCCGCCAACACCGTGCGCTGCTTGAGATCCCAGACAATGGAATCTGAAGCAATCTGGAGCGGCGGTTCTAGGGAGCGGGACTCGACGGAGTTTTTCAGCAGCACCACCAACGTCTCCAGGTTCAGGGCTGACTCCTCAGCGACGACGCGATCGGTGGCCGTCTCGGGCAGGGGGGGTGGAGCCAGCATCAGGGACTGACCCGCCCCCAGGTTGAGGGACAGGCGCGCGCCCCGACGGGTGGCGTTGACAGCAGCCAAGGTCACGGGTTCGGGGTAGCGCTTGAGTTCAATGCCGCGATCGCCCTTCAGTTGGCGCGCGGCAATCTGCCAGGTCAACTGTTCCGATTGAATCTCCAGGGGCTGTTCCTTGGCGACGGCGACAATTTCACCGAAGGCCTCCAGTTCTTGCTCCCGGGTCTGGTAGCTGGCTTCTGAGGCGACCAACTCAAGCTGGGGGTGGCTCGCCTGCAACTGCTGCCGGGCCGCCACTCGACCTTCGCGAGGCAACCAGTCCAGTTCTTGGGCTCGCAGGGTCAACTCATTGCGGGGATCGGTTGCCTCAATGCGGCCCCGGAGAAACACCTTCTCGCCATCTTCTTCCAGGCGAATTTCGCCGCCCGCCGCCCGCACCTTGAGGATCACCTGACCGTCTTGGAGCAAGTTACCCGTGAGTTCTTCCAACTGGGCCACCTGCTTATCTTCACTGTAGCGGGTGAGTTGCGCGTTAATTTTCCAGAGAATGTTGCCATCGGCGTCGGCTTGCTCCAAGGTGGCATTGCGGAGGACGAGCTGCTCATCCTGAATGGGCTCGACGGTTTCACCCCCAAGGTCTTCCACTGGGGCAGGACGGCAGGAGACCAGTGCGACTACCACCGTGGCGATCGCCCAACCCCTTCCCCCCCTGCGGAGACTCAGCCACTGACTCATGGTTGCCTGACCTGCTAATCGTCGAGACGCTTGCGATGACTGCCCTGGGGATCAATCGCGCGGATGCCGGGAAAATTCCGATAGCTCCCCGTGGTGTGACGAGAATTTTTCTGAATTTCGTCTTTGATTTGGTCGAGATCGATGTAGCGATCTGCCACATTGATCAAGCTATCGCTGGTCATGGAGCGCAGACTCACAACTTCCACCCGGGCCCCTCGATAGCTAACCGCATCCACCGCGTAGGCCAAATCCCCGTCCCCGCTGACAAGCACGGCGGTGTCATAGGCCTGAACAAGGGCCATCATATCCACGGCAATCTCAACGTCCAGATTGGCTTTCTTGGAGCCATCCGGCAACTGCACCAGATCCTTGGCGATGACACGATAGCCGTTGCGGCGCATCCAGAGCAGAAAGCCCTGCTGCTTTTCGTTGGTGCGATCGACGCCTGTGTAGAAGAAGGCGCGGAGTAAGCGGGAGCCCGAAGTCAAGCGGCACAAGAGCTTGGTGTAGTCAATCTCCAAGCCCAGTTGCAAAGCAGCATAGAAGAGATTGGAGCCATCAATAAAGATAGCAACGCGGCCGCGATTCTCCAGGACCTGCTCGGGGGTAAAGATAGAATTATCACTAAAGCTATCGTCTAACATGGTCTGTCATACTCCGTTATCTAAAAAATGCGTTTTTAGGACGCACAGAATATTAAAAAAAGCTTTCAATTCCGAGAATTTACTGGCCCAGAGAACTTACTTCCATTTCTATCATATCCTGTGACTCTCCCGAGCCAGTTTAGTTGCCCCTGAGCCTAAACTTGGAGCGATCGCACTGTCACCGTAGCCAGCGACACCATACTTGCAATCGAAACTGTCGTCCGAGATTGTGCAGCAGAGCAGGCTGACAGTGTAGCCAATTCTGTCGCTATCGACAAGTTAAACCACCTTGCCACCTGCCCCTGGAAGCCTGGTTAGGATTGAGGCAGTCTAGAGTGAAGTCGTTGTCAGAAGCCTGTTTGAAGCGTCCGGGGAACCCAAGGCCCTGTCATGATCTTCAGGTCCAAGCACTCGCCTCCGTGTCCTTTGGCTAGGGATAAAAAGCTAAAGAAATTGTTAATCAAGCTAGGGGGGATTCCCCTCAGAGCAGCCGGGAAATTTAAGTTTTTCTTATACCCTGCTAAACTAAAACTAATCAGAGCCAGGTCATCGCGACATTTCCCAGAGCCCATGACGCCGCAGCAACTTTCACACCTGATTCTCACGGCTATCGGTGTGCGCGTGTTTCCCTACTACCAACACCGCATTCCCAGTCAGGGCCCGGTGATCGTGGTCAGTAACCACCGCAGCGTGCTTGATCCTCTGGTGCTCATGGCCGGTCTCCAGGGCTCCCTCCGCACCGTCTGCCACCACTCCATGGGGCAAGTCCCCCTCTGGCGAGACCTCGTGCAGATGCTGGGCGGCCTCCCCTTGCCGGAACCGGAGCAGCGGTCCCACTTCTTGCTGGGCGAGGCTCGGGAGCTGCTGCACCAAGGGCAATGGGTGTGTATCTTTCCAGAAGGCATCACCCCGATGCTAGAGCTTACCTCCCCCTGGCAGGTGAGCCAGTTTCAGCGAGGCTTTGCCCACTTGGCCCTACGGGCTGAGGTTCCCCGGTTGGCGGTACTGCCCGTGGCGATCGCCTCCCTTCAGGAAACCGTCACCCCCACCTTTCCCGTCCGCCTATTGCGCTGGTTTGCCCCCAGCGAGACGCAGTTCGACCGGCCCGGTCGGCAACCCTTGGTGCTCTATCAGCGCCTGAACCTCGTCATCGGTCGGCCCTACTGGATCACTCCCCGCCACCGCCAGCATTACCACAGCAAGCAGGCCCAGGACCTCGTAACCCAACTCAACCAACATTGTCGCCAAGAGATCGCGCGCCTCCTGCGTCAGCACCAGTCCTTGGCCCTGCCGTCGGATTAGTCACCGACGGGCTGTTCCTGGTTTGGCCCCGGCAGGGGTCGGGGCTCTGGGGGGTTCAACTGACTCCAGACGTACCAACCTGTCACTAGGACGACCAAGGCGAGGAGACCGGCTCCCGCCCCTAGGGCTACCTGGCGGTAGCGTCCCTCAAAACCCTCGTCGCTCATGTTCTCCTCCTCACTTTCAGTATCAACATCTTCAAAAAAGGCCGACGGGCGCTGGAGCGGTTCCGGCGACTCCTCGCGGGGCTCCGGGGCTGTCATCGGGACAAACGGCGGGGCTACTTCCCGTGGAGACGCGGGGGGACTCCCATTACTGTCTCCCAGCTCCGGAGCCGGGGATGGGAAGGGCCGGGGGAGAGCAGCGGGACTGAGGGGATCGGGTTCCTGGGGGGGGCTGGGGGAAGCTTGGGGTTCTGGTTCCAGGTCTAGGTCTGGCTCCACCTCGGGCTCTGGCGATCGCGCGGCGGGCGTTGGCGTGCTGGGAGTTGGCAGCTCTTCCCTCGGCTCGGGCCGGGGCACCACCACTGGCTCGCGCAGATCCAAACGGTAGTGGAGGGCCACGACCGTTGTATTGTCGTGGCCGTTGCGCTGGTTGGCCAATTTCACCCATAGCTCCGCCGCCATGGCCAGAGACAGCTTGCCCTTGAGAATATCCGGGACAAACTCCTGCCAGGAGCGCTCGAGCAGCTGGTGATCACTCAGGCCATCGGAACAGAGGAGCAAGATCCCGTCCTCATCCAGGGTGAAGCGCTGGATCGTCGGGCGCAGCCGCTCCGCTTCCCGCGTGCCCAAGGCCTGGGTAAGGGCTTCGGCGTCAGGGCGGCGCTGGGCCTGGCTGGGCAGGCTGCGGCCGAGGCGGATCTCGCGGCCGGCCACATCATCATCGACCGTCAGTTGCTGGCAGTAGTGCTCGGTTAACCAATAAGCGCGGCTGTCCCCGACGTGCAGTAGGTAGAGTTCATGGCTGGTGCCGAAGTCGGTATCGTTGAGGGGAACGGCTTGCTGCACTTGCACCGCCATGACCACGGTGGTCGCCATGCGCTGGCGGGCTTCGCGACCCTGGGCATCGTTGCGGGAGCAGATGAGGTTATTGGCGATGCGGAGAACAGCCTTGAGGTGATCGGCGACTTGCTCGGGGCTGAGCAGCTCGCGCTCGCGGCTGATCTCTCCCAGCAAGGCTTGTACTTGTAATTGCAGGGACTGGACGGCCAACTGGCTCGCCATCTCGCCCCCCTCATGGCCGCCGATGCCATCGCACACGATCGCAAAGGGGGCGGCTGGGCTGCTCGAGGCGCGATCGCCCAGGGGCTCCCCCTCCGCTGGCCGCGGGTAGCAGGTATCTTCGTTGCGCTCCTGCTGGGGACCGGGATCGGTAGCGCTGGCGATGCGGCTGCGGAGGGGGTGGTGGGCTGTTTGGATCAACAGCAGCTTGTTTAAGGCTTTGCTGGTGACGCTCAGGGAAGCGTCGGGGCGCTGGAGTTCCGTGGCGATCGCCCCCAGCTTGTCCGCCACACCCGCCCGGGCCGCCCGAGCCAGGTTAGTCCAAGTCTGACCCAATTGGGCTAGGGTAGCCGGTTCCGCCGCAAAGGAGAGTTCGCGCAGGCGCAGGCAGCCGCCTTCGACCCGCAGGTTTTCCGGGTCGAGCAACGAGACGGCCACCCCCTGAGCAGTCAGGGGCTCCCAGAGTTGCAACACTTGCCAGAGCCAAGACACTTGCCGCAAGGCCGAGGCCTGGGCCCAAGCGCTGAAGAGGGCGGGCAGGAGGCGGCCCTCCCGATCCAGGGGGGCCTCCTGGAGCAGGATGATCGGCTCCCCCTCGAGGTAGCAGACGCCGTAGACGCTGGGGATGTGGCGGTGCTGGGGGTAGAGGTGCAGGTAGGCCACCAGTTCGGCAGGCAGAGGATTGGGGATCGCCGGCAGTTGCTCCGGGTAAACGTCTTGCCAAACCTGGGGATGGATGACCTTGTAGCGGCCTTCAATCACGTTTGGGGGCGACCACTGGGCAGCGGTTGCGCCGGCCGCCCAGAGGTAGGTGCGGAGTGACGGCGGGAGGCGGTTCATGCGCGGTGGGGGGTGGTAGGTCGCAGCGGACGAATGGGCCGGAGGGGCGCAGCCCCCGGCGCGGGTTGTTGCTAGTCTACCGCCTCAGGGCGATCGCTGCTCAAGCCAGGCAGGAGCTAGCAGCCCGGGGCAAACTTGCGGCGATCGCCCGCACCAACAGACTGGGGATAAGCTAAGTTAAGCGTTAGAATTGTAGCGAATCTAACGGCCTAGCAGCGCCAGCCCAAGCCTTAGCTATCGAGCAGTTGACGCAACAACGCGGGCTGATGGTAGAAGCCATCCTCAATTCAAAAGGTTATTGACCATGATTCAAGTAACAGATGCCACCTTGCTCTGGTTGATGGCCGGCGTCCTCCTTTGCTTGATGGAATTTATTTTCCCCACGGCCTTTGTGGAGTTCACGATGGGGATCAGCGCAGTGCTGGTAGCTCTGCTCTCCTTGGTGGTCCCCCAACTGGGTTTGCAGGTGGCTGCTTGGATGGGGCTGTCCCTGCTTTTTGTCGCCGTATCGCGGCGTTTTCTCGTTCCCCGGCAGCGCTCCACCCTTTTGCTCGATGACACGCGCGGCGAAACCCTAACAGCGATCGCCCCCGGCCGCACGGGCCGCATCCTTTACGAAGGCTCCTCCTGGCAAGCTCGTTGTGATGACGAGGGCCTAGCCATTCCCGCTCAGCAGAGCGTCTACGTGCTGCGCCGGGAGGGCAATACACTCATCGTCATGCCAGAAACCCTGCTACGGCCCTGAGCCCCATAAATCCCCCCCCAATCATTCATTCTTCCCTGCATTTTCTAGGAGGTTGCCCATGGGCATCAGTCAATTGTTCCTGTTAGTAATCCTGGCCTTTGGTGGCTCGGCCCTGATGGGCTCCGTCAAGATCGTCAACGAGAAAAATGAAGCCCTGATTGAGAGCTTCGGTCGCTACAAACGCAAACTGAGCCCTGGCCTCAACTTCGTCACCCCTTTTGTCGATAAAGTCGCCTTCCAAGGCACGACTCGCGAGCGCGTCCTCGATGTCCAGCCCCAATCCTGCATCACCAAAGACAACGTGGGGATCAGTGCCGATGCCGTCGTTTACTGGCGGATTGTGGATATGGAGAAGGCCTACTATCGGGTCGAAAATCTCCAAAGAGCCATGGAAAACCTGGTGCTAACCCAGATCCGCTCTGAAATGGGCAAGCTGGAACTCGATCAAACGTTTACCGCCCGCACGGAGATCAACGAAATTCTCCTGAGAGAGCTAGACATCTCCACGGACCCCTGGGGCGTGAAAGTGACTCGGGTCGAACTGCGTGACATCACCCCCTCCCGCGCGGTGCAAGACTCAATGGAGCTGCAAATGTCAGCGGAGCGTCGCAAGCGAGCCGCCATCCTGACCTCCGAAGGGGAGCGCGATGCCGCCATCAACCAGGCTCGCGGCAAGGCGGAAGCTCAGTTGCTCGATGCCGAAGCTCGCAAGAAGGCAGCCATCCTAGCCGCAGAAGCCGCCGCCCAGCAGGAAGTGCTCAAGGCCCAGGCCACCTCCCGGGCTCTGGACATCATTACTGAAAAGCTGAAGACAGATCCCCAAGCTCGGGAAGCACTGCAATTTCTTCTGGCTCAAAACTACATGGAAATGGGCAAGACTATCGGCAACAGTGGGAGCAGCAAGATCATGTTCATGGACCCCAGCAGCATGGTCTCGACTTTGGAGGGAATGCGCTCGGTTATGGGTCGATCGGCCCCGGCAGAAGTGTTAGGTGAGTTTGAGCCCCTCGATCGCCACCGGGCCGAGTAGCGCTCTAGGGGCGAGTCCTTGCTCCCTGAGTGGGTGAACGAAATTGCGCGCGGGATTGTGCGCGGGATGTTGGTACTCCTTTGCTCAGCCCTCACCCCAACCCCTCTCCCAAGTAGGGA
>CAYNIP010000063.1:0-22856 GCA_964397305.1 uncultured bacterium
AGGAGTGACAAGTCAAGTCCTGGGAAAAGGTCGCTGCATTCAGTTAGCTCATAAGCCCCAGCAGAAGGATTCCAGCGATAGAGCGCAAATTGCTTACCTTGCCAAAACCAAACTTCCTGAACGCCAAGACCTTGGTAAACCTTGAGCTTATCGATGCTGCCGCTGCTAATCGCAATCTCAATCGAAACATCGGGGAACTCCTTACGGCTGCCGAGACAGTAACTTTCATCGGGCTCTAGCCCTCGGGCTGCCGTTTCGCTACGAAAGGTGGCGGAGCCGCAGCTAAATAAATCGATGTCTCGCTCGAGGGCGTAAATTTCCAAGAGGCGGGCGATGATTTTTTTGAGTATCTCGTGTTCGAGAGAAATGGTCGTGATTTCCAGATTTCCCTCTAGGTAGGTGAGGCGGAGGTGGGGGCGATCGCCAAACATTGCCAGCAAGGTCTCATACTGCTGCCAGCTCACGTTGGGCAGAAAAATCCGCGATTCAGCCAGTAGATGCGTTGACTGCTCTAGTACGCTCATCAGCGATCCTCCAAGCCAACATAAAATTCCATCGCCTCAATCGCATCAAAATAGCCACATACGTCGTCTAACCAACCGCGAGTAGATATCTGCGATTTTTGTGGAAAGTTATATAACCTCCCTTCTAGCCCATAGTTTTTGAGAAACTGTTCAGTTGCATCCCCTCCAGAGCGAAGAACTTCTCGAAGTGCCATGACTTTATTGCGGCGACCTTGCCAATTTTTACCATAGAGAAAGTCTCGCATGACTTTTTGAAAGTCAGCCCAGTTGCGCCAATTCGTTTCTGTTGAGGCAACTTCGATGGGACGCATACACAGGCGGTATTCCAGCTTAATATCCGCATTGCCTGCTGATACAGAATATTCTCGCGAGCGAATCTCGCCGATCGAACCAAGCAAGCCACTAGCAGCAAAGTGCCAATCCATTGCTGAGCTATTATTGTCCAGATCGTCTCTCACATACTTTTTGGCTGAGCGGCACAGTTCTTCGCTGAGTTCGTAGGCTCGGGCGAAGGGGTAGTGGGTCTTGACAATACTGATGCCAGCACAAGCTTTTATTGGCTCGCCATCTGGCAGCGATTGTTTTTCCAGTGCTTGCAGATAAATAGCTGCTAGTTCTAGCCCGAGGCGAGCTTCGCAGACAAAGGTTACATCATCGCCGCCATAAACTAAGGGGCGGAAGGGTAGGTAATATTTACCCTCCTTATGACGTTTGAGGGTAAACTTATCCTTGATAGTTTTCTGCTTGTCATTGATTTCAATGACTTCAAGCAGCTTTTTGACTACTGTGCGGAGTGCTTTCTGTCCTGCACTCTCTAATCGCTCAGAAAAATCGCGCATGGCGTGGATATATGCCGAGTTTTCATTGCATTTCTTAGTATAGCCTTTAATGCGATCGCCAATACCATTGCCGTCAGCATGGACAATGGCAGCATAGCTGGATTCGCCTTCAGAGCGTCCTAGCTGATCGGTTCTGTTGGGAAACTCATAATCTTCCAGTCCTTCAATTTTCCCGAAAAGCTTTCTAAGTCTTTCATTGGCTCGACTTCGAGCCTGGAGCTTTGCCTGAGTCTGCCGAGAAATCAAGTAACGGTCGTCCTCTTCACCAGGATCGCTCCAGTCGATTGCGGGTAGCTGGGTGGACTGGCAAGCGGCGGTTACACTGAGTCCTAGGAGTGGTGCGGAAGGAATGTAGCCGCGCTTGTTGCACTCCAGATCGTTTTTGAACAGGTCTTTGACTACATCTCGAAGTTGCTGGCTATCCCAATCAAAGGTTTTGTGGGCAGCGACCAGGTTGATGCCGGGGGCTTCTTCGAGGACTTTCTTGCTGAGGATTCGCACGAACTCAGAAGCAAGTTCGCGTGACTTGAAGAGTAGCACGGCATTGCCACCACCTAGGTAGACAATTCCTGCTGGCAGGCCATTCAGGTCGCTATCTTGAATGGAGTCATCTTGCTGGCTTTCGGGCAAACCTATTTCATCTAGTGCTAGTGTAGCTTTTACCCAGTCATTAGTGACTTCGCGGACGAGTTGGGAAGCGCCGATATTCTCACGAAGGCGGTTGCTGTTGAAGATGTAGCCTTGGATGCCCGTAGTATCCAGGACGGTGACTGTTAGTTCGCTCATACTTTACTTTGTCTCCTGGTTGTTGGCTTCAATCCATTCAGCTAACTTATTGGCTAAGCTGGGTAAGTCTTTACGCCCGAAAACTGCGATTTTGGTATCTTTAACAATTGCTTCTGGTGCAGATTTTAGTACGTTGCTGATCTGTGTGCGTAGAGCACTGACATCTTTGGGCATAGCACAACACACTAGGGCAACTCGGGCTTCAGAACCACCAAGCTGTTGAGCGCGGATATAGGCCTCAAACAGTTTTTGCTTGCAATTACTGCGATCTTCGATTGTAGTGCAAGAGATTGCAAAGAGTTGATAACCGCGAATGAAAGCAACATCAAATTGAAACTTTGTACGATCGGGACTAGCGGGATCTTTAATCCAGAATGAGGCGGCTTGTTCATAAACCTCATGTGTGTCTTGAATTGCAGAGACCTGGTGTAGGACGTAGTGCTCTAGCCATTCACCATCTAGCCACTTACAGGCAGAGGTAACGCTTTTTGCGCCTTGAGTTTGAATGTCTACTAGGGATAGATGCTCGCCAGTCACGCCCAATTGCTCCAAGGCAGCCACGATCGCTGGATTCCCTTGAAGCTTGCTCAATGTTAGATCCGGCAGCTCTTTGAGTCTGTTTTCCTTGAGCCATCTGTCCGGCTTTTCAGGATCTCTAGTTTCTTGACGTAAAACTTTATTGCACCATTGACGCCAGAGTTGAACTGATTCGTCTTTGGCATGGAAATCGGCAAAAGCATCCAAAGCTTGGGGTAGTTCTGGCTCGCTGATTGGTTCTGAACTCCAAGACCAGCCGTGGATCTGAAAAAGACTTGCAAGGCTGACTTGGACTAAATCTGGAGCGACTTTGATGCGGGTGCGATCGCCATCCTGATTATCAATGCACATCTCCAGCCGGCGCGGGTCGAGATAGCTAAAGACAGCATTTTTATCATAGTCAAAGACAGTGCGGTAAGTATGAACAGCCATCGCTTTTGTGCCGCCAGTGTAGTTTAAGCCGATACGCTCCTGGCTGCGATCGATCTCCTTGAGCTTGCTCTCAATTTCACTCCGAATACGGAAAGCATCAGACTCCCAGCTTTCTAGAGAAAGTTGCTCTACGGATTGCGAGTTTGGCAGCTCGCTATGCAGGATCTTCTGTAACTGCGTTGCTGGTTCAAGGGTTCCGGTCGTATGGACGAGATAGATATGTCCGGTCGCCTTGGCGAGCAGTTTTGCGGCAACGTAGTTGGGGAGGGGGTTTTCGCCAATCAGCAGGAAGAGGCGATCGACTTGGTAGGCATCAAAGGGGTGAGGGCTCATAGTCACTGGTAATTCGAGGGACACCATTCATCGCTGAGGCAAGAGCGCCTGCAACAAGGATAACAGAACCGGGGGAACCGGGCGCAGTTGGCCCATGATCCACGGGCCGCAGGTTAATTCCAGATAGGGATCGCGCTGGTGGATCGTCTCGCAGGATTCCAGAGTGCTGTGGATGACAGCGAGGCACTGCAAATTACCGCGATCGCGACAAAACTCGTGCCACGGGGCGATCGCTTCCGGGTCAGAACTAATGACAATATAGTGAGTGCAAGCCTCCAGCAGCGGAACCTTCTCAGCCTGTACCTTACCGCCGACATCGACCAGAACTAAATGCTTTTGTTGGCGTAGTTGGAGGATAGCGCGGGCGTGGTAGGGGAAGAATTCAGCCGTGAGGCCGCCCTTGTAGGCGAGCTTGTAAGCTTCCTGCTCAGCGAGGGTAGCAGAGTCACCGAGTTCGAGAATCCAGTTACCTTCGCCGTCCCAGTGAGCGCGCTGGAGGTAAACCTCAGGAGAAAACTGGAGGAGGGCGGTGAAGAGAGCGTGAGCGAGGACAGATTTGCCGCTATCAGGGGGGCCGACCACCATGACGGCAGGACAGAGACGGGCTCGCGGCCGGCCGTCGAGGGTGAGGGGAAGGACTTGTCCGGTCTGCACCTGGCGGGAGTGGGTGGCGACAACGACCGCGCCGAGGCGGGGATCGTAGCAGGCGACCCAAGCAACAGGGTGGAGTTCGTGGACGAGGTAGGCGTAGAGCCAGATCGGGGCGCGGCCAGAGACGACGACACCGCCGCGCGTCTCCAGCCCCGGCGGCCATTCGAGGCTGGTCAAATCTTCAGGAGAGATGAGGCGATCGCGAGTTGTCAGCTCAATCCTGAGCACTTGGTAACTCGTGCCCTGGAAAGAGTGGGATTGGCTGAGAGTGAGCCGGATGGCCGGTGAGTTGTCGTTAGCTAGCACGAGCGCGCAGGGGATTGAAGTTGCTGCTACGGTAGCATGGCAGTTGAAAAATGAACTTTCAATCATTATCACCAGGCTGATGAGCACATTTTCTGAGCCACCGAGTCCGGAGGTCTTGCAGGGGTTGCTAGGAAAACCGCTGTCCAATCGTTTGGGGCGGGCGCTGCGGTTGTGGATGCTGCTGGACTGCATCTATGGCGAGAAAGACTGGGCCGCGTCGCTGCCGCAGCCCTTTCGCTATCCGGACTTGCGCGATCGCCTCTTTGCCCCCAGCCACGATCCGAGCGAGACGCGACCGGCCGCGCAACTGAGCCAGGCCTGTCAAGGGACAGGGTGCTTGTGCCAGCGAACAGGCCGGGAGCTAGTGCTGGCAAGCCCTTGGGCCGGCTCCCTCGTCGCTTGGGTGGCGGCGGTAGCCGGGCAGACAGGCTGGACAACCGCGCAGGTTGAAGCGCAGGTAGCGGGTTGTCCCTTTGCAACGGTACATCGGTCGCTGCGGCAGGATTTGGCACTGTTAGCGGCTCGAGGTTGGTTTCAGTCCCAGCCGCGACGGGGATATATCTGCTTACCGGCGGGGCGCTGGCCGAGGCAGCAGTCGAAGGAGGGAAGGGTGGCGGGGTCCCTGATGGCGGCGGTGCCGTGGGGGGAAGCCTGGCCCGTGTTGGAGGCGGCGGCGCTGGTGGAGCCGAGTTTGGTGGTGATGCTGGAGAGTCTGTGGGAGGAAGGGCGGCAGTTGGGGGCGGAGTCGGAGCGCCGGGTTTTTCTGGAGTTGGACTATATTCTGACGCCGGAGGCCCAGGAACAGGCAGACGATTTGCAGGCGCAGTTGGCGGCGTTTTGGCAGGGAGGGACAGCGGGGGCAATCCAGTTCCGGACTTGGAGCGCGCGGCAGCGGCGGCTGCAAGAAGTGACAGGGTATCCGGTCTGTTTGCACTACGTTCGCCGGGCGAAATATCTGACAGCTTATGGTTGCGAGGCAGGGGAGGCGCCGCACTGGCACAATTACCGGCTGGATCGGGTGCGATCGCCGCGATTTCGGGTGCTGAGCTGGGACAATCCGGGGCTGCCGGAGGCGCTGCGGGAGCTGTATCAGCAGGGAAAACTGCCGACGCCGGGGTATGTCCGCGAGCAGTTGGCAGGAGCGTGGGGGTTCGATTTCTATTTGCCGAAGGCGCTGTTGGTGATGCGGTTTCCGCCGGAGTTTGCGCTGGATTATGTCGATGGAACGGTGCGCCATCCCACGTTCGTGCCGGTTGCCTATGGGGAGCTGCCGGGGCTGATCGAGCGGGAGGTGGAGGATGCGGCGGAGCGGGAGGCCCTGTTGGCGTTGGTGGCAAGGCGATCGCCGCAGGATCGCTACTATCAGGCTTGGGTGCGGTTGGGGGATATCAATGTGGTGATGCGGCTGCGGGATTGGCGGCCGCTGGGGGAGGTGCTAGCACCGTTAGCGCTGCGGGAGCAGATGGCGCGGGAGGTAGCGGCGGAGCGGCTGCATTACGATGAGAGTCTAGGAACAGTCTCGACCCTTGGCAGTGCTCAAAGCTTGGCGAATAATGCAGGGTGGTAGAGCAGAACCCCTAGGAGCCAGCCCGTGAACCGCTTCGTTTTCCCCGCGATCGCCCTCCTCCCGCTCCTTGCAGCCTGTAGCGCGCCGCCGACCGTTGCGCCAAGCCCCGAGCCGCCCCCAGCGCCATCTCCGAGCCCGCCGCCGACACCCTCCCCTACCCCCACCGTCGCGCCCGATCCCGCAGGGGCAGCAGCCCAGCGGCAGCAGGGGCTAGCATTGCGACAGCAGGGGGATTTTCCCGGGGCGATCGCCGCCCTCGAGCGGGGGGTAGACCTCGACCCCACCCATCCAGACGGGCGCGTGTTGCTGGGCTGGACCCTGCACCTGGCCGGTCGTCGGGCGGAGGCGATCGCCGCCCTGAAAGCGGCCCTGACCCTAGAGCCTGACCATGGGCCGGCCCTGAATGCCCTAGGGATCGCGTACCTGACCAGCGGGCAGCTTGAAGCGGCCATCACCACCCACGAGCGGGCCGCTGCCCTGAACCCGGATAACGAGATTGCTTACTACAACCTGAGTTTGGCCTACCATCGCCAGGCTGACTACGAGACCGCGATCGCCCGGGGCGAGCGGGCCGCCGCCCTGGAGCCGAACAACCCTCATCCCTGGGTGGCCCTGGCCCTGATTGCCTGGGATCAGGGTGAGCGCGAGCGGGCTCAGGAACACTACCGCCGGGCGATCGCCCTAGACGGCCGCTATCGCGATCGCGGCTTCCTGGACCATCTGCTAGAGGCCGGCTTTAGCGAGGCCCAAGTGGAGAGAACCGCCGCGATTTTAGCAGCGCTCTAGTCAGTGGCCACGAGGGGCAGCCAGAGCCGCGCGGGTCGCAGGCGGTCCCAGTGAAACCGCAGCGTGATGATCTGGGCCGCAAAGGGATCAGCCTGGCTAGGCGGAACCCCCGTGCCTGGATTCACCGGGTAAGCTGGAAAGCAGGCAGCACTGAGACTGAGGCGCAACCGCTGCCCGGTCCCCAATTGGGCACAACAGGCCTGGAGGGGCAAGCGGATCGGGGCGGCCGTCGGTTGGCTCACCGTCCTGTAGCCCTGGCAGAGGTTGAAGACCTGCCCATCGGACTGCACAACCGCGAGCACGGCGCAGAGGTCAAAGCTGCGGGCCTCGGTCTCGAGGCTGAGTTCAGCGATCGCCACTCCAGCCCAGGCCAACGGCTGCGCGAGCAATTCCGTAGTATAGGTCAGCACATCGCTGCGGGCGTCGAGCGCCGAGCGCTCAAAGCAGCCAGCCGGCACGGCCGCGTGGCCCCCCAGGGCCGGGGCCGGCCGCCAAGGATCATGAACCAAGACATCCTCCCCCGGCGGAGCGGGCTGGCGGCACAGTTGGCCCGCCTCCTCCCGGAGACTGGCCAGACCCTTGCTATGCAGGTTATAGACCGGGATGGGGGCAGCGCCGGGCCAGGTGGTAAATTCCCGCCAGCGGTTGCGGCCCAGCTCAAAGAGTTGAACCGGCGCTTCCTGGAGCAGGCCAGTGTCACGGCCCTTGAGAAAGTGGTCAAACCAGCGGAGTTGCAAGGCATCCACAGAGCTGGCCGCCTCCGGGCCAAAGTCCCTGGCCCCCACCCGGCGACTCCAGGGGAGATGGGCCCAGGGGCCGATGTGCAGGTGCTGAGGGGATAACCCTTGGCCCGCTAGCGTCTGGTACAGCCGCAACGTCCCCCGCAGGTAGGGATCAAACCAGCCACCCAGGTGCAGCATGGGCAGATCGACGCCCTCGAGACGGGGTTGAAACTGGGCCCAATAGTCCCCTGGCTCGGGATGCTGGCACCACTGGCTATAGAAGTGACCGGGGGCGTATTTATTCAGGCTTTCCTGAACGCGGGGCGGCAGCTCCCGGAGCGGGAGATCCCGGGCGGCGGCGTAGAGGACACGGTAGGCGAGGCGATCGCCCTGGAGCCGCGCCGTCTCGGCCGCCAGTTGCACGGCCCAGCCCAGGTTGGCCTGGAGGCAAAAGGCCCCATTCTCATAGGCCCAATCGCGGTAGAGATCGTAGGCCGACATCGCTGGGCAGAGGGTGACCAAGGCGGGGGGCCGTTCAGCCGCAGCATAGAGCTGGGTCATGCCCTGGTAAGAAAATCCATACATCCCCACTTGGCCGTCACTCCCCGGAAGCTGGGCGGCCCAAGCGACGGTGGCTACCCCATCAGCCCCTTCCTGCTCAAAGGGCCGAAATTCCCCCTCGGAGTCGCCGCGTCCGCGCACGTCCTGGATCACCACCAGGTAGCCGTGGGCCGCATACCAGCGCGGGTGGGCATAGACGACAGTGGAGGCGATCGCCCGCCCATAGGGCTGCCGCATCAACAACACCGGCACATCCCCAGCCCCTACGGGCCGGTAGACATCCGCCGCGAGCCGCACACCCTGAGGCAAGCGCAGCCAGGCGGTTTCCTGCTGAACGGGAAAACGTTGGACAGTTCCCATAGCGAGAGGCTCAAGGCTCTGAGGGCAACAACAGTTGAACCCCGCCGGATCGCTCCAGCGGGCGAGACAATCCCCTCCAGGGTATAACCTCTCGCCGGCTCCTGATTGGGTCTGAGTCCTCCCGAGGGCGGGCTCCCAGGAGTGGACGAAAAAAAGTGCGGCTTCTCGCAAAGGGGGTAAACTTGCCTAACTGAAAATGCGCCCTGTCAAGGCCTCCTTTTAGAATGAACTCATCGGTTCCTAGCTGTGCCTTAGCGGCCAGGCGCAACGTCCCCCAACCGTAGTCCCGGCCCCCCGAAGGGGGGATCGCGCGGGTTTCAACTTGGGGTGGACGAAAAAAAGCGCGGCTCCCCTGAATTTTGAGCGATTGCTCAAGGAGCAGAGGGTCGCCCTCTTCGAGGTTACGGGGCCCTCATCCCCCGGCCCCTTCTCCCAAAGCTGGGAGAAGGGGAGTTAGAAGCCCCTCTCCCAACTTGGGGGTGAGGCCTGAGCGAAGGAGTACAAACATCCCGCGCAAAATTTCGTTCACCCTTCAACTTGCCCTGGCAGCCGGCCGGCGACGCCGGGTGCTAACCTGCTAAATCGTGCCGAATCCCCTGAATTTGCCCCTTGCCCCCCATGAGTGACTCCAGCGACCGCGATCTCCGCAGTGTCCACACCAGCAACTTTCCGGCCCTTCTCGATCAGTTGGGAGTTTCGCTGGTGCTCTCGACCTACCAGGCCGGCAAATTGATTGTGGTGCGTCACGATGGCGGTCTGCTCAATACCCACTTTCGCCCGTTTAATAAACCGATGGGGCTAGCGGTGGACGCTCAGCGGCTCTGTTTGGGCACGGCCTACCAAATTTGGGAGTTGCGAAATATTCCGGCTGTGGCCCCGAAGTTGGAGCCTTTGGGGAAACACGATGCCTGCTACCTGCCGCGCCAGATCCATGTCACGGGCGATATCGACATTCACGAGATGGCGATCGCCCAAGATCGGCAGCTCTGGTTCGTCAATACCCGTTTCTCCTGCCTCTGCACCCTCGACCTAGACCACAGCTTTGTGCCCCGCTGGCGGCCACCGTTTGTCAGCGCCTATGACCTGAGCGATCGCTGTCACCTCAACGGCCTCAGCCTGCGCGACGGCCGCCCCCGCTATGTCACGGCCCTGGGGGCCACCGATAGCCCCGAAGGCTGGCGCGCCCACAAGGCGGCCGGGGGCATCCTCATGGATATTGAGCACAACGAGATTTTGGCCGCCGGGCTCTCCATGCCCCACTCACCACGCTGGTATGGCGATCGCCTCTGGGTCTTGGAATCAGGCAAGGGCAGCCTCGCCTATTGGTCGGCCGACCAGCAGCAGCTCGTCACCGTGGCTGAACTCCCCGGCTTCACCCGGGGCCTGGACTTTTACGGCCCCTTCGCCTTCGTCGGCCTCTCTCAGGTGCGTGAGTCCGCCGCCTTCAGTGGCCTGCCCCTGACCCAGACCCGAGCCGAGCGCTACTGCGGCCTCTGGGTGATCGACTGTCGCAGCGGCGAGACCCTGGCCTTCTTACGCTTTGAGGCCGCCGTGCAGGAAATTTTCGCTGTGGGAATCGTGCCCAGCCGCTTCCCAGAAATCTTGCTAGACCAGGAAGTGTTTCTGAGCAGTTCCTACGTCCTCCCCGATGCCGCCCTAGCGGAAACCTTGCCCCCAGACCCCAGCCGCGAATTTGCCCAAACTCACTTTGAGCGGGGGAACCAGCTCTACCGTGAGGGGGATGGGGCCGGGGCGATCGCCGCCTACCGTCGCTGCCTGGAGCTACAGCTCGACTTCCTGCCGGCTCGCTACCAGCTTGGGGTCGCCCTGGGAGATCAGCAGGACTTTGCGGCCGCTGAATCGGAGTTGCGGGCCGTGCTGGCGGCCGAGGCCGGCTACGGGGCCGCCTATGCGGCCCTAGGCCGCCTCTACGAGCAGCAGGGGCGGGACCCGGAGGCGATCGCTCACTACGAGCAGGCGCTTCAGCTCGAGCCGGCCCAGGCCCAGGTCCAGGTCCGTTTGGCCGCGCTCCTGCTCCGCCAGGGAGCCTGGGAGCGGGGCTGGACCGCCTGGGCCTGGCGCTTGCAGCTCCCCGAAGCCCCGACCTATCCCCATCCCCGCTGGGAGGGTCGCGTGTTACCGAACCAAGCCCTGCTGCTCACGGTGGCAGACTCCGAGATCGACGAAGCCATTCTCTTCGCCCGCTTCATTCCCCTCGCCGCCGCCCGGTGCAGCCAAGTCGTGCTGGCCTGTCCCCCCGCACTTCAGCCGCTCCTGGCAACCCTGCCGGGGGTGGCGACGCGGCCTTACCAGCCCCAAGACTTCCCCTCAGCAGCTCTCGGCGCCCACCTGCCCCTGCTCTGCCTGCCCTCAGTACTGCGCCTCGCGGCGGCTCCCCCGGCCCAGGTTCCCTACCTGCGAGCAGAGCCAGAGCGCTGGCCGCTCCCAGGCTCCCCCTCGGGTCTGCGGGTCGGCCTCGCGGGGTTCTGCGCGGCGGGCGTCGATGTCCAGCCCCTTGTGAAAATTCCGGGCTGCACCTTCTACGGTCTGCCGGGCCGGCTGGGTGAAGCTTGGGACGGCCCGGGGGAAATCCCCCAGGACCTCACGCCCCAGCTTCAGACCTATGCCGAGGCAGCGGCGGCGATCGCCCACCTCGATCTCGTCATCAGTCGGTCGGGGGCGATCGCCCACCTCGCCGGAGCCCTCGGCAAACCCACCTGGGTCCTCCTCCCGCCACGAGCCCACTGGTGCTGGTCGGCGGCGGGGACCCAGAGCCCCTGGTATCCCACCCTGCGCCTCCTGCGCCAAGCCCAGCCCGAGGATTGGGGCCCTGGGATCGCCAAGGCGGCGATCGCCCTTCAGCGCTGGCTCACCACTCAAGCCCAATAAGCCCCCGCCTAGGGTCCACTTTTTGCTTACAATTGCAGGGAACGGTTGAAATGTGAGGAGGACGCGCCCATGATTGCGGTTGCTGACTGGAGCTTGAATTGTTTGCCTACCCTGCTGGACGCTTCCCATACGGCAACCTGGGTGGCGCAGACCGTCACCGATCCGGATGTCATGGGACAAATGCAACGCTGGTTACAAAACTTTGTCTCATCCGGCCAGCTGGCTGCGCTCATCATTGGCTTTGTGATCGGCTTTGCCTTCCGGGGACTGACCGCTGGTTAAAGAAGCCCTAGGCTCGCAGCACCGGCCCTGAGCCCGTTTCAGGACACGACCCCCTAGAGCAATCCGGGAGATTTCAAAATCATGGATGCACCGATTGTTCTGGCCGCCTTCGATGATCTCCAACGCCAGTATCAGGCTGTCGCCACCCCCTCAGCAATCCAAGCAGACTTGCAGAGCCTAGTGAGCGTGCAGGCTCAGATTAGCCAACAGCTGGTCTATTACCGGGGTCAGCGCAATACTTGGGTTTGGCTTGCGGTCGCTATCTTTGCCGTTATCTTGGTGACGCAGTGGTTGGTGAGCGTCTCCGGCTTTTGGCTACTGTTGGGATTGCCCGCGCTGGCGATCGCCTTAGGGGCCGGGGTTTATGCCATCGTCAAAGCCGTGCAAGCCAATGACTCGGTGCAATCTTGGCGATCGCGGGACTTTGAGGCTCAGGGCTACCGCCACCAGGCCTTGAGCCGGCTGCTGACCCTGATCGCCCGGGATATTTTGCCCCAGGCCAAACTCCGTCTCCATCTCGATCTATCGCCCCTCACCGCGATGGGCAAATCGGTGGGTAAAGGCAAGAATCCCCGCCACCCGACGCGCACCAATGAGTACTTTGCAGACCCTTGGCTGAACTTCCGAGGCCGGTTTGCCGACGGCACTCGATTCCAGATCACAGCCGTGGAGTACTACGTCGTTTGCACGTGGCGCAACGAGAACAACAACGCCCGCCGCCGCGAGAAACATAAAGGGCTCCGGCTCCAACTCCTGCTGCGCTATGCTCCGGAACAGTATGCAGATTTGCCCCGCTTGGCGAACGGGGCAGAAGCAGCGGTGCAGTTGCCACGCTATGTTGCCTTGCAACACCTGGACGTGCAGGGCGATCGCCTAGAGATGAAAGTGAAGCTCCCCGGCAAAGTCACCGCCTCCCTCCTGGCCCAAACCCTGACGCTGATGCTGCTCAGCGCCTACCAGATTCTGAATCTTGCCCGCCTCCGCAACCATCAAGCCAGCTAACCGGTAGCATTCTAACCAGTGGGTAGGTGTCGCGATGCGAATTCAACTGGACTGGATCGATCCTGTAACCGGCGGGCCGCGCCGCCCTCAGTACGACTTACCGGTGGCGATTGGCCGAGAGTTTAGCCAGTTGCCCCAGGAGATTGACGGGCAACGGGTGGCTCGCCTGACCCTCGAGGACCCTGATCTGCTACCCTACCACGGAGCCTTGCAACTGAACGTGCTCGGGGAGCCAGCCCTGGTGCTGCAACCCCAGGCCCGCGCCGGGGTGAATGGTCGGCCCTACGGCGGCACGACGGCAGGGTTGCAGACGGGCGATCGCCTGCAACTCGGGGCCCTGGAACTCACGATCACGATTCTCAGGGAACCCGACTCGCTCCACCCCAGCGCCAGCCTTAGCCCCAGTACCCCGGAGCGGGCCTGGGGAGCCACCGTGGTTCCTGCCAGTCCCCCAGCGCCGAGGAGCCCAGCCGGTACGCCCCAGGCTCCGGGCTCAGTCCCCTGCGATCGCCTCGTGGGCTTCCTCTTCCCCCGCCGCTGCGGTCGCATCAGCCGCGAGAACTGCCCCCACTGTCGCGGTGGCGAGATCGGTGACGATCCCTATTTCCTCGCCAGCGAGCGCTCCATCTACACCCACTACGGCGACTATAGCGCCAGTCCCTGGGGGCGCGAGGGGCTCGATTCGCCCGCTGACCCCAGCGCCTATGACTTCACAGAAGCTGATGCAGCCGCTTTTGCCGTCACGGCGACGGACTTCGAGCAAGATCTGGACGCCAGTTGAGCCGCGACCCCTGGTTACTCTACGCCCTGGGGGGAGGCCTGGGCCACCTGCAACGGGCCCTGGCCCTGGCGCGCCAGGTTGCGCCCTGGCAGCCCCTGCGTCTCTTGGTCAATAGCCGCGCTTGGCCCCGGGTCGAGCCGCAGTTGCCCCACCTGTTGGCCCCGGCCGCCTTGGCCAACCTGGCGATTCAGTGGCGATCGCCCGTCCTCGGCCTGGCGGCAACCCAGGCCTGGATCACAGCGGAATGGGCTAAGCCGGCCAGGGCCCTGATTATTGATACCTTTCCGCGCGGCCTCCTGGGGGAGTTGGCCGAACTGTTGCCCGCTGGCCCCCGGCCCCGCATCCTCATTCACCGCGACCTCAACCCCGACTATGTGCAGGCAAAAAACCTACTCCCCTTCACGGCCCAGCACTACGAGCGCATCCTAATTCCTGGGGAAGGAACGAGCCTACCCTTGGCGGCCCTCCCCCAGATTCAGCACACGGAGCCCTGGCTTCTCTACGGAGCGGCGGAACTGCCCAGCCCCGAAGCGGCGCGAGTCCGCCTCGGCCTCGGTGACGATCCCCGGCCCCTGGTGATTGTGTTAGCCGCCGGCCGCCCCGAGGAGTTGGCCGGCTACGGCCAGCTCACCGCAACCCTCCACCAAACCTATCCGCACCTAGCGGTGCGTTGCTTAGCCCTCGAACCGCCGCCCGGTTGCCCGCCGCCGCTCTGGCAGGCCTGCTACCCGGCTCTGGCCGTCCTGCCCGCCGCCAGCCTAGTGGTCGGGGGTGGCGGCTACCATACGGTGTATGAGTGCCAGGCTGCCGGGGTGCCCCTGGTGGCCTGGCCGCGATCGCGCCGCTACGACCGCCAGGCCCTCCGAGTCGCCCGTCAAGGTCCGGCGCTCCGCCTTGTCCACTCCCAAGCCGAGGCCATGGCCGCCGTCGGCGCTTGGAGTCTCCAAGGGTTGCCAGCCCGGCGGCTGGCCGCCGGGGAGACGGGGGCGATCGCAGCGGCGGCCGCCATCCGGGAACTGTGCCGTACCTTTGCGTGATAGGAAAGAAGGATGACCGTTTCGTTTAATCTAAAACGCAGGTATTGCACCTGGCCGTCATCACGTTTCCCTAACCTGGGAGCGAAGCCCTCCCCCCCCAACCCCTCTCCCAGAGCGGGAGCGGGGCTTTAAGCGGTATTCCTCTCAATTGAAATCTGCTGTAATCCCCGCTGGGCTGGCCGGACGCCAGCAAGGTAGTTTGTGCATGACGACTATCCGTGTTGTTTTAGTCGAAGACCACGATCTCAGCCGCATCGGCCTCCGGGCAGCCCTGGAGCAAGTGCCAGACCTTGAGGTGATCGGGACCGCGGCCGATGGCTACCAGGGCTTGCAACTCTTGGCCGTGAGTAAGCCGGATGTGGCGATTATTGACCTGGGCCTGCCGGAGCTTGACGGCATCGAACTGACCCAACGGCTACGGGCAACGGCGGAACTGGCGGCGACGCGGGTGTTGATCTTGACCATGCACAAGGACGAGGATTCCGTACTAGCGGCCTTTGCAGCGGGGGCCGATTCCTACAGCCTCAAGGATGCCAGCATGGAGAATTTGGTGCAGGCGATCCGGCTGACGGCCGAGGGCAATGCTTGGATTGACCCGACGATCGCCCGCGTGGTGCTCCAGCAGGCGCGCCAGCTTGAGGGGAGCGATCGCGCGGCCGAAACCGTTGCTATTCGCTCCATCGACCCCGAGGAGCAGAATCGCTTACAACTCTGCACCTTGACCGAGCGCGAACAGGAGGTTCTGGAACTCATTGTTGCCGGGTGCAACAATGCCGCGATCGCGGAGCAACTCCACATCACCGTCGGCACGGTCAAGACCCATGTGCGTAGCATTCTCAGCAAGCTCTGCGCGGCGGATCGCACCCAGGCAGCGGTACGGGCTTTACGGTCGGGTTTGGTCCGTTAGCTCCCCAGCACTTCACTAGAATGGGAGAGAAAGAGAACGATAGAGGAGGGCGATCGTCAATGTCAATGCAATTTTTCTTAACCTGGCTCATCTCAGCCGGAGCAGTGCTGATCACCGCTTGGATTGTGCCGGGGCTGAGCATCACCGGCCTGGTGGCAGCGCTGATTGCCGCAGCGCTCCTGGGCCTCGTCAATGCCACCGTGAAACCGGTGCTGATTCTGTTCACCTTGCCCCTCACGATTTTGACCCTAGGGCTCTTTTTGCTGGTGGTGAATGCGATCGCCTTCGGCCTAGTCGGCTACTTAACCCCCGGCTTTACCGTCACAGGCTTCTTCCCCGCTCTCTTTGGCTCCCTGGTGCTGTCCTTTGTCTCCGGCTTACTGGATCGCCTGGTTTTTGGCAAGACGACCGCAGATCTCTAAGGCCGGGGAAACCCCCTCACTGAGTAGCGCTGACCCGTCCCGCAAGGCAGGCCGCCGGGATACAAGCGGGGGATACGCCCCCGCCACCATTGCGAAACGTTGCAATCTGCAACCACCCCCGCAGAATCGCCTAGGATAGTTCTTGGTTCACTTTGCCCATGGGTGCCTAGAAACCATGACGACCCTGATTGTTCGTGAAAATACCCTCCTTAAGCTCCAGCCAGTGCAATCATCGGAGCTGGCGGAGTCAGAGCGATTACTCATTCCTCGCGGTGACTACGGCATCAACTCAGCCGAGAAAGTGCGGGGTCACTACAAGATCGAACTCGACAATCCCCGCGGCGGGCGTTCAGACTGGTACATCTTTGAGGGTCACGTCACGATTGTCAATGCTGGCACGTTGGTAGTAACCACGGAGACCATCTTCAAAGAAGCGCCGCTGCAATCCACGGCCCTCAAGGACGATCAGAAAGCGACCGTGGGCGAGCGAGAGTTAGCCGTTAAGAGCTTTGAGGAAGTCGGGAGCCACCTGAAGATCGAGTTGGTCAGCCCGATTGCTGACCGCACCACTTGGTATGTCTACACCGGGCACGTCGAAACCCTTAATGTTGAGGACTACGCGCCTCCCCTCGAGGCCGTCACCCCGGCCCCAACCCCGGCCCCGGCCCCAACTCCAAAAGCCCCCAGCGGCCGCCTGATTCGGATTGCGGGTCGCGGTCAAGTCCGCACGACCGACGCCATCGTGGCCGGCGGCAACTTCACCTGGGGTGAGGCTACTCGCGAGGGCGCGCGGTTGCCGGAGAATGAGAGCATTACCAACAATATCGTCCGCATGGCTCAGCGGATGGAGGAAGTGCGATCGCGCTTGGGCAACCGGCCGATCACAATCACCAGTTGGTACCGGCCCCCGGCCGTGAACCGTGCAGTTGGGGGCGCGCGGCAATCAACCCACCTCCAAGGTCATGGGGTCGATTTTGTCGCCTCAGGTATGTCCCCCGGAGAAGTGCAGCGCCAACTCGATCCCTGGTGGAGCGGCGGCCTCGGGTATGGTCGCACCTTCACCCACCTCGATAATCGCGGCTATCGGGTGCGCTGGAATTACGGCTGAAGCCCCGGGGCCGTTTTGCCCCCTTCGTCCCCACCCCCTGCTCCTCAGGTCAGGAGCGGGGGGTTTTGGTCTGGCTCACCGCAATTCGGCAACGTGATGGCTAGGGAAGGTCCGCGGCCATCCCTAAGGTCCCATACCGTAGTACTGCTTCACTTCGGGCCGCAGCCAAAAGATCAGCAGCGGTATAGCCGCAGGGAGGCAGCAACAACTGGTGAGGCTGAGGCAGATCGTCACCAGCTTGTAGGCCCAGACCCAAGGCAACCGGGGCAGCACGGGGGCCAAGGCAAACAAGAGCGTGAACACAGCCCCCAAGCCCGTAAAGACCACTCCATTCAATCGCGCCTCCATCGGCTCAACCTCCAACACCTCCGGGTCAAGGCTCAAGAAGAGGATGCCTCCGAGCAAGATGAAGAAGTACAGCACCGCCATCGCGATCGCATAGACGGTATACCAGTTAACGACCGGCGGCCGGGTCGGGGTGTCATGAACGGTCATAGGCTGACATTCAACGAGAGGGTTTGCGGCTGAATCGCGTGCCCGCTTGGCCGCCGTCGTCTAGCGACCAGGGCAGCGACGGGACGGGGGTGAACCCTGGAGGGGCAGGCGTAGCGATCGCCAGCCCGGCTTTTCCCAGCCCCTCCGACCAAGGCAGTCCCCCTAGGGACCTCTGATAAGATGGAAAGGCTAGCTCAGGGACGGCTGGGAGTGCCAGAATACTAGCTCATTAACCTCATCCTCAAGCCCCGCTTCAGCGGCTATCTTACCAGGATCGTCACCGCTATCATCGCCTGTCCTAAGACCCTGTGAATTTGTTGAACCAACTGGAAAGCCCCCCCACGTCAAACGCCTGTCAGGACTTGCAGGCGTACCTCGAGCGCGAGGCCCCTGACCCCAATTTGCTGGAGGCCGATGTCGATGCTCTGCGGCTTGCCCTGCGCGGGCTGGGGGGGCGATCGCTCCTGGGCCTCAAAGTCCCCCGTCGCTGGGGCGGTCGGCAGATCAGCGAGCTAGACTACTTCACCTACCAGGAAACCCTGGCGCGCTACAGTGGCACCCTCGCCTTTATCCAGACCCAACACCAGACGGCCGCTGCCCTGATCGCCCGGGGCCAGAACGAATTTCTCAAGCAGAAATACCTGCCGAACCTCAGCCGGGGCCAGATGCTCGCGGGAGTTTCTTTCTCCCACCTGCGGCGTCCGGGGTTGCCGCTGCTGCGAGCTGTGCCCGAGGAGCAACACTATCGGCTCTGTGGCTCCGTGCCCTGGCTTTCGGGCTACAACGTCTTTCAGCGGGCGGTTGTCGCGGCGACCCTCCCCGATGAGCGCATCCTCCTGGCCCTCCTACCCTTTGGGGAAACCTCTCAGAGCTTGGGGGGTACGCTGTCGTTTTCTCAGCCCCTAGAGCTGGCGGCCATGAACGCCACCAACACGGTCAGCGCTGAACTGAAGGACTGGCTGCTGACAGTGGATCGGGTCGTGGACATTCGCCCGGCTGGCTGGATCGCGGCTCGGGATCAGCAAAGCATTCTGAAGCCAACGCCCTTTGCCTTGGGCAGTGGGCGGGCGGGCTTAGACATTCTTCAGGGGGCGGCGCGGACCGGGACCGATGCAGCGGTGACGGAAACCTGGGCGCGCTTGGATCAGGAGTTAAGCGACTGCCGCCAAGCCGTGCTAGCCGCCAGGATCGAGCCTCCTGCCGCCGAGGAGCAAGTGCGTATTCGGGCCTGGTCCTTGGAACTGGCCCAGCGCTGTGCCTATGCCGCCGTGATCGTGTCCCGGGGGGCCGCGAATCACCGTCAACACGCGGCCCAACGGCTCTACCGGGAGGCGATTGTCTTTTCGGTCTCGGGCCAAACGCCAGCGGTAATGGCGGCGACTCTGGCGCGGCTGGTGCGCTGAGGTTAGGCCAAGAGTTCAGCGAGCTGGGCCTGGACGGCCGTGAGGGAGTCAAAGAGACCATGATGGGGACAGGCGGCCAATTGCTCGCGGCGGTGGCTGCCATTGGTCACGCCCCAACTGTAGCGGCAGTGGGCCTGGAAACCAGCGGCGAGATCCACGGGGGTATCGCCGATCTTGATCGCCGTTTGCGGATCGACCAGGCCTAGCTTGTACAGGGCCTTTTGGATCAGGTAGGGAGCGGGGCGGCCTTCTTGGTTGTAGATTTCCGAGGGGGTGACGGAGACTTGGATCGGGCTGTCGGGCTGGCCCACGTAGTCGGCGTTGAGGCCGACATCCCAGCCGAGGCGTTGCAGGATAATGTCGGTTACTTGACGGTAAAAGCCGGTGGTGAGGGCGATCGCAATACCCCGGGCCCGCAGCCAGTCAAAGAGTTCCAGACAGCCTTCGGTCGGTTCCACCGGCTGCTCGCGATAGTGAGCTTCAAGGCGTTGGCAGAAGTCGGCATAGCTCTGGTCTACTTGGGCGGTAAACTCTGGGGCCTCGGCCCCAAGCTGCTCCCCCCAGAGCACTTCAAAGACGCGCCGCTTGGACCAGCCCATCATGGTATTCACCCGCTCGGGGGTCGTGACGAGGCCCGTCTGGGCAGAGGCCTTGAGGAAGCAGGCCTGGACTTCGTGGCGATCGCGCACTGTCGTCCCGGCCATGTCGAAAACGACGACTTGAATGGTAGTCATGCCAGTTCTTGCCCCAAGGTATCAAGCCTGAATTTTACGCGATCCCCGCTGGCAAACCAAGACGCCTCCGCCACTAGCGACCCTGGTTCGGTATGATAAAAAGATTAAACTTGCTCAGCGTGAGCGCCGCTCTTGGCTGGTAACGTCATCGCTCGTGAGATTTTAGGAGAGAGTCATGCTGACCCTTAAGATTGTTGTTTATCTAGTTGTTGCCTTCTTCGTGGGCTTGTTTGTCTTCGGCTTCTTGTCCAACGACCCGGCCCGGACTCCGAGCCGCCGCGACATCGAATCCTAAGGACCATCAACCCCCTTCAGGCTCGTGTTTGGGCCCTAGCCCAAGCCCACTGCCCTAGAATTGGCTGGAAAGTTTTGGGAGCAAGGAACCTTGCCCCCTTTTTTATGCGACGTTAGGCGACAGCGATGAAGGCATCCTGTGCCATACTGACCTGAGCTAAATGATCTGCGTCCATGACTCAACCCGCGCCGCCGCCGGAGCCCCCTGAGCTAATTCAGGTGGTGCCGGCTGAGTTCCCCGCTCCCTTGACAACCGCCGACCTTGACAAGCTGGCAGCCGCCCCTAGCGGGGCGACCCATGGAGCCCCAGAGCCAGTTTGCTGCTCAGCGCCGAGCTTCCCGAAGGTGGAGCCCCCCAGCGGCCGGGTTTCCTGGGTCAGGAATCCGGCCACCGTTCCAGCTCCGTTCCTGAGGGCCTCGCGAGATCGCCCCCATCCCCAGACGACTCAGGCGCCGCTGCTGGCACGGCTGGAGCAGGACCTTGCCGCATTCCCAGCCCGTTTCACCCTGAGGGACCCCAGTGCGGCTGAAAAAACGTCATCAGAGGCGGCGGCTGTTCCCGTTGACTCCTTGGCCATGCACGCAGATATTCCTCCCGCCGTATCCGAGCCAGTCCTAAGCTCCCCTGCCTCCGACCCGGCGGCGCTTCCCAACGGCGATCGCGCCGCTGCTGCGGCCCTCCTCGGTCAGCCGATCTCCATCGGCTATGCCCCCCCGCCGGAAGGCCTCGGCCTACTCCCAGACTTTGCCATCGAGCCCAGCTACGCTCTGGCCCCTTTGATCGCCCTCGAGCCGCCCCCGGCCGTCACGACGGCCCCAACCCTCGAGCAAGCCGAGCTGAGCTGGGGGGAGGAGTCGGGCCCCCTGCAACCGACACCGCCCACCCACCTGCGGACCCAAACTCGGGATGGCGAGTGGCGGGAGTTTGAGTTTCGCACCCCGACGGACCCTGAGGAGTTACCGGAGGCAGGGGAGGGACTGGAGGAGGAGCTGGGGGAGAGCCTGGAGTCACCCCCGGGCGCTGGCCGCACGGAGCTGGAGCGCCTGATCGAAGACCCGCCCCGGGTGCGAGCGCCGGCCCCGCTGCCCTCAGAAACGCTGACCCCCGCTGATGCTATCGAGATCAGCGCCGATCGCCAGCAGTTCAACGAGCGCCAGCGGGTCGTGACGGCCCAGGGCAATGTGGTGATGCGCTTGGCGCGGGGTATTCTCACGGCCGATCGGGTGCGGGTGAATTTGCCCAATCGCTATGTGTTCGCCGAGGGCAATGTGGCCCTACGGCGGGGGGAACAGGTCTTGCGGGGCGATCGCTTTGAGTATCAGATCGTCCAAGATCGCGGCATCGTCCACAACGCCCGGGGAGAAATCAACCAGCGGCGGACGGATGTAGACTTTGCCCCGGTCCTGGGCAATGACCCGATCGCCGACGCCATTTTGCCCACCCGGCCTTTGAGCGATCGCGTCCTCGTCAACCAACCCTTTGAACCAACGGCCGAGGAAGGTTACGAACTCACCATCGGCGGCCTCTCGGTGCAGACCAACCCCGATGGCTCCCTGGGAGCCCCCACCTTGCAAACCGGGACGCGGGGCGATGTCTATCGGGTGCGCTTTGAGGCCGAGTATGTCGAGTTCGATGCCGAAGGCTGGCAGGCTAGAAATATTCGCTTCACGAACGACCCCTTCTCGCCACCGGAACTCGAAGTGCGGGCCGATACGGCCAACTTGACGCGGCTCAATGAATTTCAGGATGAAATCATCACCACCAACTCGCGCCTGTGGTTCGATGGCGTCTTCTCGGTCCCCATTTTCCAAGACCGAATTCTGATCGACCGTCGTGAAGATGACTCCGGACTCTTCAATATCGGCTTTGACGATTCGGATCGCGGCGGTCTGTTCATCGAGCGTGGTTTTACGATCATTAATCGGCCGTGGATACGCTGGAAGCTGACACCTCAGCTTCTCGTCCAGCGGGCAATTTTTGAAGAAGGCTTCTTCGATCTCGATGCCTTCGGCATTCGCAGTAATCTCAACATCTTCATGGACGAGCGCACGGAGCTGAGCGCCGCCACCTCGCTGTCTAGTCTCGATGTCAACAAGTATCAGACGCGGCTCCGCAATGATTTGCGCCTACGGCGCGCCATCGGCCGCCTCGACCGGCCCCACTTTTTGACCCTGCAATACACATTTCGCGATCGCCTCTTCAACGGCTCCCTCGGCCTGCAAACCGTGCAGACCAGTTTCGGCGCGATCTTCACCTCACCGGTCATTGCCCTGGGGGACAGCGGCGTGAACCTGACCTACCAGAGCAGCATCCAACGCATCACCGCTGACACCGATCGCCAAGACCTCCTACAACCGGGCCGCAAGGACGATCGCATCACCCTCACCCGCTACCAGGGGGCGGCCAGCGTTAGCCGCGCCTTCACCCTCTGGAGCCGCGAGCCCCTGCCCCCAACGGCCGAGGAGGGCTTGCGCTACACTCCCCGTCCCGTGCAGCCTTTTATCAACCTGAACACGGGTCTGACCACGGTGCTCGCCCGCTACAGCAGCGGCGACAGCCAAGAACTGGTGAGCGGCAGCATCGGCCTCCAGGGGCAATTCGGTCATTTTTCTCGCCCCTATCTGGACTACACCGCCTTCAACATCACCTATTTCAATTCTCTGGTGGGCGAGCGATCGCCTTTCCTCTTCGACCGCTTTGTGGATCAACAAGTCCTTTCCTTTGGCATCACCCAGCAGATCTACGGCCCCTTCCGCGTCGGCTTCCAGACCTCCTACAATCTGGACAGCGGCCAGGAAATCAGCACCGACTACACCCTGGAGTACAGCCGCCGCACCTACGGCCTGATCTTCCGTTACAATCCGGTGCTCTCCGTCGCCTCGTTCCAAGTCCGCATCGGTGACTTCAATTGGTTGGGCAACCCAGAACCCTTCAGCGGCTCCGGCCTTCGCCCCGTGATTCAGGGGGTCACACGCTAGGGCAATCCTGGCTGAGGCCCCTAGGAGTGGCGCTGACCCCCGCTCGAGACCCTCGGCTTCTCGGTCGGTCGGCTCAGGGCGATTCCATGACCTCGCACCCCAACAACTCTGCCCAGTCT
>CAYNIP010000064.1:0-22044 GCA_964397305.1 uncultured bacterium
GCTAGCAATGCGAACACTTGTACTATACAAGAACAAGCTCCCCGCAGCCTATCCCTGGTTGACAACCCGACACGCCTCGGTATCTGGCTCAGCCCCCGCCCGCGCTCTCCCCGCTGGGGGTTATTGCGGGGAGGCCCCCGCTCTCAGTGGTCAGGGCTCTGGCCTTGCTCGTATCCTGGAGAAAGCATTGGTGGCGATCGCGCGAGGAGCGCTGAAGAAGCATGGCTGGTTTTGGCAATCTGTTACAAAAGGCCTTTCATCTGGGAGTCGGCATCGCTGCCTACGCCGGGGAGAAGGCGGGCAGCACTCTACAAGACCTACGGGTGCAGGCCCAGAAGCTGGCTGATGAAATGGTAAAGCGCGGGGAAATGACGACGGAGGAGGCCGGGCGTTTTGTTGAGGATCTCGTGCGGCAGGCCCAGCAGCCGGCTGCTCCGGGGGCAGAGACGGGCGATCGCCAGCCTCGCCGCATTGAAATTCTCGATGACGATGAGGTTGAAGATCCGGGCTCATCTCCACCAGAGGATGAAGTCGAGCACCTCCGTCAACAAGTCGAGTCCCTACAAGCGGAGTTACAGCGACTCCAGCGCCAGTAGGTCCCCTAGCAGCCGAGCCCATCCTGTGAGGGAGTGGGTTAAGCCCAGGGAACTCTAAGCGCAGGAGTCCGGGGTTATCCCACCTGGGTTAGAGCCGATCACGGGGATGGGCCTAGAGCCCTCAGCGACTAACCCAGCCCATGAGGTAGGGATCTGGCGCTGCTAACAGGGGCTGTTCCAGATTTTTGCCCCGAGGGTAGCTGCTCTTGTGGGCTCGGAACCTAGCATAAATGTTGCTAGAATGATGGCCAACTCGAGGGTGGCGGGCCGCCCCGATTGATCCCACGCCCAGGGCGTGATCGCCATTCCGGATTCTTGGAGCCCGCTGCCTAAATGATGTGGTGAGGACATAGGTGAGGACGCACATGAACCAGTTTTGGCTCGCAACGAAATCAGCAACGGCTGCACTCTTCTTAGTCGGCCTGGGGGCCAGCTATGCCCAGGCCGAAATTCTCGCAACCTGGGACGATAACTTCGGTGAACTCGGCGATGAGGCCCAGGCCGCTTACAGCCAAGGTTGGTGGGCGGCGGAGCCAAACTTCGCCAGCTGCCCCCCTGAGGCCAGTACTGGGAGTCATGAGGACCTCACGACCGCTGAAGAGGACCTCACGACCGCTGAAATTGCCCCAGAGGTCCACGCAACCCCTGATCCGACAGCGGCTGCCTGCCTCGAACTGGCAACCGACACGGCCCTAGCAGAGGCGAGCCTTGACATCACCCGTGACGCCTACGCGAGTGCCTACCCTGGCTACGACAGGTCCGAGCTGGGGGTAGCCCCCGATCGGCTGCCCCCCGACAGCCTCGAAGCTCCGACTCAGTGGCAGCTCGAGCCGACAATGCCAGAGCCAACCGTCGTCGCTCCCCCAGAACCCACGGTTCTGGAGCCCAGCGTGGCAGGGCCGACAACACCCCAGATGGTTGCTCCCGCCCCCAGGGTTGAGCCCGCAGCCCCTGCTCCCGTCGCTGAACCCGCAGCCTCAACTGCTTCAGCAACGCTGATCGAAAATGATCCCCAGTTCCGGGCCTGGCTGGAGCGGGATTCAGAAGCGGCTCGCTCTGTCGCGGCCCTCAAAGCGCAGGACTTGATTCGGGGCGATCGCAGCTACCACGACTTGATGACCGCCAAGGGCATCCCTGAGCCCGTGCCGGTCAAGCGGTCAGCACCAACGCCTGGGGTCCCTGAGACCGCGATCGCCCCTGGGCCGGAAGCGGCGGCCCCGACCGCCGCTGAGGTTAACGTGACCCCGCTGCTGGCCCAATTGGAAGCCGACCTCCAACGCATCCGCCAGCAGGCCGCGCAGACGCCCCCGGCGGTGATGAGCCCGCTGCCGCTCAACTGGCGACCCCCAGCTCCGTCCTTGGCTCCGGCCCTGCCGCCCTTGCGCTTTGATCCCCAGGCCACGGCGGCCACCCCACCCCTGCTGTTCGATTCCTTGGCCGGCCAAGCCTTCCCGGACCTGGCCGCGTTCCCCGCTCCGGATCTCAGCTTCCTGAAAACGGACGCCTTCAAGCGCGATCGCCACGGCCTGCGCCTCGCGCTGTTCGACCGCACTAGCAAGAACGAAGTGATGGCCAGCGAACTCCTCGCCGGCAATCCCTTGTTCGACGGTACTCTCAATGCGGTCTTAGCTGATTTCACGGCGGGGCCCCTAGTTGCTCCCCGGGCGGGGCGATCGCCCCTCGCGGATTGGCAGCTTCTGACCCATTCCCTCGATCTCTTGGCGCAGCCCGGCCGCTCACTGCCGGACTTCACCCAGGGCCCAGAGTTTGAGTTCCTCACCGAGGAGCACTGGGTCTTGGACCCCACCGCCTTGCTGACTCCCTCCCCAACGCTGACCCTGGACGTAAGCCTCCCGCTGGCGCCCTGGCAAGATTCCTCTCCCTTGGCTGCCATCTTCCAGTCCCCTTGGGTCACGGTGCGATCGCTGCAAGAGGATTAAATTCACCTGCTAGGCCTTGAGGAGCGTCGGCGATCGCGAACGGAGGGCGATCACCGACGCTCCTCTTGTTGGCCCCTGAGCCCGCAGGGGAAACCGGCCTCAGCTCCCCTCAGAGGGTGAACTCGGCAAATTCATCCCTCTCCTCCGTCGGGGCGGCAGTCACCGCTGCCAGAGAATAGTGCAGGCCTCCACGGTCTAGGAGATCACCAAACTGAAGCTGGGGATTTTGTTGCAGCACATTGAGAATGCTGATAAAGTCCCGCACCAGCTCCCGGGGCGTGAGCAACAAGTCGGCCCCCAGGCGAGTCGCCACGGCCCGCTGGAAGGTCTGGAGATCGCGATCGCCCAGAACCGGCTCATAGCCATAATGCTGGCTGTGGACCCTAGCCAACTGCTGCAATAGGGCTGTGATCTGATCAGAACTCAACGGATCGAGAATGATCGCCGGAGCCGTATTGTCCTGCAAGCCATTTTGCAAAAAGCGGCTCCGCTCGAGGCGGGTGCGCCAAGCTGGGTCGCTGTAGAGACCGCGCCGCTCATCTTCAAGAAACTGGAGTGTTCCACCGATGAAAAAGCCCAGGGATTCAGCCTTGCCCTGGATCGTGTCGTTGAACATAGCCAGCAGGCGATCGTAGTTACTCTGCCGTGAGCGGCTGTGCGACACCTTGTAGAGATACACCGCCTCATCCAGAATCACGATCAGACCCCGATAGCCGATGTCAGCCGCAAACCGTGCCAACAGTTTCAAATAGTCATACCAGGTCTCATCATCCACGACAACCCGAACGTCTAGGGCGGCTCGGGCTTCCACCTTGCTGGCAAACTCACCCCGCAGCCAACGCAGGGCCGCATCTTTCTTCGCGGTATCGTCCTCGCGGTAGCCGCGCCAGTAAGCAATGATCACATTGGCAAAGTCGAAGCCGTGAACCAGGCCTTCAAGATTGCTGACAACGGTGCGAATGTTGGCTTCTACCTGCTGGTCAAACTCAGGGTCTCCGGGGCGACTTTGTGTAGCCTGGGCCACTTGATTTAGAATACTGCTCAGCCATTTCTCCAAGATCAGGGCGATCGCCCCGCCCCGAGGACAGGTCCGAGTGGCCAGATTCTTCAGCAGCTCGCGGTAGGTGGCCACCGCCTGCTGACGCCCCCCCGCAAGGCGCAGCTCCGGGGACAGGTCCGCATCGGCAACAACAAACCCTGCTTCCATCGCCGCATTGCGAATTAATTGCAGCATGAAGCTCTTGCCCGCCCCATAGCGCCCAATCACAAAGCGAAAGGCCGCCCCGCCAGCGCGAATGTTGACCAAATCTTGCCGGATCGCCTCCAGCTCCGCTTCCCGGCCAACGGCAATGTGCTCAATCCCGACCCGGGGCACAACCCCGGCCGCGAGAGCATTGAGCAGGGCAGTGGAGACGCGCTTCGGGAGTTTCGGCATGAGAATACAAGCGTTCGCAGGCTCGAAGTCCCATTATAGAGGGCAAGCCGGGGGCGTCGCGAAGATTGCCGCACCGCTAAGCCGTTAGGGGAGACAATAGGATGGAGAGGAAATCCCCGTGAAGGAGTGTGGAGATGAGCGAGACCCACGAAAACGCTAGTGCAACCCAAGCCACCCCCGATCATCCCCCCGTCGCCGGCAAGCGCTTTGAGGTCCGGCCCTGGGGGACTGTCACCGTACTGGAGGAGGGCGATCGCTATCGGATCAACCGCATCGAAGTCAAGCCCGGCCACCACATCAGCACCCAAATGCATTACCACCGCAGTGAGCATTGGGTTGTCGTTGCGGGAACCGCCAAAGTGATCTGCGATGATCAAGAAACCCTGCTCATGCAGAAACAGTCTACCTACGTCCCCATGAATACCCGCCACCGCGTGGAAAATCCCGGCGTCATCCCCCTCGTCATGATCGAGATCCAGAACGGCGAGTTCCTCGGGGACGAAGACATTATCCGCCTCAAAGAGGAATAGGCTAACGGCTCCTCCCTAGCCCCGATGCCAACTGGTGACACCACCGGGCTTGTCTACGAGGACAATGCCCTGGGCCTGAAGCTCGTCCCGCAGGCGATCGCCCTCAGCGAAGTCTTTGGCGCGACGGGCGGCGGCTCGCTGTTGCACCAAGACCTCGATCTCGGCGTCACTGAGTTGACCCGTTGAGTCCACCACTGGGGTAGTCGCTGAGGCCTGGAACCCGAGCACGGCCGCCAGGGTGACAAGGGTTTGCCAGCAGGTTTTCAGCTCCGTCGCGGGTCGCGTGGCCTGACCTTCATGCACGAGCAGATTACTCTCCTTTTGCAAGGTTTTCGCCAGCTCAAACAGCACCGCCAGACCGCCGCTGAAGTTGAAATCGTCATCAACGAGGGCATTGAAGCGGGCGATCGCCTCGCTCTGGTCCCGCTCGGCGACCGACAGCTCCGGCGACTGATCCGCCCAACCCAACAGGGCCCCGTGCTGGGAACCAAACCGCAAACCTTCCTGGAGGGTCTGCCACCCCTTACTCGCGGCGGCGAGGGCCGCATCCGTAAAGTCCACGGGCTTGCGGTAGTGGGCTTGCAGGATAAACAGTCGCACTGCCATCGGGTCAAGGCCGCGATCCAGCAACTCGCGGATCGTGGTGAAGTTGCCCAGGGACTTGGACATCTTTTCGCCGTCCACCTTGACCATGCCGTTGTGGAGCCAGTAACGCGCCAGGGGCTTCCCCGTAGCGGCCTCCGACTGGGCGATCTCGTTCTCGTGGTGGGGAAAGATCAGGTCACTGCCGCCGACGTGAATATCAATGGTTTCGCCGAGGCGATCGCGCACCATCGCCGAGCACTCGATATGCCAACCCGGCCGCCCCGGCCCCCAGGGGGAATCCCAGCTCGGCTCTCCAGGCTTGGCCCCTTTCCAGAGGGCAAAATCATAAGGATCTTGCTTCTTCGCCGTCTCTGGATCGGTCTCGACCCGACCGCTTGCCCCAACTTGCAGATCCTCCAGCTTGCGCCCCGAGAGCTTGCCATAATCAGGAAACTGGCGCACAGCGTAGTAGACATCGCCCCCAGCCGGATAGGCAAAGCCCTTTTGCTCCAGCTCCCTCACCAGACGCTGGATGCCATCGAGGGCGTCCGTCGCGCGGGGGTAGGCGTCGGCACGACCGATCCCTAGGCGATCCATGTCCTCAAAGTAGGCAGCGATGTAGCGGTTGGCGATCGTCTCCATCGACACACCCTCGCGCCAGGCCCGCTTGAGAATTTTGTCATCGATGTCGGTGAAGTTCTGGACATACTGCACCGCATAGCCCCGCCATTGCAGATAACGCCGCACGACATCCCAGACCAAGCAGGTGCGAGCATGACCGAGGTGGCAGTAGTCGTAGACGGTGATGCCGCAGCAGTAGAGGCGCACCCGCCCTGGCTCGAGGGTCTCGAAGGTTTGGTTCTGGCGAGCGAGGGTGTTGTATAAGGTCAGGGTCATGGGAACTTGCCGAGAGGCCGACTGGGGCAAGGGGATACTTTGTCGTTGCACGCTAGCGCTCAAGCGCAATTACGCAGGGCTGGCCGCGAGGCCACCTGGAGCAAAGTGATACGCTAAAGGGTGACAGGGCTACTAGCAGGACGCACGCCCGAGCCCTGGGCCATGTTCAAGACATTAACGTTTGACACGCACCGCTATGCCTACGATTGACACGCAACCGACACCGACACCGAGTATGGATGCGCCCAAGCAGGGCTTGCCCGTGACCATTATTACAGGTTTTCTCGGCAGCGGAAAAACGACCCTGCTCAACCACATCCTCACCAACCAGGAGGGAGTCAAAACAGCGGTCTTGGTCAACGAGTTTGGCGAAATCGGCATTGACAATGAACTGATCGTCACCAGCGATGACAGCATGGTGGAGCTGAGCAATGGCTGCATTTGCTGCACGATTAATGAGGATTTGGTCGAAGCGGTCTACAAGGTGCTGGAGCGAGAGGAAAAAATCGATTACCTCGTGGTTGAAACCACAGGCCTGGCCGATCCCTTGCCGGTGGCCCTGACCTTCTTGGGCACGGAACTTCAGCAGTTGACCCGTCTTGATTCGATCATCACGCTGGTGGACTGCGAGAATTTTAGCCTGGACCGGTTCGAGAGCGAGGCGGCGGCGAGTCAAATCGTCTATGGCGATGTGATCTTGCTGAATAAAACGGATCTGGTCGATGAAGGGGATGTAGATGCGTTGGAGGTGAGGATTCGGGATCTAAATCAGAAGGCGCGCATTCTGCGGACGCAAAACTCCCAAGTGCCGCTGCCCTTGATCCTCAGTGTGGGTCTGTTTGAGTCGGATCGCTACTTTGAGGGCGATCGCCCCGCTCAGGCCCCCTCAGCCCACCACCACGATACTCACGCTCATGACCATGACCATGACCACCATCACCACCACGGGGAAGCGGGCGGCCATGACCACGATCATGACCACCACTCCCATCACCTGGAAAACGATGGCTTTGTCTCCCTCTCCTTCCAGAGTGACCGGCCGTTTGTGATCCGCAAGTTCCAGCACTTCCTGGACCACCAAATGCCGCCAACGGTTTTCCGAGCCAAGGGAATCCTCTGGTTCGACGAAAGCCCCCAGCGCCACATCTTCCACCTCAGCGGCAAGCGGCTCTCGATTGAGGACGCGGACTGGACCGGGGAGAAGAAAAACCAACTGGTGCTCATTGGCCAGGACCTAGACCTAGAAACCCTGCGTCGCCAGTTGCAGGCTTGTGTACTCTAGGGCCGCCCTCTGGTGACAACGGCCTGCCATCCAGGCTGCGGGAGCGCTGAAGCGCAACTACGGCACTTCCCAGAAGGCTGACGGCTGACCACCAAGGCACGAAGGACACGGAGGTTTGCGGGGGGGGGAGTCTCTGGGGGCTCGGGGGTGCTGGGGTTCGTCAGATAACCCCAAGGTGGGCAAGACGGAGTTGGGCTTTAACCCCCCTTTGCTTCTCCCCCCTCCCCCTTACCTGCGCGAACCTGAGCGCAAACCGTTATTATGGGGGGAATTGGCTGCTATGGTTGAGCCATGAACCCGCTGCTTGCGTTGCCACTGAGATGAGACAGTCTAATCAGCCCCTGCATCTCGAATTCAATCCTGACCGGGCGTACATCGCGATCGTCTACGACAATCGGGAGGTGGGTTTCTGCTCCCCAGAGATTGCCGCTCGCATCGTGGAAACCCTGAACGAAGATGAGCAGATCCAAGAGGAGAACGAGACGCTGACCAAGGCGCTGCAAATGGCCTGTCGCGATTTGCTTAAGCGCACGGGGGGCAATATTGCCTCGGTTAACAAGCTGGTGCAGCGGTATCTCGAAAATGCCAAGCGACCGGAGCACGGGACCCGGGCGATCGCCTTCTTGCTGCGCGATCGCCAGCGAGAACTGGATGTGAGCGATAAAGAGTTTGTCTTCTTTTGCAACTCCTACCGCCTCTCGCCCCAAGAACTGCGCGACATCTATCGCGGGGCCGACATCAGCGATGAACAACTGAAGGTGCTATCGCGCATCCTCGGCCGCCCCGTGCAGGAACTGATGGAGATCCGCGACGGCTTCAGTAACAACGAAATGAGCACCCTAGCCCGCATCTTGGGCACGTCGCCGCAAGAGCTGACGGAACTTTTGAAGTAGTAACGCGGGCTGCCGGCATCCCCAGCCTGTCAGGGTTAGCTGGTAGGAGGGGTTTGATAGCCGTAGAAGTCAACCCGATAGTCCGTGATCGTCACGCCAGTCTGCGCTTCAATGCTGGCAATAATCTCCGGGGGCAACTCGACGCGCACATCAATAATCTGCTTGGTGTCGAGGCAGTTGACATGGCTGTGGGTATCGCTGAAGCAACCGTAGAGGCGGCCGTCGCAGCGCTCTACACACTCGATGATGCCCTGGCTCGAGAGGGCTTCCAGATTCTGATAAACCGAAGTATGGCCGATGTCTTTGCCAGCCTGGTTGAGGCGATCGTAGATTTGCCGAGCTGAGAGGTGCTCGCCTGCTTGCCAGAGGAGTTCTAGGATCGAGCGGCGTTGTCGGCTCAGGCGCATCCCCAGAGCTTGGCAGCGCTCGAGAGCGGCTTCCAGGGAACCCGTAGGCAACATAGGAGCTGCGGTTGCGGGGAGTGTCTTAGCGGCGGGGGGGTTAGAAGCCATGATGATCAGGCAAGAGCGGCTGGCGATCGCAAGTTGGCAAGGAGGCCGAGGGCGAGGCCTATCGCCCACCGCCCTGAGATCCTATAATGGCTGGGATAGCGAACTTGAAAGGGCCGCTAATCCGTACTCATTACCACTTTAGCGGGTTCCGCTCCGACCTGTCCACTGATCCCGTTGGCTCACGGCCCTCGCCGGGATGTGACGAGTCAGGAAGCGTAGCCTACTCTAGTGTGTTGCTGTTGAGGTTGCTAACCCCGTGACGAAGCCTGCCCCGACTCAATACCCGCTCCACGATCTCCTCGCACACCGTTGGAGTCCCTTGGCCTTTGCCGAGCGGCCGGTGGAAGTGGAAAAAATTCAAAGCTTGCTGGAGGCGGCCCGCTGGGCGGCCTCCTGCTTCAATGAACAGCCCTGGCACTTCATTCTGGCGACGCGCGATCGCCTCGACCAGTACGAGCGCTTGTTGAGCTGCTTGGTCGCCGCCAACCAAACCTGGGCCAGCCGCGCGCCAGTCCTGCTGCTGACGGTGGCCTCCCTGGCCTTCCGGCGCAATGGCAAGCCCAACCGCCACGCCTACCACGATGTTGGCCTCGCCGTCGGCAATCTCACGGTCCAAGCGACGGCCTTGGGGCTCTCTGTTCACCAGATGGCCGGGATTGAGCCAGACCGAGCCCGGACCCTTTACAGCATTCCTGACGGTTATGAGGTAGTCTCGGCCATTGCGATCGGCTACCTGGGCTCCCCGGCAGCGTTGCCGGAGGCCTTGCAGTCCCGCGAGGCTGCACCCCGCCAGCGCCGGGAGTTCAGCAGCTTCGTTTTCAGTGAGCAATGGAGTAAGGCGTCGCCCCTGGTTTAGGGTCTCGGTGACTTCGATAGAATCCTTCCCGCTCCCAATCTCGAGCAATAGACGGCTAGCTCTCCTGTGCCCAAGCCTAGGGAGCCAGGGCTGGGGGATGAGAGCTGGGACGCCAACCTGGCCTAACAACGATTCGCCCATTTCATTCGTGAATACCCGCCAATTTTCCGATGCAATGTGCAGAAATTGCTCACGATTATCGCGTCCTTAAAATCGACACAACTAAGCTCTCACCGAAAGTTAATCCGACAATTTTTTTTTGAGGGGTTGTCCGGTTATGCCCCAGTAGTCCCTTGAATCATTAGGGGATAGCCCTGAAGGGATTGCACCCGGAAGCACCACCGTGAGTCAGACTCCTGCCCCTACTCTCAAACCCTTGTCTCTGAGCCTCGCGAGCTTTAGCCTCCTGGCCAGTGGCCTGAGTGAGCGCCCCCTAGCGGCTCAACCGATCGTTCCCGCTGATGATGGCACGGGAACTGTCATTGTGCCGGACGGTCAACGCTTCGATATTCTCGGCGGCACCCTCTCCAGTGATGGCGCGAACCTGTTCCACAGTTTCCAGCAGTTCGGCCTGGGGGCTGACCAGATCGCCAACTTCCTCGCCAATCCCAACATTCAAAACATCCTCGGCCGCGTCGTGGGCGGCGACCCCTCCGTGATCAACGGCCTGATCCAGCTCTCGGGGAGCAACGCCAACCTCTATCTGCTGAACCCGGCTGGGATCGTCTTTGGACCGGGGGCGAGCTTGAATGTGCCTAGTGACTTTTTCGCCACCACGGCCACGGGGATCGGTTTCAGCAACGGTTCCTGGCTCGAAGCTTTTGGCTCCAATGACTATCACGCCCTCGTCGGCCAGCCTCAGCAATTTGCCTTTGACGGAGCCACCGCTGGGGCGATCGCCAATGCCGGCCAGCTCAGCGTCAACCCCGGCCGCCACCTGGCCCTGATCGGTGGCCAAGTAGCGAATACGGGGGAACTGCGGGCTCCGGGCGGCCAAGTCACTCTCAGCGCGGTTCCAGGCAGCAGCCGCCTGCGCCTCTCCCAGCCCGGCCACCTGCTCAGCGTTGAAATCGAGCCCCCCCGCACGACGGCAGGCGCGCTCCTGCCCGTCACTCCCCAAGATTTACCAGCTCTGCTCACGGGCAGCGGCCTTGATACCGGCCTGATCGCCCGCCCGGAGAATACGATTGAGTTTCGGGCCACGGGGCAGCGGGTCGGCCTAGCCGAGGGAACAGCGGCGATCGCCGGCCGGGTCGAGGTCGGCCAGGCCGACGGTCCGGGGGGTGAAATTGCGGTGCTGGGCGATCGCATCGCCTTGCTAGCAGCAGAACTCGACGCCTCTGGCGCGACCGGCGGCGGCAGCATTCGCATTGGCGGCGAGTACCAAGGCCAGGCCGGCCTGCCCACAGCCCGCCACACCTACGTGAGTCCTGGAACCCGCCTCCGGGCCGACGCCTTGACGGCGGGTGATGGCGGCCGCATCATCCTCTGGGCCGATGAGACCACCCGCTTTTTGGGCGAGATCAGCGCCCTAGGGGGCCCTGGGGGCGGCGATGGTGGCTTCGTGGAGGTCTCCGGCCGAGAATTCCTCGCCTTCAACGGCAGCGTCGATGTGAGCGCGCCCCAAGGCCGCGACGGCACGATTTTGCTTGATCCTAGGGATCTCTTCATCGGTGCCAGCGGGACGAACAATGCCGAGCTGGATGACGGGGAAATTCTCTGGAATGACTCGTCGCTAATTGACTTTTCGATCGCGGCGACCCACCTAGCGACCCTCTCCGGCACGGTGCGCTTGGAGGCCTGGCGAAATATCTACTTTAATCAGGCGATTACCTTCACTAACCCGATTAACCTGGTTGTCAACGCTGCCAATATTCATCTGAACGCGCCAATCACCTTCAGCGATCCCAGCAGCACCTTTACGATCAACACCAGCTCCCCCAATTTGTCTTCTTTTCCTACAGCCTCAATTCAAGTGTGGGCTGATGTCACCGGGGCCGATCAATTGAATTTCAATGCCCTCTATGCTGTCAATGTTCACGACAATGTAAACGTAAGCGCCAACACCATCGACTTCTTCGCTGATACCAACCAAGTAGATATTGAAGGCTCACTAACGGCGACGAATATTAGCCTGCGTTCCAATCGCCTCATCGATATTGATGATACGGGTAGCCTGACTGGAACCAACGTGACACTCATCGGTCCTCAGGCCATTCTGTTTGACAATGGTTCGGTGGTGAACTCGGAGAATGTCTTCCTGCAAACGAATGATTTACGAATCTGGAATGGCAGCTCTTTCAGCGACAACCAAAACTTGGTGGTTGAACCTGCCACCCCTCCAGCAGGGAGCGACCTGAACACGATTCTGAACCACATCCAGATTAGCCCAGCGGAACTAGATGACCTGTTACCGGGTTTTGCCAGCGTGATTATTGGCGGCCTCACGCTCAAGGAACCCCCGCCGCCGCCGGTCACTCCCCCGCCGCCTCCCGTGACGCCGCCGCCAGTCACTCCCCCGCCGCCCCCGCCGGCGGCCCCGCCCCTCGAGCCACCCCCGGCCGCATCTCCCCCCGGGGCCATCGAAACGGCCCCTGCGGCTCAGGAGTCCTCGGCGGCCGCGACCACGAACGAGGATCGCCCCCTCCAGCCGGCCAGCACCCGCGTCAGCGTCGAGCAAGCCCTGGATAGCGGTGATCCCGGTGCGGCCTTGCAGGCCCTCGAGGGTCACTTCAGCCAGGCCTTTGCCCAGCGTCTGGGTCGGGCGGTTCCTGACGTTTCGGTGCCGGAGTTTCAGGAGCGCCTCAAGCAACTAGCGGCTGAGACCCAGACGGAGCCAGCGGTGATCTTTGTCTTTGTGCGTCGGGAGCAACTGGAGTTGATGTTGGTGCCGACGACGGGGGCTCCGATTCGCTACCGGGTTCCGAGCGCTCCGGGCGAGGCGGTGTTGGCCCAGGCCCGGGCCTTGCAGGACGAGATCATCGACCCGACCCGCCGTCTGACTACGAGCTATCTGCAACCGGCCCAGCAGTTACACCGCTGGGTGATGGAGCCTCTGCAAGGGGACTTGGAGCGCTTGGGGATCGACACGCTCTTGTTTAGCTTGGATGAGGGGCTGCGATCGCTCCCGCTGGCGGCCCTGCACGATGGCCGACAATTTCTCATTGAGCGCTATCGATTCAGTGTGATTCCCAGCCTGACGCTAGCGAATCTCAACTACACGGATGTCCGCAAGGCGAACGTTTTGGCCCTGGGCATTTCTGAGTTTCAATACTTGAACCCCTTGCCAGCCGTGCCGATGGAGCTGACGGCGATCGCCCAACCAGGGGCCAACCGCCAGGCCATCCTCAACGAAGGCTTTACGGTGGCGAACCTGAAGCAGCAGCGCCAGGCCGCGAGGGCCACCGTAGTTCACCTGGCGACCCATGCGGAATTTGTGCCGGGCGATCGCGGTGATTCCTTCATTCAGTTTTGGGAGCGGCCCCTGGCCTTTGAGGAAATGCTCGCCCTCGACTGGCAGGACCCAGAACTAGCGCTGTTGGTTCTGAGTGCCTGCCGCACGGCCCTGGGGGACCCAGAAGCCGAATATGGCTTTGCGGGCTTGGCCGTCCAGGCGGGGGTGGAGACAGCGATCGCCAGTCTCTGGTATGCCAATGACATCGGCACCTTGGGCCTGATGAGTGAGTTTTATCACCACCTGGGTCAAACCCCGCTCAAGTCCGAGGCCCTGCGCCAAGCGCAACTAGCCCTGCTCCGGGGCGACCTGCACCTGCAAGGCCAGCAACTCGTCAGCCGTTCCGGTCGCCTCAATTTGCCGCCGGATCTCGACTTCATTACCCTAGATAATTTCCAGCACCCCTACTATTGGGCCGGCTTTGCGGCGATTGGCAATCCCTGGTAGAGCGCTGATGGCGTGACCCTCGGCGGTATCGCAATTTCAATCAAGAATGAGACGATTGGCCCGCGACCCTCATCCCCCAGCCCCTTCTCCCAAGCTGGGAGAAGGGGAGCCGGAAGTCCCTCTCCCAACTTGGGAGCGGGATTGAGGGTGAGGGCGGCAACAGGTCAAGATTCCCTCCCTTCACGCCCGTCTGAAGGGTCTCAAAATCATTGGGAACAACCATCACTCAGAAACGAGGGACATTGTTGGGCTTTAGCCCTCTTGGGGGAGCGCTGATCGCAGGGCTTGGATCTTCTAACGCTCAAACCCTTATCAGAACAGCGATTGACTGGCTTGAGGGCGCGGCAACCGTGCCCCTACCGAATTGGGTCGTTATTTCGTGAAAATTCATAAGCGCAACTACGGTGCTCCCAAGGCTGCGGGAGCCCTGAAGCGCAACGTTAGAACTAGAGCCATCGTCATAGCTCAGAGCGCCTGAGCCCGCAGCCAGGCAATGGGCAGGTAGAGCAGCTTCTGGGGCAAGGGCACGAAGGCGCGTTGCTTAAACACGTCGTAGTCGTTGGCTTCAATAATGTCGAGAATGCCCTGGTAGAGCATCAGGGCCGACCAGACGGGCCAGCGAGCGTCGGGGCTGAGGGCGCTAATCCCCCGCTGGGCCGCCTGATAGAACTGGCGGGCCCGCTGGATTTCAAACCGCATCAAGGCCCGCCAGCGGTGGTCCAGGCAGCCAGCGAAGAGATCCGCCTCGGAATAGTTGAACCGGGCTAAGTCTTCTAGGGGGAGGTAAATGCGGCCCCGCTGGGCGTCTTCGCCGACATCCCGCAGGATATTCGTGAGTTGGTTGGCGATGCCGAGGGCGATCGCCTCCTCCGTGGCGCTGGTCTGGGTTGCGTCCTGCCAGGGAGCCGTGGCGCGGCTGGCGTCAAAGCCGAGCACGGGACTGGTCATCAAGCCCACCGTACCCGCGACCCGGTAGCAGTAGAGGTTCAGTTCCTCAAAGGTCTCATAGCGGCTGCGGTAGAGATCCATGCGCTGCCCGGCGATCATGTCGCGAAAGGGCTGGATGTCGAGGGGGTAGTTGGCGGCCACATCCACGAGGGCCACATCGGGATCTTCGACCGGTTGCCCCGCGAAGATCGATTCAAGCTGTGCTTCCCAGCGATCCAGGGTTTCCGGCGTGGTAAAGCGGGCCTTGGGGCCATCGACCAGCTCATCCGTGCGCCGACACCACTCGTAGATAGCCCAAATCGCCTGACGCTTGGCGGGGGGCATCAGCAACGTTCCCAGGTAGAACGTCTTGGAGTAAGTCGCAGTCACTTGGCGACAGTACTCATAAGCATCTGCCTTGGAGGCAAGCGGGCGAGTTTGGGGTTGAGGTTTAGGCAGTTGCAGCATTCATCGCAAGCTGAAACACTATCCGCTCGAGGGGGCGAGGCCGTAATTGCACCCGCCTACTCTACCATGAGCCAGTCATTACACTGAATTGTCCCATTAGCAGGTCAATCTGCATATCTGGCCCTGATGATTGCCTTGCTGGAAGCACCCGACAGGGCGTTGCCGACCCGGACCTAGGCCTGGGCTACCAAGGTAGGGCTGGGAGCCGCGATCGCCCACTCGGCGATCACGCTGGCTGTCAGCTTGCCTGATAATACCGCGCCTTCCATACTGCCGAGATACTGCTGCATGGTAAAGTCTCCCGCGAGGAAGAAATTCGGGATCGGTGTCCTTTGGGAGGGCCGGCAGGCCTGGCAACCCGGCTTCGCCTTGTACACCGAACGCGGCGTCTTGACCACCCGAGACTTGAGCAGGCGCGCTGGCTGTTCCCCGGTGAAATGCTGCGGGAAAAGCTGTTCCAGTTCCGCCAAGGTTGCCGCCACGATCGCCTCATCGGATTGACCGATCCAGTCCTGGGCCGGGGCCAGCACCAGTTCCAACATCGAGCGGTCCGGGTTGGCGTACTCGCGGCAGGTGTTGCTCATGTCTGCGTAGACACTCAGGAGGGGCGATCGCGAAAAGAGCAGGTGGTCAATATCCGTGAGCTTGCGATCAAACCAGAGGTGTAGATTAATCACCGGCACGCCCTCGAGACCCTCAAGTTTTTGGAAAAACTCCAGGGAGCGCCAGGGCCCTGGCAGCAGCAACTTCAGCGGATCGACCGGCATCGCCGACACATAGGCATCCGCGACGACCTCCGCTTCAGGAGTCCCAGGCAGGTCCTGGAGTTGGAAGCTCCGCACCGAGCCATCCTCGTGCAGTTGAATCGACTTTAGGGGAGCCTCTAGCCGCACCTCCCCGCCCCGAGCCGTGATGTAGTCCACCAAGGGTTGGCAGAGGCGTTCCGTCGGGGAGCCATCGAGAAAGGCCATTTTCGAGCCATTCTTTTCCTGCAAGAAGCGGTTCAGGGCCGTCAGCAGGATGGTCGCCGAAATTTCGTCCGGGTTAATAAAGTTCAAGGCCTTGGACATAGCGATGAAGACCTCTTTCTCCACCCGGGGCGGGATGTTCTGCTTTTGCAGCCATTCCGACCAAGTGTATTGATCCATCGCCTCAACGTAGCCCTGGCCCTGGACCATGGCCGGAATCAGCCCGAGACCGAAGCGAATCTTCTCCGGCCACGTGAGCATATCGTTATTGCGAAGGATCGCCGCGACTCCATTCCAGGGCGCAGGCAGATCAGGGAAATCAAAGCGCGAGTAAGTCCCCGGCTGCTCCGGGCGATTGAAGATCATCGTGTGCTCTTTCCATTGCAAACGGTCTTCAATCCCCAATTCCCGGAAGAGTTGCAGCATATTGGGGTAGGCCCCAAAAAAAATATGCAGCCCGGTTTCGTACCAGTCACCGTCTTCATCCTTCCAGGCCGCCACCTTGCCGCCTAGGACATCGCGGCGTTCGAGGACCAGGGGCTGATGCCCAGCGTCTACTAAATATTTGGCACAGGAAAGCCCTGCTAAGCCAGCTCCGGCGATCGCAACTCGCATCGTTTACGGGGGTGAATGCTTAAAACTTGTTTACATCGTTTCTCCTTCGCCATTATACTTTGCACTTCGTTACATTTGGCTCCGAGCCCCAAATTCCCGTGGCCCTAGCCTTGCCAAGCACTGAGGAGCCAGCGCAGCCCATCGACGATGTAGTAGCTCCCCAGGGCCAGGAGTAACAAGCTGGACAGATGCACGATCAGGGTCGCCTGACGCAACAGCCCCCGAGTTTGCTTGGCCAAGCCGGCAAAGAGGCTGGCGAGAAAGAGCACCAAGCTGTAGCCCACGGCGTAGCAGGCCATGGTCAGGGTGCTGAGGAGGGGTGATTGGGTCGCGGCGGCGGCCAGCACCGCAAAGAGCAGCGGGCTACTGCACGGGGAGCCAGCGAGGGCAAAGGCCAGGCCGACACCAAAGGGACCGGCGATCGCCCAGCGTCCTCCCCCCGAGGGCAAGGGCAGACGCACCACCCCCAGCAACACCAGGGCCATGAGCAGGGCAAAGCTGCCCACGGCCACTAAGACATAGCCGCGATAGCTCACCAGCACGGCCGCGGCAAAGGACGAGACCAGCCCTAGCAGGCTGAAGGTGACGATCACCCCCAGGGCGAAGCCACTCGCCTTGAACCAAGCGTCGCGGCGGCTGGCAATGGCTTGGGTGCCGATGTAGCTCAGGTTCACGGGCAGCAAGCTGAGCACGCAGGGCGAGATGCTGGCGATCAAGCCGCCGCCGAAGGCCAGCAGGAGAAGCAAAGGGGGCGGCAGGGTCTGGTCCCTGGGGAAGAGGTCGCGGTAGCGTGCTTCGAGCCAAAGAACCGTTGTTTGCAGGGGCTGGAGCAGTTCCAGCCAGTTGATCGCGGCGATCGCCCAGGCCAGCAGCAAAGCCGCCAGGAAAAAGGCGGCGATGCGTAACCAACGGCGCGAGGCGGTGAGCGGAGTGGGAGGAAGCATGGGGGGCAGGTTTCCAACAAGGGGGCAGCGATCCTGACGTTGCCAGACCTAGCTACGGCCAGTTTTGGAGCCGGTCTCGTGGGCTAAGGCTGAGGCAGGGGAGGGATGGCCACAGAGGCACCATCTTGGCTCAGGGACTGGGAGGCGCAGACGAGGACGTTCACCAGCTCGGCCGCCACCCAGCCGTTGGACAGTGGCGAGGGCTGACCGCTGGCAACGCAGGTCAGGAATTGGTCACAGACGATCTGGAGGGGCTCCCCGGCCGGCACAGGGATGGCCTCCGTAGCCACGCCCTGGGGGACAAAGGCCGTCCCCTGCAACTCGAAGGAGCCCCGCTGCACCCGCAGGGGCTCGGGGTGGAGTTCGTCAAATATCAGTGTACCCTGGCTGCCCACGCAGCACAGGCGACGCTGTTTGTCGGGGTTGAGCCAGGCTAGATGAATGACGGCCTGCCAGCCATCCTCATAGCCGAGGGTCAGCCAGACCACATCGCTCAGGCCGGGGGGCTGGGGTTGCCCCGCCACGGTTAAACGCGCTTGGGGTTGCAGCCAGGCTTGGCCCCGGGCCCGCACTTCGACGGGCGATCGCCCCCGCCAGTGGTTAAAAATGGCTAGGTCGTGAATGGCCAGATCCCAGAGCGCATCCACATCCTGCCGCACGGGACTGAGGTGGGTGCGGGCCGCATAGCCATAGCGCAGTTCCCCCAGTTGACCGCTGGCCACGACATCCCGCCCAACGGTCACAGCCGGGTTGAACAGGTACGTGTGGTCGATGAAGAGCTGCCGCTCCTGGGCCGCGGCCCGCTGGCAGAGCTCGACACATTCGGCCGGGTCCAGGGTCAGGGGCTTCTCGGCCAGGACGTGATAGCCCTGCTCGAGGGCGGCGCAGATGAGGGCATAGTGGCTGGCAGCCGGGGTGGCGATGACGACCGCTTGCAGGTCCCGGAGGGAGGCCAAGTCGTCCCAGTGGGCGAGAATTTGGGTGGTCTCGGGGAGGCCGAGGCGATCGCGGCAGTGCGATCGCCGCTCCGCATCGGTCTCGACAATCGCCAGGAGGTCGGTCTCGGGGTGGTGGGCAAATTTTCGCGCCAAGTGGGTTCCCCAGCGTCCCACACCAATGACGGCAATCCCTAACTGAGTCATGGGTTTTCTAGCACGAGGGCGATCATCTCTAGTCTGCCATCTCGAGCCCCCTTCCGGTCCGGTCACGCAGCAGTGGGCCCCAACCGGCTCTGCCTCGTCGCGAGCAACGCCGCCGGGAGGAGGGTGAACGACATTTTACGCGGGATGTTGGTACTCCTTAGTTAGGCCCTCACCCCAACCCCTCTCCCAAGCTGGGAGAGGAGCTTCTAACTCCCCTGCTCCCAGCTTGGGGAGCAGGGACCGGGGGGTGTAGACGCGCAGCAGCTTCTCGCAGAGGGGGCCCGGTAACACTGTTCGCGCTAGCGTCGCGTAGCGATAGAGGGCGACCCGCTGCTCCTTGAGCCATCGCTCACAATTCAGGGGAGCCGCGCTTTTTTTTCGTTCACCCGCCAGGAGGACCACTCCTAGCCAAGCCCGCAGCCGTGGACTAAGCTGAAGGCTGTCATCTCCCAGGGCGAAGCATGACACGCGAAACGACGATCATTGAAGCGGGCCGCCCGCCGCGCCACTACTGGCGCGAGCTGTGGCAATACCGGGAACTGTTTTACTTTTTGGCCTGGCGCGATATTCTCGTGCGCTACAAGCAGACCGTGATCGGCGTCACCTGGGCCCTGATCCGGCCCTTTTTGACGATGGTGGTCTTCACCGTGATCTTTGGCAAGCTGGCGGGGTTGCCGTCCGAGGGAGTGCCCTACCCGATTTTGGTCTTTGCCGCCATGCTCCCCTGGCAATTTTTCGCCACCTCCCTCGCCGCCTGTAGCGATAGCTTGGTGAATAATGCCAACCTGCTCTCCAAGGTTTACTTCCCCCGCCTCGTCGTCCCCACCAGCGCGATCGCCGTCAGTTTTGTGGACTTTCTGATTTCCTTCGCCATCTTGCTAGCGTTGATGATCTGGTACCAATTTGTGCCTAGCTGGCAGATTATTACACTACCCTTGTTCGTGGCGATCGCCATCGGGGCCGCCCTCGGCACGGGCATCTGGTTCGCCTCCCTCAATGTCCGCTACCGTGACTTTCGCTACGTCGTCCCCTTTCTCGTCCAGTTCGGCCTGTACATCTCTCCCGTCGGCTTCAGTAGCAGCGTTGTGCCGGCGCGCTGGCGCTTTTGGTACTCCCTCAACCCCCTAGTGGGTGTGATCGATGGCTTCCGCTGGGCGATCCTGGGAGGCGAGACAGAACTGTATCTCCCCAGCTTTCTCTTTTCTCTGGTGCTGGTAGTTCTGCTGGTCAGCAGTGGGCTCTGGTATTTTCGCCAAGTCGAGCGCACCTTCGCCGACACCATCTAGGGCGCACCGGAGCTAGGTGCATCTTACTTAGGAGACTTCCCTTCGCCCTACCGGGGAGCAGGGGCCCGGGGATGAGGGCTCACTCCCGCCAAGCACTCAACCAAGCGGGAGAGGGGCCGTGAGGCGTATCGCCCTCCCTGGGCCTGCGGTATTCTTGGTCTGTAAGGCAACTATATTGAGCGAAGGCCGCGAGTCTCAGGAAGCTCTAGGCTGGGATCGCTCTAGGAGGTATCAAGGATGAGTTCTACGGATTTAATTCGCATCATTGCGGCGATCCTCTTGCCGCCGCTGGGGGTTTTTCTCCAGGTCGGTCTGGGCCCACAATTCTGGATCAATATTCTTCTGACGCTGCTAGGCTACATTCCCGGCATCGTCCATGCGATTTGGATCATTGCCCGCCGGGATTAGATATAGCTTGTTCAGTCATCGCTGAAGATGGGCCCTCTCCCTAAATCCCTCTCCCTCTGGGAGAGGGACTTTGAGGACATCAGGCAAGGCATCCCAGCCAGACTTATCTGGCTGGGAAAGGGTGAGAGCCCTGCTGACGTGACTCACTTGGCAACAACGAGCGTGAGTCGGAGCCTTGATTTCAGCATCGGGGAGGGTCGGCGACAAACCGACCCCAGATCGGGACGCTCCATCCCTAGCCCACCACATACTCCTGCACCTTGGCGCGGCGCTTGCGGAGCTTGGCGAGGGCTTGGTGCTCCAGTTGGCGCACCCGCTCACGGCTGAGGTTGAGGCGCTGGCCCACTTTGGCGAGGGAGAGGCTCTGGCCGTCTTCTAGGCCGTAGCGCAGGGCGAGGACATTGCGCTGCTGGGGCGTGAGTTCCGCCATCAGCGTTTCCAGATCCTGGCGCAGGGACTCCTGAGTGATGTACAGGTCGGGGGAGATGCCGTCATCTTCCAAGAGTTCCGATAGTTCGGTATCTTGGTTGTCCCCGACCCGCACATCCAAGGAGATGGGCTGGCGGGCAATGCTCAGGTAATCGCGGATTTGTGCCGGATCAATATCCAGCTCGGCGGCGATTTCCTTCGGGGTGGCACTGCGGCCGAGGCTCTGGGCTAGCTCCCGCTGGACGCGCTTGATCTTGTTGAGTTTCTCGGTGATGTGGATGGGCAAGCGGATGGCGCGGGCTTGCTGGGCGATCGCCCGGGTGATCGCCTGCCGAATCCACCAGTAAGCGTAGGTGGAGAACTTATACCCTCGCATCGGGTCGAACTTTTCCACACCCCGCTCCAGGCCCAGGGCTCCTTCTTGAATCAGGTCGAGGAACTCCATGTTGCGCTTCTGGTACTTCTTGGCGATCGCCACCACCAGACGCAGATTCGCCTCGATCATCTTGCGCTTCGCCCGCTCCCCTTGGCGTAGGATGGCTTGCAATTCCGCCGCCGTGATGCCCAAGTGCTTTGCCCACTCGGCCAAGGACGGCTCTCGCTGAAGCGTCTCTTGCAATTGCTCCCGCTCCTCATAGAGGGCCATCATCTTCTGCACCTGCTTACCCAGGATAATCTCCTGTTCGTGGGTCAGCAGGGGGACGCGGCCAATCTCGTGCAGATAGGTACGCACCATATCCACCGAGACTAGCGGTTGTTTCGCTTGGTTTTGACCCGTTAGCTTGGCAGTGGGCATTGCAGTCACAACTCCTTGGAACTTGGGCAACAGCGCGATCGCCGTGGGAAGGGCTCAGCCGGGGGCTCAACCAACGACCCGAGGGATACGCGACTCAAGATGCACGCGGTTCACCCGCCAGGATCTCGATCAACTGCGACGACGCTAGAGAGAAAAATAGCCCGCACGCTAACGTGCAGGGGTTGACCAGGCAGACTCGCATCTGGGGTCAATGGTTTCGCTCCGGGGTCGCCGCTCCTCAACTCAAAGTCGTTATGAGTTTGTCTCTACTCTGATCCTACCCTAGGATTTACCGGGCGTAAAGCAGCCCGACCCGAGGGCGGACTTTGAACATGAGCCCTAAGCTGGCTAGGTTTTACTGGCGATCACACATTCTCCTATCTCTAGGATGGCGCAGCACCTTCCGTCATAAAACGTTAATTACGGGTGGATTGCCGAACATTTGGCGGTGTACAATCTTATATTTCCCAGCTAAGCCTCACAATTACGCAGGGGTGTATCACTTTTTTCTTTACCGAGGCGCTGCGAGGCTGCCCGGACAGGTCTCAAACCCTAGGGAGCGGCCTAGGTAAGGCCCTGACCCGCCGTAACTTCGTTACAATGGGGTCTGGGAAGCTGCTATCTTGAGAACCCA
>CAYNIP010000065.1:0-21191 GCA_964397305.1 uncultured bacterium
GGCGAGGGGCTTCTAACTCCCCTTCTCCCAGCTTTGGGAGAAGGGGCCGGGGGATGAGGGCCCGGTAACGCTGTTCGCGCTAGCGTCGCGGAGCGATGGAGGGCGACCCTTTGCTCCCTGAGCCATCGCTCAAAATTCAGGGGAGCCGCGCTTTTTTTCGTCCACCCTCTAACACCAGGCCCACCTCGACTCTCGCAGGGGTTTGCGATAGTCTGAGGTTGAATTGAACCGGCTGGCCTCGGGCCGCGTGATCGCCCATGAATGCAGTTTGGCAGTATTTAACCCTAGCCCACCTTTCCTTGCCCCGCTGGCGGGGGGGGAGCTATCTCTATCGGCTGGTGGGTCTGTGGGCGGCTTGGCGGCCGGGGAGTTGGCTCCTGCGCTGGGCTGACCTTTGGGGCGCGGTGTTGATCAGCCTGCTGCTGGCCCTAGCTCCCTTCGTTTCCACGGCCCTGATCGGGGTGCTGCTGATCGCCTGTGGGGGCTATTGGGTGCTCCTGACCCTGGCCGATGACCGGCGGTTTGAAGCAACGCCCCTGCACTTGCTGGTGGCCCTCTACTGGGCGATCGCGCTCGTGGCCACTGCCTTTTCGCCGGTCAAGCGAGCGGCCCTCTCCGGGTTGATCGAGCTGACCCTGTACCTGATGCTCTTTCTGCTGGCGGCGAAGGTGTTGCGATCGCCCCGACTCCGCAACGGAGTGCTCACGGTGCTGCTGCACGTGTCCCTGCTGGTCAGTGCCTACGGGGTGCGCCAGCAATATTTTGGGGTGGAGCAACTGGCAACCTGGAATGATCCCACCTCGGAGTTGGCCAAGGCCACCCGGGTTTACAGCTTTCTGGGCAACCCGAATTTGCTGGCGGGCTACCTGCTGGCGAGTGTAGCCCTCAGTGTGGCCGCCTTCTTTGTCTGGCAGAGCTGGCTGCCGAAGCTGTTGGCGGCCACAATGGTAGTCACCAATACGGCCTGCCTCTTCTTCACCAGCAGTCGCGGCGGCTGGCTAGGACTGCTGGCGCTGCTGGTCGTGCTCTTCCTCGGTCTGCGCTACTGGTTTGCCCCGGCCTTGCCTCGCTTTTGGCGGCGCTGGTTGCTTCCCCTGGTGCTGGGGGGGATGGGGCTGGCGATCGCGGCGGCCGTGCTTACTGTGCCGACGCTGCGCCTGCGGGTCCTGAGCCTCTTTGCCGGCCGGGAGGACAGTAGCAACAATTTCCGCATCAATGTCTGGGAGGCGGTCTTCGCCATGATTCGCGATCGCCCCCTGCTCGGTATTGGGCCGGGGAATAATGCCTTTAACGCCATCTATCCCCTCTACATGCGCTCTGGGTTCACCGCCCTGAGTGCCTATTCCGTTTTTCTCGAACACATTGTTGAACTGGGCTACGTGGGCTTTGCCACCTTCCTCTGGCTGCTGGCCACAACCCTCAGCCACGGGGGGCAATCCCTAGGGCGGCTGCGGGCCGCGGCCGATGTGCAGGGCTTCTGGCTGCTGGGGGCGATCGCCGCCTGGGCCGGCATACTCACCCAAGGCCTGTTTGATACCGTCTGGTATCGCCCCCAAGTGAACACCCTCTGGTGGCTGATGGTCGCCCTGATCGCCAGCTTTTATGAAAATTCCGGGAGCTTAAAAGCTCCCTCTCCCTCCCGCAACCCGGACTAACCGCTAAAAGTCCCACCCTAGCAGGGAGCCTCTCCAGGTCCCTGGCCCGCAACTGGTCAGCCCAGACCAACTCCCTGAGCCAAGACGGTCAACTGGTCCCTTAGAGCTACCCTCGCCCAACCCAACCCCCTCACCGATGCTCTCCCCTACTCGCCAAGCCCAGCTCGCCACCCCCCTGCGTATCGGCTCCGTAACCCTCCAGAGCCGCGTGCTACAATCCCCCCTCTCCGGTGTTACCGATCGGGTCTTCCGGCGCTTGGTCCGTCGCTATGCACCGGACTCCATGCTCTACAGCGAGATGGTCAGCGCCCGGGAGCTGCACCACTTGCAGGGCCTCTCGCGGATTATGGATGTCGATCCCGGCGAGACGCCGATCAGCATTCAGCTCTTCGACTGTCGGCCCGACTTCATGACCGCCGCCGCCCAGCGCGCCGTCGCCCAGGGTGCTGATACCATCGACATCAATATGGGCTGTCCCGTGAATAAAGTGACCCGCAAGGGGGGCGGTTCGTCGCTCCTGCGACAGCCCGAGGTGGCGATCGCGATCGTGCAGACCGTCGCCCAGGCCGTGGATGTGCCCGTCACCGTCAAGACTCGCCTGGGGTGGGATGAGGGGGAAATCACGATCCTCGACTTCGCCCGCCGTCTTGAGGACGCCGGCGCCAAAATGCTGACCCTCCACGGCCGCACCCGCGCTCAGGGCTACCAGGGAGCCGCGCGCTGGGACTGGATCGCCCGGGTGAAGGCCGCCCTCACCATTCCGGTCATTGCCAACGGTGACATTACCTCCGTGGCAGCGGCGGCTCGCTGCTTGGCCGTCACGGGGGCCGATGGGGTGATGTGCGCGCGGGGAACCCTGGGCTACCCGTTTCTCGTGGGCGAGATCGATCAGTTCCTCAAAACGGGCTCTGCCCCCGCACCGCCCAGCTTCGCAGCTCGCCTTGACTGTGCCCGGGAGCACTTGCTGGGCCTCTGGGAATACAAGGGTCAGCGGGGCCTGTACCAGGCCCGCAAGCACATGACCTGGTATGTCAAAGGCTTCCCGGGGGCGGGAGAGTTGCGCGATCGCCTGGCCCGGCTCGAGAGCGTAGCCGCTGGCTGTGAGCTGCTGGCGGCGGCGATCGCCCGCTACCAAGAAACCAGCGCGGCAACATCAGAGCCCGCTCGACCCCACGCGCTCCTCACGACTCCTAGCAATGCTCAGCTTGCCAGCAACAGCCGGCCCTGAAGCCCGCCGGAAGAGCGCTGAAGCGCAACTACGATACTTTTTCTGAGACGTAGTTGGGCTTTAGCCCGCCGGAAGAGCGCTGAAGCGCCCCTACGGCGCTTTTTGGCTTGAGCCCGCTGGGGGAGCACTGAAGCGCAACAACGATGACAGCCCTTAAAGCACCCGCAAGATGCTTTCAATCGTGATATTGTCCAGGGCCTGGAGTTGGCGAATTTCGGCCAAGGCCTGGCGAAAATTGCCTTCGCGAACATCGTGGGTGACAACCACGAGTTCAGCAATGTCATTCTGAGTATCGATTTGGACAATTGATTCCAGACTGACTTCATGCTGGCCGAAGCAAGTGCCAATGTGGCCAATGACTCCGGGGCGATCGCCACAAAAGAAGCGGGTATAGAAGCGCGTCACGAGGTCCGCGATGGAGGCCACTTCGCAATAGTGTTGATGGGCGCAACTGTAGAGGGGATGTAGCCCCTGGGAGCCAGAGGTTTTCAGTAGGCCGACGAGGTTGGCAATATCGGCGACCACGGCGCTGGCAGTCGCCCCCTTCCCGGCCCCCGGCCCATAGAACATGACCTGCCCGAGGGGTTCCCCTTCTACGAGAATGGCATTAAAGACGCCATTCACACTGGCCAGGGGGTGAGCCTGAGGCACAAGGGTTGGTTGCACCCGGACTTGCAGATGGTGTTGGGTGTGGTGATCGCGCTGGGCGATCGCCAAGAGCTTGATCGCAAACCCCAACTCTTGGGCATAGCGAATATCCGCCGCGCTGACAGCGCGAATCCCTTCGCAACTAATGTCCTCGTAGCGAATGCGGCCGCCAAACGCCAGGGACGCGAGGATCGCGATCTTGTCAGCCGCGTCTAGGCCGTCCACATCGGCCGTCGGGTCGGCCTCCGCATAGCCGAGCTGCTGGGCTTCTGCGAGCACCGTCGCAAAATCGGCTCCGGCCTGGGACATGGCCGTGAGGATGTAGTTGGTAGTGCCGTTGATGATCCCCACGACCCGTTGAATGCGGTTGACGCTGAGGGTTTGCTTGAGGGGCTGGATGATGGGAATGCCACCACCCACGGCGGCCTCGAGGAGCACATAAACCCCGGCTTGGTTGGCCGCTGTGTAGATTTCATCGCCGTGGCGGGCGATCACGGCCTTGTTGGCCGTGACAATGTGCTTGCCCTGGGCGATCGCCTGCAAGATGAGCGATCGCGCTGGTTCTAGACCCCCAATCAGTTCCACCACCATTGCCACCTCGGGGTCCTGGACAATCGCCGCCAGATCCGTCGTCAGCACCTCCGGGGGCAGGGCCACCGGGCGCGGTTTGGTCAAAGAGCGCACCCCAACCCGATGGAGCACCACGTCCTGCAAGAGGGGCTGCCGGCCCTGGCGATCGCCCAGGATCTCCGCCACCCCACTGCCCACCGTGCCCAAACCCAGCAAACCAATTTTGAACGCCACAGCTCTATCTCACTCATTGCACCAAGGCAAGCCTTCAGCCCGGGGCTCAAAACAGCTTGCCCTGCCCTTAGCCTAGCGGTTTGGGTCGCCCTTTGGCAGCGATCACCCATCGCTGAGCACCACCGTGCGGACGCGGGAGGCTGGGCGAGCCGCGCCAGCCTGGTAGCGCCCGAGTTTGAGCACCAACCCCCAGGCCGCCGGTCGTAGCAGCAGCGGCAGGCCGAAGCGCAGGACCCGTCCCCAATGGCCCGCCTGCCAAGCCAGTTGCACCAGCCGCAGCTTCATGTACAGGCGCAGCTCGTGGATCGTAGCGAGCGATCGCCGCGCGGGCTGCGCCAGACCTGTACTCAGCCGGCCTAGGAGGCGGCGATTACCAGGTCCGGGACCCTGGAGAAACGCGGGTGCGAAGGCTAGCCGTCCCCGCAGGAACCCAGCCAGGGCGTACCAAAAGCGCCAAGAGCTCCCAGCCGAGACCGCCGCCCGTCCTGCGGCCGCGAGTTTGCCGGCCCGCAGGGCCCGCCAGCCCGAGCGCAGGGCCAGATAATTGCGGAGGAGACGGAGGCGAGCCGGATGGGGCCACGGCCCCAACGTCAGGAAGGCCCCGGTCGGGCTGAGGCCAGGCTGGTCCTGCGCGGACCGTCGTCGCTGCCGTTGCAGCAACAGCCCCCAGGCGGGGGGAAACCACAGGGCCGTGGCCGAGAACCGGGCGGCCCCCGGCCAGTCCCCTTGGCGGAGGGCGATGAGCGCCCAGTGCAGCTTCAGATAGGCTTCCAAGGCACGCATACTGGGGAGCTGCGGGCGGTGGAGGTCGGGCACTAGGGCGTGGATTTTGCGCTTGATGCCGATGTGAGTCTCCAGGCGGTGGGCGAGGGAAAAGCGGCGGTTGTAGGCTCCGGTCCAGATGGTGCGGTAGGCGAGGCAACGATTGACAAAGATCGCATCGCCAAACTGAGCAATCTTCACCCAGGAGTCGATATCGTCAAAATTGGCATCGAGCCGAGAATCCCAGCCCCCGGAGCGCAGAAAAGCATCGCGCCGGAAGGCTACTTGCACCGGCGTCCCGAAGGGGACCTGCTCTAGGAGCATTCCGCAGTGAATATCTTCTTGGGGAATGTAGCAAATCTCCCCAGAACCAACCCGATCCGTAACCGATAGGGGTTGCTCCTGCTCATTCACTTGGGCCGCCTGGCAGGAACAGATCACCGCCTGGGGGCGCAGGGCGATCGCCGCGCTCAGGGTCTCAATGCAGTTCAGGGCCAAGTAATCATCATCATCCAGCCCCTTGATCCAGTCCCCACTGGCCTGCTGCACACCCGCATTCACACTTTGGGAGTGGCCCAAATTTTCAGGATTGCGGTGGTAGACCAGGCGGAGATCGCCGGCCGCTTCCAGGCTAGCGCTCAGTTCACGGACATAGGCCTCCGTGCCATCCTGGGAGCAGTCATCGACCACCACCACCTCACAGGGAAACGTCTGCTCCAGGGAGCAGGCGATCGCCCGCTTCAGCAACTCCAAGCGATTGTAAGTCGTGATGACAATGCTGAATTTCATAGCATGGAGCCAGCCGCTGAGGGAGGGCCTACCTGGGCGAGGCCCAGGAGAGTAGGCAAATTCTAATGTAGCCCCGGCTAGCTCCTATGCTAGCGAACAAAGGTCTGGCTAGTCCAACAACCGTGGAGACCGTAGGGCAGGCGATCGCGCAAGAGCAGGCGGGCTTGGGGCCCCGGCGCCAGCCGCTGGGCGTCGAAAATGGCCACCTCCGAGCGATCGCGCTGAGCATCATAGACCAGTTGCAGCACCCAGCCCTCATCCTCGGCGATCGCCCCCGGGCGCGGCACAAACACTGGCTCGCTGACATAGCCCCGAGGCGCAAACGAATAGTCCTGGCGATCGCCCGTCGCCCCATCCAGCTTCAGCAACCCCTGCAACGGCGCATTCCCCTGGGCCTGGTGAGCAACGCCGAGGTAGAGGTAGCGGGCCTCGCGACCGACCCGAGCCGGATGGAGGGTCGGAAACTCACAGCAGCGCTCCAGCAGCCGCTGGCGCTCCACCGTCCCCGTCGCCAGATCGCAGGTAAACCGCCAGAGCTGCCCCGGCGGCAGGGCAGCAAAGTTGACCGCTCGGAAGTCAGCCCCGGGCTCAACCTCCGGAAAATCCGGGTAACAGATGGACACCAAGCCGAGCCGACCATCGGCCAATTCCCACGCATTGGCATGGTGGAAGATGAAGCCCGCCTGCACGGCCAAGGTTCGCACCGGCTCCCCCGCTTGGGGATCGCGAGGGATCACCCAGAGCCGCGTCGGCTGCTGGGCCTGGAAACGAATACACTCCGCCGCTCCCCGCCAGCCCAGGGCAAAGGGCAGGGGATTGAACGTGACCGGATTTTGCAAAAACAGGGCGTAGCGGGGAGTGATCGCAAAGTCATGGATGAAGGCAAAGCCAGGAACCGTCTGGGTTTGCTGGCGTCGCAATTGACCCTGGGAGTCGAACTCGTAGAGGGCGATCGCCGTAGACAGCCCCGGTCGAATCGCAAAATTCACCAGACAGGGCTGGCCGCCATCCAGACGACTCTCCGGATCAACACGCGGGTGCGCCGAGAACGCATCATCCGGCCGAAGCAGACCCTGAAAATCCTCTAAACCCAGCGTCGCCAGCGTTTCGGGCTCTAGGCGATGGGGCGCGGCCGCCTCCCAGAGGGCCAGCAACTTCCCCCCCCAGTAGATCACATTAGTATTGGCAATATTTTTCACCCGGAAATCGAAGGCATTGGCCAGCCAGCCCCCCGGCTTTGGGGTGCCAAAGACGCCGCGATAGAGAAAGCGCTCTGCCTGCTCTTCGGCCACAAACCCGGCCGTGCGGACAAAGCGGTTGGCAAAATGAACCCGGCCGGCGGTAAATGTCACCGCCGCAACCATGCCATCGCCATCAAAGGGGTGCTGGACCGACCGGCCGCCGCGCTCGAACAGGGCTGGCCCATTGCGAAAGAGCGTGCCCGTAAGGGCCGGGGGCAAATCACCAACAATCTCGCTGGCCTCGAGCCAGTAGGCCGTCTCTTGGCGCTGGGACTGGTAGCCGCGCTGCCAATCGGCTAGGCAGTAGGGTTGCTGAAGGTCCCCACTGGCGGGGTTCGGTGCGAAGGTCGTCATCGGTTGTAGGTATCCATGAGGTGGGTGGGCCAGGGCCGCCGCGTTGCGGCGAATGCAGTTAGGGCGAGGTCGAGGGCTCCACCTGCGCCAGAGCCCGTTGGGCATCGCGCCGAGCCTCTTCGTCCTGGGAGGGTAGCCAGTGGAGGAAGGGCAGGGGCAGGAGGCTAGACAGGTTGGCGATCAGCACCAAGAGCCAGAGGTTGCCGAACTCGGTCTCCGTGACTCCCAGCCAGTGGGTGAGCAGGGCCCCTGTTTCGTGGGAGAGCAGACCCGCTAGGTTCCAGATTGACATCAGCAGCGCAAACATGGTGGCCTCGATCCCTGGCGGGCAGAGGCGCGCCGCGAGCACCAGCACGGGCATGAAGGCGATCTGACCCATCACCGTCAGAATCAGGCTGTCCCCCAAGCTGAACCAATGGTCATCGATGCCCAAGCTGCGATTGGTGTGGGTGACGAGGAGGAGGGTCGTCAAGCCGAGGAGGGAGGAGAGCAAGGTCGTCCAGCCGAGGATGACCCGGAAGGGCAGCCAGCGCAGGAAGCGATGGTATAGCCAAACCCCGACTAGGGCCGCCAAGCTGACCACCAACCGCACCCGGCCGAGAAATTCCGGCGCGAAGTGCAGTTCATTGGTCATGAAGAAGAACAGGGCTGAGTCGCTACTCGGGGTCGCCTGCCAGAGGAAGACAAAGGCCGTGGGCAACCAGATCGACGGCTGCCGCACAGCCTGCCAGAGGCGGCGGAGTTGACCGGGCTCGTCGGGTTCCGCGTCGTGGGGGGCGGCGAGCTGGGCCGACACGGGTTCTTCGACAATGAACCAGGCCATCGCGGCTACGAGGAGCGGGAAGCTGGCGACGATCGCAAAGACGACCTGCGTGCTCACCCGTTCGAGCAGCCAGCCGCTCAGGTAGGCGGTGATCAGGCCGCCGAGGGCGGCTGTGCCCCAGGTCAAGGCCTGGAGGGAACCGGCCTCGCTGTAGGATTCGCCTCGCACGCGCTCGACCACGAGGGAATCAGCGATCACGTCGGCGATCGCCACCGAGAGGGAGGCGAGCAGCATCGCCAGGGTCGCCGACAGGGCATTGTGGACCACACTGGCCAGGGCTAACCAAGCGATCGCCCCCAGCAGGCCCGACAGCACCAGATAGGAGCGACGGCGGTAGTTAAACAGGGGCAAGCCATCGGAGAGGAAGCCAAACAAAGGCTTCACAACCCACGGCAAGGCCGCAACGCCCACCAAGGCGGACACCTGGGCCGGGCTGAGGCCCAAATCGTCCTTGAGAAAGAAGCTGACCGCCAACCGAGATAAGCCCAAGATTCCTTGAACAAAATAAACGGTTAAGATAGCAATCAGTTCTGGGGTGGGATCGTTGCCAAAGAGCAACCGGGTCGCAACCGATTGCTTGAGTTTGTCTAGCTTCAAGTCCGAAGCAACCATAGTCGCGCAGCGTGCCGAAGGCACAAGGTTCGTTAAGTTTTGTTGCCTTCTTATAGCATAGCGGTTGATTTTGGTGTCGAGAGGGCAGGGAACATCTCGGATTGGCAGCGCTCACCCCGCACCCTTGACTCCGCCTTGGACGCAGGCCTTCTGGCTTCCCTTCTCCCAGCCTTGGCAGCCGGAGCTAGGGCCGGAGAGCCGCCAGAAGGCCAACCTGGGGCTGTTCCCAAGGGCAGGGGGCCTGACCTTGCCCAGCTCCTGAGGCTTCGGCTCATTCGTTTTGTCGGGCTGGCTGATGATTGAGCCTGCCGTTGACTATGCAAGCCGCTCATGATGGAATCCTCTATGTCAATGCTGTTGCGGCTGGCGAAGCAGGCTCGGGCTGCTCTCCCGGATCTGCTGGGCGTCCGGATCGCTGGGGCAAGTATGGGAGTGGCGATCGCCCTCGTCTTCGGCCTGCGGGCCCTCGGCGGCCTGGAAGCCTTCGAGCTTTCCTACTACGACTGGATGATGCGCTGGCGGGCTCGCCACGCCCCCGATTCGCGCCTCCTAATTGTCGCCATTACTGAAGCGGATCTCCGCCAGCTCCAGCGCTGGCCGGCGACGGATGAAATCCTGGCGCGCCTGCTGGCCCGTCTCCAAGCCCACCAGCCCCAGGCCATTGGACTCGACCTCTACCGAGATTTTCCGATTGAGCCGGGGACGGAGGCCCTGACCACTCAGCTCCAAGCCCCCAATGTCTTCACAATCCGCAACATTGACACCCTAGCCGGGACGCCAGCGCCCCCCGCTTCCCCCCCCGAACAGGTCGGTTTCAATGACCTCCCCTTTGATACGGATGGGGTCGTGCGCCGCCAAATCCTCTTTGCGGAAGTGGAGGAGGGGTTTTTAGCCTCCTTTAGTTTCCAGCTAGTGTTGCCCTACCTGGCGACCCAAGACATTTTTCCGATGAATAGCGAAGTCAATCCTGACTGGCTGCAACTGGGGGCGGCCACCTTCGTCCCGCTGACGCCCGACGCTGGCGGCTATCAGCACGCCGAAGCGGATGGCTACCAAGTCTTGCTGGATTACCGCGCCCCTGAGGCGATCGCCCCCACCGTGACCCTGACGGAGGCCCTCGCGGGGGACCTGGAGCCGGAGCAAGTGCGGGACAAGATCGTGCTCATTGGCAGTGTCGCCCCCAGCCTCCGGGATAACTTCTTCACCCCCTTCAGCCGGACGGCGGGCGATCGCCCTCGCCTGCCCGGGGTGCTGATTCACGCCCAGACCGTCAGCCAACTGCTCGATGTCGCGACGGGAGAACGCTCGCTCCTCTGGTACTGGTCCCCCCAACAGGAGCAGTTCTGGATCGGAGCCTGGATTCTCTGGGGCGGGATCATCGGCTGGCGCTGCCGCCATCCGCTGCTACTCTGCCTAGCCCTAGGCAGCAGTGTTGGGGGCCTCGTGGGCGTGAGCGCCCTGCTCTTCTTGCAGTCGGTCTGGATTCCGGTAGCGGCCCCGGTCCTGGGACTGTTGGTGGCGGTCGGCTTCACGGTGGCCTACCAGTCTTACGAAAACCACCGCCAGCAACGCATCGTCATGCGCCTACTGGGGCAAAATACCTCGCCGGAAATCGCTGAAGCCCTCTGGAAAGGGCGGGATAATCTACTCAAGGCCGGCCGCCTGCCGGGGATTCGCCTGGTGGCGACGACCCTGTTTCTCGACATTCGCGGCTTCAGCACGATCTCGGAGAAGCTGCCGCCGGAAGCGCTGCTGGCCTGGCTGAATGAGCTGTTCGCCGAAGTCACGGGCGAGGTGCTCTCCCGCCAAGGCATTATCAACAAGTTCACCGGCGACGGCCTGATGGCGGTATTCGGAGTGCCTCTCTCCCGTATCCACAAGGCCGAGGTCGCCCTTGATGCTCAGCGGGCCGTGGACTGCGCCCTCGCGATCGCCCACAACCTCGACACTCTCAATCACGACTGGCAAGCACGCCACTTGCCCCGTGTTCAACTACGAATTGGCATTTTCACCGGCCCGGCGATCGTGGGCAGCCTCGGCGGCAAGGATCGCTTGGAGTATGGTGTCTTGGGGGATAGTGTCAACACCGCCGCTCGCCTCGAAAGCTGCGAGAAGCACCGTCAGCCCGTGGATTGCCGCATCTTGATCGCCCAAGAAACCCTGGAGCATCTGGGCGATCGCTACACGGTTGAATCCTGGGGCCCCCTCGCCCTCAAGGGCAAGCAACAGATCGTTGAGGTCTACCGGGTCATCAGCATGGAACCGCTGCCAGAATCACGCAACGTCGTTTAATCTCTGGTAATCGCCTCCCGCGACCGGTTGCACCCCGTTCCCCAGAGCGTTGCCTGCGGCTATACTCATAGCCAATCCATTTAGGACACCAGCAACGCCTGCTCAGCTCCGGCGGGATTGCGGTCTCGGCGATCCCTGAGGGCCCCCTAACGACAACATGACCATTGCGCGTACCCTTTGCTTAGGATTTCTCGCCGTCATCTTAATCGGGACCCTGCTCCTGATGCTACCGCTTTCCTCCAGCGCCGGAACCTGGACGGGTCCCATTACCGCCCTCTTCACGGCGACCTCAGCCGTCTGTGTCACTGGCTTGATTGTGGTGGACACGGGCAGCCATTTTTCCTTTTGGGGGCAGTTGGCGATCGCCCTACTAATCCAGATAGGCGGCCTCGGCTACATGGCTAGCAGCACCTTCCTCATTCTGCTCGTGCGTCGCCGCTTCGATGTGCGCCAAAAGTTTGCGATTCAAGAAACCTTCGATGGCTCCCCCCTCCAGGGCAGCCGCAATTTGATTCGCTCGATTGTGGCGATGACTGTGGTGTTTGAACTCACAGGAATTTTTGCCCTGCTGAAGGTCTTCGTCCCCGAATTTGGGTTCTATGGTGGTCTCTGGCAAGCAATCTTTCACAGTGTCAGTGCCTGGAACAATGCCGGCTTTAGTCTCTTTGCCGACAGCTTGACGCGCTATCAACACTCTTGGACCATTCACTTGATCATTCCCGCCTTAATTATCTTGGGTGGCATCGGCTATCAAGTGATTATTGAGATTTACTTCTGGATCTTAAAGCACCTCCGGCATTACCCCGGTCGCTTCGATTGGTCCCTCAACTTCAAGGTCGTCACCAGCATGACCCTCACGCTGTTGGGCCTGGGAACGGTCGCCTTTTTCTTCACGGAATTTCATAATGCGGCCACCTTGGGCTCCCTCCAGAGCGGCGAGAAGTTGGCCGCCGCCTGGTTTCAGTCGGTGACAACTCGGACAGCCGGATTCAATACGATCGATATCAGCCAACTCGGGGATACCGCTCTCTTTATTACCATGGCGCTGATGCTAGTCGGGGCCAGCCCTAGCGGCACCGGCGGCGGCATGAAAACCACAACCGTTAGAATTCTTTTCGACTGCACCCGCTCGACGTTACGCGGCATTGAACAAGTGGCCATCTACAATCGTCGCATTCCGACTTCAACGGTGCTCAAGGCGATCGCCGTCACCCTCGGCTCTCTCAGCGCCGTAGTCTGCTCCACCCTCCTGCTCTCCCTGACGGAAGCCGATCGGTTTGAGTTTATCAATCTCCTCTTTGAAGCCATTTCCGCCTTCGCCACGGTAGGCCTCTCGACGGGAATCACCGGGGAGCTTTCGGCCTTGGGCCAACTCATTATCATTGTCACCATGTTTGTGGGCCGTGTCGGCATTCTCATCTTCATGGGGGCAATCTTTGGGGAAAAGCGACCCACGAGCCTGCAATACCCAGAAGAAAACCTACTCGTTGGCTAGGACCGACTCAGCACCCAACGGACCAAAACCCTTCATATTACCGCAGTTGGGCTCTAGCCCCCTTGCCCCAAGATCGAAGGAGCGCTGAAGCGCAACTACAGCGATTTAATACTACTGGGCACCTCGAAAAATAGAAAGATTTCATGAACCTAGCGAGAGAAGAGCAGAAGCTGTTCCAAGCTAGAGGCAAGGGAGAGCAGATAGGAGGGGGTAGCCCTGGGGAAAGGCTTTGGCAGAGTCGAGAAGCGGCGGCAGCAGCTAGAAGCACGCAAAGACAAGCTGCAAGACCTCAACGAGGTAGTGCCGTGGCTGTTCCTGCGGCAAGTCCTCGACCAACTGCCGCGCCCGGAACGAAAAAGCCAAGCGGGTCGCAAAGCCATCGACGTGATGGTTCGTGTTGGGCAGGCAGCCGCATTTACTTTCTTGCCTTCAGAGTTGGTAATCGACCAAGTAATGCTGTCATGGGCTTGAAGGAGTTCATCAGCGACCAGGGCTGCCAAGATGCTAGAACAACTCTCTGGTAAAGGCAAATTCATCAGGTCAAAGTAGGCGGGATAGTCAAGAAGCTGCGTGACGTACTCCGCGCTGACTCCGGTGATCGCCACCCCACTTTCAAAACGAACATGGCTGAACGCTTGCCAGAGGGCTCGCTCTTTTTCTGGGTACTTACTGAGGGGCTGTTTGTAAGATCCGACTCGGATAAATTCTTGCCTCTCAAAACGCACCGGCTGGCCAGTCGCGTTCGGAATCTCTAGTAGCACAACAGGAACATCGTCAACCGTCAGCTCAAAAAATTGAATATTGATTTTTGGCTCTAGCAAGCGCAGAAGCCAGTTTTCTAAAGCTTCCTTGCCTTTCTTGGCAGTGCTGGGTGAAAAGCGAGTCCCAACGATGTTGTGACTCACAGCCTCAATACCCCAGACTAGATAGGCTTTGGCTTTGCCCGCCAAGGTCGCTGAATTGGCAAGGTCAGAAATATAGGTGCCAATCTCTTGGGGGTCATCGTTGTTAACTTTAAATTCAACCCATTCAGTTTCTTGAGGCAGTCTGGCTAATTCACGCACTAGACTAGCGAGGTGTGGGTTGGGACGTTGGAAGCTCATGGGTCTTCATGCCCTACGCGAGCGAATGACCTATTCTATCCTCTTGCTAAGGTCGAGCTTTGGGTTCAGCCGGGGGCTTGCTAGGCTTCACCAGGATTGCCATCGGCTCGCTATAGCAGATTGCCCTATTGTGAGGTACGCCCTGGATCTTGGAACGCTTGTGCAGGAAGGGATACAGCGCACTTCCCTCTGAAATGGCTGCAATTCTTGCTTGGCAAGGATTTCGTGGTTGACCCGTCTCATCCTTAACTGAAACGACTACAACTCTCTTGTGTTATTCCGGGAAATTCCCACGAATTTCCGCCATTACAGCCGACGAAAAATCAGCGTTTCACCCCGATCTGACCTAAGAGGGATAAAGCCAGAATCCAGCCAGAGACAACCTTGGGACCAGCAAGGCTTGTCGGTCTCATCGCCTCAAGTAGTCCTGGCTAGGGTTTCGTGAGTCATTGACGACAGACCCTAGCGTTGATGGCTGCACAAAGCTGGTGACAGGATTTGAACCTGCGACCGGCTGATTACAAATCAGCAGCTCTACCACTGAGCTACACCAGCGCGTCCTTCAGGATAACAAATTCCCTCTAGGCCTGACAGCCCCTAGCGAGGCCGGGCGGCCCGTCGAGCCAGGCTGACCGCGATCGCCCGTACCTGTTCTGCCACATTCTCCCGAGGCGACCAAGTATCGAGCCGTTGGCGGGCGGCTTGGCCCATCCGGGCGAGGCGGGGGCGATCGCCCAGCGCCCGCCGCAAGATCGCCGCCAAGGCCGCCACATCCCCACAGGGGTAGACAAAGCCATTTTGCTCTGGCTCCACAATCTGCCGCGCCCCCACGCAGTCGCTCACCACCGCCGGCCGGCCGCAGAGCATGGCCTCGCTGACCACCACCCCAAAGGGCTCGTACTCCGAGCACAAGGCCAATAGATCGGCCGCTCCGTAGACCGTGGGCAATTGAGTCTGGTTGACAAAGCCGAGGAAGCGAACGCGATCGCCCAAACCCAGCTCGATCGCCTCTTGCTCCAAAGCCGGCCGCAGGGAGCCATCGCCAGCATAGAGGAGGATGCTCTCAGGCACCGCCGCCTGGGCAAAAGCCCGCAGTAGGTCCTGGGGCCGCTTCCAGAACTGCAACTTAGCGCAAAACAGGACTACGGGAGCCGTTGCCGGTAGTTGCAACTGCTCCCGTGCTGTCGCCTGATCCACCTCGGCAGCGGCGGCCAGCCACCAGTCGTTATCGATGGCGGAGGGGGTCATAAAGATGCGCTCGCGAGACACGCCCCACCCCGCCACGACCTCCACCCCAAAATCCGAGGACACAATGATGCCATCGGCCGAGCGGTAGAGAGGCGGCAGGAGCCACGGTTTCAGGTGAGTCTTCCAGGTTGCGCGATCGCGAGGCGCGCTACTACTCGCATCCGTGCTGAAAATGAAGACCTTGCGATGCCACTTGGCCGCCAGCAGCGCCAGCCAGAAGGTGGCATAGACATAACCGGTGTAAACAATCACCGCATCCACCCCCGCGACCAAGCGCATCACCCCAGGATTGCACAGGCCCCAAAAGCGCCCTAGGCCCGGCCGAGGCGAGCAATTGGGCAACTGCACCCAAGAATAGCCCTCCAGAACCGGCACATCCCACTGAATCTGGGTGGCAAACTCCGGGTCATCGTAGGACTCCACCCCAGCTAGACAGCAGTAAGCGACCAAGGGCTCCCAGGTCGGCTGCTGCTGCATTAACCGGAACAGGGGAATGATGTAGGGAATGGGATGGGTTGCTAGGAGTAGCACCCGGTAAGGGGGCTCAGGCATCTAGCGCGTGTTTATATCCCGAGCCATGTCGAGGAACTTGACTAGGCTGGGGCCGGGGCGGCGGCGGGAAGGGAGCGACGTAACCGGCAACAAATAGTTGCTGGCGAAGGCTGTAACCTCCGGCTCTGGGGGAGGCTCAGGGGCCGCAGCGGGCTCCGGCATTGGAGCCGTGGCAGCCGCCTGCTTCGCAGCCTTTTTCCCTGCTTTCTTCTCAGCCTCCGGGGGAGCCTCGGCCGCCGCAAGCAGTTGCTCTGAAGGGGCTTCCGGGGATGCGGGGGGCGTTTCTGGCGCGGCTGTTACCGGGGCTTTCCCCTGCTCCGCGTCGTCGAGCTCGAGGTAGTAGGACTTGCCACCACCGAATACTTTTTTGAGGCTTTGAATCATGGCGCTAGCTCCTGGGTGCAGGTCAACTCTATCTGTCTGTTCCGATTGTGGCCGTCGGCGCGATCGCCGCCGCGCCCGGTATCGCGGGCTCAAGGCCTAACAATTGCTTAAGATTTTACCGTAGTCCGGGCCATGATTTGTGCAGGTTCGCTCGCTCAAGGCCAGAAGCGACGGCCTCGCCATTGGGAGCGAGCGAAATCGAGGGGAGCTTCGCGTTCGCGGAGCGTCCCGGAGGGATTTACGCCAAGCTCAACCTAACCGAGCTAAAGCGGTTACAAGCCAGATCCGGGTTGAACGCTGGCCAATTGCTCCAGCGTCCTGCGTCCGTTGCTCGCCCCGACTCCAGGCAAAGCCCAGATGGGTTGAGGCCTCAACCACCACCAAGCTACAGCAGCGGCTGGCCTAGCGACTCCTCCAGCCCGGCTCGCGATCGCATTTATTCACAAAATTGCCTTGCTTGGCATCACTTTTAGTGCAACGATAAGATCGTCAGGGAACCTTGAAAATTCGCATATCCTTGAGAAAAACCCAGTAGACCCTAGCTAGTTTTCGCCCTAGGACAGTTAATTCAAGGTTCCGTAAACATGGAGTGTATCCCTATTCTGGTCTTACGGTACAGCATTTTTCTGGCTAGTAAAGTACGTAGCCCTCACCCCAAACCCCTCTCCCAGAGGGCGAGGGGCTTTAGCTGTATTGCACTAGGCCAAAAACCGCTGTAGCCCTCATTCCTCCGACTCTTCGCAAAGCTAGGAGAGGGGGATTTGGGATAGGAACTGCCAATCTGGGATGCTTCCTAAGCAGGAGCAAAATGTGCTGCTTAGGCACTTTGCAAAACCATCTTGAAAACGGAGGTATGTCGTGCCATTTACGCTTGATTCAGCCCGTAATATCTTTCCCAATACCCTAGCGGCTGATGCAGTACCGGCAACAGTTGCTCGCTTCAATCAACTCAGTGCAGAAGATCAGTTGGCACTGATCTGGTTCGCCTACCTGGAAATGGGCAAAAGCATTACAGTCGCGGCTCCAGGTGCAGCTAATATGCAGTTTGCAGAGCGAACCTTGGAGGATATCAGGAATATGCCCCTCCAGGAACAAGCGCAGGTAATGTGCGATCTCGCTAACCAAGCGGATACGCCCATTTGCCGTACCTATGGGAATTGGTCTCCCAATATCAAACTCGGCTTCTGGTTCCGGCTTGGACAGTGGATGGAGGATGGCTCCGTTGCCCCAATTCCCAAAGACTACAAGCTTTCGGCCAATGCGTCGGCTGTCTTACAAACGATTAGAACCTTAGATCCAGGCCAGCAAATCACGATTCTGCGTAGCACGGTTGTCAATATGGGCTTTGATTCCAGCAAGCTGGGATCATCGAATCGAGTTGCTGAACCGGTAGCCCCAGTCAAGGACTTGGCGCAGCGGATAGCCGTGAGCGTTGAAGGCCTGACGAATGCCACAGTTCTGTCTTACTTGAACGGCATGAATGCCAATGACTTCAATGCCGTGGTCGATCTCTTTGCTTCCGATGGCGCCCTCCAACCCCCCTTCCAGCGCCCCATCATCGGCAAAGACAACATTTTGACTTTCTTCCGGGAAGAGTGCCAGAACCTCAAGCTGCTGCCCGAACGGGGTATTTCAGAGCCAGCTGAAGATGGCTTCACGCAGATCAAGGTTACGGGGAAAGTGCAATCCCCTTGGTTTGGTGCTAGCGTGGGGATGAATATTGCCTGGCGCTTCTTGCTCGATCAAGATGGTAAAATCTTCTTTGTGGCGATTGATTTGCTGGCTTCTCCCAAGGAGCTGATGAACCTCGCCCGCTAAGACACTTCGCCAGAGTGCCGCTAGAACTGGAGCGTGCTCGCAGGTTTTCCGGGTTGGCTGCAATGGAGCCGCGATCGCGAGTACGCTCTGCTCTTAGGACAAGTGCAAGTGTCGTATTGATCATCAGGGTGCATCTCCGTTAGGCAAGTTTGCCCTCATCTCCCGGCCTCTTCTCCCAGGTAGGGCGAAGGGGAGTTCTCAAAGGGAGTTGCACCCGATAACTCTGGTTCCCTAGACTGCGAAAATTGCCAGTTTAGAAATCAAGTTTTTGCGATCTGTAGGCGTCTTTCCCTCTTCAGTCAAACGGGGGCAGGGCGTTAATTGTTCTCTGGGATGGGATAGCGGAAATTTGCGAGCATTGGTCGAAATACAGCATTTTTCTTGCTAGTGAAGTACGTAGCCCTCACCTGAAACCCCTCTCCCAGAGGGCGGGGGTCTTTCGCTACATTGCACTCGGCTAAAAACCGCTGTACGTCCATCAACAATGAGGCTATGCAACGACAGAAGCCTTGCTGGGTCAGTACCCAATCGCAACGACGCCAACATTTTTTCCTCATCACAATTTACACTATCATCAGTCACTGAAGCGAGAATGTCAGTCCATGAAACTCAGTGGTCTTCTCAGGAAAGAGAAGCAGCTAAGAGCGCTTTGATTGCAGCGCGCCAGCGCGAGACGGAAACTTTGGTGGCCGTTGTTCGCAGTCAAGCCGATAAAATTGAGAATATCGATGATATTTGGCGCTTGCACGATTTTCTGAGTACACAACGCCATTACATTGATGGTAAGTACGACGATCAAGAATCAGGACTGCTTTTTGTGCTTTCGGGGCTTGTCAAGGAAGGTTGGTTAACTCTGGACGAGTTAAAGCCTTTGAGCCCCGAAAAATTGGCAAAGATATCGGCTCTGAGTCGTATGCGTTTGGGTTCCCTATCTTGAGACTGTTGTGGAGGGAGCCGAGCGCCAGGGAATTGCCTTCGTTTGAGAATCCCACATCAACCGTCGTGTAAGAGTTTCAGAATGCCGCGATCATCGAACTCCTCGACTAGGGCTAGGATGCGATTCTCACCGCACGGTGGTTAATTCGTACTTAAGCTGCGGTTAAGACCCAAGGCCCAGGCAGCGTCGGGATAGCGTCTTCCCTGCTGCCCTAGGCAAGGAGCACACGGTCGCGGAATGGGCGACAGAGCAGTCGTAAGTGTTGGGATGCTTGCCCCGCTGTCGTAAGCAAAGAGGCAGCCGCCTCACTCCGTCGTCGCCGCCATCTCCTCGGGCTCCTCCTCCACCGTACAGAGCGCGAACTCCTCCCACTCCAGGAACTCAGACTCGGGCTCCGCCTCCCAGGGATAACCCTCCGTTACGGTGCAAGCCACTGCCGCTAACGCTTCCTCAACCTCCCAGGGCAGCGGCCGTGTAAACGGCTCTGGCGGGCCGCTGAGACCGCCCCTGAGATTGAACGTCGCGGGCTGGATGTTGGCGAAGTCCGTGGTGGAAGCGACGATCTGAAACGGGCTGCCACTGCCGATCAGTTGGAAGAAGTTAGTAGCGATGCCGCGCGCGTCAGTGAGGACGCGGTTGCCGTTGGTGAAGAAGCCGCTGGCCGTGCCGACCACCGCATAATCAACGTTCAGGTTTGCCAAGGGCAGGGCGGTGTTGAACGCTGTTTCTACGAACTGCACGCTGACATCGAAGCGCAAATCTGCTGGCGGCCGCTCGGGAATCGGCACAAGCGGCACGAGGGCAAATCCGGCTGACTCATACGCGCCGATGTCTACCGCGCCGCCGCTAATCCGGGGCGCGCCGCGCTGGTCGGTGGTTCCGGCGGCGAGGGCGTTGCTGCCGGCGTTCAGAGCAGGACTGTCGGGGCGGAGGGCGTGGGTTTGGGTGGGGCCGCCGTAGTTGCCGAGGGGGAAGAGACCGGGATCGACGCCGACGCGGTTCCCAGCTCCTAGGGTGACGTTGGTTGCGCCTGCGGTGCTGCCCAGCAGGTTGAAGCTGAAGGTGCTGCCCGTGAAGTTGCCGCCGAGGTCGGGGGCTTGACCGCTGAGGTCGCGGTTGCCCGCGATGATGCTGTTCTCAATGGTATAAGTACCACCAAAACCAGGAAAGTGGTACAAGCCACCGGCATTACCTGTACCGTTGCCATCAGCATCAGCCACGTTGTTGGTAATCGTGCTATTGCGAATTGTGCCGTTAATGCTGACAACACCGCCCCCTTCAGAACGTGCCGAATTGCCGCTGACGGTACTGTTCGTAAGAATCACAGTATCGCCAGCGATACCACCGCCAAAATCACCTGCTGAATTGCCACTAATTGTACTGTTAGTAACTGTTATGGCGCTATTAAAAGTAGCAATCCCACCGCCGTCATCGCCCGCCAAGTTATTGCTAAGAGTGCTGTTCGTGACTGTCACTGCCCCAGTAGCGCTGAAAATTCCGCCGCCATCGGCACCTGCCGAATTGCCGCTGATGGTGCTGTTCGTCACCATTACCGCGCCACTATCGCTGAAAATTCCACCGCCGTCATCGCTCGCCGAATTGCCGCTGATGGTACTGTTCGTGACTGTCACCGCGCCTTCGCTGCGAATCCCGCCGCCGTCATCAAACCCGGTAACGCGACCGCCGGTAATCGTCAAGAAATCGAAGGTCGTCGGCACATTCACCGTCACGTTGAAGATGCGGAAGGTGTTGTTGCCCTGAATCGTCACATTCGTGCCCTGCCCGGTGATGGTCAGCGCATCGGTGATTTCCAACTGCCCAGACGTAAGACTCACCAGCGTCACCCCCGGTGCGAAGCGGATCTCATCAGCTCCTGCGAGAGCATTGGCATCAGCAATGGCCTGCCGCAGCGAACCGGCTCCGGCATCGTTGCCATTGATCGCCGTGAAAATTGCCAGCGTGTCGGCATAGTCCGCCAGCACGGAGGGATTGAACGCTAAGCTCGCTTCAATATTGCCGATGTTCGCTTCCAGAACCCAATCGCCCCCCAGAGCAGCGCTGCCCGTTAGATTCGTAGAGGCAGCTACATCTGCACCTGTCAGATCGGCGAGTGTGTTGATAAACGCTGCGCCGATCTCTCCCAGAGCAGTAAAGCAACTGTAGAGCAAAATATCGGCGCTCTCCGTCAAGTTTCCCGCCCAGCTTTGTAACTGTTGCTGATACTGGCTCATCGTGTCAGCCGAGACAAAATCCCGACCGAGCCAGAAGTTTCCGGCGCTGCCTTCGGCGGCAATATGAACCTCATCAACTGGACGCACTGAAGTTGCCAGCGTTGCCGTTATCCTAGCGATGCCCGATTCTTGAGGAGTAATCGCAATCGTCGTTGTGCCTGCCCGGCCGCCATAGAGCAGCCTTTCGTAATCAGGAACGGTAATGTCTAGAAACG
>CAYNIP010000066.1:0-21170 GCA_964397305.1 uncultured bacterium
GACGATACTTGGCGGGTTGCTGCCTGGGACAATAGCTCGGTGCCAGGTCGATTTTGAATTCCCCCTAGATTGGTAGACAATCTAGGGGGAATTATCATAATGAGGAGATTTTTGAATGTCTGCCAATCTGCGTTTTGCGATCGCCAGTGATCTCCACATTGCCTTGCCTAGGACAATTCGGCATCTCCCGCAGCGTTTTCACTTAGTCGAGTTCAGCATTCCAGTGCTGGAGGCCGTTTTAAGCCACTTGACACAACTCGATCTAGATTTTCTTCTGTTGCCAGGGGATCTGACGCAGGATGGTGAGCCCGAAAATCATGCCTGGTTGCGGGAGCGGCTGCGATCGCTCCCGTATCCTGTCTATGTCGTCCCGGGCAACCACGATGTTTTAAGCCTCGAGCCAACAGAGCGCTCCATTGCGGCTGCGGACTTTCCTGGCTATTACCGTGACTGTGGCTACGGGGATGGACAGGCCTTGTACTACACCTGTGAAGTGGCTCCAGGGGTGCGGCTAGTGGCGCTAAATTCTAACCAATTTGCCCCCGATGGTCAGCAGCTTGGCCGGATTGACTCGGAGCAACTGGAGTGGTTGCGAGAAACTCTGCACAGTAAGGCCGGTGACTGCATGTTGGTGATGGTGCATCATAACGCGGTTGAGCATTTACCGGGTCAAGCACGCCACCCCCTGGGGCAGCGCTACATGATTGACAATGCGCCGGAGCTGCTGGAAATTCTTCACACTGCCGGGGTCAAACTTCTATTCACGGGGCATTTGCACGTTCAGGATATTGTGCGCGATCGCCAGCTCTACGAAATTACCACGGGCTCGTTGGTCAGCTATCCTCATCCCTATCGCGTGATTGATCTCCGTTGCGATGCTGCGGGCAATTTAGAACTCCAGATCCAATCTTTCCGCGTTGACCGTTTAACTGAATGCCCTAATTTGGGAGAATTTTCACGGGAGTGGATTGGCGATCGCTCCTACCCGTTCATGCGCCGCCTGGTGGAATGTGCCGGGCTTCCCTTGAGTACAGCCGAGATCGAGCAAATCACGCAAGACTTGCGCTACTTCTGGGCGGATATTGCAGCGGGAGATGCGCTGTTCAACTTCAGCCAATTCCCTCCCTCAGCCCAGCGCTATTTTGAAGCGTTTGGAGCCCTCGATCAAGGTCAGCCTGCTTTAATTGATAACAACACAACTCTTAGAATTCCTGCCCTTACTCGCTGTGGGGCCAGCTAGCTCTAAGTGGTACAGCATTTTTCTTGCTAGTAAAGTGCGTAGCCCTCACCCCAAACTCCTCTCTCAGAGGGCGAGGAGCTTTAGCTGTATTGCACCAGGCTAAAAACCTGTAGTGCCGGCCGCTCATCTTGTGGGAACTAGCGAACAATGTAGCAGGATAGAGGCAGTATCCCTGGGAGCATCCTCAGTGGACACCGTTCGCTCTGAATCCTGCACTTGAGCTTGAGTAAGGAACCTCTAATTTCCTTGCTCCTAGCCTAAGGAGAAGGGGTTGGGGGCTCTCACAGAGCAGGTATCCGGGATGCCAAAGTGAGCTGCACCCATTCAGCAAGCGCTGGAGCAAACTGTTCAAACGTACTCTAAGAAGACTTTTTCTTCGTCGTCGAAGACTTCTTCTTGGTGGTTGAAGTCGTTTTCTTCTTCGCGGCCGAGGTTGAAGCTGTTTTACGGGTGGTGGACTTGCGGCTAGTCTTCTTGGTTTCTGCCTTAGCTGCCAGGGCTTGTAGGGCCGTTTCTAAGGTAATCGATTCAACCTCTTCGCCTTCTGGCAAGCCGGCATTGAGCTTATTGTGCTGAATGTACTTGCCGTAGGGCCCCTCATAAATGTTCACTGGCTTGCCATCTTCGGGATGGACTCCTAGCTCTCGCAGGGGCTTTTTGGAACTGCGGCCGCGCTGGCTCTTGGGCTGAGCCAACAGTTCCAGAGCCCGGGGCAACTCAACTGTGAGCACGTTATCCTCCGCTTTGAGGGAACGGTAGTCCTTGCCCTCCTTGCCTTGGTCATGGACGATGTAGGGGCCGAAGCGGCCGAGACCCGCTTTCACAGGAGCCTGGGTCTCTGGGTGAACTCCCAGCAGACGCGGCAACTGCAACAGTCCTACCGCCATGTCTAAGGTGACATCCGCCATCGTCACCCCCTTCGGCAGGGAGGCGCGCTTTGGACGTTTGTTGGTCTCGCTCACGTCCCCTAGCTGCACATAGGGGCCGTAGGTTCCGGTAAGCAAGTAGATCGGCTCTCCTGTTTCCGGATGTAGACCTAACTTGTCAGGTCCTTCGATTTTCTGGCGAACAATGGTTTGCACCTGCTCCGCCGTCAGATCAGCGGGGGTTAGATCCGTTGGAATTGAGGCTGTAACCGCCTCTTCGCCGTGCTTCGTTTCCAGGTAGGGGCCGTAGCGACCGATCTTCACCGTCACCTCGAGGCCGTCGAGTTGCACGGCGCGGGCGGTGTTGGGATCAATGGCGGTTTCACCATCTTTCACCAAGGTATCGACCCCGCGATCGCCCAGATAGAACTCCTGCAAATAGGGCAGCCAGTTGACCTTGCCAGTCGCGATATGGTCCAGTTGCTGCTCCATCTGGGAGGTGAACTTGGGATCGACCAGGTCCTGGAAGTGGGACTCCAGCAAACTGGTGACGGCAAAGGCGGTGAAGGTGGGGACTAGGGCCTTGCTGCGAATCTGGGCATAGCCGCGATCCACGATCGTACCGATGATCGTGGCATAGGTGCTGGGGCGGCCAATGCCTTCGCTCTCCAGCATTTTTACGAGGGAGGCTTCGGTGTAGCGGGCGGGGGGTTGGGTGTCGTGGCCCAGGGCTTCGAGGGCGCGGCAGTCAGGGCGATCGCCCACGACTAGGGGTGGCAGGATCACCTCTTGGTTTTCCAGGGCCGCTTCGGGATCATCAGAACCCTCTACATAGGCTCGGAAGAAGCCGGGAAAATCGATCCGCTTACCGCTGGCTCGGAAGTTGGCGTTATCAGCCTGGATCGTGACCGCCAGTTGGGTCAGCCGGGCCTCCGCCATCTGGCAGGCGACCGTGCGTTTCCAGATCAGGTCATAGAGGGCTCGCTCCCGGCCCGAGAGGCCGGTGTCTTGGGGGGTGCGGAAGCGTTCGCCAGCGGGGCGAATGGCTTCGTGAGCTTCCTGGGCGCTTTTACTCTTAGTCGTATACTGCTTTGGCTGCGGGCTGAGGTATTCTGGCCCGTACATCTCCTCAACACAGGCACGGGCGGCGGCGATCGCCTGTTGAGAGAGATGCACGGAGTCCGTCCGCATATAGGTGATGTAGCCCTGCTCATAGAGGTTCTGGGCCACGCGCATGGTATCGCGAGCCGAGATACCCAGCTTGCGGTTAGCCTCCTGTTGCAGGGTGGAGGTCGTGAATGGAGGGGAGGGGCGGCGGGTGCTAGGGCGCTCTTCGGCATTGGTAACGATCCAGGGCTGCTCCCGCAGGCGATCGCGCAAGGCCGTGGCTTCCGCTTCATTCAGCAATACCACCTCACGCCCCTCGATCAGGCGGCCGGTGTTGGCGTCAAAGTCACTGCCCGTCGCCACCCGTTGATCATCAAGGGCGATGAGTTTGGCTTCAAAAGTAGTCTGGGCCTGCTCCAGAGTGGCTTTCAGATCCCAGTAGCTCCCGGACTGAAAGCGCCGCCGTTCCCGCTCCCGGTTCACCAACAGCCGCACCGCCACGGACTGCACGCGGCCGGCGGAGAGGCCCCGGGCGATCTTTTTCCAGAGCAGGGGGGAGAGGGTGTAGCCCACGAGCCGATCCAGGATGCGGCGTGTTTCCTGGGCCCGGACGAGGTTTTCATCAATATCACGACGCTCCTCCAGCGCGGCCCGGATCGCTTCTCGGGTGATCTCATGGAAGACCATCCGCTTGTAGGGAATTTTCGGATTAAGCACCTGGGTGAGGTGCCAGGAAATACTCTCCCCCTCACGGTCTTCGTCCGTTGCCAGAATTAGTTCATCGGCCTGCTGGATCGCCGCTTGCAGCTCCTTGACGATCTTGCGTTTGTCTTTAGGGATGACATAGAGCGGTTCAAAGTCAGCGGCGACATTGACGCCCAGTTGTGCCCAGGACTCGCCTTTGAGCTTGGCGGGGATCTCGTCAGCCGAGGCCGGCAGATCGCGAATATGCCCCATCGACGCCTCAACGCGATAGTCCGAGGGCAAGAAGTTGCGGATCGTGCGGGCTTTAGTAGGGGATTCGACGATGACCAGCTTGGACATGAGCGATGCCGGGAACGACAGTGGGAGCAGCAAGGCAGAAGCTGGCGTACCAGCCGGCCCCGCTTTCCTATCAATATCACAATATTTTCGCAAGCTGCCCAAGTTGTAGCCGAAGAAGGGAACTGGGGAGCCTGATCCCTTGGGGGCGGACCTCCACCGCGCCGGGAGGCACAATGTCCCCGCTGGCGGCGCGATCGCCCTCCAGGCAAGGGGGTCCAGGCAACAAATAAAGGTCCCTCGGGGGGGGGACGAACGAAATTCCGGGGCTGGGTTAAAATTTGAGCGCGTTCATATTTTCTTAAGATTTGGGCAAGGCGCAGCTCCATTCCTGGCTCTGCCCTCCCTAGACGTGCCGAACCAAACCCTCTAAGCTGCTTTATTAGTAAGCGGGCTTCACTCATCTCTTCGACGCTATGGATTTTTCGAGTAATCTCGTCTCCGACCTGAATGCGGGCGCTATCCTGCCTGAGAGTTTAGTTATTGTCACGCTGGTGCTAGTGCTGGTGGGCGATCTGATCGCCGGTCGGCGCGCGGCCGGTTGGCTGCCCTACGCGGCGATCGCGGGTCTGCTGGGGGCGATCGCCACCCTGGTTCTCCAGTGGGACACTGCCCAGCCCTTGGCCTTCTTCCGCAGTTTCAATGCGGACGATTTGAGCATTGTCTTTCGCGGCCTCATTGCCCTCTCAGCGGTCGCCACGATTTTGATGTCCGTGCGCTATGTCATGCAGTCCAGCACTTCCCTGACGGAATTTCTGGCGATCCTGCTGACGGCTGCTTTGGGGGGGATGTTTTTGTCGGGGGCGAATGACTTGGTAACAATCTTCATCGCCCTGGAAACTCTGAGTATTGCCTCCTACCTGTTAACGGGCTATACCAAGCGTGATCCCCGCTCTAATGAAGCGGCCTTGAAGTACCTGCTCATTGGTGCGGCAAGTTCAGCAATCTTTCTCTATGGGCTCTCCCTGCTCTACGGCCTCTCTGGCGGGCAGACCAACCTGGAGGCGATTGCGGCGGCTGTCACCCAGGCCCAGGGAACCCAATCTCTGGGGATTGCGATCGCCCTGGTGTTTGCGATCGCAGGCATTGCCTTCAAAATCTCCGCTGTCCCCTTTCACCAGTGGACTCCCGATGTCTATGAAGGCTCCCCCACCCCCGTGGTGGCTTTCCTTTCGGTGGGCTCCAAAGCCGCCGGGTTTGCTCTCGCCCTGCGCCTCCTGCTAACCGTTTTTGAGCTGGTTACACCGGAGTGGCAATTCATTTTCACCGCCCTCGCGATTCTCAGCCTCATCCTGGGGAACGTCGTCGCCCTGGCCCAGAGCAGCATGAAGCGAATGCTTGCCTACTCGTCCATTGCCCAGGCCGGGTTTGTGATGATTGGCTTGATTGCGGGCACGGAGGCAGGCTACTCGAGCATGGTTTTCTACCTGCTGATCTACCTGTTTATGAACTTGGGGGCCTTCGCTTGTGTGATTCTGTTCACCCTGCATACCGGGACGGATCAAATCAGCGAGTATGCCGGTTTGTACCAAAAAGATCCGCTGCTGACGCTCTGCTTGAGCATCTGCCTCTTATCCCTCGGCGGCATTCCGCCCCTCGTGGGCTTTTTTGGTAAAATCTACCTCTTCTGGGCTGGCTGGCAGGCGGGTCTTTACGGCCTGGTGCTACTGGGCCTGATCACCAGCGTGGTCTCGATCTACTACTACATCCGCGTCGTCAAGATGATGGTTGTTAAGGAGCCCCAGGAAATGTCGGAGACGGTGAAAAACTACCCGGAAATTCGCTGGAGTCTGCCGGGAATGCGCCCGCTACAAGTGGGGCTGATCAGTGCCTTGGTGGCCACCTCCCTGGCGGGTATCCTCTCGAATCCCCTGTTCACCCTCGCTACCGATTCTGTGGCTCATACGGCCCTGTTTAAGTCGGTGCGTCCCGTTGCGGTGGCCCAGCGTGAGCCTTAAGGGTCCTAGTCTGGCGGGCGATCGCCACGGTGCGGCCTAAACAGTCCCAGGGTTCCGGGGGGTGGACGAAAAAAAGCGCGGCTCCCCTGAATTTTGAGCAATGGCTCCAGGAGCAGAGGGTCGTCCTCTCCAGCGTTACCGGGCCCCCGCTTCGGGAAGCCGCTGCGCGTTGACCTCCCCCGGCCCCTGCTCCCAAAGCTGAGAGAAGGGGGTTGAGAAGCCCCTCTCCCAAGTTGGGAGAGGGGTTGGGGTGAGGGCTGAGCGAAGGCGTACCAACATCCCGCGCAAAATTTCGTTCACCTGGGTTCGGGGCGGGGGGAGAAGTCGCCGCTCCCCTCGCGCTATGCTGGCGGTTATCCCCCATCGCTTACCGCGTTTTTCCCGTGACTGCACCGCCCTCCCCCTTGGACCCCGCTGCGAATCAGGTTCAAAGTCTCTTCAATCGCATCGCCCCCGTCTATGACGACCTTAACACCCGCCTCAGTTGGGGCTGGCATCGGGTCTGGAAGCTGATGGCGGTCAAGTGGGCCCAGCCGCAACCGGGCGATCGCGCTCTTGACCTCTGCTGTGGCAGCGGCGATCTGGCGCTGCTGTTAGCCGATCGGGTCGGCCCCCAGGGTCAGGTCATCGGCGCTGACTTTGCCGCCGCGCAACTGGCGATCGCCCGCCAGCGCGCCGCCGCCTACCCTCACCTCCCCCTCCAGTGGCACCAGGCTGACGCCCTCGCTCTGCCCTTTGCCGACCAGTCCTTTCACTGCGCTACCCTCGGGTATGGCCTGCGGAACCTGACGGATATTCCCCAGGCCCTCCGGGAGCTAGAGCGAGTCCTCAAGCCCGGCGGCCGGGGCGCTATCCTGGACTTTCACCGTCCCGAGGCGCCCCTGGGCCAAGCCTTTCAGGACTGGTACCTCGCCCGGGTGGTGGTGCCGACGGCGGTAGCCCTGGGCTGTGGCCCAGACTATGCCTACATCGCCGAGAGCCTCGCTCGTTTCCCCCAGGGCCGCCAGCAGGTCGCTCTGGCCCAGGCGGCGGGATTTGCCCAGGCTGTTCACTATGCGATCGCCGGGGGCCTCATGGGCGTCCTTGTGGTCACCAAGGCCTAGGCCTGGCTTTGGCCCTTAGGTCCCTCTGAACGGTTGAGTTGAGCGGCGCGAGCGCCTGCGCGTGAGCTTGGCACTTTATCCCTCCCGCGTCCGCTCCAACGAGGTGTTAGGTGGCAGTTGCGACTCGCCTGAAAACTGACGCCAGTACGCCTGGAGTGACCGCGACGCCACCTTTGCGTGTTCGTCCCATAGTTCGACCGCATTCAGTAAGGCGGAGAGGAAGGATGCGATTGCGCGTCGCTGCGGTTCCGTGAAGAGCGCAAAGCGACGTTGGTTGTAGGCATCACGCGAATCGAGCGCGCTGATGGTTCCAATGACGCGCATTGAGCCTGCGTCGTAGTGACTGAGGACACTAAGCATCAGAGCTGGAAGGTAATATCTAAGCCCTTCGGCATCGAGATGAGCAACACAATCTCTCTCAAGCTCATCGAATGGAACCTTCGACCAGTCATTCGTCATCTCGCCTTTTGGTAGTGCTTCGAACTCTCGATCAGAGACGCCCTCGCCGTATCGGTCAATCACTTGCGCCTGCCTCAGACTGATGCCACCACCCAGCTCGACACCGGCAAAGGCAGCGCGAATCTCGTCTTCAAGGCGCTCAGGGCTCACGGCAACAACTCCTGCCACCTAACTAGGGCAATACCAGCCGCAGGTACTGCCCCGTGTAGGACTGTTCACAGGTGGCCACCTGCTCGGGGGTACCGGTGGCAATAATCTCGCCGCCGCGATCGCCCCCTTCCGGTCCCAGATCAATCAGCCAGTCCGCACAGCGAATCGCATCCAGATTGTGCTCGATCACAACGATCGAATTACCCTTGTCAACCAAACGCTGCAAGACATCCAGCAAATGATGCACATCGTAGAACGATAGGCCCGTGGTCGGCTCATCAATGAGGTACAGAGTTTTCCCCGTAGCCCGGCGCGAGAGTTCCGTGGCCAGCTTCACTCGCTGGGCCTCGCCGCCCGACAGGGTGGGGGCCGGCTGCCCCAGCTTGACATAGCCCAGACCGACATCCAGGAGGGTTTGCAGCCGCGTCGCCGCCTTAGGGATATTTTGGAAGACCTCGAGGGCCTGGTCCACCGTCATATCGAGCACGTCGGCAATGGAATAGCCCTTATACTTCACCTGCAAGGTCTCACGGTTGTAGCGAGCCCCTTTACAGACATCGCATTGCACATAGACATCGGGCAGGAAGTTCATCTCGATCACGTTCACCCCTTGCCCGCCGCAGGCCTCACAGCGGCCGCCCTTGACATTGAAGGAAAAACGCCCCTGTTTGTAGCCCCGCGCCTTGGCCTCCACGGTTTCGGCAAAGACCGCGCGGATACTGTCAAAGACGCCGGTATAGGTCGCTGGGTTGGAGCGCGGCGTGCGGCCGATGGGCGATTGGTCAATCACGATCACCTTGTCGATGGCACTAAGGCCCTGAATCGTTTCCAGACCGTGGGGGAAGGGAACTTTGCGGCCGAGGTGGTGTTGCAGGGCTGGGTAGAGGAGCTCATTCACCAGCGTCGATTTCCCCGACCCAGAAACGCCCGTAATGCAGACCAGTTTGCCCAGGGGAATGGTGACCGTGAGGTGCTTGAGGTTATTGCGGCTGCAATTGACCAGTTCTAGGCTCGCGCCATTGCCGGGGCGGCGCTCCGTGGGGGTGGCGATCGCCCGTCGGCCCGAGAGGTAGGCCCCCGTCAGCGATTCTTCCGCTGCCATCAGGTCCGCCAAACTACCCTGGCAGACAATGCGGCCCCCATGAACACCTGCTCGCGGGCCAATATCGACAATCTGATCCGCGCTGCGGATCGTGTCCTCATCATGCTCAACGACAATCAAGGTGTTGCCGAGGTCGCGCAGCTTTTTCAGGGTTTGTAACAGGCGATCATTGTCGCGCTGGTGCAGACCAATACTCGGTTCATCGAGTACATAGAGAACACCCGTGAGGCCGGCGCCAATCTGAGTCGCCAGCCGAATTCGCTGGGCTTCCCCCCCGGAAAGGGTCATGGCTGCCCGATCGAGGGTCAGGTAGTCGAGGCCCACATCCAGGAGAAATTGCAGCCGGGCACGAATTTCCCTCAAGGCCAGGGCCCCAATCGTGGCCTGGCGGGGGCTGAGCTGTAAGGTGTTGACGCGCTCGAGGGCGGTGCGGATCGGGACGCTGGTGAGGTCGTCAATGTTGTATTGACCGAGGCGGACGGCCAGGGCCTCCGGTCTCAACCGCTTGCCGTGACAGACTTCACAGGTTTGAAAAACAATGTACTGCTCAAGTTTTTGCTTGTAGACCTCCGACGTGGTTTCTTGATAGTTGCGCTCGAGCATTTGCAAGGCCCCAGGATAGGGACGGTAGTAGCCCTTCGGATCGCCCCGCCGGGAGTCGGCTTGGATGAGGATCGGTTCATCACTGCCGTAGAGGATGATGTGTTGTTGGGCGGCCGTGAGGTCTTGCCAGCGGGTCTGCAACTCGAAGCCGTAGGTTTCTCCCAGGCTGTAGAGCAGGGAGAGGTAATAGGCATTGTCCCGATCCGACCAGGGGGCGATCGCGCTGTAGACCGGCTGGGCCGGATCGGGCACGACCAGCTCCGGCGAAAAGGCACGGAGACTGCCGATCCCGTGGCAGTGCGGACAAGCGCCGTAGGGAGAGTTGAAGGAAAAAAGGCGCGGGGAGAGTTCGTCCATCACAGCCCCATGTTCGGGGCAGGCAAAGTTCTCAGACAGCAAGATTTCCTGGGGTTGTGAGTCGGGGGAGAGGCGATCCTCCTCCCCCGGCCCCGACTGCCCTGGGAGAGGAGTTGGGGGGGAGGGATGGGGCGGCTCAGCAACCTGGTAAGCTTGGCCCGGCTCCGCCGCCCGCAGGGAGGCACGGGGTGGGGGATCGGGCACAGCCTGGAGCCGCCGCTCGGGCAGAATGTCAATGAGGGCCAGACCCTCGGCCCGGCGCAGGCAGGTGGCGAGGGAGTCCGTGAGGCGTTCTTCCAGACTGGGCTTCATCACCAGACGGTCGATGACGATTTCAATGGTGTGGCTGAGGTTTTTGTCCAGCTCGGGCAAGTCGCTCAGGTCTCGGACTTCGCCATTGACGCGGACCCGGGCAAAGCCTTCGGACGCGAGGCCAGAGAGGAGCTTTTTGTGGGTTCCCTTCTTCCCCCGCACTACGGGAGCGAGGATCTGAAAGCGCGTGCCTGGAGGCAGTTGGGCCAGGCGATCCACCATTTCATCAATCGTCTGGGGCGCGATGTTGCGGGCACAGATCGGGCAGTGGGGTTCTCCAGCGCGGCCAAAGAGCAGGCGCAGATAGTCGTAGATTTCCGTGACCGTGCCCACGGTGGAGCGGGGGTTGTGGGAGGTGGATTTTTGGTCGATGGAGATGGCGGGGCTGAGGCCCTCGATGGCGTCCACATCGGGTTTATCCAGTTGCCCGAGGAATTGGCGGGCGTAGGCGCTGAGGGATTCGACATAGCGGCGCTGGCCTTCGGCAAAGATGGTGTCGAAGGCGAGGGAGGACTTGCCGGAACCGGAAACGCCCGTGAAGACGATCAGGCGATCGCGCGGTAAGTCCAGGTCAATATTCTTCAGGTTGTGCTGTCGTGCCCCCCGGATGCGGATCGTGTTGCGCGCCTCGGGGGCGCGTCCATTTTGCGCCGCGAGGGGCAGGGGATCGGAAAGGTCGATGGGGCGATCCATGAGCGCAACCGTTAACAGTCCTTAACGATTCTATCGCGTTGCTCAGCGGGCACTGCCCCCGAAACCGGTCTAGTAGGCCAAAAATTGGGCGGGCTGGCGCGGGCCGAGCAGCCGCTAGGGTCTAGCCCAGGCCCTGGAGGAGCTGAGCCGGAATGTCGGTGGTGATCGCTTGCACCTGCCAGGCCGCCAGTTCGCGGGCCCGCTCGAGGTCATTCACCGTCCAGGCCCAGACCTCGAAGCCATAGGGGGGCGATCGCAGCTCCGCCACCCGCTCCCGGGTCAAGAGCCGATGATCGCAGTTGAGGCGGCGGGCGTGGTATTGGTGAGCCAGGCGCTCCAAGGTCGCTGGCGAAAATTCCGATGCGAGCACATTATAGGCCGTCGCCAGTCCCGGCAGGCACTGCTCACAGTCGCGCAAGTAGTCCCAACCCCCGGCCTCCGCAAAGGCAATCAAGCAAACCTGAGCGGTAGCCCCCGTTGCCGTGAGCAGTTGGCACAAGGTCTGGGCATCGCCGGCCTTGCGCTCCACCAAACACCGGCGCTTCAGCGCTACCGCGCGGCGGAGGACGGCCTCGACGGTCGGCGGCGCGGTCGGGCGAAAGGCCTCCCAGCGGCCGTCGGGCCAGCGGGCCGCATCCAGGGCGGCCAATTCCTGGGCTGTGACGGCCGCCACGCGCGTGCCGGGCTGATACCCACGTTGCACCGCATTGGTGGTGCGGTCGAGGGTGTCATCGTGGATGACGACCGGGACCCCCTCGCGGCTGTGGTGATAGTCAAACTCAAGGGAATCAACGGCCAGATGCCATGCTCGCTCAAAGGCGGGCCAGGTATTCTCGGGGGCGGTCTGGCTATCCCCTCGGTGGGCAATGATCTTCAGTCCCATCCTGCTCCGTTCACGGCCGTCTCCTGGCCAGGGGTTGAGCCCCGCGCCAGTGTAGCACGGGTTCCGGGGGCGGCCGCTGCGTTGGTCCTGGCTCGCTCCAGGTTTCGGGGTCCAGGACAACCAGGACCGCTATCCCGCCTGGGTTGAAAGCGCTGCTGGCTGGTCGGCTAGCGCATAGTCGGGCACACAGTTGTCGCGCATGTAGGTGTAGTACTCCGCTTCCTGGCGATCGCACCGTGCGGCCTCCCAGCCACAGTAGCGCTGGAGGGTTTCCCGCAGGGCCGGCAGGGCCGGGAAGCCGTAGTCGTCCTGCATGGCGATGGTAGTACGGCGGCGGGTGATGTCGAGGAAGGTTTGGGCCATTTCCTCCCGCACCGCATAGACGATCTGGGCGCGAATGTCCGGCAGCTTCGGCGTGATCGGCGCCGCCAGCTCCGGCGCCGCATCCACCAGGGCCAGCACCTCACGCCCCTTAGCTCCATAGAGGGTGAAGAGATGGAACACCGTTGTGGCGGGAACCAGGGAGCGATAGTCCGCGACGGCGGCCTTGATCTGAGGGTCCGTGGGGACCAGGCAGCCCGGCAGCGGCACGCTCAGGGTTGGACAGGCAGCCCTAGGGCGCTTCAGCCGTTGGCAGGCCCAATCCACGATTTCCTCCCCGACATGGCGGTAGGTGGTCAGCTTGCCGCCGATGAGGGAGATCAGGTTGCACACCCCTTCTGTCCGATGATCATGGAGCAGGTGGCGGCGGGTGAGGGCGCCTGGGGCCTTGCCTTCCGCGTAGGGCAGGGGCCGCACCCCGGAGTAGGTAAAGCGGACATCAGCCCGGCTGAGGTTTGCGGTCGTGATGATCGCATTGGTTTCTGCGAGTAGGTAGTCAATCTCGGCGTTGTCGGCCTTGAGGGGCTCGAGGGGGCCCTGAAAGGGGAGATCGGTCGTGCCGATGAGCACTTGGTTCAAGAACGGCAGGATGAAGAAGGGTCGCCCATCGGACTTGGCTTCAACGTAGAGGCCGGTATCGGGCATTCCCGGAAAGCGATCAACGATGATATGGCTCCCCTTGGTGCCGCCGATTTTACGACCCTGACCGATCTCCGCCGGTTGACCGCGCTGCAATACCTGATCGACCCAGGGGCCGGCCGTATTCACCACAACACCGGCAGCCTGACTTTGCAGGGTGAAGGCTTGGCCGCTGAGCCGGTCTTGGACTTGGACCTGGGTAATGCGATCGCCCACGCGGGTCAAGCCCGTGACTTCCGCATAGTTCAACACCTGGGCCCCCCGATCCCGAGCGTCGAAGATGGTTTCTAGACAGAGCCGCTCGGCGTACTCGGCCTGGGCATCGTAGTACTGAGCGCCTCCCTGCAAATGCTCGGGGTCGAGGGCTCGGAACAGTTGCTGGAATTGGCCCTTGAGCAGCATCCGGTGTAGGGGCACGCTCTTGTCGTAGCTGAAGAGATCGTAGAGGATCATGCCAGCCCAGATCTTCCAGTAGGGGCGCGATCGCCCGCCGTAGACAGGCACAGTTAACAGCAGGGGCTTCACTAGATGGGGCGCATTCCGCAGAAGCACTTCCCGCTCCCGCAGGGATTCACGCACCAGGGGAAATTCAAAGTATTCCAAGTAACGTAACCCGCCGTGGACCAGGCGCGTGGACCAACTGGAGGTGCCGCTGGCAAAGTCGTCTTTCTCAAGCAGGATCGTTTTCAGGCCTCGCAGGGCAGCATCGCGAGCCACGCCGGCTCCATTGACGCCGCCGCCAATCACGATCAGGTCATAGGCTTCGGTCTGGATCGAGGAGAGATCGCGCATGATAACTGGCAGTAACGGCAAAGCGGCTGGAGTGTTCGCGTCGCGTCCCGGCGGGAGATTGCGCCCAGCCGCCCTTCCCTATGCTAATGGGTTCCCTCCGTCTGGGGACGCCGCCGCCAGCAAGCCCTAAACCCCCAACCAGGTGGCTACAGCCCCAGGCAGGGGCAGCAGAATCGCCGCCAACAGGGTCAGGGCCACGAGGCCGAGGAAGTCGCGGCGGTTATCCAGCTCCGTGACATCGTTGAGGGCGGGCTCGTCGTTGACGGGGATAAAGAGTAGCACCAGGGCCCAGAGCAGGAATTCCCGTTGCACCAGGGCCAAGATCAGCATCAGCAGGCGGGCAATCTGGCCAATGGCCAAGGCGGTGCGCTGGCCGAACATGGCGTGGACGATGTGGCCGCCGTCGAGCTGGCCTACGGGCATGAGATTCAGGGCCGTGACGATCAGGCCCAAGTAACCCGAGATCGCCACGGGATGGAGGGCGATCGCCAAGTCTGGGTCAAAATCCGGCCCCAGGGCCGCCCGAGCCAACACCGTCAGTAGGAGCGAAAAGCGGGGATTGAGGGAGGCGAAGTTCAGCAGGTTGGAGTCTTCTCCCAGGGGCACTAGCTCCGAATGAGCCAATCCCCAGAGGAGAAGGGGCAGAGCCACCACAAAGCCTCCCACGGGCCCCGCCCAGGCAATGTCGAACAGGGCGCGGCGGTTGGGAATGGGCGATCGCATTTGCACAAAGGCCCCAAACGTCCCCAGGAAGAAGGGCATGGGGATGAAGTAGGGCAGGGTGGTGCGGATACGGTAGTAGACCGCCGTAAAGTAGTGGCTAAACTCGTGAACCCCCAAGATCAGCATCAGGGCGATGCTGTAGGGGAGACCCTGGAGCAGTAGGGCGGGGTTAGTCTGGAAGGCCTCGGGGGTGAGGCCGGCAAACTCAGCCCCAGCTAGGGTAGTTGTGAAAACGGTAATCCCGGCCAGGGCCAAGGCCAGGAGGGGGCGTTGGTTGGGTTCGCTCTGGTCTCGGGGGCGGGTCTTGAGCCAGGGGTTCGGAACCAGAGCAAAGAAGGGTTTGTTCGCGGTGCCTTCTTGGAAGATGAGGATAAAGCGATCGCCAAATTTCGCCTCAATATTGTCCCGCACCGTTTGGTAGGCAATATCCGGCTGAGTGGCCAGCCGGCCCCGGCAGAGGATGGCCTGGGGGCGGTAGTCGAGCTTTTGCAAATAGAAGACGCCCCAGGGAAAGCAGTTACGGAGGTTTTTTTCCTCATCCGGGGTCAGAGGGCGAGCCTCGGGCGCGACCGGGGTTGTCGTGTCAGCTCCAGGCTCTAGCACAGCCGTCGGGGTGGAGGGAGGGGTCGGACGGCCTTTCTGGATCAGCCACCAGTAGAGCAGCGGGCAGAGGATGAAGGGAATCAGCACCAGCGGCAGGGGCAAGGGCTCCGCATCGCCGACGATGGCGACCCAGAGGGTAAGCAGTAGCGGTGGAGCCATCAACACCAGCCAGAGCAACCACACCGGCGTCTGCGTGATTTTGGCGACGCTACGCTTGACGATCAGGTAGCTGACGGCGCCTAGTAGGGCGAGGAGCAAGAAAAGTTCCATAACAACCGCTGAATTGACTGATCGGGAGCGTACAAGGCGAACTGCTCACCCACCCTAGAAATCGCCGCCTTCAGCTCCAGAAACGGGACTTCAGAGACCGGAAACTGGGCGATCGCGCGCCAGCCGCCCTTGAGAAACCAGGTTTCTCGGCGGGGGAAGTTCTGGGAGAGGTGGTTCCGGCGGGGGCATCCCCTTGGCACAGGAGCCTCTCAGGTAGGCAAGTTTGCCTACGCTGCGAGCAGCCGCTGCGCGTCTCCATCCCCCAAGCTCGGCTCCCAAGACTGGGTGAGGGATTCCGAGTGAGAGCAGCCAATCTGGGATGCTCCCACTAATCCTATTTTGACACTCCCCGCTCTAAAGGGACGGGGCTCCTTGACTCAACGAAATCACTTAAACCAGAGACCTGGCAGCACCCAGCCCAGAGGTGGGGTGCTCCTCAAGCGTTACTTGGGGTAGGCGCTACCCTCGTCGCTTTTCAGCAAGTCCTGGGGGCTTTGGATTGTCCAGCAATCCCAAAAACTGTTGTGCCTAGTACCTCTGAATGTTTTACCCACTGCGAGGGGGAAACTAGGACAATGCAGTAGAACCGGCTCCATTCAGTTGTCAAGGTTACAGCGCTTGCCTGTTAGGCAGCATCAGGTTTTTAGCGTGGTTGATTACCTGTCCACATTCTCCGATGATAGTATAAAGGACGGACCCTAAAGTACCCGCGTCGCCTTTCATCCTGGCGCTAAAGCGACAAGGCTTTCGTGGGGTGCATTTCACCTGGGAGACTCCCCTTCGCCCTACTTGGGAGAAGGGGCTGGGGGGTGTAGACGCGCAGCGGCTGCTCGCAGCGTGGGCAAACTTGCCTAATTGAGATGCACCCAAACATTCTGTTGGGTCTCCAAGCTCCTCGTCCTCAGGGAATGGGGCTTGGAGTAGGGATAAACTGTGGCGGTGAATCCGAGAATTGGGATACTTGCTGATCGCCAACTTCAAACCTGCCAAATCAAGATCGTCCCCCCCATCGCAGCGGCGATCGCCAAGCCCGTGACCCAGACCGGATAGCCGCTGCGGGTCCTGGCCGCAGCTCCCTGGATCACATCCACATCCACCCACGGCATACTCCCCCGGCGGAACCAGCCCAGCACCGTTACCGTTTGCCCGAGGAATTGCTCGGGGCGCGGCGGTCGCGGCCAGAGATTGCCCAGGGGCCCTAGCTTGGAGACAAAGTGGAGCTTAATGTCCCCCGTAGTGGTTTGGAGCACCAAATCCTGGCCTAGCCAATTGCTCACCCCCCGCCGGCCCAGGAGTTTGCCCGTCAGGCGGACCCCCTGGCTTTGGGGCGGCACGGCTTGGGGATCGCTGAGCAGATCGACGAGGCGGGGCTCCTCGCGGCGGGGGGAGATGCGGACATCGGGAAAATAGCCGTTGATCCACACGATGATGCTGAGGCTGAAGGCGACCAACACGCAGGCGGCCCAGAAGGGGGCTGGCTCTCGCAGCCAGATTAGACTCCAGAGGGCTCGGAGCGATCGCCCCGGTTGCAGCCAGTTCACGGTCGCGGGCCGCGCATTGTAAAACCAGATCAAGCGCCAGAGGGGCAGGGGCAACCAGCCCGCGAGGACATTGCTCAGGGCCCCGATCAGCCAGAGGGCCAGCCGCGCCCCCGTGCCCAGGATCAGGCCCGAGAGCACCGCGCTCTGAAGGATGGGCAGGGCCCGATAGCTCTCGCGCAGCTTCCGCAGGCGATCGCCCCAAGTGGACACTGGCGGCACGACTGGCGGCAGATCGATCTCTGGAGTCAGGCCCCAGTAGTTGCCATAGCGGTTGAGCAGGTAGAGGCGATCGCCCAGCAGCGGGTGGGCATTGATCAGAGCCAGCCAATGGCGGTAGGGGTTGCGGCACTCCCAGGCGAGGACCGTCTCCAGGGGCGTTTTGTCCGGCAGGCTTCCGAGGCTGAGGGCCTGACGGACCCCCACGGGCATTAGCAGTTCCAGGCTTTCCAGCAGGCCGATGGTTTGCTCCCGAGACTCGACGTGCTGGGCGAGGCCGATGGCCATTTTCAACAGGGCACGGCTGAGGCCGTTGGGGTGGCCGGTAAACTCGGCGGCCCAGCGATCCGCGTAGTACCAGCGGCGACGGGCTACATAGAGCAGGGGCAGCCGCCAGAGCCAGAAGGCTCCGTAGGCCAGGGCTGCCGTCAGGCCCCCCAGCCAGCGGCGGCTGGTTTGGAGCCAGGGCGCTCCCTGGGCTCCCACCCCCGAATCCCCTTCCCCCCAAGCCGCCGCTGCTTCGTAAAGGGCGAAGGGCAGTTGGAGCAAGCTGACCGCTCCCGCCAGGAAGAAGGCGTGACCTTGGGCGATCGCCGCAAACTGCAAGGCGGCAAGGGTGGCCAACTCATCATCGGGCAACCTCTCCAGCAGACCTTCACTCAAAACAATGCGTGCCGTGCGGGGTAAATGGCCGTAGGTAAAGGCCACCGGGGCCTGGGTCGGCAACAAGCGCAACTGAGGCAGGGGCCAGCGGCGCTGGCGGGCCAGAGTTTGCAACACCTTCGCCGTTTCTGGATATTGGGAGGCGAGGCGGGGCAAGCTGTAGGGGGTTTGACCGTAGCGCCAACGCAACCAGGCATCTAAGAGCCAGGGCGCCCCGAGAAACACGAGGGCCGCCAGGGCCAGCAGGCTGTAAAGGGGTTGGGTGAGGGAGGGATAGAGCCAGCCCGGCAGCGAGGGGCCCGGCAGCCAGGTGCTGAAGCGATAGAGGGCGATCAGGCTCCATTCCACACTCACGCGCACGACCCACAGGAGGACCAAGGCGGCGATCGCCTGCAACAGCCCTAGGGGTCGCAGTTTCAGCGGGCGCAATTTTCGCCAATTCTGGGCCCGCTCCGCATTGCGCCAAGCGCGGCCAGACACAAAGGGGGCCGGGACCGCCACCGCTTCGGCCGGCTGGTAGGGGATGGGCAGCTTGACAGCCTCCTGGCTGGAGCTGGGAGACTGGCGGCGACCCGATTTTGTGCCGGGGGGCGGGAACTGCCTCGCCCGGGCGCGTTGCTGGCGAGCCGAAAGGTCGGCAAGGGCCCGCACGGCCCAGGGGTGCTCCTCCGGCGCTTGGGCGAGGTGCTGGCAGAGGTGCAGGGCTTCGGGGAGACGGTCCCCTCGGGTGTAGGCCACCACTAAGGCTTGTTGGGCTCGCTGAAGGGTGGCGGGATCGAGTTCAACTGTGCAGACGCCTTCTAAGTGGGCGATCGCCAGCCCGTAGTCCCCGGCCTGCAAGGCCGCTTCTCCCGCCGCCAAGTCTGGATCTGGCGCAACCACAAGCACCCTCCGGGTTGGGATGAATCCTGGTCTTGGGGGCCAGCCAGAGCACGGAGCTGAGGCCGTCCCCTGAGGTTGATTATAGCCACGGCCTCCCCAGCCGCCTAGCTCCTCCTGGCTGGAAGGAGATGACTCGATCCGGGTGTGCCCCACCTTGACCCAGCCACAGCTCGCATCGGTGGGGAAGGAGGGCTAGGGGGCCGAGCTACTGGGATGTCCCCCTGGCTCCGATTTGGAAGGGGAGCGCTATAATCTGGCCAAGGTTTGGAGAGCCTCGACTGAGCTGGAGGCTGCTAAAGTCTGAAACGTCGAGGAGGGTGCGACGAGCGGGTAGCTCGTGGCGATCGCCCGTCTCGCTGTCAGCCAGAAACAGCCCTTTAGCCTTGCGGGCTCGGCCTCCAAATCAATTCAGGGTGCAGGACGCGGGACCATGGCTGCCCGCCGCTACTACTATGGATCAAGTGCCTTCTCGCCAAACTCGAGACATTTTCGCGTTCGTTGCTGTCTATGCCAGTGTGGGGAGCTTGGGATTGCTGGCGACGGTTCAAGGGTCAAGCCTCAGTTGGGGGCAGCAAACCGCTGGTGTCATCTTCATCGCTGCTAGCAGCATCTTGCTCTACGATCTCTTGCACGGGTGGCAGCGAGGGAGCCAGCTTGAGGGCGTCCTTGGGGGTGTTGCGGAGCCTCCCCCCGACGATTGCCACCTCCTGTTTGCTCACCATCCCCAGGCCTGCTGGATTCACGATCCCCACACCCTAGAAATTCTCACGGCCAACCAGGCGGCCGGTCAACTCTGTGGTTGTAGCGTGAGTGAGTTGAATCATCTAAACATCCGCGATCTGGCGGCTCCCGAGACCCTCGCAACTCTGGAGGCGTCGGGCGACCATCCTAGTGATCGCCCGACGCCCTCGCAACGGGGCCAGATTCGCGATCGCCAGGGCCAGCTGCATGAGGTAGAGCTGGCGATTACCCCGATCCCCTACGCTGGCAAGACAGCCCACCTCACTCTCCTGCGCGAGGCCAGCCGCCACGAGCACCTGGAAGCGCAACTCCACCAGTCTGTTTTCTACGACCCGCTCACCCAGTTACCGAATAAGGCTTGGTTTCTCAATCAGCTTCAGGCGCAATTACAGGCCACCCGCGAGGGGACGGCGAGCTTTTTTACGGTGCTGTTTCTGGAACTGGACCGCTTCAATGCGGTGAAGTACAGCCTGGGGCATCAGATTGCCGAAGCGATGCTGGCGGCTACGGCGGAGCGCTTGCAAAGTTGCCTCAATTTGTCGGAGCCCGTGGCTCGGGTGGGGGACTGCGCTCTGGCCGTCGTGCTCGACACTCTCTACACGGCCCTGGATGCTGAGGCGATCGCCGACTACATCCACCAACAACTCAGCCAACCCCTGGAAGTTCAAGAACGCCAGCTCTTTTCCCCGGTGCGGATTGGTATGGCCATCGTGGATCGCCCCGATCTCGCTGACCAACGACCTGAAGCACTCCTCCAAGCGGCCGATACGGCCATGAACCACGCCCGCCAGAAGCTCAAGACTGCCCACGCCATTTTTGAACCGGCGATGTTTGAGCTGGCCTCGGGCTACTTTCACCTCGAAACTGACCTGCGCCAGGCGATCGCCCGCCAAGAATTTGGCGTCTTCTATCAGCCCATCGTGGACCTGAACAGCGGCCGCCTCACGGGCTTTGAGGCCCTGGTACGCTGGCAACTCCCCGATGGGCGTTGGATGGCACCGGAGCAGTTCATCCCCGTGGCCGAAGAAACGGGTCTAATCGGCCTGATCGACTGGTGGATGTTGGGAGAAGCCTGCCGCCAACTAGGGGTATGGCAGCAGCAATTGCCGGCGGGCGAGACCCTCAACCTCAGCCTTAATGCCTCGGGGGCGCTACTCTCCCAGCTCGGTGTCTTAGAGCGCCTGCGCCAGGTTCTGGCTGTCAACCACCTTCAGCGCGGCAGCTTGATCCTGGAAGTGACCGAGCGCGTCATCGTGGAGCACCACATCAGCGCGACGGGAATGCTGGCGGCGATCAAAGACCTGGGCCTGCAACTAGCCATCGACGACTTCGGCACAGGCTATTCCTGCCTGGAACGGCTCTACCAACTGCCCATCGACATCCTGAAAATCGACCGCTCCTTTGTCTCGCTCATGCTCGCAGACGCCGACAGCCTCGAGATTGTACGAGCCATTCTCACCCTCGCTCGTGGCTTGGGGATGAAGGCGACGGCGGAGGGGACGGAAACCCTGGAACAGGTGCAGCAACTCCAGCAGCTCGGTTGCCAATTCAGCCAGGGGTACTTTTTCGCGGAGCCCCTAAAGCCGGAGGAGGCAACGCAGCGACTCAAGCACCGCTGGCAGTGGTAGCAGCAATGGGCCGAAAGCCAAGAACGGGACTGACGGGGCTCGAACCCGCAACTTCTGCCGTGACAGGGCAGTGCTCTAACCGATTGAACTACAGTCCCAACTAGTTCGCGAATCCCATCATAACAAGTCTGTCATGAACCTGTCAACCGGTAGGCTCCAGAAGGGTGAACGAAATTTTACGCGGGATGCTGGTACTCCTTCGCTAAGCCCTCACCCC
>CAYNIP010000067.1:0-18741 GCA_964397305.1 uncultured bacterium
TTACCAATTTAGGTGCCTTTTTTTGGAGAAATATCCCATCATTCAACATTTCTGCCCACAGAAGAATTTGAACGTAACGTCAACGTCGGCACCATCGGCCACGTTGACCACGGTAAGACTACCCTAACCGCCGCCCTCACCACCGTGCTGGCCAAGCACTTCGGTGGCAAAGCCTTCTCTTTCGATCAGATCGACAATACACCAGAAGAGCCTGAGCGTGGTGTCACCATCAACATCTCCGAGGTAGAATACGACACTGCTACCCGTCACTATGCGCACATAGATTGCGAGAGTCACACCGATTGCGTTAAAAACATGATTACTGGCCGTGCCCAAATGGACGGCGCAATCCTGGTAGTGGCCGCAACTGACGGCCCGATGCCGCAAACCCGTGAAATGATCGAACTGAGTCGTCGGGTTGGTATCTCGCACATGGTCGTGTTCATCAACAAATGTGACATGGTTGGTGACGAAGGGATGCTCGAACTGATTGAAATGGAAGTTCGTGAACTGTTGAACGAGTATGGCTTCCCGGGTGATGACCTGCCGGTAGTGTGTGGTTCCGCGCTGGGAGCGCTGAACCGTGAAGCGGAATGGGAAGAGAAGATCGTCGAGCTGGCTAGCCACCTCGATGCTTATATCCCGGAGCCGGCGCGTGCCATTGACCTGCCGTTTCTGATGCCAATCGAAGACGCATTCCCAGTCACTGGCCGTGGTACCGTAGTTACCGGTTGTGTAGAGCGCGGTATCGTTAACGCAGGTGACGCTCTAGAAATCGTTGGTATTAAAGATACCGTTTCTACCACCTGTAGCGATCTGGAATTGTTCCACAAACCGGGAGGCGAAGGTCATGCAGGCCAGAACATCGGCGTGCTGCTGCGTCGCATGAAGCGTGAAGAGGTAGGGCGTGGTCAGGTACTGGCCACGCCGGGTTCAATCAAGCCGTACAGCAAGTTTGACTCTGTAGTGTACGTACTGTCCAAGGAAGAAGGTGGTCGTCATACCCCGTTCTTCAAAGGCTATCGTCCGCAATTTTTCTTCCGTACCACTGACGTGACTGGTACCCTCGAACTGCCGGAAGGCGTAGAAATGGTGATGCCAGGCGACAACATCAGAATGGTTGTTAGCCTGATTGCACCGATCGCCATGGAAGAGGGACTGCGTTTCAGTATCCGTGACGGTGGCCGTACTGTAGGTGTTGGTGTTGTATCGAGCGTAATCGCCTAATTGATTCGTTATGCACATACGTGGATAGCAGATCAAAATTCGCCTCAACCGCATCAAAGCCACCCCTAGTTGATTGATCATGATCCGGGGCAAGATAGTCTTGACAATTTTGATTTTCGCTTCAATGAGGATCAGCAATTGTAAATTCAAAAAACTAGAGGCTAAATCTCCTGATTTCTCGTTCTGATCAAGCCTTGCCCAGAGGGGCTGATCCAGAAATGTTGAACGGTACATTTGAACTACTTAAAAAAGGGTATATTAATCCTATCAGTAACCTCATTCAACAACTTAGAACTACCCTCTTAAATCAATGCACGTAGCTGATATTCTCACACATGAAAGCCTGCATATATCGCAGTCTATCTAACAACTTAGAGCCAAACTCTTTCGGAATCTCAACCAATTGCAGCAAGACATATCCGATCAAACAGGCGTAGATCTGAATCTCGAGGGCACCTCGAAAAATAGAAAGATTTCATGAACCGAGCGAGAGAAGAGCAGAATCTGCGCCAAGCTAGAGACAAGACAGACAGGAGCAGGGAAACATGGGTAAAGGCTTCGGCAGACTCGAGAAGCGGCGGCAGCAGCTAGAAGCGCGCAAAGACAAGCTACAAGACCTCAACGAGATGGTGCCGTGGCTGGTCCTGCGGCAAGTCCTCGAGCAACTGCCGCGCCGAGACCGCCAAAGCAAAGCTGGCCGCAAAGCCATCGACGAGATGGTACTGTTCAAACTCTTGATCTTGAAGCATCTCTACAACCTGAGCAATGAAGAAGTTGAGTACCAAGCGCACGACCGAGCCTCCTTCCGCCGATTCCTGGGGTTGTCTGGAGAAGCAGAGATTCCGGATGCGACGACCCTAGACCGGTTTGAGCAACGGCTGAGAGAAGCCAACCTCATCGACGAACTCTTTGAGCAGTTTGCCAGCTTCCTGCGACAGGCTGGGTATGAAGCGAAAGGGGGTCAAATCATTGATGCCACGCTGATTCCCGTGCCAATCCAGCGCAACAGCCGAGAAGAGAACCAGCAGATAAAACAAGGCGAGCTCCCAGAAGCCTGGCGAGAGCAGCCCCACAAACTGTCCCAGAAGGACAGGGATGCTCGCTGGACGAAAAAGAACGGCCAGAACCACTTCGGCTACAAAAACCACATCAATATCGATGCCAGGCATGGTTTCATCCGCCGCTACAGCATTACCGCCGCCTCGGTCCATGACTCCCAAGCCTTGGGTGCGTTGCTAGACCCGGACAATGGTGACGACGAGGTTTGGGCTGATAGTGCTTACCGCGATGAGAAAGTAGAAGTCGGTCTAGAAGCCCTCGGTCATATCAGTCAAATTCACGAACGAGCCTATCGCAACCGACCGTTGACAGAGGAGCAGAAGGCGGCCAACCGGAACAAGTCTAAGACCCGAGCCAAAGTCGAGCATGTCTTTGGGTCTTGGGTGATGACGATGGGAGGCAAGTTAGTGCGGGCGGTCGGTCTAGAGCGCGTGCGAGCACAACTAGGCTTCAAAAATTTGGTGTACAACCTCAAGCGCTATGGGTTCTGGCAAAAGAAGACTCGGCCTAAGTCCCAGGTTCAGTGTGTCTAGCGGGAGGAATGGAGGTGGAAATAAGGCTAATTTCCAGCAGGAAGTGAGAGATTGGGGGTCAAGAATTTATCTATAGCATCTGGCAGCCTTGATCTGAGTCTTATATCCCAAATGGTTTTAAGAAAATCTTTTGTTCACGGTTTGGGGGGTGTTCATGGTGATGACAACCGCTAGGGGGGCTAGGGAGGGACTCATCCTTGCGTCCTTCGGACTCTTTCATCCAGCCGATGATTCGAGTTTCCCTGGGGACTTTGTCATGAGCGACGACCTTGCTTCTCCACGATGTCAGCACCTTGGGGGGACGGTCTATCGCTCTGGCTCCAACATATAAGGGGCCGGGGGATGTAGACGCGCAGCGGCTTCTCGCAGAGGGGGCAAACTTGCCTAACTGAGATGCACCCTTGGCGTTGCCTATTTCCTCGGAACGCAGGGCAACGGGTTATCCCCTAGGCTCCCGACGGAGGCGACGGTTCCCAGCCGCCTTAGCGCTAAAGCGCCGCTACAAGCCGTCGGATGAGACCTGCCAAGCTGGGATGTTTCCCAGGAATTAGCTAGCTAGCTGCTGAATTTCCCAGGGAACAGGCCCTAAGCTAATTTTTGCAGCACGTTCGCTGCCCGCAGGGCCGCAGGGGTCGGCTGACCAGTGCAGAAGAGGGCCGTTTTCAGTTCCGCCTGCAACCGTTGCACTAAGGCCTCAAGGGCAGCGGGGGACTCGCTGGCGGCCTGGAGGAAGGGAAAGGCCAAGCCCCCCAAGTCAGCCCCGAGGGCGATCGCCTTCGCCACCTCCAGCCCATTGCGTAGGCCCCCGGAGGCAATGAGGGGGAAGTCCGGGTAAACCCGGCGAATCTCCGCCAGGCAATCCGCCGTCGGCAGGCCCCAATCGCCAAAGGTTTGCCCCAACTGCCGCTGGTGTGGATCAGTCGCGCGCTCGCTTTCCACCTTGGCCCAGGACGTGCCCCCCGCGCCAGCCACATCAATAGCCGCTACCCCTGCTTCCACCAGTTGCTGCGCCATCGGCAGGGAAATGCCGTTGCCCACCTCTTTCGCCACTACGGGCACAGGCAAGCGGCGGCAGAGGTCAGCAATTTTCGCCAGCAGACCGCGAAAGTTGCGATCGCCCTGGGTCTGAATACACTCTTGCAAAGGATTCAGGTGCAGAATCAAAGCATCCGCCCCGAGCAAGTCCACCGCCCGTTGGCACTGCTCCAGGCCGTAGGTATAGTTGAGCTGCACAGCCCCGAGATTGGCCAGCAGTAGAATGTCTGGGGCAAGGGAGCGCACGGCGAACGTGGTCGCCACTTCCGGCCGCTCGATCGCCACCCGTTGGGAGCCGACCCCCATCGCCAACCCGTGGGCTTGGGCCACCACGGCTAAGCGTTGATTAATTTGCCGGGCCTGCTCGGTGCCGCCAGTCATTGAGGAGATGAGCAGGGGAGCCCCCAGCCGCTTGCCCAGAAACGTGGTGCTGAGATCCAGCTCGTCGTAGTCTAGCTCCGGCAAACAGCAGTGCTGGAAGCGATAGCGCTCAAAGCCATTGCCCGTTTGGTGAAACTGCACATCATCTTCCAGGCAGACCCGCAGGTGATCTGCTTTCCGTGTCTGGGTATCGCTCATGGGGCCTAGACCGCGATTCAGGGAAGGGCGGCAACCATTGTCCCTTAGCCTACTATAGAAACTGGTTCCTAGCGATCGCCATCGCCGCTGTTGCGATCGCCCGTGGGGATCGGCAGGGAATCAGAATCCTCCGGCTCCTCCGGCAGCGGGAGAGAGTCCTCCCGTTCCTGAGCCGCCGCGCCGTCATCCCCTGGCAGGGGAGCTGTCGGCAGTTCTGCGGCCATCGCTTTGATCTGGTCCTTGTATTTCGCTGGCGCTAGGGAGGCCGCGAGGTCAAAAAGGGTCTTGGCGGCGCTGATCTTGCTCTGCTGCCGCAGCACCACCGCCTTCGCCAGCACCGGGCGGAAGTCCTGGGTGTTATCGGTGATCAACTGGTCATAGACGGCAAGGGCTTCGGTATAGCGTTCCTGGCGGGCGTAGACCTGACCGAGGAGCAGTTGCACCGAGGCTGCATCAATACTGCCGGGGTTGGCGGCATTCATCTGGGCCGCGAGGCGCAGCGTGTCTTGGAGGCGACCGATGGCCCCCTCCGGGCGATTCTGCTTGAGTTGCAGGTTGATCGCTCCCTGGAGGGCGTTGATATCGCCGGGATTCATCGCCAGAATGGCATCATAGGCCTGAAAGGCCCCTTCCACATCGCCCAAATAGTCCCGCGCCTGGGCGAGCAAGATGCCGTAGTCGGGCTGGTCGGGGTGGCGGGCCGCAAGGCGCTCCAGGGGCACAAGGGCTTGTTCAATCGAGCCCTGCTGGAGGCGGATTTCCACCAGGCCACGCAGGGCCGCTTCATTGTCCGGCTCCCGCTGCAAGACAAGCTCAAACCCCCGAGCCTGTTCTTCAAGCTGGGCTGAGGTGTCGGTCACAGCGCGCACGGGCCCCTTGGCCGCTAGGCTCGGAGTGGGCGACTGATTGGCGCGGAGGGCATTGCCCAGCAACGGCAAGAGGGGTACTCCCAGGAAGAGCACCAAGGCCAAGGCCAGGGCCAAGTAGAGCCAGCGTTTGCGTGCGGGGGTTTTCACGGTGAAATTCGGACCAGCGAACCGGTAGCGAGAAGGATTCCTAACCTAGGCTAGCAGATGCCGCCCGCTTCACGGGGCAGACCTTGGCCGCAGGGGTGGACGCAAAAAAGCGTGGCTCCCCTGAATTGTGAGCGATGGCTCCAGGAGCAGAGGGTCGCCCTCTATCGCTCCGCGACGCTAGCGCGAACAGGGTTGCGGAGCCCACTCTTCGAGAAGCCGCTGCGCGTCTACATCCCCCGGCCCCTGCTCCCAAAACTGGGAGCAGGGGCGTTAGAAGCCCCTCTCCCAACTTGGGAGAGGGTTGGGGTGAGGGCTTAGCCAAGGAGCACAAACATCCCGCGTAAAATTTCGTTCACCTGCCGGCGGCGTAAGTTGTGCGGATTTGCTGACCGCCACGCTGCATTGAGTACAATAGGCAGACTGAGACCTGAAGGCGTTGCTGCAATTAAGCCGCAGGGGTAATGCCGTGAGGGCGATCGCCGTTCGTTCGCCCGCACCCCCTACCGCTTCAGGTTTCTCCGGTCGGCCCTGGGAGAGGGCAATTTTGCCCCTGTGCAGTCCAGGGCTACCCGCTCCAGGCGATCGCCTTCGCTGGCTCTAGGCCCTTGCCGCCTCAGCCACCGCGGTCCGCCTGTTGCAGAATGCAAAGCGAGAATCATGAACAACAAACCATCCTCGGCGACGACCCCAGAAGCTCCAGCACCCCAGTCCCCCATGCCTGAGTCCGCAACCCCTGAGTCCTCCGATTCAGATTTAGCGACCACCAAGTTCCGCAAGGAACCGATTCCCTTAGCGAGTGAGCCCAAGCAGTATCGCGCGATTGGCTTAGTGCGGGGTCGTTATCGCCCCGCTGACGAGTTGACGCGCGGCACGTTGACAGCCGATGACGGCACAGAGATTGATGCCGTGCTCCTGGGCCGGGTAATTAGCTTGATCAAGAACCACCTGGATCTTGAACGCTCCTACCTCTGGGTTGTCTATCCCCGGACTCGCCAGGAGCCAGGCAGTCTCCATGTTCAGATTGCTGGGGTTTGGGAACCGGCTCTCCTGCACAACCCGGAGAGCGAGGCGGAGGCGGATGAGGCCGAGCCGACTGTGCCGGAGCAGATGCTCCAAGATGGCTATTTTTCCATTCGCGGCGAAGCCATCCACTACTCCCAAGAGGAGGAGCAGGTCATTATTAAGGTGTACCAAACTCCTCGGAAACCCGAAGAGCGGCGCCGCTTTTTCAAAATCCACCTCAACGGCGTGTTCCCCAACGACCGGCCTCTGGGGCGTTTTTGGGACATCCATGCGATGTTAGACGGCATCACGCTGACAGTTCAGGAAGCGGAGGACATTGGCATCATCCTCAAGAAGGGGCGCAAGAAGGGCGGCAAATTTGGTGGCGCGGGGGGCAAGAAGCGACGTGCTCCCCAGGGCCAAGCCCCCGTGCGCTCTGATGGCAGCGTGCCGGCGGGGGCGAGCCCGAAGCCGGCTCCCGCTAGCGCCCGAGCCAACCGCGTCTCGGGCGAGCGGACCTAGAGCCGGGGGACTCCTGGGTCTCACCATCTCAGCCCTCATCCCCTTAGTCCTCCGCTCCCAAACAGGGGTGAGGGGGAGGGCTAGGCCTACTAGCCCCCTGCGACACAGATGAGCCGTGGGGGGGAAGTGGCGCGGCTACCGGGGACGGCGCGATCGCCGCACAGCCCGCTTGTAGGCGGAACTGAGCCAGTCCGTGAGGGAATGGCTCATGGCTCCCCCCTCCAGGCCGAGGAAGAGGGCGATCGCCTCGTCGCGATAGCGGACGAGACCCGCGGCTAAGGTTTGGAGTCCCTGGCCCCAATCCGGGGGCTGGGGACTGATCAGCTCAATCAGGGCGATAGTGCCTCCGGCCAGCAAGACCCCCCACCCCAGTAGGTAGGCCAACCGCAGGGCTGTCCCCAGCAGGAACCCGTGGGAGAGGTGCGAGCGGTGTCGGAGGGATTTTTGGTAGGGCAGCCAGAGCCAGCGCAGCCAGCCCCAGCGCTGGTACTGCCGCGAGCGAATGTCGAGATCGGGGCCAAACATCAGACCACTGAAGAGGTAGCCCCCGGCCACAATCACCGCGAAGTGACCGCTGCGAGTCCACCAGAGGGTGAGGCCCACCACCCAGGGCAGACTCCAGAGGGTTACACGGTCGTGGATGCGGCCAGAGGACATGGGGGCTCCGAGGCCTTAGCCTTCCTGCTGATCCAGCAGGAGCCAGAAACCGGCAAAGGATTCGGTCTCGGGCTGGGCCTGCACCGCGAGGAAGTGCAGCCCGTGGGCCGCGGCCTTAGCCCGCTCGAAGTGGGTGGCTTCAGCCAGGAGGGTGGCTTGGGGCAGATCCGCCAGCACCCAGCTATCACTAGCCCCAGTCTCCAGACAGAGGCGGGGGCGATCGCCCGTCTCCAGCCGCACGAGGCCCAATTCCAGCCCCGAGAGCCAAGCTGCCAGAGGAACCGCCCGGGGAGAAAAAAGCACCAGCCCCGGCACGCAGGTGTCCATCGCCACCCCCGCTAGCGCTAGGGGAAAGGCCTCGCCAAAGTTGATCGGCCACTCCTTCATCTCCGCCAGCTCGGCTGCCAAGAGGCTGACCAGGGCCCAGCGATCGCCCTTGTCGCCCCGAATCGCATCGGGCAGGGGCGTGGCGTTCAAGGCCGGGTACTGCACCGAGGCCGCCTGAGCCGCGCTGGCATCATAGCCCGGCTGCTGGGGGTAAAAGTTCTCCAGACGCTCGCCGAGCCAGGCACTGAGGGCATAGGTGCGGCGACTGGGAGCGACCACGATCCCCAAGTCTTCGCAGGCCTTGGCGATCGTGTTATTCATCTGGCGGCGGAAGAAGCGGATTTTCTGGGGCGGTTGGGGAGCTTGGGCGATCGCCTCATCCAGGGCCTCCCGCAACCAGAGCGAGTTGACGTGCTGGTTGTCAGTGAATTTACTGAAGCGAAACAGACCGGCCGGAGCTTGGTCAATGTCCACAGGACTCTCGCAGATCAGCACTTCCCAGAGCTTCTTCTGGTTCTCATCAAAAATGGGGCGCGAGTAGAAATCCAGTTCCCAGGTCGTTCGTGCCATAGCCAGCGAGGAGGATGCTCATGGGGTTGCCTACCCCCTGATCGTAGCCTGTTCTGGCAGACCCTTCGCAGTTTCTCCCAGACGCGGGTGGACGAAAAAAAGCGCAGCTCCCCTGAATTGTGAGCGATGGTTCCAGGAGCAGAGGGTCGCCCTCTTTAGGGTTACGGGGCCCTCATCCCCCGGCCCCTGCTCCCAAAGCTGGGAGAAGGGGAGTTAGAAGCCCCTCTCCCAAGTTGGGAGAGGGGTTGGGGTGAGGGCTTAGCGAAGGAGTACAAACATCCCGCGCAAAATTTCGTTCACCCCCTGGAGGCCAGCGCTCCCGATTCGGGCAAACTCGCCTTGCCGTAGTCAGCTAGCGCGTTCGCGTAGCGTCTCCGCAGGAGAAATCGCCACGACCTCCCCCTGCTGGATCTGCCAACAGCGATCCGCAATCGGGGCCAACTCCCCCGCATCGTGCGTGACCACCAATAGCGTCCAGTGCCCCTTCAGCTTCGCCAGCAACTTCGCCAACTGCTGCCGCATCGACCAATCCAGCCCCGCCGTCGGTTCATCCAACAGCAACAGATTCGGCTGGCGAATCAGTTGCACCGCCAAGGCTAGGCGGCGTTGCTGGCCGCCGCTCAGTTGGTGGGGCGCAGCGTTCAACGGCAAGTGCTCGAGCCCGACCTCGGCTAAAGCCGCCTTGACCTGATCATAGGTCAGCTCTGGGTGGCCCAAGCGCAGCTCCTCCAAGATCGAGCCACCGCAGAAGTGCCGCTCAGGAAACTGGAAGACAAGACCGGCCAACTGCTGCATATCGAGAGAGTCCAGCGGGCGATCGCCCCAAGCAATCACCCCCGCCGTCTGGGTCGCCAGGCCCGCCAAAATTTCTAGCAGCGTCGATTTTCCGGAACCACTCGGCCCGATCACCAGCCCCAGCTCTTGGGGAACCAGATCCAGATCCACCGCCCGCAAAATCGGCGTCGGCGAAGCCGGCGGATGGTAAGAGAGATTGCGTAAATGCAGCATTGAGCAGGAATGAGATCGCTCCGGATAAACGTCAGCAGGATTGAGGCCACTGTAGCATAGGCCTCTAGCCAAGCTGCGATCGCCCCAGCCACCTAGAGGACAAGGGCTTCCGGAAGACCAAAGCTACGATGCCCCCGCACCGCTAACGCACCGCCGCCGGCTTCTCGAGGGAGAGCTGCTGGGTTTTGGCATCTTCTTCTAGGGGCGTAAACTCAATGTGATTGAGGAGCGTCGTGACAAAGGCAAAGACGAGGAAGGGCAGCGAAATCACTAGAATCACGCCAATGGGGACAAGCGCATAGGCTTGACGAGTGCTGCTCCAAAGCGCGATCGTGCCTGCCAAGCTCAAAAAGATAACGATCAGCCAGATGATGATTTGGCCGTAGATGTCGCCGAAGGTCAGCGTGCAGTTGAGACGATACTTCGGAAGTTCGTTGTCCATGATGTCTCCTTGAAAACGGTGGCAGCCTAGGTGGTGCTGGCGACAGTTAGCCCTTGCTAAGTGTTTTAGACGAGATCGCCACCTTTTGCCCGAGCTTTCAACATGACTTTACATTACCCGGGACTGGAGCCATGGGGGCCGTCGTGTTCAGTGCTGTCCCCGCGCGAGGGGTAGGCCCGCGCACCAGAGCGCCAAGGTCGGGGCTGAGCCCACAGCCGCCTCACGGGCAAACCCCTGCACTGAAGAATTTGCGAGAAGCCGCTGCGCGTCTACATCCCCCGGCCCCTTCTCCCAAAGCTGGGAGAAGGGGAGCTAGAAGCCCCTCGCCTAAACTTGGGAGCGGGATTTAGGGTGAGGTCTGAGCGAAGGAGTACCAACATCCCGCGCAAAATTTTCGTTCACTCCTGTCCCCCCAGGTCCTTAATCTCCAGGCCGCCAAATCGGTTAAGATAGGGCTTAATGCCTGCGGCCCATCGCCGCGCTGGGTCGTGACCTCTAGGGAAATGTTGAAACAAGGCCTATGAGTACCACTCTGATCACTGAAAGCCTCGCCAACTTTTTGCAGATTTACATCCTCCTCATTTTGGTGCGGGTGTTGCTGACGTGGTTCCAGACGGCTGGTTGGGCTCAGCAGACGATGACCTTTCTCAGCCCCATTACTGATCCTTACCTCAATCTTTTTCGCTCCTTCATTCCACCCCTAGGGGGGCTGGACATCTCGCCGATCTTGGCGATCCTGTTGCTGCAACTGGTGGCTGGCGCGCTTTAGGTAAAGCCCGCAGCAGTCAGGTTAGTTTGTGTCTTCAGGGAATGCTCCGCACTTCCTAGTTTCCTTGAGCAGTAGGATGAAGGGGCGAGGTTACGGGTGTCTTGCTGGTCTGTTTTTCCTGCTAGAACGGTTCCCGCCCTCAGCACCTGCTTGGTTTCGATACCCATGACGCCATCTGTACGCCGTATTCCCTCGCGACCGCGATCGCCCGCTGTCAACGCTCAACCCCTGAAGCTTTGGCAAGACCCTAGCCACGGGGCTGAGGTTCGGATTGAGCTGGTTCCCTTAATTGACGTAATTTTTTGCATCCTCACCTTCTTCATCCTCGCGGCGGTGGGGTTCTCGCGCCAGCAGGCGATCAGCTTGGATCTACCCCAAGCGTCTACCGGGGCGGCCCAGATGCGGGAGCTAATCGTGATCAGCTTGGATGATCGCGGCAACGTGTTTGTGGAGCAGCAACCGGTAACGACCCGGGCACAACTGGCGCGAGCTGTTGAAGGCTATTTCTTGGCTCAGCCCGAGGGGCGGGTGGTATTGCGGGCTTCTCGGAATGCGACCTACGATGAGGTGGTGCAGGTGCTGGACTTGTTGCGGGAGGCGGGGGGCGATCGCATTGCTCTGGCGACGTTCCCCCAGGGGGCGGCGGCGGATGGGGCTGAGTTTGAGACAGCACCGCCGCCGGGCCTGGATCTGCCGGGGGAACTGGAGCCCTTTGACTCCTTCGACCAATTTGATCCCCTGAACCCTCCTGAGGATGGCTTGCCGTCCCTGCCGGCTGACCCCTCGGGGCGATCGCCGGGAGGCTCCCGCCCTGGGCAGGACGGGACTCCGCCTCCCCCCGAGGGCTAAGCTGAGAAGTGCTGAGCACAGGAGTTGGGTGTGCATCCGTTGCGAATTTGGGCGGTCGCGGCCAATAGCTTCCGGGGGGCATTGCGCGATCGCCTCCTCTATTTTGTCGCTGTTTTTGCCCTGATCCTGGGGCTGGGCGCTCGCCTGCTGCCGGAGGTCGCCGCTCTGACCGAGGATAAGATGCTCCTGGACCTGGGCCTGGGGGCGATCGCCGCCCTGAGTCTACTGTTTGCCGTCTTCGCCGGGGCCAGTACCTTGGCCCAAGATATTGAGCGGCGCACGGTCCTTTCCGTCTTGACGAAACCCCTGAGCCGGGCTGAGTTGATCCTCGGAAAACACCTCGGACTCTGGGGAGCCCTGACAGTGGCGGTGATGCTCATGGGGTTGGTGTATCTTCTCCTGCTGCACTGGCTGGGCCTGGACTATCCCCTAGGGGCGTTAATCCTGGCGCTGGTGTTTCTGCTGCTGGAGCTGGGGTTGGTCGTGGCGATCGCGCTGGCTTTCAGCGTTTTCACGGGCTCGACTCTCGCCAGCCTGCTCACCTTCTGCACTTACCTCCTGGGAACCCTCAGTCGTGACTGGGTGGAGCTGGGAAAACTCAGTGAAAACGCTACTATAGAGACGATGACGTGGGTACTCTACCTCGTGTTACCCGATTTAGCTCGGTTGAACCTGCGTAATCAGGCCGTCTACGGCCTCCTGCCCTCGCCTTCTGAATTGGTTGCCCATGGAGTCTACGGTTGCGTTTACATCAGTACGCTTTTGGCGATCGCAACCCTAGTGTTCTCGCGCCGCCAGTTTTAGAATTAATAACGGAGGGGGGAGGGTTTGAGCCGAAATGCAGGCAGTTTTTAGGCAAGCGTCCTGATTGACTCTCGCGCTGCGAGTCAGTGGTTAGCCAGGCCCTTGATGCTACGGAGCAGTCAGCCCCCAAGTTTTGTTATGCCCGACGCTACGTCCTGCTTGCAACCCTTGCCCGCGATTCCTGTGCCAGCGAGCCGCTCCCTCAATGTTCTGGTTATAGCTGACAGCCCTAGGGCTGCCGATGTTGTTTTGTCTGCCTTGCCGGCGACGGATCGTTGCCTGACCTGGCACCTCGCCCCAACCTTAGCCGACTATCACCGCTGGCTCGCAACTCGCCCCTGGGATGCGGTCCTAGCCTGCCAGTTGCCAGCAGCCGGAGCTGATCCCCTCCGCTTTCCCCTGCAAGTGGTTGAACCCTTGCAGCGCCTCAACCCCATGCCAGCGGCCATCCTCTGGACGAGCCCCCTGGGCGATCACGCGGCGATCGCCTGCCTTCAGGCCGGGTTTGCTGACTATGTGCTCGACACCTACACCGCCAAACTCGCGCCGCTGCTCTGGCAGGCCTATGAACGAGTTCACCAGCAGAGCCAGGCCTGGCGAGAGTACCACCTCGGGCGCTTGGTGGCGGCGACGCAAGCAGCCGGTAGTAACTCCCAGGCCGGCATCACAGCCCTGCTCCAAAGCCTCCAGACCAGTTTGAACCTTGATCGCTGCCTGCTGTTGCAACTCAACGGGGAAGACCTCCCCACGATCACCCATCTCGTCAGTAGAGATGCCGAGAACCCAGCGATTGCCCTTGGTTTGACCTGCCCCTTGGTCTACGACGTTCGCACTCGCTTGGCAGCGGGGGAGGTGCTCGCCTGGTCCGAAGCCCCATCCGATCTGTCTCCCCTCAGCCACGAAACCTGGCAGCGGGCTGGGATTCGTGCCCTGGTCCTCTGTCCGCTGCCGGAGCCTCTGAGGCCTGGTAGAATCTTGGCGCTCCATGATTGCCAAGGGCCCCGAGTCTGGCAACCAGCAGAACTGGCCCTGCTCACGGCGGCGGCTGACCAAGCCGCGCAACTCTTGCAGATTGACCACTGGCGGCAACAACGTCAGGAGCACCAGCAACAGGTAGCCAGTGCCCAGCAGTTCGCGCAACTAGAGCGGGAAAATCGCATCAAGAGCGAACTGCTAGCGACCATGAGCCACGAGCTGCGTGCGCCCCTCACAGGGATTCTGGGCTTTGCGCGGATGCTCCAGGAGCAAATCTACGGGGCGCTCAATACCAAGCAGGTGCAGTACATCAATGCGATCGCCAGTTCCGGCGAGTACCTCTTGGCCCTGATCGAAGACCTGCTGGACCTCTCGCGCATCGAAGCCCAGCGAGAGGAGTTATACCTGGAAACGCTAGTGGTGGAGGATGTTTGCCTCGCCTCCTTGGCGATTGTGCAATCCCAAGCGGAGATCCAGGGCCTGGAGCTGACTCTAGAGATTGCCCCCGAAGTCACCATCTGCTATGCCGATCAACGTCGCCTGAAGCAGATTTTGATCAACTTGCTTTCCAATGCCATTAAGTTCACTGAGCGCGGCTCCGTCACCCTAGCTGTGGACCAGGCTGAAGCCCAGCTCCGCTTTGCTGTGCGGGATACTGGTATCGGCATTGATCCGGCTGACTGCGATCGCCTCTTCCGTCCCTTCTGCCAGATTCATAACCGCCTGCAACGCAAGCACAAAGGCACTGGCCTAGGCCTAGCCCTCTCGCGGGAGTTGGCCCGCCTGCATGGCGGCGATATTGAGGTGGAGTCCAAACCAGGGCGAGGCAGCACCTTTACGCTCTTCCTCCCTCTCCTCCCTCGGGACGGAGTACACGGACTACAATGAAAAAAGTTTCGGCTCTTCGGCACTTGGTGTGTAAACTCCATCAAAACTCAAGCCCAAAATGCTTGCTGTGTAAGGATTTTGGGTTTCTAAACACTTGATTAGGGCACAAAATCGCTGGAAACCATGCCAGAAGCAGGATTCAATGATTTTTACCACACTAAGTACTGAAGAACCAGAAATGCTAATCTTGGTTTTGCTGAGATGCAAGGTGCAAGCTTCAAGAACGCTGATTTGACAAATGCTATCCTTGAGGTTTTCAAGCCACAGGAAGCAGATTTTGAAGGGGTCATCCTTAAGGATGAACAATTTTATAAAGCAAATCTACTAGGTGCTAAAAATTTAACCAAGGGGCAGCTGAGTCAAGCATTACTTTGCCAAACGACATTACCCGATGGCACAATCTCCAATCGTGACTGTGAAAGGATGGGTATCCCAATAGAGAACAGTTCTACAGAAGAAGAATCAGAGACTTATCCTGAGACTTGATTATGGAATTTCGCATCGCCGACACCTGCACCGACAGCCCTACCAAGCTTACGATTTGAGCATCGAACACCTTGCACCCTGAAACTCGCCAACACTCATGGCAACCCTCACCAGCGAAATTCCCAACGATCTCAGGGCGCAACTCGCTCCCTGGCGCGATACTTCCTCCGGGACGCCTAACCGGCCCAGCGTCCCCCATCATCAACACCGATGACCCATCCCTGGCCCATTGTGGTGATCGGCGGCGGGGCGGCCGGCTTTCTGGGGGCGATCACGGCGGCGGAGGCCGGGGGTCGGGTGCTCCTACTCGAGGCGGCCCGCCAGCCCCTGGGCAAGGTGCGGATCTCCGGTGGCGGTCGCTGCAACGTCACTCACCACTGTTTTGACCCCGCGCAACTGGTGCAACACTACCCGCGCGGCGGCAAGGCCCTGCGGGGGGCCTTCAGCCGCTTCCAGCCCCGGGACACGGTGGCCTGGTTTGCGGCTCGGGGGGTGGCCTTGAAAACGGAGGCCGACGGGCGGATGTTTCCGGTGAGCGATCGCTCAGAAACCATTGTCCACTGCCTGCAAACGGCGGCAGCCCGGGCCGGCGTCACCGTGCGGCTTTCGGCGGCCGTCCAGACCGTGACTCGTCAAGACGACTCGTTTCACCTAGGGCTGCGGAGTGGCGAGGAGCTGCGGGGCGATCGCCTGCTGATCGCCACGGGGAGCAGCCCCGCCGGCCTGCGTTGGGCCGCGGCTCTGGGTCATACCATCCAGCCCCCCGTGCCCTCCCTGTTCACGTTTCAGATCACCGACCCGCGCCTAGCTGACTTGGCTGGGGTGAGTGTGCCAGCGGCAACCTTGACCCTGCGAGCCCCCGAGGAGACCCTAGAGCAAACAGGCCCGCTCTTGATCACCCATTGGGGCCTGAGCGGCCCGGCCGTTTTGAAGCTCTCGGCCTGGGGAGCGCGCTGCCTCCAGGCGCACCGCTACCGCTTGCCCTTGCAGATTAACTGGCTGCCGGGGTGCAATCCTGAGCACCTGTGGCAGCAACTGCTGGCCCTGAAGCAAGCCCAACCGCGCCGCCAGATTGCCAGCACGGCCCCCGTAGACTTGCCCAAGCGCCTCTGGCAGCAATTGGGTGCCGCCGCTGGGATTCCCCCCGGACGCCCCTGGGCCGAGCTGTCGAAGCGATCGCTCCAAAGCCTCCTGCAAGAACTCACCCGGGGCCAATTCCAGATTGCCGGGAAGGGAGTTTTCAAAGACGAGTTTGTCACCTGCGGCGGTGTCAGCTTGCCGGAAATCGACTTCAAGACGATGGCGAGTCGCCGTTGTCCCCACCTCCATTTTGCGGGAGAAGTCCTGGACATCGACGGTGTGACCGGCGGTTTTAACTTCCAGAGCGCCTGGACAACGGGCTGGCTCGCGGGTCAGGCCCTGGCAGTCCCTCGGGGTTAGGGCGGCTAAACACAGTATTCTCAGGAAGTGGCCGTTTAAGAATTCTGCTGCGATGACCGTGATCGCCTCCCGCCTCCAAGACCACCTGGGCCCTGACGCCCGCGTGGTTGCCCCCGACCAGCTCGATCCGGCCTGGCAAGCCCGCCTTGAGTCCGCGCTGGTTCCCGGCGAGCCCCGGCCGGCCTTGGTTTACCCGCAAACCGTAGGGGCCCTGGCGGCGGCGATCGCCCTGGCCCAGCAGGAGCGTTGGCCGCTGCTCCTCTGTGGCCGGGGTAGCAAGTTGAGTTGGGGCAAACCGGCCCAGGGGGTGAAGCTGATCCTCAGCACTCAAGATCTCAACACCGTGATCGAGCACGCGGCCAGTGACCTGACCGTGACCGTGGCGGCCGGCCTGGGCCTGGCCGATTTGCAAGCGACTCTCCGGGCTCGCGGGCAATTCTTGCCCCTCGACCCAGCCTACCCGGAGACCGCGACCCTCGGCGGCATCGTCGCGACGGCCGATACCGGTAGTTGGCGACAACGCTATGGCAGCCCTCGGGATCTGCTGCTGGGGCTCTCCGTGGTGCGGGCGGACGGCGCGATCGCCAAGGCCGGCGGTCGCGTGGTGAAAAATGTAGCCGGCTATGACTTGATGAAACTCTTCACGGGCTCCTACGGCAGCTTGGGGGCGATCGCCCAGCTCACCTTCCGCACCTATCCCTGGCCGGAGGCCTCAGCCACGAGCTTGGTCACGGGTGCGGTGGACGCGATCGCCCAGGCCCGCACAACCCTGCTGCAATCAGCCCTAACGCCTACAGCCGTTGATCTGCTCTCGCCGGCCCTGGTCGCCGCCCTTGGGGAGCCCGACCCCCTGGGGCTCCTCGTCCGTTTCCAGAGCCTTCCGGCCAGTGTCACAGAACAAGTGCAGCGCTGGCAAGGGTTGGCCCAAGCCCTGGGATTAACCGGCCCGACCTACACCGAGGCAGCTGAGACGGAACTCTGGGCCCAGGTCCAGGCGTGGGTGCGCCAAGGCCACAACCGGGCCATCGCCGGCAAGATCGGCCTGCTGCCGGCCCAGGCTGCCACCTTCCTGGCCGCCCTCGCCACCGAGGCCCCGGCCCCCAGTTACGGGCAAATTCACGCCAGCAGTGGTGTCGGCTATCTCGGCCTGCCCGCCGCGACTCCGGCCGAGGCGATCGCCCGCCTCCGCGCCGCCTGCGAGGCCCAGCAGGGCTACCTCACCCTACTCGAAGCCCCCCAGGCCCTGAAGCAAGCCCTCGAGCCCTGGGGCTACCGGGGCAATGCGATCGCTCTGATGCAGGCCCTAAAAGCCCAGTTTGACCCCGATCAGCTCCTGAGTCCCGGCCGGTTCTGGACCTAGGGGCCGGGTCGGCTGGGCCCGCCTAGGCCGCCCGGTCGCGCAGCACCTCAGCCCCCGGGGGCTGCACCCAGCAGGCGACTTGGTGGCCGGGGTCCTCCGCCAAAGGCACGAGGGGCGGATCGTCTTGGGAGCAGCGCTCGAGCGCATAGGTGCAGCGGGCCGCAAAGGGGCAGCCCGAGGGGTAGTGGGCGAGATCGGGCGGTAGCCCGGGGATCGCGGGCAGGCGATCGCGCCGCTGCTCATCCAGGCGCGGGATGCTCTGGAGCAGGCCAAGGGTATAGGGATGGCGGGGATTCTGGTACAGCGAGTGTCGGGGTGCAATCTCCACGATTTGCCCAGCATACATGACAGCGATGCGATCGGCCAGACCGGCCATCAGGGCGAGGTCGTGGGCAATCCAGATCGTCGCCATGCCCAAGTCAGCCTGCAACTGCTTCACCAACTCGACGATCTGGGCCTGGATCGTCACATCCAGGGCTGTGGTGGGTTCGTCGGCGATCAGCAGTTTGGGGTTACAGGCCAAGGCGATCGCGATCGTCACCCGCTGGCGCATCCCCCCAGAAAATTGGTGGGGATAGTCCCGGAGCCGCTGAGCTGGGCTGGGAATGCCGACCTGCTCGAGCAAGTCCAGCGCGCGGGCCCGCGCCGCCCGGCGGCTGAGGCGCAAGTGTAGGCGCAGGGATTCGGTCAACTGGCGCTCAATCGTCAGCACCGGATTTAGGGAGGTCAGGGGATCTTGAAAAACCATGCCAATGGTGTGACCCCGGAGACGGCGCAAGGGGCGATCGCGCAGCCGCAACAAATCCTGCCCCTCAAACCAGGCTTCACCCCCGGTCACTTGGGCGGCGGGTGGCAACAGCCGCAGCAGCGAGAGCATCGTCACGCTCTTTCCCGATCCCGACTCGCCCACAAGCCCCAGGGTTTCACCGGCCTGGACTGTAAAAGAGACCCGGTTCACAGCCCGCACGAGCCCCGTCGGCGCCCTAAAGCGGGTTTCTAACTCACGCACCTCGAGTAGCGCTGTCATGCAAGGATCGCTCCCAATATTGCCCCACACTGTAGCACAGCCTTGCTCAGCCGCCGCCAAGCCCCTCGCCCCAGGGATGGACGAATTTTACGCAGGATATTTTTACTCCCCTGCTCAGCCCTCACCCCAACCCCTCTCCCAAGTAGGGAGAGGGGCTTCTAACTCC
>CAYNIP010000068.1:0-17986 GCA_964397305.1 uncultured bacterium
GACGATACTTGGCGGGTTGCTGCCTGGGACAATAGCTCGGTGCCAGGTCGATTTTAGTTCAGCCGCCCTCACGCATGAGGGCGGCTGAATGCTATTGACTGTCAGGATGTTCACACCCTGGCGAGTGCTATGCCAAAAACACTGACGGTTGCTGATTTGTATGGTGCTTCAGGGCCGATTCTGGATGTCCGCAGTCCAGGGGAGTATGAGCAGGGTCATATTCCAGGCTCGGTCTCTTTTCCGCTTCTCGATAATGAGGTACGGCGGCAGGTGGGAATTTGCTATAAGCAGGCGGGGCGCGATCGCGCGGTCGAGCTAGGCTTTGCCCTGGTTGGGCCTAAGATCGCAGGGTTTATTCAGCAGGCCCGAGACTTGGCTCCAGGGGGACGTCTGAGCCTGTACTGCTGGCGTGGCGGGATGCGTAGTGGTGCGATGGCTTGGGCGCTGGAATTAGCGGGGTTTGAGGTTGCCACGTTGCAGGGGGGCTACAAGGCCTTTCGCCGTTGGGGTCGGGAGCAACTGAGCGAGCACCAAAACCTGTTGGTGGTGGGTGGTATGACAGGGACGGGCAAAACGTTGGTGTTAGCGGCTCTGGCAGCTCGGGGTGAGCAAGTGCTGGATTTGGAAAGCTTGGCTCACCACCGTGGCAGTAGCTACGGTAATCTTGGCTTACCTCCCCAGCCAACCAATGAGCAATTCTGGAATGAGGTGATGTGGCGGTGGGCGGGGTTTCAGCGCCAGCGGCCAGTCTGGCTAGAGGCAGAGAGTAAGCGCATTGGAATCTGCCGGATTCCTGATGAACTTTTTGAGCAGATGGAGCAAGCGCCATTGGTGGTACTCCGACGGCCTTTGCCGGAGCGCTTAGACATCCTGCTGGCGGTTTACGGGGGCTTAGCGACGACTGATCTCGTGGCGGCGACCCAGCGTATTCACAAGCGCCTTGGCGGTTTGCGGACGCAGCAGGCTGTGGCGGCGATCCAACAAGGGCAATTGCGAGATGCTCTAGAGCTTATTTTGGGCTACTACGATCGAACTTATTACTACGATCTCAACCGCCGGGCTGGTTGGACCCATACTCTGGAGGCGGCGGGTTTAACTCCGGATGATGTCGCGGAGCGGCTGCTGGCCTTGGCTCCGGAGAACCTCCGGCGAGTTGAGGGGGGAGCGATCGCCCCCTACCTTCTAGCAGGACAAAAAACAAAATGAGCGCCTAACCACGAAAGTCGGGCACTCATGCTGAATTCAGGGTAAGCTCTGCTATTGCTTTCAGAGTAACGGCTTCAAGATGAAGAATTGGTGAAGTGGGCTCGCGCTTGCGTCAAGAGTTTGTTAAATCTGAAAGGGAGTAACTGCTACGTAGAGAGGGCTTGCCGTGTTTGCGATTTCGCTGAAACAGTCTGATCCGTATCAAACCTATATCCTGACGGATAAAGCAGCGCAGGCTCGCGTCGAGGTTGTTCCTGAGCGGGGTGGTCTCATAGCCAGTTGGCGCATTCAGGGCCAGGACCTCCTCTATATGGATGCGGAGCGATTTGCCGATCCCGATCTGAGCGTCCGGGGTGGAGTGCCGATTCTGTTTCCCATTTGCGGCAACCTTCCTAATAATACCTATACCTATGATGGCAATCAGTATCAACTGAAACAGCATGGCTTTGCGCGGGATCTGCCTTGGGAAGTGCGCGATCGCCAAACTCAAGATGGAGCTGCCTTGACCCTCGCTCTCACCAGCAACGAGAAAACTCGGGCCGTTTATCCCTTTGACTTTGAGTTGGTCTTTACCTATCGCCTCAAAGGCAACAGCCTCATTCTTGACCAGCACTTCAGGAATTGCTCCAACAAAGTTATGCCCTTTACCACGGGTCTCCATCCTTACTTTTGGAGTACGGACAAGGCGCAACTGGAGTTTGACATTCCAGCAATCCAGTACCGAGAGCGAGAGCGAGATGCTGAAGCTGCCCACCCCTTCAACGGCCAGTTTGACTTTGGGCGTGACGAGATTGATGTGGCCTTGATGCCGCTCCAGCGTAACTGGGCGTCGATGACGAACTGGCGTCAGCGCTACAAGATCGTCATCGCCTACTCGAGCTTTTACCCTATCCTTGTCTTTTGGACGATCCAGGGCAAAGACTACTGCTGCCTTGAGCCATGGAGTGGACCCCGCAATGCCCTGAACACAGGGGAGCAACTATCCGTGCTTGGTCCTGGAGCCAGTTGCGAAGCCCAGGTCGAGATGAGTGTGAGCTATCTCTAGGGTTTGCAGGCAATGGATCTGGCAGGAACAGCACGAGGTTGGTAGGGCCCTGTCATGATTTTCTTCCTCAATCCCGACCGGCCTCTAAAATTGAGGGGAAAGTCCGCTGTCCCTGCCACCACGCCCATGGTCAAGCTCCTGGCAGCGGCTTCTGTTCCCCTCTTTGGATGTTATGGCTAGTGATCCGCCTGCCAAATCGGCAGCGCACGATTCTCCTCCTTGGGCTAGGGTCCTCGGTACGGTCATTGCGATCAGCACCCTCGCGATCCCGACAACGGTGATCGCCTACTTCTCTGCCATCAGCTCACCTGAGGTGATACCGACGCCCCCGGCTCCCGCGATCAAGCGCGCCTTTTTCCAGGTTCCTTAGCCCTTGGCTGGGGCTGTCTTGGAAGCATTGCTGGTATGATCCTGGAGGCAAGGGGCGCCTGTGGCCGCTAGCCCTGAGGTTTTGTGGTGTTTTTGGAGGGACGTTGAGGTTATGGATTTGTCGCGTATTCCGGCGCAGCCGAAGCCGGGCTTGGTCTCCGTACTGATCGAAATTCCGGCGGGCAGCAAGAATAAGTATGAGTTTGATAAGGATCTGAACGCTTTTGCCTTAGACCGAGTGCTCTACTCGTCGGTGCAGTACCCCTACGATTACGGGTTCATTCCCAATACGCTGGCGGACGATGGTGATCCCCTGGACGGCATGGTGTTGATGGATCAGCCGACGTTCCCAGGCTGCGTGATTGTAGCGCGGCCGATTGGGATGCTGGAGATGATCGACGGGGGCGATCGCGATGAGAAGTTGCTCTGTGTTCCCGCCAAAGACCCTCGCTATGCCCAGGTGCAATCCCTCGAAAATGTTTCCAACCATCGCCTGGATGAAATTGCGGAGTTTTTCCGTACCTACAAAAATCTTGAGAACAAGACCACCGAAATCCTCGGCTGGAAAGGAATCAACGACGTGATGCCGCTCCTCGAGCAGTGCATCCGGGCGGCGGGGTAAATCCCTCGACCTCGCTCCAGTCTCGGTTCAGGATTGTGATATAGCTCACAGGTCGGCTTCTGGAGGCGCGCTACTATGAGTTCAACCCATAAATCTCGCGCGGTAAAGTGTCCCGATCGGCTGTAGGGTGCTAGTAGATTTAGAATAAGGTGGTGGCTTCAGGCCCTTACAACCCAGCGGCTAAGAATCAATTGCCATGCAGTTGTTCGAGCTTCGGGAGGTTCGAGCCGTCGGGTTCGCCAGCTTCTTTGTTCGGGTCTATCACAGGTGCTTAGCTGCCTTCAGCCAGTAAAGCCAGCTAGGGTGCTGAGCAAACGGGATATACTTTCCGAATAAGCTGCCTGTGAGGCTTGCTCAAATTGACGATGCCACTGAATATCCAGTTAGCAGCCGTGCAGTCAACGATGCCAACCACTGAAGTCCAGGAGGAAAGCCTTGCTGTGAGCTTCAACGTTCAGTTCTGGGGGGTTCGCGCTCAAGTTCCGACTCCAGGCAAGGACACAGTTCGCTACGGCGGTAACACCTCCTGCGTAGAAATGCGGATCGGGGAAGCGCGGTTCATCTTTGACGGTGGAACGGGCTTGCGGGCTCTGGGCAACAGTCTGCTGAAGCAGATGCCGGTTGAGGCGAGCTTGTTCTTTACCCATTGCCATTGGGATCGCATTCAGGGCTTTCCCTTCTTTGTCCCTGCCTTTATCCCCATCAACTACTTCCACATCTATGGCGCACCGGCGTCGGATGGTTCGTCGTTTAAGCAGCGCTTGAGCAAGCAAATGCTTGGCCCAAATTTTCCGGTGCCGATTCAGGTGATGCAGTCCAAGCTGGAATTTCATGATCTGGATGTGGGGAGTCAACAGCACTTTGACGGCGGCTTGACGGTGGAGACGTGCCTCTTGAATGAGGAGCAGTGCTCCATTGGCTATCGCATTTGTGATCGCCAGCGCACGGTGGTCTACGCGGCAGCCATTGAGCACGCCCCCGAGCAGCCCCACCCGAACCTACGTCACTTGGCGAATCAAGCGGACTTGCTTATTCTGGCGGTTCCCAGTGCTGCTTACCATCCCAGTGATCCGGACTCGGCGACGGCGGCTGATTCGCCGTGGCGAAAACACGTAGAACTGGCTCAACAGGTCGGGGTGAAGCAAATTGTGCTCTCCCTCCACAGCCCCGATCACAACGATGATTTTCTGGACTGTGTAGAGGCGAGTATTCGTCAGACTTGTCCTCAGGCGTCCTTGGCCCGTGAGGGAATGGCGATCGCCATCGCCTAGGAACCGCCTCGGCTTCCTTTCGTATTTATCCTGCTAGCAGCCTCGCGGTCGCGTTGCATCCGTATCGCTGTTAGGTTTGCTGAATCAAGGCCTATGCTTCCTGATCTCCTGCTGCGCCGCCAGACCCATTTCGTTCTCTGGCGTCCCGGGGCCTGCGTACCGCCACCCACTCTCTACATTGGTCAGCCTCAGGCTGGAAGTGCAGAGCCCTACGCCAATTACTGCGAGATCCCGCTCCGACCGGAACCTGACTTCCCAGATTTGTGGACCGTTGCCGCCCGAGATTGCCAACTCCAAGAGGGGGAGGTCTATCATTATTGGTTCCGAGTCCGCAACACACTACCCTACGACTACGCCAGCCGCGATCAGATCCTGTATAGCGGCGATCCGCTGGCAACGACCGTTGACCGGCGCTGGCTCGCCCCGATTCCGCCAGAGCCAGCGGGGGTCAGTAGCCGTGATCCGGCCAGTGTCATCCTCTATCGCGACGGCCGCCTGATCCCCAGTGATGTCAACGGCAAAACCGCTGTCTGGGCCGCAACTCAACCTCCTCCCGCCCTCCCAGCTAATAATCGCTTAGTGATCTACGAGCTACCAGCCCGCTGGACCAAGGCGGCGGGGGAGGCGCTAGTGGGGGTTGGGGCCTTCCGGGACGTCCTGGCGCTGCTCCAGCCGGAGGCAACACCGCCTGACTTTCCGGACATACCGGCTCTGGGCCGTGGTCGGGCCTATTTACAAGAGCTGGGGATCAACGCCCTCGAGCTATTGCCGCCGGCTGACAGTCCCGATATCCTGGAGTGGGGCTATGGCACGGCGAACTTCTTCGCCCCTGATTTTGACCTAGGTTTGGCGGGCGACCCCAGCGAACCGACGGCTCTCTCCGATTTGACCGCCGTCGTGCAGGCCTGTCATGAGCAGGGCTACCGCTTCTTTGTCGATGTCGTCATGGCCTTCGCCCGGGAGAATCCCTACCGTCACACCAATTTTCTGGACTTTTTTGTGCAGTGGGGCGCGGGCGATCCCGAGCAGGGCGATCGCGATGGCTTCGGCGGCGACCTTTTGAAATACAACTTCTGGGTAGACGGCTATCATCCCCTCACAGGGGAGCGAGATCACTTCGTCCCCAGCCGCGAGTACATGAAGCTCTACATCGCTCACTGGCTGGAGCATTATCATGTCGATGGCGTGCGCCTCGACAGTGTGAACAACATCGCCAACTACGATTTTCTGCAAGAGTTCAAGGACTTCGCTCGGGCGTACTGGCGCGATCGCGGCGGTGCGGCAGATCGCTTCCTGGTCGTCGGCGAAGAACTGAGCGTTCCCCTGGCCCTCATCCACCAAGATCGCCTCGATGGGCTCTGGAACGAGCGCTTCAAGCTGATCGCCCGCCAGGTCATTCTCGGCCGCAACGCCCCCGGCGACGGTTCCTTCGAGTGGAGCGTCCGCAAGCTGATCGACTGCCGCTACCTCGGCTTTACGGACGGCACCCAGGCAATCAACTACCTCACCTCTCACGATGTCGGTGGCTTTGGGAACGAGCGCCTCTATAACTACCTAATCAATAACGGTGTGCTTGACACCGAGCGCCGGATCAAGCTCGCCTTTGTCTGCTTATTTTCAGCCGTGGGCCTTCCCATGATCCTCGCCGGGGATGAATTTGCCGATGAGCATGACCTCGACATCAGCGACGAACACGCTGACTGCAAACAGGTGGACCCTGTCGCCTACCACCGCCTCGAGGAGCCGTGGCGGCATCGCGTTTTTGAATACGTCGCTCGCCTGGCCCATTTTCGCCAGCAGTCCGAGGCCCTGGCCGTGAACGACACCGACTTCCTGCACGTTGACTACACGGAGGGCAAAAAAGTCGTGGTATGGCAACGGGGGCGGGGCGCTGAGCGGGTCGTGGTAGTTGCGAACTTTTCGGATTACGGCACGCCCAATCCCCTCCACCCCAACAGTGAATATGTCATTGCCAATTATCCCGCCACACCGGCTGGAAAGTATTGGCATGAAATCACTCAGGATCGCATGGTATTGCCCGAATGGGTCGGTCGCGAGCCAATTTTCCCCTGGGAAGCGAAGGTTTACACCCTCGTAGACGCTTAAAGCTTGAATTTTTCTGAACTTCGCAGAGCGGTCCAGCCAGACTGAGCTATACTGCTGGCCAACAACCCGGAGGATTGACCCGCCATGGCAGAGCCCACGCTCCAAGATGCTAATAGCAAAAAAATCGCGGCTGGCATTGTCGCGATCTTGCTTGGTACCCTCGGCATCCACAAGTTTATTCTCGGTTACACCACCGAAGGCCTCGTGATGCTGCTCGTCACGCTGCTAACCTGTGGTTTTGCGGGGATCGTGTTTTGGGTGATTGGTCTAGTGGAAGGGATTATCTACCTCACGAAGACGGACGAAGAGTTTCTCAATACTTACCTTTTGAATAAGAAAGGGTGGTTCTAAGCAGTTTTTTGATGCTGAGGAGCAATGTCAGAACCGACGCTACAAGAGGCTAATAGCAAAAGAATTGCGGCTGGGATTCTAGCAATTGCCTTGGGAACTCTGGGTATCCATAAATTCATCCTTGGCTACACCAATGAAGGGGTTGCCATGCTGCTGATTAGCCTCATTGCGGGAATCCCCACTTGTGGCATGGCCACGTTTGTAATGTGGGCGATCGCCCTAGCTGAAGGGATTGTCTACCTCACCAAAAGCGACGAGGAATTTCGCGACACCTACCTGCTGAACAAGAAAGGCTGGTTCTAGCGCGCACACGAGGGTTTCAACACTTGTCTCAAGCGACTAAACGGGTTCGGCTGGCGTTGCCAGCAAGCTTAGGCGTGATTGGCTTAGGTTACTTTGTGGCCATGTCGCAATTGCCAGTCTTTTTCGCCCTGAAAGTGCCGCTGGCTGCGTTGCCGCTGCAAATTGCGGCCCTGGGGTATGTCGCCTGGTACTGGCGTCGGCGATCGCGCCGCCAGCGCCAACTGAACTCAGAGCACCTTTTCTAGAAACTGGCGGGCGCGGTCGCTCTTCGGGCTGCCAAAAAACTCGCTCGGCGGCGCATCTTCCGCCACCTTACCGCCATCGAGAAAGAAAATACGATCGGCGACCTCGCGAGCAAACCCCATTTCATGGGTCACAATTGCCATCGTCATTCCTGACAGCGAGACAGCTTTAATCACATCCAGCACCTCCTTGACCATTTCTGGGTCAAGCGCTGACGTAGGCTCGTCAAAGAGCATCACTTTCGGCTCCATCGCCAGAGCACGGGCGATCGCCACCCGCTGCTTCTGACCCCCCGACAGCTTCGAGGGATAGACATCCGCTTTCTCAGCCAACCCGACCCGGGCCAAGAGCTGTTGGGCCTTTTCCTGAACCACCGCCTTCGGCAATTGCTTCACCTTAGCCGGAGCATACATGACATTCTGAAGCACCGTCATGTGGGGGAAGAGGTGGAAATGCTGAAACACCATGCCGACATTTTGGCGCATCTTCATCACATCGACTCCTGGAGCCGTGATGTCTGTGCCTTCGATGTAGACCTTGCCGGACGTAGGCTTTTCAAGCAAGTTCAAGCAGCGGAGAAACGTCGATTTACCGCAGCCCGAGGGGCCGATAATTGCCACGACTTCGCCTCGGTGAATCTCCGTTGAAATCTCGCGCAGCACCTTGAGACTCCCGAAGGACTTGTAGAGGCGATCGACGGCGATCGCCACCTCCCCCTTGCTAGCACTATGGGTAATTGTCATCTCGAACTCCTTAAAATTTTCACCAGCCCCAAGGAACCACGGCCTAGCTACTACGCCGCAGCCGTTGTTCTAGCACATTGGCTGCTAGAGTCAGCACCATGACCATGACGTAGTAAACAATCGCCACAATCAGCAGCGGCTCGAAATAAACATACTTTTGAGCGCCGACAATCTGGGCACGACGCAGCAAATCCTGAGCCCCAATCGTTGCCACCAGGGAGGAATCCTTCAGCAAGGCAATAGTTTCATTCACTAGGGCCGGCAGAATATTCTTGATCGCCTGGGGCAAAATGATGTCGAGCATCATAGGCCGATAGGTAACGCCCAGGGACATCGCTGCCTCTGTCTGACCACGATCAACGGCGAGAATTCCAGCCCGAATCACCTCCGAGACGTAAGCCCCTGAATTGAGTGAAAAGGTCAAGACCCCCGCTTGCAAGGGCTGGATATTAAAGCCCGTGAGCTGGGGTGTGGCGAAATAGATCACCGACAGCGTTACCAGCAAGGGAATCCCCCGAAAGACGGAGGTGTAGCCCATGCCAAACCAGTAGAGAGGCTTGAAGCTGGAGATTTTGAACAGCGCGAGAAGCGTGCCCCAAAGGAAGCCGAAGATCAGGGAGATTAGGGTGAAACGAAGGGTCACCCAGATGCCGGTAAAAATGAACGGCAAGCTAGGGGTGATCGCGCCAAAGTCCAGCTTGAACTCCGCCAGCAGCGGGAGTGCAGCAGGAAACCCGGGAACTAGTCCAGCAAAAAGTAGCATAGAGGCGGTCGTCAATTACTCGCTGTCTCCCACTTGCTCAGCATAGTAGTCTTCAAACCACTTAGTGATGAGGGCTTCGAGAGTGCCATTGTCTTTCATTTCCTGTAAGACGGCCTCAAACTCCTCGCGCAATTCTGAGCCCTTGGGGAAGGCGATCGCCGAGCCCGAGGCTTCAGCCCCCTCGTCCAGGGTCGTAAACTCTAGATCCGGATTATTGGCAATGTAACCTGCCGCTACTGTATCCTCAATAATAGCCGCATCAATGCGACCAGCCTTCATTTCCTGGATCAGCTCACTGATCTTGTTGCGCGGCTCAAGGGTAATATTGCCAATTTCTTCGGCCTTCTCCTTCGCCTCATTCTCCTGAATGGAGCCCAGTTGCACCCCCACGGTTTTGCCCGCCAGGTCCTCGTAGCTTGTCAACCCAGAGCCAGCGTTCGCAACAATGGTGTTTTTTGCGTCATAGTAAATACTCGAAAAATCGACATTCTCCTCACGCTCCGCCGTGGGCGTCATCCCTGCCATCGCAAAGTCAGCGCGTCCCGCTTGCAGAGCTGGGATAATACCGTTGAAGTCCATATCTTGGATCTCGAGCTCATAGCCAAGCTTTTCCATGATGTACTTAGCAATGTCGATGTCAAAGCCCACCGGCTCGCCTTCCCCACGCTCGGTTTCAAAGAACTCGTAGGGCGGGTAATCGGCCGAAGTGGCCATGACTAGTTTGCCCTTAGAACCACCGGCATCATCCGTCGCCGTCGTGCTCCCCTCATTGCCGCTGCCACAGCCCGCGATCCCGTTCACGAGCAGCGATGAAGCGAGGGCCAGTGCGACCAAGAAATTTCTACGTTTCATAAGCATCTAGACATCTGCGATCCATTCACCATAAGCATCGAACCCTATCAGAGTTCGCTACCGGCAATCGTAGTCAATGATGCAGTTTTTTCCTGGTCGCCGAGAGCCTACTTCTATGGCTACCCCATCTCAAGTCAAGATTTTTGTTACTGTAAGATACGACTCATCGCTGCTTTTGCAAGATTTTCTTAAGGTTCTGGCTATACTTGCGCTCGATCGATGGGCCGAGAGCCGTCAGGCTTAATCTCTTCTTTAGGACAGCGACTAAAACTTCGGGCTAATCTGGGTGAGAACAGATAGATTGTGCGTCAATCGTGCGACTTGCTACAACAAGGGGATCGAATTATGGCTAAGCGGAGCTTCGGCGTGATTGGGTTAGCGGTCATGGGCGAGAACTTAGCACTAAATGTCGAGAGTCGGGGGTTTCCGATTGCGGTCTACAATCGAACCGCCGCCAAAACGGAAGAATTCATGGCGACCCGGGCCCAAGGCAAAGATGTCCAAGCTGCCTACTCCCTTGAAGACTTTGTGACAACCCTAGAGCGGCCGCGGAAGATTCTGGTCATGGTCAAGGCTGGAAAGCCCGTTGATGCCGTGATCGAGCAGCTCAAGCCCCTCCTCGAGACAGGCGACACCATTATTGACGGCGGTAACTCCCTCTACGAGGATACCGAGCGCCGCACCCGCGAGCTAGAGCCTACGGGGATTGGCTTTGTTGGCATGGGGGTCAGCGGCGGTGAAGAAGGAGCCCTGCATGGGCCAAGCTTGATGCCAGGGGGAACCGCCGCGTCCTACCAGGATCTCGAGCCCATTTTGACCAAGATCGCGGCCCAGGTGGATGACGGCCCCTGCGTGACCTACATCGGTCCCGGTGGCGCGGGTCACTACGTCAAGATGGTTCACAACGGCATCGAGTACGGCGATATGCAGCTCATTGCGGAGGCCTACGACTTACTGAAATTTTGTGCCGGCCTCAGTAACGAAGAACTCCATGAAGTGTTTGCCGCCTGGAATCAGACGGAAGAGCTTAACTCGTTTTTGATTGAGATTACTGCCGACATTTTCAAGTACATCGATGCTGAGACCCAACAGCATTTAGTGGACCTCATCCTGGATGCGGCGGGGCAGAAAGGCACGGGGCGCTGGACGGTGGTGAGCGCGCTGGAACTGGGAGTGCCGATTCCGACGATCTTCGCCGCTGTCAACGCCCGCATTGTCTCCGCCTACAAAGAGGAGCGGCTAGCGGCGGCTCAGGAATTGCAGGCAGTGACTACCCCCTTCAGCGGCGATAAGCAGGTGTTTATCGACAAGGTGCGGGATGCCCTCTACTGCTCGAAGATGTGCTCCTATGCCCAGGGAATGGCCTTGCTTGGCAAAGCGTCCCAGGAGTTTAACTACAACCTCAACTTGGCAGAAGATGCCCGCATTTGGAAGGGGGGTTGCATCATCCGTGCTGGCTTCCTAGACAAGATCAAGACGGCCTTCACGGACAATCCGCAACTGCCAAACTTGCTGCTCGCCCCCGAATTTAAGCAAAGCATCCTTGACCGGCAGCAGGCCTGGCGCGATGTGTTGGTCACGGCCAATAGTACGGGGATAGCCGTGCCAGCTTTTAGTGCTTCGCTGGACTACTTCGACAGCTATCGGCGCGATCGCCTGCCCCAAAACCTCACCCAGGCTCAGCGAGACTACTTTGGCGCCCACACCTACGAGCGGCTGGATAAGCCCCGTGGCGAGGCCTTCCATACAGAATGGATGCATGGAAGCTAGAGCGTTTCGTTTGTTGCTGCTGGGCGTTATCGAAGATTGCATTTCCCGGTTCCTACTCCCGAATTTGGGAGCAGGAATTCGGGGATGTATGCTCGCAGTGGCTGCTCGCAGAGGGGGTCACTGTAGGGTGCATCTCACTTTGGAGGCTCCCCTTCGCCCTACTGGGGAGAAGGGGCCGGGGGATGTAGACGCGCAGCGGCTTCTCGAAGAGTGGGTAAACTTGCCTAACTGAGATACACCCGTCACTGTAATGCTCAAAGTGGGAGGCGATCGCCGAATTGCCGTAGCCGCTCCTGCGGGGAATGGGTATCAGGATGCTGGGCCCTAGGGAGAAGGCGGAGGAGCCACGGGCCTAGGTGTTGCGGACCCCTGGGCCGGCAAAGCTCGCCAGGCAATATCCCGGCGGTAATACATCCCCTCGAATTCGATCGCCTGCATCCCTCGATAAGCCCGCTCCACGGCCGCTGGTAGCGTTTCCCCCAGGCCCGTCACCGCCAGCACCCGACCGCCGCTGGTGAATAACTCCTGACCTTGGCGGCGCGTCCCAGCTTGGAAAACCAGGGATTCAGCCGTCGCCGCCGCCTCCAGGCCGCGAATCACTCGCCCCTTGGCAAATTCGCCCGGATAGCCCTCGGAAGCGGCCACCACGCAGACCGCAAACCCAGGCTGCCACTCCAAGGGGGGCAACTGCTCCAGTTCCTGCCGCGCACAGGCTAGCAAGACACGGTGCAGCGGCGTCGCCAGGAGCGGTAGCACGACTTGGGCTTCGGGATCACCAAAGCGGCAGTTAAACTCCAGCACCTTGATCTCGCCGTCGGGCGTCACCATCAAGCCCGCATAGAGCACACCGCGATAGTCCAGGCCCCGCTTTGCCAGGGCCTGGACCGTGGGCTGGATCACCGTCTGCTCGACCTGGGCCAATAGGGCTGGTGTCCCCAAGGGCGCGGGCGCGTAGGCCCCCATGCCGCCAGTATTGTCGCCAATGTCCCCTTCTCCAATTCGCTTATGATCCTGGGCGGGAACCAGCAGGCGCGCTGTCTTGCCGTCGGTGAGGGCAAAGACCGAGAGTTCTTCCCCCTCCAGGTATTCTTCAATGACTAGCTTGCGGTGGCCCTGAGCCCAGAGGTTTTCCACGGCTGCGAGGGCTGCTTCCAGGGTCGGAGCCACGATCGCCCCTTTGCCCGAGGCCAAGCCGTCGGCCTTGACCACGATCGGAGCCCCCTGCTGGGCAATGTAAGTCCGGGCGGCTTCACTGTCGGTGAATGTGGCCGCCTGGGCCGTGGGAACCCCAGCTTCGAGCAAGAGGTCCTTGGCCCAAGACTTGCTCGCTTCCAGTTGGGCCCCGGCTTGGGTCGGCCCGAAGACGGTGAGCTGCTGCTGCCGTAGGTAGTCTGTGATTCCCTCGGCAAGGGGCTGCTCGGGGCCAATGACGACCAAGGCGACTCCCTGGACCCCGGCTAGGCGAGCGATCCCTTCAAAATCAGTCATGCTCATGGCAAAGTTCCGGCAGCGGGGCAGTGTGGCGGTGCCGCCGTTGCCGGGGATGCAGAAAATCTGCTTGACTTCAGGAGATTGCAGGAGCTGATGGGCGATCGCATGTTCGCGGCCACCACTCCCAACGATCAAAACCTTCATGCTTAGGTATGTGCTCCGAAACTGTCAGTCAACGGACTCGATCGTTCTATAACGAGGGATTCAAGCCAGCTAATCCCATCACTATAGGCTGCTGGGTGAACTTGGTTCAAGCCACGGTTATCTCTCATCTTCAGGCGGCAGCGGTTTGCTAGGCTGACCCCAATCCCCAACTCTGCCATAAACTAGCAGCATCTCCTCCCAATACCGCTATGGATCTCTACACTCAGGCCCTGCGTCCTTTGCTCTTTGGGCTCCAGGTCGATCCCGAAAGACTCCACGAGGGCAGCCTCGCGCTTTTACAAGCCCTTGACCGTCGCCAGGCATCGTTCCCTTGGCTACTGCGCTGGATTGCGGCGACTTGCTCCCAGCGCGATCGCCGCCTCGAGCAGACTCTCTGGGGCCTGACCTTTGCCAATCCTCTGGGGCTGGCGGCCGGGTTCGACAAGGATGGGGTTGCGGCGGGAATGTGGCAGCACCTGGGCTTTGGCTATGCGGAATTGGGCACGGTGACGGCCCTGGCCCAGCCGGGCAATGAGAAGCCCCGCCTGTTTCGCTTGCCCCGCGATCGCGCGGTGCTCAACCGCATGGGGTTCAACAATCAGGGCAGTGCGGCCTTGGCGGCGCGCTTGGCCCAGCGAGCTGGGCCGCCAGGGATTCCTCTGGGTCTGAATCTGGGCAAGTCCAAGGCGACGCCCCTCGAGCAGGCGGCGGATGACTATGTGAGCAGCTTTCGCCGCTTGGTGGACTGGGGGGACTATTTTGTGGTCAATGTCAGCTCGCCGAACACGCCGGGGCTGCGATCGCTCCAAGACCGAGAGCCCTTGAGCCGAATTCTGGCGGCCTTGCAGGGGGAGAATCAGGGTCGGAAGCCGCTGCTGGTGAAGATTGCGCCGGATCTAACCTGGGAGGCGATCGCCACCGTCGTGGACTTGGCCCGGGACTACGAACTCGCCGGGATCATTGCCACGAATACGACGACCCGCCGCGACCAACTCCAAACCCAGGTCGTGCAGGCCACAGGCCGGGCCGTGACGGCGGAAGCGGGGGGAATTAGCGGCGCTCCCTTGCGCGATCGCGCCACAGCCGTGATTCGGTTTCTCTACCAGCAAACGGGAGGCACGCTGCCCATCATTGGCGTTGGCGGTCTCTTCACGGCCGCGGATGCCTGGAACAAAATCGCCGCCGGGGCGAGCTTGCTGCAACTCTACACCGGCTGGGTCTATGGCGGCCCCCTGGCTGTGAAGCGAATCCTCACCGGCCTGGGAGAGGAGTTGGCGGCCCGAAACTATGCCACGCTCCCAGCCGCCGTCGGTTGCGAAGCGTGAGCGGGCCCAAGGCCTGCCCCGTTTCCAGGCAGCGGTGCTACCGTGGAGACTGATCCTCCCAGCCCCCTGCGGCTCAGCCTCTCCATGCGCGGCCTCCTCAAATGCCTGGCGATCGCCCTCGGCCTCTGGATACTGCTCGACATTACCGCCTACGCCAGCGCGGAAATTCTCTGGTTTCAGGAACTGAAGTACCTGGTGGCCCTGCGGGTTCGCTTCCAAACCCAGGCCACCCTTTGGCTGGTAGTCGGTAGCCTGTCAGCCCTGGCCTTGTTGGGCAATCTCGGCTTAGCCCGCCGCCTGCGCCATCCCCAGCCCCCGGAGAGCATCGCCCGGGCCCAGCGGGGACGTTCCCGGCCTGATCCCCGGCTGAGCTTGCGCGCGGCGATCGCCGCCCAGCGTCAGCCAACCTCCGCCGCTGGCCCCCCGCCGCCCCCCACGCCCTGGACGCTCCCGCTGCGGCCCTTGTTGATCCTGGTCCTCAGCCTCAGTATTCTGCTCGCCTACCTTGCCTTGCACTACGGCCGTACGGCCGCTGCCTACTGGCAGCCGGATCTGAGCGTGCCTAAAGTCACGCCGCCCCTGCCCCAAGCCTTCAACCTGGCCACGCTGGCCCACCTCTGGCAGGGAACTAGCCCCCACCTGGGGCTACAAGCCCTGGCGATCGCCCTCTTGAGCCTAGGGATCTTGCTCCTGAGCGAACTGCTGCTGACGGCGATCGCCGTGGCCCTGAGTCTCATCTGTGCTTTTTGCCTAGCGGGCAACTGGACCCGGTTTCTGGAAGCGTGGCAGGCAAGCACCTTTGACCACGCCGATCCCCTGTTTGGGCTCGATGTCAGTTTCTACATCTTCCGCCTGCCCCTGGGGGAATTACTCGCCTTCTGGTGGGGAGGGATCGCTCTCTACAGCTTGCTGGCTGTGGCCCTGATCTACCTGCTCTCGGGCGACAGCATCTCCCAGGGGAAATTCCCGGGCTTCTCGCACCCCCAGCGCCGCCACCTACAAGTCTTGGGCAGCCTGTGGGCAATGACCTTGTGCCTGCGCCACGCGATCGCCTGCTTCAGCCTGGTGTACTCCCCGCGCGGCGTAGTCTACGGTGCCAGCTACACCGACATCCATGTACAATTGCCCCTGGAAATTGCCCTGAGTATTGCGGCTGGGGTGATTGCCACGAGCTTGGTGGTTTGTGCCCTGAGCGGGCGATCGCCCACTGCCCAATTCCTCGCTCGCCGCCTCCGGCGACCCATTGCCCCCCTCTGGCTATTGCTGAGTGGCGTCTATCCAGCGCTCTTCCTGACCCAATTCGCCGGCAGCAACCTGACCCAAAACTTGATCGTTCGCCCCAACGAGCTGGAGAGCGAGCAGCCCTATATTGAATACAGCATTGCGGAAACCCGGGCGGCCTTTACCCTAGACCGCATTGATGCCCAGACGTTTAATCCCAGCGGCCAGCTAACCCCCAGCATCCTCGCGCAAAATGAGCCGACGATTGAAAACATCCGCCTCTGGGACACCCGCCCCCTGCTAGAGGCCAACCGTCAGTTGCAGGAGATCCGGCTCTACTACCGCTTCCTGGATGCCGACATCGACCGCTACACCCTACAACTGCGGGCTCGGGAGTCGTCCTCCCCCTTCAACGGCCGCAAGCAACAGGTGTTGATCGCCCTGCGGGAACTGGACTACGACAAAGTGCCGGCCGATGCCAAAACCTGGGTCAATAAGCACCTAGTCTACACCCACGGCTATGGCTTTACCCTCTCGCCCGTGAACGAGGCTAGCACGGGCGGCTTGCCGGCCTACTTCGTCCGCGACATTGGCACGGAGGCTGAGGAGGGGGCCCTCCGGATCTCAGAGCGGGTCGCCCCGGGGAGCATTCCGATCGGTCAGCCCCGCATTTACTATGGAGAACTGGCCGATGCCTATGTGATGACTTCAACCCGGATTAAAGAACTAGACTTCCCCAGCGGCCAAGACAATGTGCTCAATGTTTACGACGGCCGGGGTGGGATCTCGATCAGCGCTCTCTGGCGGCGCTTGGCTTTTGCGGAGTATCTTCGGGACTGGAAGATGCTGTTTACCCGCAACTTCACGCCCGAAACCAAACTGCTGATGCGGCGGAATATCAACCAGCGCGTGCGGGCGATCGCGCCATTTTTGCGCTACGATGCCGATCCCTATATTGTCAATGTGGCCACGGGCGGAGCCTTGGGAGACAAGACGGGGAATCACCTCTACTGGCTCCTAGATGCTTATACGACCAGCGATCGCTACCCCTACTCCGATCCTGGAGATCATACATTCAACTACATCCGCAATTCCGTGAAGGTGGTGATCGATGCTTACGATGGCGATGTGTATTTCTATGTGGCTGATCCCAGCGATCCCCTCATTCAAACTTGGCAAAAGATTCTCCCTGGCTTCTTTCAGCCCCTCGAAGCGATGCCGGCCTCCCTGCGGGCTCACATTCGCTACCCGACGGACTTCTTCAGTGTCCAGTCTGAGCGCTTGCTTACCTATCACATGACCGATCCCCGATCGTTCTACAACCGTGAGGATCAGTGGCAAGTGCCCCAGGAAATCTACGCCGATGAGCCCCGGCCCGTGGAGCCCTACCATGTGATTATCCGGCTGCCCGGGGAGACCAGCGAGGAATTTATCCTCCTCCACCCCTACACGCCCGTAGCGCGACCGAATCTAATCGCCTGGCTGGCGGCCCGCTCCGATGGCGATCGCTACGGCACGCTCCTCCTTTACCAGTTCCCGAAGCAAACCCTGGTCTTTGGCATTACCCAGATCGAAGCCCTGATCAACCAAGACCCCCTCATTTCTCAGCAGATTTCCCTGTGGAATAGTCAGGGTTCCCGGGTCTTGCAGGGAAACCTGCTAGTGATCCCGATTGAGGATTCTTTGCTCTATGTGGAGCCCCTCTACATCGAGGCAGCCAACAACAGTCTGCCCACCCTAGCCCGCGTGATTGTCTTCTACAACAATACGATCGTCATGGCCCCCACCCTCACCCAAGCCTTTGAAGGTCTCTTCTCTGAGGAGCCGCCGGCCTCGACAGCCCCCTCCTTGATCCGTCCAGTGGAGGAGCTGAGCGAAGACTTGCTCGAGGGCCTAGTTCCCTAGGGCGGGCCCATCAGGGTGCATCTCCCTTTGGAGACTCCCCTTCTCCCAGCCTTGGGAGAAGGGGCCGGGGGATGAGGGCCCGGCAACACTGTTCGCGCTAGCGTCGCGGAGCGATAGAGGGCGATCCTCTAATCCTTTGGCCTGGACTGAGGGGACAGCGGTATAGCCCTCACCCCAACCCCTCTCCCAGGTTGGGAGAGGGGCTTCTAGCTCCCCTTCTCCCAGCCTTGGGAGAAGGGGCCGGGGGATGAGGGCC
>CAYNIP010000069.1:0-17392 GCA_964397305.1 uncultured bacterium
CTCCTTGCCTGCTTCTCTGATTAGTTTCACTTATCACCACAGATCCTGGAGAGCCGTCGGCACAATTACCGAAATCAAAAAGTCGTCTTTATGATTTCTTTCCATTGTTTTCACAATCAGCTTTTCCTTTAACTGTGTTGGTATCTTCAGTGAAGACAAACTTCTTTTACCTTATCCAAGAAAGAAAGGAATTAGAAAATTCTAAAATCTTTATGATACTGACTTTGGATAGCTTTAAGTCATCCATTTTCTGTTTGCAAGCTAAGACTTTTTTGTTCTCTCAGTCCGGCTCGATATCCAATCTCTGCTCCGATACCATTCGTCACAAGATAAGAGGCAAGGCACCAATTTCCTTTCATAATTTCTGTGAAAGCCTGCTGAAAAGGTTCATAACGCTCTGTTTTCAGAAAGATGGAGGGTAGTGTATGAGTAGCCAGAAAAAATCCCCGGCCAATCCCATATCGATATTCTCGTTTAATCTGGCTAGAAAAAATATTATTTTTACGAGGATTGGGATGTCTGACTATTAAGGATTTATCGTAGTAAAAACGATAGTCTGAATCGAGACATCTAAATACATAGTCGGTTTCATCACCACATCCCCAAGCTGTTCCTGACCCTGGCCCTAGGGCTTCATTGAATTTGATTTTTTTTGCGATCGGTGCTCTAAAGAATATGGCACAAGATACACAAACTTTGTACGCTTTTTGATGATTTATTTTTTGGGAAATATCATCTCCACAGCCATCAAAAGCGTTGTTATCTTCATCTAGGTTATAAACTCTGCCAACAACACCATCCCACTGCAAATTCTGACTAAAAAATTGAGCGATTTTAGTTAGCAATCCTTCGGGATAAAGACAATCATCATCAGGAAATGCAACAATATCTCCACGGACGTGGGAAAAACCAATGTTGCGGGCACGGGATTGCCCTGGTATTGATTCTCTCAAATGCAAAATTGGGAAGTGCTGGCAATAGCGATTGACTAAGTCAAATAATCGACTATCTAGATTTTGATCGACTAAAATGACTTCAAAATCTCGATAATCTTGAGCAGCAAGAGACTGAAATAGACGCTCAGTTTCATCCACCCGATATATTGTTGGAACAATTAGGGAAAATTTCATGGTAGTGTTATTTCGCTAAAACTCAATCTTTAGAACTAACGAATAGCCCGAAATCATGAGATGATCGGGGGCTTCGCTACTTCTTTCAGCCATAGAATCCTCGTTATTTTGGATAAGGCGGCTCGGCATCCACTTTGGTGAGATAAAAGCCTTCAATCACCAGTGTTTGAACATCATCGCAAGAGATGAATATCTCTAAGACTTCTTCTGGTTTATGCACTAGAGGTTGGCCAGCTACATTTAATGAGGTATTACAGACAAGTGGAACACCTGTTTTTTTGTGGAATTTGTGAATCACCTGCCAGTACAACCCGTCGCGCTCTTCTTCCACAAAATGAGGACGGCAGGTGAAGTCTACATGGACAACGGCAGGGACTGTGGTGCGCCATTCGGGTCTAATGGTTGCTACTCCGAGCATATAGCGATGCAGTCCCGGTTCCATAGAGCCTTCTAGCACCCTGTCAGCACAGCCTTCAAGAATACTGGGAGCCAGAGGCCGCCACATCTCCCGACCTTTGATGTGATTCAAGCGTCCCAGATTTTCCCGTTGGGTAGGGTTAGCCATAAAGCTGCGCCTGCCAAGGGCACGAGGGCCAAATTCGTCTTGTCCCCGAAACCAGGCGACAATTTTGTTGTTAGCTAGGTCAGTGGCTACCCGTTCTGCAAGTTCGTCGGGCATTAACTTTTGTGGTGTGAGGCCATGGTGGGCGATCGCTGTAGTAATTTCTACATCGCTGTAGGCTCGGCCAAAGGCGGGAGCAATGAGCCTTTGGGGGGTTTGACTGGGTGGGTTGAGGGTATGGGACAGGGCTAAAGCAGCACCAATGCTACAGCCCGCATCATTAGCAGCAGGAAACACATAGATTTTTTCAAAGATCTTTTGTTGGCTTAGATAAGCATTCATGCTGCAATTCAGTGCACAGCCACCGCTCATCACTAGATTGCTTTCCCCAGTGAGTTGCTTCACTCGCCGGGCTAAACCCAGACAAATTTGCTCCAGTTTTTGCTGTACGGCTGCCGCTAAGTCAACATAGTGCAGGATGTCGTGGGCTACTGACCCCTGATCTTCGTGACCATCGTAGGGATAAAAATACTGCTGATAGTAATCGTGCCAAAACTTGCCCATCATCCCTGCTGTTGGCGGTTGTGGAGAGGTCTCGACTGCCTGTTGAATTTCCGTAGGCAGTGTGAAGCGGCCCGTGTCAGCATCAAAGGAAAACTCGATCGCCTGCCTAACCTGACCAAACGGGGCTAAACCCATGAGTTTGCCTGGCCCGGAAAACCCACCAATGCCCCCTAGTCGCGCCAAACTCCCCGCCGCAGAATAAAACGTCCCCAGGGAATAGACCATGGGATAGCTTTCGATCAGTTCTATTTGATTGCCCTTGGCATGGTACAGAGAAATCGACTCCCCTTCGCCTCTACCATCAACCACTAGTACCGCTGCGCTATCAAAGCCGCTAGTGTAGTAGGTCACTGCTGCATGGGTGTAGTGATGTTGAACAAAATGAATCGGTGGAGCAATGGTGTATTGAAACTGTTCTGGCGGCAGAATTACCTGTGTCATCTCATCAGAGGCTCTGATATTGTCTGAAATTGCATGACTATTCTTCAGGTCTGGAAGCCATCCAAAAGCAATAAAATCAATATCTGCTAGGGTTAACCGGTGATGATCTAAACAAAGTTTTGCGGCATCTGTAGCACCCTGGCCCATGGCGTATCGCGATCGCGTCAGTCGCTCTTGTTCAATAGCCATAACCACCTTATTATCCGTAATCAAGGCAGCCGATCCATCGTGTCCTAACGGAATGTTTGTTTGACCAATAATACCTAAGATTTTCATGGCGCTGCTAACCACTAATGATGCTGTCGATTAATCGCGCAGCACCACAGTAAACAAGTTAGACTGGGGAGCTTGAGCTTCTTATTGGCCATCAGTTTTTTTCACACAAAGTTACGCTGTTAGCTTCCATTTTAAGGGTTCTAAAATTGTGGATTAGTTGCCTTGTGAGACAATCCTAGTCTCCCCCCCCCTATCTGTCAAGTTTTTTGCTTATCACCTCGTAACTATTCAGGTCGAGGGGTTGACAGGGGAAACAGGAATCAGAGAGAAAGTCAGCTCAGGATGAGAGACCGCCTGCAAAGCCAGACGGAAACCCGCCATGACCGAGCGACCCCGCCCCGACAAGACTGGCTCGCCGTCATCAGCGTCGCCGTAGCCGCAAAACCCGCCATCGAGCGCGAGCTACCCGAAACCTTGCGCTTAGTCACCCCCAAACGCAACGACCGCTCCGCACGATTGTTATCCGGCGGCACCTCCGGATGGTCGAGAAAATACCACCATTGATGCGCCTTCTCCCGTAACGACTTGAGCCACAAGCCCGCTGCATAGCCCGCCCTTGGACGCCACTCATCGCGGGCTTGTTGGAGGCGTCGTTTGAAATCTTCAGCCCAATGCGCATAGAGCGGTCGGTCGCCCTGCTGGCGGTAGAGCCGATGCTGGTCAAACGCTTCCCGCAACAGCGCCAGAAACACCTCAGCCAAGGCAGCCTGGTCGGGCTGCTTCAGCCGCGCCACCTTCTGGAAGTGTCGCAGCAAATGCGCTAGACACTTCTGCTGGCTCGCCGCTTGGTAGCCGTTGTAGACGCTGAAATCGTCTGACACCAACGTCCCGGCAAAACTGCGTCCGAGTAGGAACTCCAGTTCTTTCCGCGAGCGGGTATCGCCGGCATGGAACAGGCAAAACTTCTCGCCGCTGACACTCCAGAACCATTCTTTGAGTCCATTGACCAGCCAGGGCGTTTCATCGACTTGTACTTGCGGTTGCTGGCGTACCCACGCTTGCAGTTTCTCCTTGGCGGGCTCAATGGCGCGGGCGAGACGCTTGGTGGTCGCTTGCAGGCTCCCGGTTACGTGCATTGGTTTAAGAGGATAGTTCTAAGTTGTTGAATGAGGTTACTGACAGGATTAATATACCCTTTTCAAATAGTTCAAATGTACCGTCCAACATTTCTGCTTCCGAACTTGGGTCTCAATCTTGCGAGACTTGCTCCCAGCGAGTCTGTTGGAGGATGTAGAGAAAGGGTATCGAGAAGCAGAAGAGGTTGCCAGTGATTTGCAGAATGACGAAATACTGGTAGACAGCACCGAGCAAGCCAGGGAGAGACCTGGGGACTATCAAACCCAAAAAAATACTATTCCGGCAAGAAGAAGCAGCATACCTTGAAGAATCAAGTTATCAGCCGACCGCAAGGCAGCGATATTGTTGATGTTGTTGCCGGTCAAGAAGGTCCGAAGAGTGACATCAGTATTTGGCGAGAACACCGTGAGAAATTCGCTGAGGAGCAGCAATTTATCGGCGATAAAGCCTATCTAGGCGAGCAGCAAATCAAAACGCCGATGAAGAAGCCGAAGGGCGGGGAACTTGGCGAGCAGCAGATTCGAGAGAATCAAGAGTTATCCCGAGCGAGAATTGGGGTGGAGCATCTAATTCGCCGACTGAAGATTTTCCGGGTTGTGAGTGAGAAGTTTCGTTTGTCAAGGGAGTGCTATGAAGAAATTATTCTGACAGTGTGTGGCTTGGTGAGGATTAATCTAGGCTCCAGTCCGATTGTGGGTTTTGGGAGGGATAAGCTAGTTGGTTCTGGGCCAATCTAGAGATTTGAGCCAAGGACAAGCAATTACCAATTCTACTAATGATTTGACCGGAAAGCCTCAGTTTATCGTGGAACCTGTATCAGAAGAGGCTGAGATCATAGACCCTCGAAGTGTCGATGGCTGTTGGGCTTGAGGCTTTTTGGATACGTCTAATATCAAGAGTTTGAACAGAACCATCACGTCGATGGCTTTGCGACCCGCTTGGCTTTTTCGTTCCGGGCGCGGCAGTTGGTCGAGGACTTGCCGCAACACCAGCCACGGCACTATCTCGTTGAGGTCTTGCAGCTTTGCGCGCTTCTAGCTGCCGCCGCCGCTTCTCGATTCTGCCAAAGCCTTTACCCATGCCTACCCCCTCCTATCTACTCTCCCTTGCCTCTAGCTTGGAACAGCTTCTGCTCTTCTCTCGCTAGGTTTATGAAATCTTTCTATTTTTCGAGGTGCCCGGTAGTGATAGATGCATCTCTTAGTTCATGCCAGCTTCGCCGGACTCACGTAATGCAAAGTCAATGACGCGCTGGCTCAGACGGATATTGCGATCCAGCATGTTAGCGATCGCCACTCGCGTCGAGAGTGATGGATTTTGCCGCTGTGCCTTCAGCAAAATGCCGATGGAGCCAGTCAGCGATAAGCCATTGAGACGTGCAATGCGGCGGCCTACAGCTTCGTCGATACAGACAGTTTGGATACTTTGATTCAGCGCAAGTTGAATCACTGATGCTTCGCCTAGGTCGAGAGAATTGAGCAGGAAGGGAGCAATCTCCAGTGGCATAGTTTGCTTCAGCAGCCAATCGGCTGCTTGAAACTGAACGCTGGCGAAATTACTGGAGCCGCCAGCAAGAATTTCCTGGCAGACCTCAAAAGGAACCCAAACTTCGGCGTACAGAGTTTGGAGCTGTGTCAAGTCGCCGACAGCAGCAACTAAGGCAATTAGCGGCGACGTATTAATGACAATTGCAGTAGTGTCAGGCATTTTCCAGGTCGGCGTGCAGTTCGGCGTCAGTTAGATCGATAGCGGGCACGCCGTAGTCACCTAGCTTGAGAAGAAAGGTTGTGCGGGGAACGCCCAGAAGAGTGGCCGCCATACCGGATGAGAGTTGCTTCAGTTCAAATAGTTTTACTGCCATTGCCCACTTCGCCGCATGCTCGAATTGCTCGCGCGTTTGTCCGATAGCATCGGGGAAGGTGTCAGGATAGTCGATGGTGAGTTGGAGGGTCATAAGTGGCTACCTTGAAACGAAGTCAATTCGACGAGGGTTATAGCGGCGCCCGCTCCGGTGAGGTACAGCGGTGATGCTCAAACCCAAATCTGATGGGCGTCATGTGTACCTCAATAGCTTAAGCACCGCTATACAAGACTCAGGGGTTATCAATATCCAAAAGAGAGCGGCTCCTTTTCAATTGCCAAGATCAGGTTACTTTCAACCTCGATAATGGCATCTACAGCATCATCAAACACTATGCCCTGAAATTCCGATATATAATTTTCCAAATCTTGTTTAAGCGCAGGCCTGGTTTTTGAAACCATACTGCCATAATCCCAAACATCCCAAATCAAAACACCGATGCCTAACACAGGATTTGCGAATCGTGCTGCACTCTCAGCGATCAAAAATCCCGATCCTTTGGCTGCCATTTTCGCAGTCGCTTTTGCAGCCAAACTCGTCATCATCTTAGTGCTTACTGCCACAATCGTTATTGTGGTAACTGCTGTTACCAAGTTACCTGTAAAAGTTCCACCATTAAGATCGTACTTGCTGGTTCCTACATCATAAACGAGTTGAGCAATTTGTTGTAGATGGTTTTCCCAGTCAATGGGTCTTATATTATATTGTGCCTGTACCTTAGCAAGATTAATGCTCACTGCCGCGGCATAGTTTTCGCCCATGCGCCGAAGAATTTCTTCCAGGTCACTTCTAGCACGATCGTTCAATACAAGTTGGGTGAACTTGCGATTAAATTCATCCTGCATTCGCTTTGAAATTACTTCATTAACAGTGAATTTTTTTTCATCTTCTGTTCTAAATATTTTCAGGAAGTCTATTGCAAATGCCCCATATGCAAAGGGTACAAGCATTTCGGTGGCTTTGACATGTATGAAGTTAAAGTACCAGTCAAGAAACTCATCTAGATTTCCCTGGACTTCTTCATTCCAGCGTGACAGTTCTCGCTGTGTAAACTGCTCAGTGTTTTGTCGAGCCACCTTAAGTGCGTTAGTGAGACTGCGATCAATTTCAGCCCAGTCATACTCGGATAGTTGGTTATAGGTATCATTTACTCCAACAGCATGAGGTGTAGCCTCAACTTGTTCAGCTAGTGTAGGAGAGCCTATACTGAAAAGCCAGAGCCATATCACCAGAAGGGTGGTAATCAAATATCTTCGGTATGTATTCCCGAATATCATGTCAGTTCTTCCTCCTTCATCAAATCTTCTACCGCTTTAAGAGAATTGAAAATGCTGCGATCGATCCGATCGACAATGGTCATCATGCCATTGTCTGGATTTCAAGAATCGATAGTTGAAGTTCACGAATATAAGCGACGAGATTATCCCGAACAATTGGCTTTTCGATACTAGCAGAATGCTTGGTATCCCATATATCCCATAGAATAATTCCTGCACCCACAGATGCATCTAGTAATGTACTACCCACTTTGCCTGCGATAGCAGATGCTGTTTTAGTGGCTATTTTTGTCTCCATTTTGGAGCTTAGCTTTACCACCATTTTGCTGCCAATCTTGGGGAACAATGAGACGATCGCTGGTTTGAAGGCAAGATACCCTCCTGCTGTAGTTACTTCTCCCAGAGGAAATCCACCGATTATATTGCCTTTGACATCAGGTATCTCAACTGAAACATCGCTTAAATACCGCTGCCAATCAGCACGCTTGATACCGATCTCAAACGGAATTTGATTAAACTCTTCTTTGAGTGTCTTGAGGTATTTTTTGGATGTTTGTTCAGCAATTCGCTCTAGCTTCAATTGAGAAATTGATGGGTGCAAAACTCGCTTAGCAAACTCTATTTGGAAATCTTGGGTAATTTGCTCTGCGACTTTCTCCTGCGGATCGGGGCTATCAGGGTTCAGCCATTTTTGAATATTAGAGCTGATTGATGTGAAAAAGCTTTTGTACTCAATTTGCTTCTGATTGAAATAACCAAAGTACCAATCTAAGAAGTTATTATCAATACGCTCAATCAGACCATCTCCCCATTCCTGAAGCTCTTGTTCTGAATAATCTTTAGCAGCCTGATGAGCAGCCCGTAACTTATTAGCAATTATTTGTTCGTATACATACCAATCAATATCAGTTGTTTCTTGAGGGTTAGGGTTGAGCTTTTGCGCTTCAGAAATTTCATCCGCGGAGTTTTGAGAAGAGCTGCTTGAAAGCGATTGAGCAATATAATATTGACCAACCAGAGGAACGATAACAACTACAATCACAGTAGGCCAAATCAACCTTTGAATGATAGACAACCACTGTGACATAGAGGCGATTGATGCTTGGTTGTCTACAGCATAAGGAGGACTAATTTTGTTGGGTATTTGATTCTGATTAGTGATAATGCGATAGAGTAATGCTCCATCCGATTGCCGATTCTCACTACGAATCAAATCCTGTTGCTCTAACTGGCTTAGAATATTGTTTAGCTTTTCTATGGGCTGCTGAATTTCTAGTAGTAAATCTGCCAAGGAGACTTCTTTCTGGGTTCGAATAATTTGCAGGACTTGGAGTTGTAAGTCGAATGGCTGTTGTTGCGTCATACCCTCAAGCCTGCGACGCGCCGATGCAATAGTCCATAGATTATCTATAATCGCGATGCTAGAAGAGAGGAGTAGTAATGAGACGATCGCGTTATTAGCCCCTCTGACTAGAGCAACAAGCGCCCTGATCTCGACAATCAGTATTAAAGTTCCCTGCCACCAACGATTGATATACCAATAGCCAGCAAAAGGAAGGAGCAGACCGAGAATTCCTGCTATCGGCATTGATTTACTACTACGTTGCTCAACAGTCTCAATTTCCAAGTTGGACACATTCATGGCTTAATTTTGAATATAACTACTCTGGGATTGATTCAGTCTTGGGGCAGCATCACGAGGAGTCGAGGCCGGGGATGGTGGGGGTGTTGGACTGGCGGCGGGCGCGCAGGGCTTGGGCTTGTTGGCCGCCGAGGATTTCTTCGCGGTGGCGCTGCTGGTTGAGGTCGAGGAGGCGGGCGAGGACTTCGTCGTGGGTGGTGTCGGGCCAGCGGTAGCGCCAGGGGAGTTTGCGGCAGCCGGTGTTGACTAGGGCACCGAAGGCGGCGGCTTCGTCGGGGGTGGGGAAGAAGAGGTCGCCGGAAGCGAGGCGGTCGGCGGCTTCGGGGGGGAGGTCGTCGGGGTCGGCGTCGAGGTAGTCGAGGGCGAAGCCGCAGGCGCTGCCCTGAGCTTGTCGAAGGGGGGTTCGACTCCGCTCACCCCCCCAAGATGTCGGGCCAGCCATAGGCGTTGAGGACGGCGCGATCCATTTGGTCGTGGAGGTCGCGGATGTGGAGGAGGTCGGGGTCTTGTTCGTCGGGGTCGTGGAAGCGGTTGTAGGTGTCGGTGAGGCCCTAGTTGTTTCGCACCATGAGGTCGGCGCGGTAGTCGTAGTAAGTTTTGCCGATCTCTTCGAGGCTGGGGTCGGTTTCCCAGTTTTCGGGGAAGGGGAAGGTTTCAAAGCCATCAGGGGGAGTTTAACCTAGATCGTACTTCATAGGTAACTATTCAGGTGAAGGGGTTGACAGAGAGAGGCAAGGGTGTAGCTTAAAGGAATGAAGCCAGACGATTATCTTGAGTCGGCTCCAGGGTAAATTTATACCCATTGTTGCCAAAATAAAGTTCCGCCTTAAGTTGTTACGTTCTCTTACGTCCAAAGTGCAGCAAGACATCCGGGCCACCTTGCCGACCTACAAACAATTGCAAGTTCCCTGCCAACATTTGCTGAATCAGATGGAAAAAACTAATGAAATTGGACTTACCAGCACCATGGGGACCAATCAGAACATTCAGTTCTTTGAGTTCCAAATCGCATTCTCGAATTGATTTGAACCCTCTCAGCGCTAAACGAGTTAAATGTTTTTTCCCCATTGCGCTTTGACCTTAATCATTGCTATCCTTTGGCTGATTTTGGGTAATGCGGGACAGGGGAGCCTGCTGGGTGCATTTCAGTGAGGCAAGTTTGCCCACTCTGCGATACAGCTTGTTCAGTCATCGCTTAAGACGGGTCCTCGCCCTAAATCCCTCTCCCAGAGCGGGAGAGGGACTTTGAGAAGGAGGGCGAAGGGGAGTTTCCCAAGTGAGATGTGCCCATTTGCTCTAAGGACAGAAGCCACCATTAGTTTTGAAAGAGCGGTAGGGTTTCGTAGATATTTGCAGCAGCATCAGGCTTACCCGCTTTCCGAGGTTCACGAATCGTCGGCTGGGGGGTGTCGCCTAGGGCATACTTCAGCGCCATGCGCCAACCCCGCCCCGCATCGTCAGGGCCGCCCACCGTCGCTGCCGTCATGCCAAACAGCCACCAGCGCTCTTCGGGTCGCAAGACTAGCCAATTACGGAGCGCCGCCCCGACCTTCTCTGCGGCCAAATCCTCGATCGCCCAAGCCAGCACACAAAGTTCTTTCCCCAGCAAACGATCGACCCGGTTTTCGCCCACCTTCCATTGCCCTGGCTTGAGCTGGTGAGCTTTCAGGCGCTCGTTGAACATCCGCTTCACGGGGTTGGCGATCTCCGTCCAGATCGCCCGGGGTAAAAGGGCGCGGTCTAGCAGCTCGCCCTCACCGCTCGCGGCGTGCATCCCTAGGTCTTCGATAATCTGCACGGGCTGCTTGGAGCCCCGGGGCACGATCACCACAAAATGATGGGGGGCGGCTGTGAGGGGCACACCGAAGCCCTGCGTTGCATGGGCCGCTTGGCTGGCCTTGCTGATCGTTTGTTTAGAACCGTTGACCATGAGAGTTGAGTGCTCTTGTACTGATACTATATTACTGCTCCACTGTCTGGGGGGTGATCTCGATGCCAGCCTGCTCAGCAAAGGCCTTGAGGTCAAACCCCGTCGCAAAATCCACCCCGTCGCGGATGGTTAACTGCACGAGGGCGTCTGGTTCGTCCAGGCTATCGCGGAGGGCTGCGATCGCCTTTTCGACAAGGGCTGGAGTGACTGGGCGAGCGTTAAACCGGATCGTTACGGCCTGCTCTCCTTGGCCCACATTCACTGTGACTCCGTGAAACGTGATCCCTGGACGGTCTTTGAATTGGGTAATGACATCATAGACGGCCTTGGTGGTGTCGAAGCGCGTCCGCTCTTTCACGATACGAGCGGGTTGCGCTTCGTCCAAGGAGAAGCGCTCAATACCCTTCTGGGGAATCTTGAAGGTTTCGGTGGCCGTCGCCTCGCCCGCCTTGGCGTAGACCTGGAGCAAAATCTCGTCATCGGAGATCGGGATGGGGCCGTCGTAAATCCGGCCTTCCCGGGGATTGGTGGCATCAGTGGTATAACGCAACTCCGCTTTGGGCGTCACCTCCAGGGTCGCTTCCCGGCGGTCGGGGCGATCATGAACTTGGTACCGGATTTTCAGCTTCGCGACCCACCGTTTTGGCTCGCCCGGTTCGTGCTGCCCTGTCGAGTCGATGGCGAGAAAATACAGGGTCGGCTCCTGGGTGCAGAACGTGTCGAGGTTCTCTACTAGGGGATCGTTTTCGCTGACCTGGGCCGATGGGCTGTAATGCACCCTCGGGCTCGGCCCGGTATGGACGGGGGTGAGCGAGAGCGTCGTTTCCCCGGTCTGGGTATCTGTCGTCTGGTTAACGATATTGATGTCGGTTTTCTCTTTGGGAAAAGGGCCTTTCTCAATCCAGCCGTCGCTGCCTTCACGCCAGCGTCCTTGGGAGAGGGCTTTGACCTTGAGTTGCTCCAGCCCTCTGGAGCCCGGTAGCCAGGGCCAAGCGGAATTGCTCTTCGCTCGCATCAGCACGTCTCGCCAGGGGGTGCGGCGATCGCTCTGGGGCCACAGATCTTCTTCCGCCATCGCGAAGTAGGGCAGCGGATCGGCCTCGGCGTCAAGAGCCAGCTTGTGATCGCAGCGCGTACTGGCTAGCATGGTTTCAATTTGATGCTCCACGCTGTTTTCGCTGGTTTGCCCAAACTTCAAGCCATTCTCGATCGTGGCCGGATTCAGCCCCTCTTCAGAAGGATAGAACAGGCGGTTGTAGGCTCCCTGGAGGGCTTGGAGTAGGGCCCCTTCGGCCTCTTCCTTGGCGTCTTGAGCTTGGGTATAGAGGGCGTCGCTGTCTTTGAGTTGTTTCGCAATATTTTCAATTGCGTAGAGTTCCCGGAGGGCCTCTTCAACTCGGCTGGCCATGTGGGTGTCATTGCCCGATAGTACGAGCAAATTGTTCTTCTCGGTAATGGAGCGGTAGAACCGCTGGATGTCCTCGGGGGGCACGCGGTTGTCGGGGGGGACAACGACGAGAAGGCGATGGCTGGTGAGCTGGATCTTGTCAATTTCTGGCATTACCAGCACTTCTTGGTAGGCGCGGCGCGATCGCGCTTCTAGCTCGCCTTCTAGGCGCGATCGCAAGGCCTTCTCGACCTTGGCTTTCGGGAGCGCGTGCGCCTCCCGTTGGATGCGCTTGGTGAGGTTTTCGGTGTCTTTGAAGTAGAAAAGTTCTCCTTCAGCGTGGAGATACCAGGCCGTTTTTCGCAGGCGTTCAAAGGCCTGGTCAAACTCCTCGGGCTTGCGGTTGGGGGCCGCGAGGTATTCGATCACTTCCTCTCGACGCAGGCCCATGTGTCCTTTGACCGCTAAGGACAGGGAGGCGGAAAGGATCATGGCGGCAACCTGAGTGGCGGCATCGCTGTTGAGGTTGGCATCAATGTCTTCGGCGTGGGCGCTGCCCTGGTCGGCAATGTCCTTGGTGATCGCTGGACGCAGGGCGCGGTTAATGTCCGTGACCTCATTCATCACCTGGCTGTCATTGAGGTTGAGGTGTTGAGTACCAATTAAGAAGACATCATTCTGATCGCGGCCCCATACAGACCGAATCACTCGTGCGGCAAACTGCAACAGGCCGCGGGTTTCCCGAAAGTCGGGGTTGTCTTTGAACAGGGCCACGAGATGTTTGAAGGCTGGATGAAAGGGGTAGGTTTCTCGAATTTCATCTGCAATTTGCTCTAAGCTCCGTGCGGTCAAGTAGCCGCTATCTTCTGCCAGCTTCACTTGAGCGGCATAGGCTTCTGCGACTTCACTGATCTCTTCGCCAGTCGGGAGTTGAGAGAATAACCGCTTCTGCAAGATCGAGTAGATTTCGTTGCCTTCTAAGGAGACGGGGGTGATTTTCTTGGCTTGCCGGGAGGCCTCCCGTTGAACATCGGCCACGAGTTTTTGGACCTCTTTGACCTGCTCTCGGTAGCTGTCGGACAGGTTCGCCAGCACGACACAGCAGCGTGGTAGTTCCAGGGCGGCTACGAACAGATTCGACAACGCTCGGGTCAAGACATCGACCATGGAGCCGCGGCCGACGGGGATGGTTCGCGCTTCGAGAAAGTAGGGGGGGAGTTCATCAAAGAGGATCAGGGTGGGGCGATCGCCGATGATTTCTTTCCAGTGCTCCTTGCCGGGAGCCTTCGGCCCATCTTTCCAGAATTGACGCATCTGCGCTTCTGCGCCGAGTTGTTGGGCGATTTCACCCCAGAGGTAGTGCTCAGGACTGTCGCGACCGTCGAAGACCGCCACGCGAGCGGGTTCCGCATCTAGGCGCGCCAGGATGTCCTTGGGCAGGACTGGCGATCGCTGGGACGGATACTTGGCCAGGAGTCCCAGCGCGCACATCAAGTGGGTTTTGCCGCCCCCCATGGCTTGGGCTAGTTCAAACACGGCCTGGTCAGTCTGGCCGGAGAGTCGCAGTAACCCCTCGCGCAGGAGCTCTTCCATGCCGCGCGTGACATAGCTTTTGGCAAAGAAGGCTTGGCCCTCATCCGGGGCCGCAATCATCTGAGACAAGCTCTCAACACCGCCCGCAACTTGGTAGTCCAAGGTGGTGGGATGAACTTCGCAGGCATCTCTGACGGTTTTCAACATGGCGATCGCTCTTGATGCTTTTCTTTGGGTTTAGCACACTGAGGGGGTCCCTTCGGCATCGCGATGCGGGGGGGTCCGGGTCGCGGGGAGGGTTCGTGCTTAAACCCAGTCGGGAGTGTCGGCTTCCTCGGGGCGATCGCGCAGCGTCCCGGAGGGATTATTGCTTTCGGGGGGCGGTGTGGTCAAAACGCGGTAGGTAGCGTCGTAAACTTTTTCTGCCTCGCTAGCCGTGTCGGTCTTGGCGGCTGCGGGGGGTGCTGGACGGGGGGAGCGATCCTGCACCGGGGGCGATCGCAGGGGCGTGGGCTCTGTCGGCGGCTCTTCAATGTTCCAGTCCTCGGGCGGCGGTGGGGGGGTTTCCCAGTCGGCCCCCGGCCGGGACTCCCAGTTGCGATCGCGCTGGCGACGGATTTCCTGGGGCCGCCAAGGTTGGCTGGCTGTCTCCGGCGAGTCAGCGGCCGCCGCAGGGCTTCGGGGGCGCGGTTGGCTGCTGAGCAGTTGCCAGGCCAGGCTGGTCAGCCCCCCGGCGAGCACGCCCAAGGAAAGCCACAGAGCGACGGGCAGCACAAGAGTCTCGCGGCCAAAAAGCACGAGAGGCAAGACCGGCGACCAGTTCTGGCTCACCAGCACGATCGCGCCGCCAGCCAACAGTAGTAACAAAATCACTCGCATCGCAGAACCCTCGCCAGCGCTGGTTTCAGGGCGATGAGACTGACAGGATTAACGATGACCAAAATTCTAGGCCCTGACTCGGTTCTCGCCCTCGTGAATGCCGTGCCCTAGTCGGTGAGCAACTCCTGGAGGGGCTGCCACCGAAAATAGCGCTCTCCGCCCAGCTCGAGCACCACCTTGAGGCGCGGTTCCTGCTGGGGTAAATCGACTAGGTAGGCCAATTCTTGGCGCGAGAGCACAAAGCCTTCAATAATCCAGAGCACCAAGCCTTTGAACTCCGAGGGCATGGAAGCAAGGTCGTAGGCGGCCATCGGGGGCACAAAGTAACGGGAGCCCACGGCGGCATCTTGGCCGATGGTCTTCTTTCCCAAGTGAGCTGGGCGCACCCCATGCACGCCCATCAGGTAGGCCGCCGGGTTCCCCAGGCCCCGGGCCGTGAGGGTTTGGGTCAAGTAGCCGCTCGCCCGCAGGCGGCGCTGGTAGCGGCCTTCGTAGCCTCCTTCCAGGGGGGCATAAGCCGCCAGGGCTCCGGCGGTTTCCAGGGTACGGATGAAGGTTTTCCCGGTCGTCAGCAGTGGCATGGGTGTCAGAAGTCTCAGTTCACGAGGGCACGAGCCCTATTATAGGGACAGGGCTGGGGCAAGACAATCAATCCTGGGAGGGGGGAGAAGCCATCAGGGCTCCCGCCTCCTCCCCATGGAATCTCAATCGCGGAGAGCAGATCATGGCGTTTTTGGGCCCAGAAGCGTCAGCCGCGTTGCGGCAACCCTAAGAGGTCTGGAGCGCTCCAGCGCAACGACGAGAAGCGCGAGCCCGGGAGAAGCCGCTGGGCTAACTCTATGGTTATAGAATTATAATGTCCTGCGACCCTCCGGGGGACTCGTTCTCGACCTGAACCTATGACTCGCAAACGCATTCTGATTGTGGGTGGCGTCGCTGGGGGGGCTTCCTGCGCCGCCCGCTCCCGCCGCCTCGACGAAGACGCTGATATCATCATCCTGGATCGGGGTCCCTTCGTTTCCTTTGCCAACTGCGGCCTGCCTTACTACGTCGGCGATGTGATCACCGAGGAAAAATCCCTCCTGGTGGCCGACACGCAACTGTTCAAAGACCGCTTCAATATTGAGGTGCGGCTGGAGAATGAAGTGCTGGGCATCGACCGCGATCGCCAAGAACTGGAAATCTGCGATCTCCCCAGCGGCCGCCACTACCGGGAACGCTACGATGCCCTCGTCCTCTCTCCCGGAGCCACTCCCCTACGCCCCCCCCTGCCGGGGATCGACTTGCCCGGCATTTTCGCCCTCCGCACCATTCCCGACAGCCGCCGCATCCGGGACTGGATTCGCGACCATCAGGTGAAACAGGCCGTTGTCGTGGGTGGCGGCTTCATTGGTCTGGAAATGACCGAGAACCTGGTGCATCGCGGCATCGCTGTCACCCTCCTGGAACTCGCGCCCCAGGTCTTGCCGCCCCTGGACCCCGAAATGGTCAGCGGGGTTGCCGATCGCCTCCGGGCCCGGGGCGTCCGCCTCTGCCTCAATGACGGGGTGGCGGCCTTTGCGGCTGCCGGCGATCGCCTGCATGTGATCACCCAGGCCGGCCAGGAGCACAGCGCTGAGCTGGTGATCCTCGCCCTCGGAGTGCGGCCCGAAGTGGGTCTGGCCAAAGCGGCTGGCCTGGAATTGGGCGAGCGGGGCGGCCTCCGCGTCAATGACCAGATGCAGACCAGCGATCCCCACATCTGGGCCGTGGGCGATGCCGTGGAAGTGCAAGATTTTGTCACCGGGCAACCCACGCTGATCCCCCTGGCCGGCCCCGCCAATCGCCAGGGACGGACTGCGGCCGATGCGATCGCCGGTCGCCCCGTCCACTTCCGGGGGGTGCAAGGAACAGCGGTGTGCGGCGTCTTTGACCTGGCGATCGCCAGCACCGGAGCCAGCGAAAAGACTCTCCAACGCCTCGGCCTAGCCTATGAAAAAATCTACCTCTACCCCGGCCACCATGTCGGCTACTTCCCCGGCGCGCGCCCTATTGACATGAAGCTGCTCTTCTCCCCTGAGGACGGCCGCCTCCTCGGCGCCCAGGCCGTGGGAGAAGCGGGGGCAGAGCGCCGCATCGATGTCGTGGCTATGGCGATCCAACAGCAGGCCACAGTATTTGACCTTGAGGAAGCCGAGCTCTGCTACGCACCCCAGTTCGGAGCCGCGAAAGATCCCATCAACTTCGCGGGCATGATCGCCGCCAACGCCCTGCGGGGCGATGCCCCCCTCGCTCACTGGGATCACCTCGCTCTGGACGAGAGCTTCCTGCTGGATGTGCGCGAGGTCGGCGAATTTGAGCGGGGTCATGTGGCTGGATCGGTGAATATTCCCCTGGGACAGTTGCGCGATCGCCTCGCCGAGCTGCCCCCACAACAGCCGCTCTACATCTACTGCCAAGTCGGCCAGCGGGCCTACTATGCGACCCGCCTCCTGCGACTCCGGGGCTATGAGGCTTACAATCTGAGCGGCGGTTACAAGACCTATTGCAGCCATCTCACCCGGCTCGCCCCCTGATCCCACCGGGAAGATCTCGGTTTAGCAGCCCTCACCCCAAATCCCGCCCTCAACCTTGAGAGAGAAACCTCTAACTCCTCTGCTCCCAGCCTTGAAAGAGGAACCTCTAACGCCCCTTCTCCCAGCCTTGGGAGAAGGGGCCGGGGGATGAGGGCCCCACCGCAACACCAAATCCCGCCCCCAACCTTGAGAGAGAAACCTCTAACTCCCCTGCTCCCAGCCTTGGGAGAAGCGATTATGTTGAAAGTCAAGAGCCGCCCCCGGAAATCCCAGGCCCA
>CAYNIP010000070.1:0-17107 GCA_964397305.1 uncultured bacterium
TGGCCCTCATCCCCCGGCCCCTTCTCCCAAGTAGGGCGAAGGGGAGTCTCCAAAGGGCACCTCGATTAATTCAAGTTTATTGAGAATCAACTGGCTTTGTTGAGAATAGGAAACGAGTTAATGAGGGTTTCAGGGACTAAGATTCTTAAGGAAATCTATTTTTCGAGGTTCCCCAAAGTGAGATGCACCCGGTAAATGCGAGGAACCGCCGATGCTTTTCGAGCCGCTGATTGAACTGCGCGGGATTAGCAAGTCCTTTGGCCGCCATCAGATTTTGGACGCGGTGGATTTGCAGATTCTGCCGGGGGAGGCCCTAGTGATCATCGGCCCCTCCGGCACGGGAAAATCGACGATTCTCCGCATCATCGCCGGCCTGCTCGCCCCAGATGCTGGGGAAGTCTATGTCAAGGGCCAGAAGCGCATCGGCTTGATCGACGACAGCCCTGACCCGATTACGATCAGCATGGTCTTTCAACAGGCGGCCCTGTTCGATTCCCTGACCGTGGGGGAAAATGTCGGCTTCTCGCTGCTGCAAAATTCCCGGCTCAGCCATGAGCGCATTCGCCAGCTCGTCGAAGTCACCCTAGAAATGGTGGGCCTGGAGGGAACCTACGACCGCTACCCCGCTCAACTGTCCGGCGGGATGCGGAAACGGGTCAGCTTTGCGCGCGCCATCGTCGCCAACCCCGACGATCCGCGCGATAATCCTGAGGTGGTGCTCTACGACGAGCCGACGGCCGGCCTCGACCCGATCGCCTCGACGGTCATCGAGGATCTGGTGCGCTCCCTGCAACGGGAAGCCAATGGCTGCGATACTTACGTGATGGTCAGCCACCAGCAAAGCACGATTCGGCGCACGGCTGACCGGGTGATCTTTCTCTACGGCGGTAAAGTGCAGTGGCAGGGCAATGTCCACGACATCGATACCACGGACAACCCGCTGGTGCAGCAGTTCTTCAGCGCTCGCGTCGATGGCCCGATCCGCGTCGCAACCTAAGGAACAGCAGGTTACAGCTCAGGAATAGCGTAGGCTAGGCTAGGCAGCAACAGCAGGAGAAGCATCATGCGATCGCGCACCATGCGAGAAGGGTCTGTGGGCCTGTTAGTGTTAGTTGGATTAATTCTCTTTGGCGGTCTCACCTTCTGGCTGCGCGGCTTCCGCTTTGGCCGAGACAGCTACTCCCTCCGCATCGTCTTTGTCAACAGCAACGGCATGAGCATCGGCGGCTCCGTGCGCTATCGCGGCGTCAAGGTGGGCAGCATCACCGCCATCCGCCCCGGCACCAACGGCATCGAGATTAGCGTTTCCATTGCCCCGGCGGAATTGATCATGCCTCGGGACGTGAGCATCCAAGCCAACCAGTCCGGCCTGATCAGCGACACCGTGATCGAAATCACGCCCCGCGCCCCCTTGGCTGGCCTCGATACCCTGGCGGGCCCCCTCAGTCCCGACTGCGACTCGCAGCAGATTCTCTGCGACGGCGACCTGCTGGAAGGGGAATCGGGGGTGAGCCTTGATGACGCCCTCCGTAGCACGGTGGAGCTGAGCGATCGCTTTGCCGATCCCCGCTTCTTTGACAACATCAGCGAACTGACGGAAAACGCCAGCCTCGCGGCCGCCAATGTCGCGGCCCTGAGCGAGGAACTGACCACCTTGGCGATCGCCGCCCGCCAGGAAGTCGAGCCCCTCTCCAGTGAACTCCAACAGGTGGGCACCTCGGCCGATGTCACCCTGCGAGCCTACGCCGTGACCTCGACCAAAGTGAACCAACTCGCGGATAACCTCAATGTCCTGGTCACGGAAAATCGCACGGACCTGCGCCGCACCCTGGACAGCATCGGCCGCCTGAGCGGGGACTTGGGGGTACTGACCAACCAGCTCAGTGGCACCCTGGGCAGTACCGATACCCAGGCGATCGCCGCCAACCTGGAGACCCTCTCCGCCAATGCCGCCGCGGCCTCGGCCAACCTGCGGGATATCACCGCCACGTTCAACAACCCGATCACGTTCCTGGCCCTGCAACAACTCCTGGACTCAGCCCGCGTCACCTTTGAGAACGCCCAGAAGATCACCTCCGACCTCGATGAACTTACCGGTGATCCGCAATTCCGCCTCAACTTGCTCAATCTGGTCAATGGCCTGAGTGATCTCGTGTCCTCCACTCAGCAACTGGAGCAGCAGGTGCAGACAGCCCAGAGCCTCGAGCCAGCCTATGCTCAGGTGCAGCAGGCCATCGGTCAACTCGAAGCGGCCGCCCCGGCCCCCCCCTCCCCGGCTCCGGCCGCCGCCCCCAGCCCGCCTCCTCCGTCGCCCCAACGCCCCCAGCCCCTGGTGCAGCGCCTGCGGGTCTCGCCCGATCGTCCCCCGGCGAGACCGTAACCGGGCGATCGCCCGCTCCCCCAAAGCGTTAGGATTGGAGCCGTGAGTAACTCTGCGTGAGGTAAGGACGATGGGTGAAGCAAAACGGCGCAAGGCTGCCCTCGGAGACCAGTACGGGCAAGAAGACCGCATCCTGCCCTGGCTGCCGCTAACCAAGTCCCAGAGCGAGCAGTTTATGAAATGGACAACGCGCGGCGCTTGGGGGGGTATCGGCCTGCTGGTGGTAGTCTGGCTGACGGTGCGGATTATTGGCCCTGGCTTTGGCTGGTGGGACGTGAACTAGCGCAAGGCAGCCCGGCCGGTAGGCAAAAAAGAGTATTAAGAAGCCGCCCCCCAGACCTAAAAGCAGACACAATAGCAAGACAGCGAGCAGTTATAGAATAGGAGCGATCTCGTGCAGACTAACGTTTCTCCTCATGAGGCGATTCAGGTCAAAGTCGAAGATGACCGCACCGGCATGAGTCCGGCGACCCTGAAGCGGGCCTTCGCCGACAGCCTGTTTTATGCTCAGGGCAAATACCAGACGTGGGCCTCCCCCAATGACTACTACATGGCCCTCGCCTACACAGTGCGCGATCGCCTCCTGCATCGCTTCATCAAAACCATGAACACCTACTTTGAACAAGATGTCAAAGTCGTGTGCTATCTCTCGGCAGAATTTCTCATGGGCCGCCAACTGGCCAACAACTTGATCAACCTCGGCATTTACAACGAGATCGAGCAGGTCGTGAGCGAAGCCGGCCTGAGCCTCGAGGATCTCCTCGAGCAAGAGCATGACCCCGGCCTCGGCAATGGCGGCCTCGGTCGCCTCGCGGCCTGCTTCCTGGACTCCCTGGCAACCTTGGAAATTCCGGCCATCGGCTACGGCATTCGCTACGAGTTCGGCATCTTCCACCAGAAGATCCAAGACGGCTGGCAGGTTGAGATTCCGGACAAATGGCTCCGCTACGGCAACCCCTGGGAAATCCCCCACCTCGAGGCCTCAGTCCAGGTAAAATTTGGCGGTTATACCGAGTTCTACACTGATGACAAGGGCCGCAAGCGCGTCACCTGGGTGGCAGAGCGCAGCGTGACGGCGATCCCCTACGACACCCCGGTTCCCGGCTTCAACACCAACACCGTGAACCCCCTGCGGCTCTGGCGGGCCGAGGCCGGGGAGGATGAAGACTTCAACTTCGACGCCTTCAACTCCGGGGACTACGACGGCGCAGTGGCCAGCAAGATGTCCTCGGAGACAATCTCGAAGGTCCTCTATCCCAACGACAACACCCCCCAAGGCCGCCAACTGCGCCTAGAGCAGCAGTATTTCTTTGTCTCGGCTTCGTTGCAAGACATCCTCCGCAACCACCTGCGCCTCCACCCCAGCCTCGACAACCTCCACGAGCACTTCGCCATTCAGCTCAACGACACCCACCCCGCCGTGAGCATTGCGGAAATGATGCGGCTGCTGGTGGATGAGCACGGCATGGACTGGGAGAAGGCCTGGTACGTCACGCAGAAGTGCTTTGCCTACACCAACCACACGCTATTGCCCGAGGCCCTGGAGCGTTGGTCCGTGGACCTGTTCGGCAGCCTCTTGCCGCGCCACATCGAGATCATCTACGAGATTAACTTCCGCTTCCTAGAAGATATCCGCACCTGGTTCCCCGATGAGCCCGACCTGATCGGCCGGATGTCGATTATTGAGGAATTTCCCGATAAGTCCGTGCGGATGGCTCACTTGGCCTGTGTGGGCAGCCATGCCATTAATGGCGTCGCCGCCCTGCATACGGAGTTGCTTAAGCAGGATACCCTCAAGGATTTTGCCAAGCTCTGGCCGGAGAAGTTCTTTAACAAGACCAATGGCGTCACGCCGCGCCGCTGGATCTTGCTCTGCAATCCCCGCCTTGCGGAATTGGTCACGGAGAAGATTGGCGATGGCTGGCTCAAGGATCTGGGTCAGATGCGCCGCTTGGAAGCCTTTGTCGATGATCCGGAATTCCGCGATCGCTGGCGCGCGATTAAGTATGCCAACAAGCAAGCCCTCGCCGCGTACATCTGGAAAAACAACGACATTGAAGTGAATCCCGACTCCCTGTTTGACGTGCAGGTGAAGCGGCTTCATGAGTACAAGCGTCAGTTGTTGGATGTGCTCCACATCATCGCCCTCTACAACCGGATTAAGCGGGACCCCAACGTGGATGTGCTACCCCGCACCTTCATCTTCGGCGGCAAGGCGGCTCCGGGCTACTTCATGGCGAAGTTGATTATTAAGCTGGTCAACGCCGTGGCAGAAATGGTTAACAAAGACCCCGATGTGCGCGGCCGCCTCAAGGTGGTGTTCTTGGCCAATTTCAACGTTTCCCTCGGGGAGCGCATCTATCCGGCTGCCGACCTCTCGGAGCAAATCTCCACGGCGGGGAAAGAAGCCTCGGGCACGGGCAACATGAAGTTTGCGATGAATGGCGCGGTGACGATTGGCACCCTGGACGGTGCAAACATCGAGATCCGTGAGGAGGCGGGGCCGGAGAACTTCTTCCTCTTTGGCCTCACAGCCCAGCAGGTCTATGAACTCAAGGTCTCGGGGTACAATCCGCAGGATTACTACCACCGCAACCTGGAGCTGAAGGCGGTCATCGACCGCATTGCCTCGGGCTACTTCTCCCACGGCGATACCGAGCTGTTCAAGCCCCTCGTCGATTCGCTGCTTTACAACGATCAGTATCTGCTCCTGGCAGATTTTCAGTCCTATCTTGACTGTCAGCAGGCGGCGAGCGATGCCTATGCTGATCGCGAGCGCTGGACCACGATGTCTATCCTCAACTCGACCCGCATGGGCAAGTTTTCGAGCGATCGCACCATCCGCGAATATGTCACGGAAATCTGGAAGGCGAAGCCGATGCCGATTGCGATCGAAGAGTACAGCCAGGACAAGGCGGGCCTCACCGTCAGCCCCTAGGACCCGGCGATCACCCTAGCAGCCGAATTCTGCGGGAGGGGGGCCATCCCCAGGCCCAGGATCGCGGTGACATTCCTAACCTCCTGGGCCTAAAGCGCAACAACGGTTCCTCAAAAAGCCGTTGTTGCGCTTCAGCGCTCTTGCCCGCCCACGCCAACGGGGCTAAAGCCCAACCCCGCCAGCTAAGGGAGCTGCTAGCTATCGGATTCCCAATCAGGGCCGACCTTGGGCAAAATCAAAAATCTGGTGGGCGATCGCCAACTTCGTTCCCAGGGGCAAAGCCCGCTCGCGGCCATCCGCCGCCAGCAGCAGCATCTGATTCGTCTCGCTGCCAAAGCCCGCACCCGGTTGATCCACCGCATTCGCCGCGATCACATCAAAGCCCTTGCGCTGCAACTTGTCCCAGGCCGGAGCCCGCACCGCCCCAGTCTGAGCTGCGAAGCCGATGAAGCGTTGCGACGGCCGGCGGCGTTGGCCTAGCTCGAGGGCAATATCGGGGGTTGGTTCCAGGGGCAGGGCCTCCGGCAGGGCCTGCTTCGGCAATTTATGGTCGGCCTGGCTCACCGGACGCTGATCGGCCACGGCCGCCGCCAGGAGCAGCCAGTCCGCCAGGTCGCTCTGGGCCAAGACGGCGGCCCGCATCTCAGCCGCACTGGTGACAGCCAGGGTTTGCACCTGGGGGTGGGGGGGCAGCTCGAAGGCTAGGGGGCCATGGATCAAGCTCACCTGGGCCCCGCGATGGCAAGCGGCCCGGGCCAGGGCCAAGCCCATCTTGCCCGTGGCCGGATTGCTGAGGAAGCGCACGGGGTCAAGGTGCTCGCGGGTACTGCCAGCGGTGATCAGCACTCGCTGGCCGGCCAAGTCGCGATCGCCCCCCGTATGGAGCAGGGACTGCACAGCGGCGACCAGCTCCCGGGGCTCAGCCAGCCGACCGGGGCCCACCCGGTCACAGGCCAACAGCCCGGAGCCCGGGGCGATCGCGTGGTAGCGTGGGTCCTGCTGCACCCCCTGCCAGTTTCGCTGCACCGTCTGCTGCTCCCACATATCCGTGTTCATCGCCGGAGCCAGGAGCACGGGACAGCGCGAGGCCAGAACCGTATTGGTGAGTAAATTGTCCGCCAAGCCCAGGGCCAGCTTCGCCAAGGTATTGGCCGTCAGGGGGGCCAGCAAAAACACCTGCGCCCACTCCCCCAGCTCAATGTGCAGAGGGCGGCCCTGGGACGCAGACCAGAGCAGAGCATCGCCATAGGCCGGGTAGCGGCTGAGGGTCGCCAGAGTCAGGGGGGCAATAAACTGCTCAGCCGCCGCTGTATAGAGGCAGCGAACCTGAGCACCCGCCTGCACCAACTGAGAAATAACCTCACAGACCTTGTAGGCGGCGATACCGCCGCCGAGGCCGATGAGAACATTAGTCCGCGCCGCCACCAGACTGGAGCCTGCCGCCCCTAGGCTTCGTCATAGGCCTCAATGTCCAGCAGGTAGAGATAGGGCTCTACCAACTCCGTGTTGTGAAAGGCGATCGCCCGCAAAACGTGCCAATCCCGCAACGCTTCAAAGGGATTCGCATAGTCATCTTGCTCCAACCGCCCGGCCAATTGAGCAACCTCCGCCGCATCGATGGCGTCCAGATCCGCTTCCGTCAAATGTGGCATCGTCAGCATGGTTCTACCTCCCAAACAACCCCTACTGCCTTATCTTACTGCTGAAGTCAAAGCTAGGGATGAAGGGTAACGATCTCCGCAACTATAGTTTACGAACGATCGTTCCCGACCTAGGGTTTACGAACGAGCCCAGATGCGCGAGTACGCCGCAAACGACGCAACTCTGCTTGTAACCGGTCCAGATCCGGCGGAATCGCGCCATAACGCCAACGGGCATAGGCCTGGGCAATGGTAGCCGCGACCTCAGCTACAAGACCCGGCCGCTGTTCCCCAACGCAACGGGCATATTCCAGGGGAGTCTGGGCGGGATGGCGAGGGAGGCCCTGGGTCGCGAGATCCCGCTGCAACTGCTGATAGAGCCGCTCCATCGGGGGCAGCCGTCGTAGGCGGCGGTCATCCCGCCAGCTCCGCAGGCGCTGCCCTGCCAGCCAGGCCGCGAAACTGATGGCGATCGCCCCAATCGCCCCCATCAAGACCCCCACCGCACTCCCAGAAATAAACTGCCAGAGACCCACCAGCCCCCGCGAGAGAGTTCCCACCACCAGCAGCCAGAGCCAACTGAGAAAGCCCGTCACCGGGGAAGGCAACCAGCCCGCCACCCAGCGCCAAAACTGTTCCAGCACGCTGAACATCTCCACATCCTCCACGGAAGGGGGAATCAGCTCGCGACCGGGAACCGGATCAAAGGCAAACCAGCCGTGGTTGAAGAAATAGACTTCTGGCAGGGCCAAAGCATCCGTATTGTGAACCAGGTAAAAGCCCGTGAAGGGGTTGAACTGGCTGGGGGCAAAGCCCGCACTGAGGCGCGCCGGAATGCCCAGAGAGCGCAACATCACCGCCAGGACCGTCGAGAAGTGATCCGGGTAGCCACCGCCCTGGCGGAGAAAGGCCGCCACCAGATCCTCCCCCGGCTGCACGAGAAAATCGTCGCGAATCTCATAGTTCTGTTTCAAGGCCTGGGCGAGGAAGAGGGCTTGCTCGTAGGAGTTGGTCAAGGGTTGCGGCGACTTCGCCAGCAGCGCTTCCGCTTCAGGACGGACCTGAGCCACCACCGCCTCCGGCAATTGCAAGTAGCGGCGACGGGTGATCGAGTTGTAGTCCGTGCGCGCTTGTCCGAGGAGGGTGCGATCGCGCCGAGGGACATCCGAAACCACCGTATAGGTCAGATCCGTAGCCAGAATCGTCGGAGCCCGGAGACTCCCTTCGCTATCGATCCCCACTTCTGGCGTCGGGAAATAGAGCGCTCGCGGTTGCGACAAGGCCGGAATGAGGTTGGGTAAATTCCGCACCACCGTGACCGTTTGGATCACAGCCTGGGTCTCACTCTCCGAGCCCGGCAGGCCGAGGTCAAAGCGATACGTCCAGGGAGGCCGCTCGATCTGAGTCAACTCCGCCGCATCCGAAATCTCCCAGCCGCGCCCCGTGTAGCGATCAAACGCAATGGTGCGCCAGAAGCCCGGCGCCTGGGAACGAACTCGCAGCACCACCTGGGAGCGAGTAGGCGGGCTGGGATTGAGCCCCAACTGATCCATCTGGGTACGAAACCCATAGTAAACATCGTCCCCCCCCGTGCCCTCGCCTGAGCCCGTGCCGGCCTCCTGATTCAGGCCCTCGGCCTCCGTTTGGTTGCCCTCGCTCACCCCAGGGTTGAAAATGCCCTGGGTCTGCTCCGTGAACCACTGCTCTTCTAGTTCCGCCCCCCCGCTCACCGGAAAGTTTTGCAGTTGGTAGCCAGGAAAACGCGGCATCAGAGCAAAGATGACCAGGCCCAGGGTGAGGGTCAGGACCATCAGCAACCCCAAGCGCCGCCAACCCACAGTCGCGGGGGGCGACGCAGGCGAAGCCCCCCCCCGGGAACGGCGGCCCCAGCGGGCCCCTTGGTCAAAGCCGAGGCGAGCGCGGTAGTCGTAGAGGAGGGCCGGGAGAGCCACCAAGAAAAAAAGCAGTAGGAGCGGCGCAAAGGCCAGGGTTTCGCTGAGGGTGGCAGCGACGCTGAGCAGGATCAGACCAATGACCAGGGAATAACCCAGATCCTTGCGGCGGGGTAAGTCAAAACTGTGGAGTACTTGCAGCCGAATCAGCAGCTCTGCCAGGACCAGGCGGGTGTCGTTGAGGTTTTCCACCAGGCCGCCGAGAAAGAGCACCAGGGAGCCGAGCATTCCCAGGGCGATCATGAATTTGGCCGCAACATTGGTGCGGCGACGACGGGCCCAGCTCCAGACCCCCCCGCCGAGGCTGAGCGGAATAGCCCAGAGGCTCAGGGCCGTGCCAGCCGTCAGGTCTACGGCGATGATCCCCAAGGCGACCACCGCTTGGGTGAGCAGCCGGAGGGTGATGGACTCCTCCGTTTCCGAGGCGGGAAGCTGCGCGAGCCGCTGTTGGAGCGATCGCCAAGTCCCGTAAGGTTGCCAGCGCAAGGTTCTCATCAGCTCAGGGGGGCAATCATAAGCGAGGTTCCAGTCCCAATTGCTACCAACGTAGCACAGGCTTCTAGGCTCCCACCGCCAAACCCCCGGCAGGTTGCCAGCCTCTGGCTCGGGGCTCAAGCCGCCGTCAAGCGAGCCGCCTTAAAGACATGGTAAGCGATTAACAACTGGGTCAGAGCCAGGGGATAGCTCTGCAACTCCTCGCCCGTCGTGCCCACGAGCCTACCAATGTCTTGATTCCCCTCAAGGCTACAGAATTGACCCAGGTAGGGGACATCGTTACAGAGGAGCCGCTCCAGCTCGTGAACCTGCTCCACGGTGGCGTGGCTGTCTACTTCGAGCACATCCACCGGCTTGCCCATATCCCGGTCGAGGCCCAGCCGGATCGCCGAGCCCAGGTGATTGCCTTCATCGCCGAGGATGGCCGGAAAGTCCGGATGAGGAATGGTAGGCCGCAGGACGAGCCGCACATTGAGCATGAGATCATCGGGGTCGGCCCCTGCCTGGGGAGGATAGAAAGACACAATGATGTCAGCCCATTGCCGCTGGGGACGGATGTAGGCCCCGGAGTCGGGCTCGCGGCGGATCAGTTGCTCCCGCACTTGTTCGGCAGTATAGCCACGCTTGCGGGTGTCGCGCTTGACCTTCCAGTGGGTCCGCAGGGATTCAGGGGGCGCCAGGTAGACCTTGACATCGTAGCAGTCCCGCATGGCACGGGTTGAGTAGCCCAGGAGCCCTTCCACCACCGCAAACTTGGCCGGCTTGATATATTCCGGTGGGTCAAAGCAGCCGGTGTTGTGGTTGTAGATCGGCTTGAGGATGGCTTGGCCAGTACGCAGCAGGTTGAGGTGTTGCTGCATGATGTCGAGGTAGTTGCAATCGGGGTGTAGGGCCGAGAGGGCTAGCTCAGCGCGCTGCTTGCGGTCATAGCGGTGGTAGTCGTCGGTGCAGATTGTGGTCACGTTGTCAGCGCCAAGCACTTGAGCGATGCCTCGGGTTAGGGTGGTTTTACCAGCGGCGCTATCGCCAACAATGCCAATCACAATCGGGCGCTGGGTCATGGGGACTCTCCTAGAGGAATCTGAGGAAATGATTCGGGTCAGTTCAGTGTATCGAGGTTTACCCGGATCGATTCCTCTGATCTGAATTATCGTAGAGGGAGCTGGGCGCGCGCATAAGTGGGTTAGGCCGTAGGGGGTGGACGAAAAAAAGCGCGGCTCCCCTGGATTTTGAGCGATTGCTCCAGGAGCAGAGGGTCGTCCTCTTCCGCATTACCGGGCCCCCTCTGCAAGAAGCTGCTGCGCGTTGACCTCCCCCGGCCCCTGCTCCCAGCTTTGGGAGCAGGGGAGTTAGAAGCCCCTCTCCCAAGTTGGGAGAGGGGTTGGGGTGAGGGCTTAGCTAAGGAGCACAAACATCCCGCGTAAACTTTCGTTCACCCTCCTGAGGCTTGGCTGAACCCTTGCAATCATAATTGGGCGATAATTGGGCTTTCAGTCGTGTCGGTCATGACTACTGAAGCACTACCCTGCCTCCCTTTCCCGAAAGCCGTCTCCTTAGGGTGTAATCTCCCACGATGTCCTCAATCACATTTCGCACGGTCACGCCAAGATCATGGAGCAGCGCAAGGCCCTTATCATTCTTCATGAACTGAATAACGACGATCTAAATTGGTTACTCCAAAACGGTCAGAATCGCTCGCTGCAACCCGAGGAAGTCTTGATCTACGAGGGCCAATCCATCGCCGGCCTCTATTTTGTTCTCGACGGTAAACTGAGCATTCTTCTCGATCAACAGGAGCTAGCGCGGATCGGTCGCGGTGAAGTCGTGGGGGAAATCTCCTTCCTGGACGAGCGGCCGCCCATTGCAACGGTCCAGGCCCTCGACCCCTCCCTGCTGCTGGCAATTCCCCGCCTGCGTTTAATGCCAAAACTCAGTCGTGACGGTGGCTTTGCGTCCCGTTTCTATCGCGGCCTCTCCCTCTGTCTCGCCGATCGGATGCGCGGTACAGTGCAACGCCTCGGCTATGGTCTGGAGGTGCATGATCTCTATCACGAGGATGCTCTTGATCCGATTAAGGCGGAACAGCTCCAGCTCGCCCAGATGAAGTTTGACCTCCTGCTGAATGCCACGCGCGGAGCCCGCTGAGGGCTGGCGGGCTGGTACAGTGGAGGGGAGGGAGTTGGAGCCAACGATCGCGATGACGGAACCCGCTAAGGTATTGCTGGTCGATGACGAGCCCGGCCTGCGGGCGGCCGTGCAAGCCTACCTGGACGACGAGGAGGATTTGAGCGTGACCGTGGCGGCCAGTGCCCAGGAAGCCTGGGAACTCCTGGAGCAAGAGCGGCCCGACCTCGTGATCTCGGATATCATGATGCCCCAGGTGGACGGCTACGAGTTTTTGCAGCGCCTGCGACAGGATAACCGTTTTCAAACCCTGCCCGTGGTCTTCCTCACGGCCCGTGGCATGACCTCGGATCGCATCCAAGGCTACGAAGCCGGCTGTGATGCCTATTTGCCCAAGCCCTTTGAGCCTGAGGAGCTGGTGGCGATCATCCGCAATCTCCTAGCGCGCCGCACGGCCACTGTGGCGGCTAATGGCGAGGCGGCGCAACTGGAGGCGATCGCCCGCGAAGTCGCCGCGATCAAGGGAATGCTCAGTCAACGCGCCGGCCTCTCCACCAAGCCCGCACCCATCGCGCTGGATCTCACGCCCCGGGAGCAAAGCGTTCTCGATTTGGTCGCTCAGGGCCTGATGAACAAGGAGATCGCCCGCGAACTGGATACCAGCGTCCGCAATGTTGAAAAGTATGTGAGCCGCCTGTTCACCAAAACCGGGACAAATAGCCGCACGGAGCTGGTCCGCTACGCCCTAGAGCACGGCTTGACGAGCTAGGATTCAGTCCTCTGCGGATTTGGGACTGGTTCTAGGACCCGCCAGGCCTCGATCCCGCCCCGAAGCACCACATAATTGCCAGTATCATCCCAGCCGACTGCTTGTAACCGCTGGTAGGCACGGACGGAGCGGGGCCCGGTCTGGCAGTAGAGTACCAGGGTCGCGCCGGGATTGGCCTTGGCCAGTTCAGCTAGGTGTTTGAGCCCAATATCCGCCTCGATGTCGGTGAGGGGGATGAGCACACTGCCGGCGATGTGATCGGCCGCATACTCGGCGGGCGATCGCACATCCACGAAAATCAAGCGCTCTCCCCCATCCCCTTGGCGCAGGGCTTGGGGTGTCGTGTGCGGGGTACGAAATTTGGCGATCGCGGGGGGGAGGTACAGGCTTGGGGCCAACGGGTAGGCGACGGCGACGGCGATCGCGCTGACACTGCAACCGGCGATCGCCGCGAGGAGGATGGTCCCGTAAGGGCGCAGATTAACGCTGGGCATAGGACTGGGGGCGAGTCAGGGGATAAAACAATTGACGGAGATAATCCGCCGGAACCGGATCGGGAAGACCGTAGGCCTGGGGCGGGCGGGTGGGCAGGTAGAAGCTGCCAAACAGGCGATCGACTAGGGCGCATTGGGCGGCCAGGTTCTTGTTGTAGGCCTGGGGCTCGTCCGCGTGATGCCAGTGGTGCAGGGCCGGTGTGACCAAGAGCCAATTCAGCCACCGCAACCGCCAGCGCAGATTGGCGTGGATGAAGAAGGCGATCGCAGCCGAAAAGAGGGCATAATACCCCACGGCCTCATCACTAAAGCCGAGAACCACGATCGGCAGCAGTTGCCAAGCCCTCGTGAACACTTGATCCACAGGATGCACCCGGACCGTGGTGAGCCAATCCAACTGCTCGCTGCTGTGATGGATGGCGTGGAAGCGCCAGAGCCAGGGCACGGTATGCAGCCAGCGATGGGCCCAATAGTAGCCCACATCAGCGGTGAAAATGAGGACCGGAAGCTGCCAAGCGACCGGCTGAGCTGCCACCCAAGGATGCCAGGCTGGCTGCACGACCTGATAAAGCAGGAGCCGTCCTAGCAGGGCCGGCAGGGCGATCGCCGCCGCCTGACCAATCAGGTTGCCCGTGACGTAGTAGATCACGTCCGTCGTCCAGCCCGGCCGCAGCACCCGTTGCGGCCGCAGGGCAAAACAGCCCTCCAGGGGAATAAAGAAAAGGCTCAGGAGGCCGAAGCCCAGTAACGCTTGAGGAAACATTCTGATCTAGCAACCAAGGTTGATCAAGCCGAGCGCAAACAGCGCACTCAAAATCGCGACGAGGATCAGCAGCAAGAAAGTGGACTGATAGATTGCGAGGGCGGCACTGGCGATCGCCAAGCCCAGCCACCACAGCCAAGAACGACGCCCGCGAGCTGGCCGCCGAGGCAGCCGGTCCGGCGTGGTGGTTGGCAAGGCAAGCGGCGGGGCTGGCGGTAAGACTTGCAGTTTCATAGGGATTAAGCGTGAGCAGTGGCAACGATTAACTTGAGTATGGTTCCAGGCCCCAAAGTCCTAGAGACTGGCCGGGCAGTTCAGGGACCGTCTGCTCGCCGGGGAGCCTCCCCGAAGGGCAGGCCTCACCAGACCCTGGACCCGCAAGCGCTAGTGCCCCTGCTCGCACCCCAAAAACTTTGCCCCGTCGCCAAGACCCTCGCCCCTCAGAATCAGGTTTGCTGGTGTTGGCCCAGCTTGCGCCGTAGGCCCTGAGAGCAAACGGTTGCTGGGAGTCCGAGCCTTGGCCTCATGCCTGCGGTCAAGCGGCTAGGTCCGCTAGTCTCCCCTAGCGTTAGGCTGACCCTACCTATGCAGTCGTCGGGGAAGCACCCCAGGGGAGCCGCCCGCCCCCAGCCTTGGACGAGCAACTCCTCACTCCCCGGTTTCTCCAGCCGCAAAGGTCGGGGGGAGGCCGCCGGCCGGCGGCCGAGTTTGATGATCAGGGGCGGCGGCAATTGCTAGCTGCGGGGGCGGGTTAATCTTCCATCACGGTCTGGGCGTCCCAGCGTTCCTGGGCCAGAAAGGCGCGATCGCCCGCCAGCGGGGCAACGGGTTCCGTCAAGAAAAAGTCCCCCGCCTCGATCTGCTGCTTCAGCACCTCGGCCACGGCCCGGGCGCGGGCAATGCTGGCGAGAGGGGCGGTTCGCACCAGCCGGCCTTCGATGGTGATCCGGCCGCTTTTGAGCTGGGCATAGTTGACCAGGCCGAAGGTGGGGCGGACCCGACGCGGAATCGAGAAATCCACCACTGGCGCGACGATCTCCTGATCAGGAACGGCACAGCGCGCGATCACCTCCTCCGCCACGACGGGCAGCGCCACCCCCACTCCCAGCATCAGGGACGGGCCGTAGTGCTTGAAGTAACAACCTCGCACCCAGTAGGGGTCCATCGCCTTTGCGTCTCCGACGAGGGCGAGGGTCGCGGCTGGGCCGACGGGGGTACGGTTGGGCAAGCGTTTTTGCAGAGGGAAGTGCTGAGTTCCCTCACCTGTCACGTAGCCGGTTGCCCCCCCGATCCAGATCCGCGTACCGATGCCAATCAGGTCCAGGTCGGGATCATTGAACAGGGGCGAGAGCGCGCCGGGATTGCCATAGACCGCGTTGCCCAAATGGGGCTGGAGCGGGCCGAGGTAGGTGAACAGCGGGCGATCGCCACCATTCACGCCCACAATAAAATTCTGGTACAGGCCGCGCGGGTTGTAGAGATAAAACTGATTGACCGTCTCCCGCGAAATCGTCGTCTCCAAGGAGGCGCGCGGGTAGCAGTCGGTCACTTGCCCCGTGGCGCTGAGGTGAACCGGGCGACCAGCCACGAGGGCTTCGATCACATGGCCGCCCCCCCGCTCGGGGGGAGCCGCCCCGTCGGTCTCGTTGCGGTCGAAGTCAGCCCGAGCGGTGGCCCCCAGGTAGAGATCCACAGCCCCCAGGCCGGCATAGGCGGGCACGCCATCCAGCCAACATTGACGAATCTTGAGGGGCGGATCGGTATGGCCCAGGTTAATCATTGCCCCAGCCGACTCCAGGGGCTCAAAGGTTCCCGCCGTCACGACATCCACCTGCCGCGCCACCGCCGCCACGCTGCTAGCGGCCACCTGCTGCTTCACGGCCTCGACTGTGAGGACGCGGGCCTGGCGATCGCCAATCTTGGCGTTAATCTCCGCAATCGTGGGCATGGGGGAAGCTCCCGGACAGCACGCTAGTCCCTCGAACCGCCCGCCCGCCTGCTTTGCCAGACCAGGGCTAAGGCTAAGGCTAAGGGAGGCAGGGTGATAGCCAGGAGGGCACTGGTCGCAGTCGCCGGAATGGAGAGTTGGGGAGCCGCGAATTTGATTACCAAGGCGATCGCCCCCGACAGCAGCACCACTTTCGCAACAAATCCGAGCTGATCCGACATGGCAAGCCGCCCCGAGCCACCAAAGGCAACGGCTGCCGGGTGCATCTCACTTTGGAGACTCCCCTGCGCCCTACTTGGGAGCAGGGGCCGGGGGATGTAGCCGCGTAGCGGCTTCTCGCAGAGTGGGCAAACTTGCCTCACTGAGATGCACCCACGGCTGCCTTTGGCGCGCTGAGCGATCCCTAGGGGTTGATAATTTTGAAGTAGAAGGACGCAATCAACACATTACCCGCCAACAAAATCGCCCCCCAGAGAACCCGGAACGGATAGGGCGGCTTACCGCTCTGCGGCACCGGCATTTGCTTCGCTTCAGCCATGATGCTAGATCTCCTGTGTGAGATTTAACCGTACTGTTACCACAGATAGCAGAGAACGGCCCTCCTGCCCAGCATTCCGCCGCTGGACCTAGGCTGCCACCAGGGCCGCAAGACCGATAGCCACCGCCGCACCGACCGTGGTGTTGAAGATATTCACCACTTCATTGGTCAGCCAAGGCCAGCGGGCTTGTAGCGTCGCCCCGAGGACGCTCTCCGCATTAGTGGCCCCAAAGGCAGCCAGAACGCACCAGAGCATTCCCAGGGGCGTCACGAGGCCCAGGCCCCAACCGAGGAGCGCGATCGCCCCCGAGGCTACCGCCCCCGCCAAGGTTCCCTCCAGGCTCACCGCCCCCTCAGTGCCCGGGGGAACCGGTTGCAGGGTCGTGATCAGGAACGTGCGCCGACCGTAGGCCTTGCCAATCTCCGACGCGCAGGTATCCGAGAGCTTGGTGCTAAAACTGGCCACATAGCCCAGGACCAGCCAGGCCCGCACCGGGTCCGCGACGCCTAGGGTTGCCAAGGCGCAAACAGTGGCCGTTAGGGCTGAGCCCCAGACATTCTCCGGACCGCGCCGGCCCTGCCGCTTTTCCGCGATGCCCGCCGCTTCCTTCTGGGCTTTCCCAATCCGAGTGACGCCGGAACCGACGAGGAAATAGACCATGACCACCACATAGCCGCGCCAGCCCAACGTGCCCCAGACCAAGACCCCTAAGAGCCAAGCGTGCAGATAGCCGGCCCAGGTGAGTAGTTGCTTCGGGGCGATCGCCGCCACCCCCAACAGCAGGGTATTCACCCCCAGTCCCACCAGCCAAGGATTGGCCCCATTCAATGCCAGCATCGATTCTGTCCCAACCCATCACGCCCTAGCTTGCCACAGTTAGGAGCCGGGCATCGTGGCGGAGTAGGGGTCTGTTAACTCAGAAATGAGGAACGTTGTTGAGCGTTAGCCCTCTTGGGGGAGCGCTGAAGCGCAACAACGGAAAAGCTGTATCGCTCCAATCTAGCTTGACAGGGTGCATCTCAGTTAGGCAAGTTTGCCCCCTCATCCCCCGGCCCCTTGCATATT
>CAYNIP010000071.1:0-16529 GCA_964397305.1 uncultured bacterium
GCCTTGATTTCGGCCAACTCTAAGAAAAAGCCAAAGCCTTCCCTTCGGGCGATGACTGGTAACGTACACTGAAGGCGAACAAGTAACTTAACGGCGTCATGGCGCTGGCGGCTCACAGCCCAGTGGTTTGGAGGCTCTCGTTTCTATGGATGCGGTCGCACTTTGGCAACGCTATCAGGACTGGCTCTACTATGACCCCAGCCTGGAGATTTACGTGGATGTTAGCCGGATGCGTTTTGATGATTTCTTCGTCAAAGCGATGCAGCCCAGGTTTGCCCAAGCCTTTGCCGATATGGCGGCCCTGGAGGGGGGTGCGATCGCCAACCCCGATGAAGACCGCATGGTGGGTCACTACTGGCTACGCGCGCCTGAACTCGCACCGACCCCCGAACTGAAACAGGAAATCACCACCACCCTCGAGCGCATCCAGGACTTTGCTCAGCAGGTTCACAGCGGTCGCCTGCGTCCCCCGGGGGGCGATCGCTTCACGGACATTCTCTCGATTGGCATTGGGGGCTCGGCCTTGGGCCCTGAGTTTGTGGCTGCCGCCTTGGCCCCCGTAAATCCCCCCCTCGCGCTTCACTTCAGCGACAACACCGATCCGGCAGGTCTGGACCGCACCCTCGCTATGATTGGCGATCGTCTGGCCACCACCCTGGTCCTCGTGATTTCCAAATCGGGCGGTACGCCGGAAACCCGTAACGGAATGCTTGAAACCCAAGCCGCCTTCGCCGCTCGGAACCTCCCCTTTGCCGCCAACGCGGTTGCTATTACCGGCCACGGCAGCCGGCTCGATCAGACAGCCCAGCGTGAGGGCTGGCTCGCGACTTTCCCGATGCACGACTGGGTGGGGGGCCGCACCTCGGAGCTGTCCGCCGTCGGCCTCGTGGCGGCCGCCCTCCAGGGTATCGACATTCAAGCCCTGCTCGCGGGGGCTAGGGCGATGGACGCCACCACCCGCCGCCCGGATTTGCCCCAAAATCCGGCCGCTCTGTTGGCCCTGGCCTGGTACTTTGCTACCAATGGCAAGGGGGACAAAGATATGGTCGTCCTGCCCTACAAGGACAGCCTCTTGCTCTTTAGCCGCTACTTGCAGCAACTGGTGATGGAGTCCCTGGGCAAGGAGCGGGATCTTGATGGCAAGGTGGTTCACCAGGGAATTGCCGTCTACGGTAACAAGGGCTCGACGGATCAGCACGCCTATGTGCAGCAGTTGCGGGAGGGCGTGCCCAACTTCTTTGCGACCTTTATTGAGGTGCTGCGCGATCGCCAAGGCCCGTCCATCGAAGTAGAACCGGGAGCCACCTCAGGCGACTACCTCTCCGGTTTTCTCCAGGGCACTCGCCAAGCTCTCTACGACAACTACCGCGACTCCATTACTGTCACCATCCAGGACGTGACTCCTGCGACAGTCGGGGCTCTGATCGCCCTCTACGAGCGGGCCGTCGGCTTCTATGGCAGCCTCGTGAATGTCAATGCCTACCACCAACCGGGGGTGGAAGCGGGCAAACGGGCGGCGGCGGTTGTCCTGGACTTGCAAGCCCGAGTGCTCACGGCGCTCCAACAGGCGGGCCAGCCCCTCAGCCTCGCGGCCCTGGCCGAGGCGGCGGCGGCCCCCGAGCAGGTTGAAACCGTCTACAAGATCCTGCGCCACCTCGAAGCGAACCAGCGAGGGGTGATCTTTCAGGGCGATCGCCGTCACCCCGGAACCTTGCAGGTTGCTTGGCAAGGCAACTCCTGAGGGCAAACTTCAGCTCCCCGCCGCGCGCGCAACCGGACGCTGCATTTTTGCTCACTCCCAGCGAATGTGAGGGGGGTTTAGGGCTCCAGGAGAAAATTCAGCCCCAGTCTGGCTGGCATCCCCTCAGCCAGCCGCTTTCCCAAGGCTAACGCCTCTGGGCCTGGGGGGTGAATGAACTCCCAAGCTTAGGCGAGGGGCTTCTAGATCCCCTTTCCCAGCCCCAGCTCTCCAACTTGGGAGAGCGATTTAGGGTGAGGACGGCAATGGGTTGAGGTTCCCAGCCTTAACGCTGTTTTGAAGTGTTGCAAAACTGCTTGAAATAAGCCTACCGCTCATTAGCAGCAGGATCTAGCTAGGGTCTGGATCGCAGGGGTCATCGATCCTGCCCGGCTCATGGCCCTAAACGCGGCGCTGGCAAGAATTCCCCCAGCATTGTGGGCAGTTCCTAGGCTTGAAGCTGCCAGCCCGTGTTCTCTTGGATGGACCGTTTCAAAACGTCGAACATCTGCCGACAGTGGTTGTCGTCGTGCAAGGGCAGCTCTTCGTTCTTGATCACGAAGCTCATGCGGGCATTGCGCGCGGTGGTCTTGGTCTTGTCTACCAGAGCTTCAACGGTCACGAGCTTGGCAAAGGCCACCCGACCGGGGATCTCCCGCCCCATCATGTAGTCTTCGGTGTCGTAGATGATTTCAAAATTACAAGCCTGCAAGACCTCGCTCAACGACGGTAGGAGTCGTTCGCGAGGTGCATCGGCTGAAAACGCACACATATAACGAGCCATAGCAGATCGGGATGTTGACCCTAAACAACCTTGAGCTAACTTGCTATCTATCATAATACTCAACCCCCAGAGGACGGGGCAGCCCTAGGCCGAAATCAGCGCCAAAATTCGCCCATTGTCAAGAATCTGGCTACCTATTTTGTGGTTTCTGACTCCAAAAACTTTGGGGAGGGGGACATCCCCCGTTAGCGCTAGGGTGGCTCTCATCCCCCGGCCTCGGCTCCCCAAGCTGGAGGAGTGAGGGTGACGGCCTGGCCCGTGGTGGCGGAGCGGCGAATCGCATCGGCTACCTCTAGGGCGTAGAGGCTTGCCGTGGATTGCACGTAGAGGGGCTCGCCGCTGCTCAAATGATCGAGGACGGCGGTGGTATCTAGGGCAAAGAGTCCCCGGCGGCTGAGGGTTGGAATGGTCTCTATCTCATCCCCCCGCACGAGCCGGCCGGTCTCGTTTTCAAAGAGTAAGGAGCCTTCTTCTCCGTGGAGTTCAAAGGTGCGGGCCGCCTGCCAGAAGACTTCGCCCTTGCCGTAGGTGACATCGGCTAGCAGCCCGCTGGCAAACTGCATTTGGGCGGTGCAGAGGCAGGCGCGATAGGCTCCGGTGGCCGAAAGATCCCAGTAGCGGGCCTGGCCGCTGACGCGGACGACGGGGCCGAAGAGATCGGTGAACCGATGGATGCGGGACAAGGCGGCACAGAGGGGGAAGCCGAAGAGTTCTTGGTGGTAGGTCCAGCGGCCGGTTATGGGGCGCTGGGGGGTGAGGGTGGTGTAGCGGGCATAGTTGATGGCTCCGAGGCGCGGCAGGGTCTGGCGCAGGGTTTGGTGCAGGCCTCCGAGCAGCTCGATGTGCTCGATGTGCAGGAGACGTTGTTGCTGCCGGGCCAGATTGAGGAGCGATCGCGCCTCCTCGAGATCCAGGGCTAAGGGATACTCCACGACCACGTGCTTGCCAGCCTCGAGGGCCGCCCGCACGATCTCGGCGTGGCTGCGGTTGATCGTCGCTACGATGATCAGGTCGAGGGACGGCTGACGGATGAGCTGCCGCCAGGAGTCGCAGGCCGTAGCTCCTGATTTTTCACAGAGGGCCGCGAGGTGGGCTTGGGTGTGGCCGGCGATCGCCACCAATTCAGCTCGCTCATCGGCCGCCACCGCTTCAGCCCGCCGCTGACCCGCATAGCCAGTGCCCACCAAGCCGACGCGCAGCGGGTCAGAATTTGTCATGGTGCTTACCCTCGCCATTAATCAAAACTCGGTCTAAATATAATCAAAGTTAATCATAACTTGAAACAGCCCAGCCCCGGCCTGGGAGCCTTGGGATAGAGTTGAGAAGCTAGGCAATCTCTGCCTTAGGAGAGACGTTAGCCTTTGGATTCTAGAAATATAAAGGGCCTTGACTAGGCATAAGAATCACTTATTACAACCCCGATTACCAGAGTCATTCCTAATCCTCATACTGCTACTGAGCGTTTTCCCGTAGTATCGGAATGAACGCCGATCTGTAGAGGAAGCTCTCCGTCCTGCTTGTGCGGGCCATAAGGCTCTTCTCTCAGTAGGTTACGACGATTGGGTAACACTTTAGAGAGGGCAACACGATCATGCCGACGTACAAAGTTACGCTGAAGAACGAAGCCGAAGGGCTGAATACCACCATTGAAGTTCCTGATGACGAGTACATCCTAGACGCTGCCGAAGAGCAGGGTATTGATCTGCCCTACTCTTGCCGGGCTGGTGCTTGTTCCACCTGTGCTGGCAAGCTGGTGAGCGGTGAAATCGACCAGTCGGATCAATCCTTCTTGGATGACGAGCAAATCGAGGCCGGTTACGTGCTGACCTGTGTGGCCTACCCCAAGTCGGATTGCACGATCATGACGCACCAAGAGGAAGAACTCTATTAGAAGCGGCGACCCGCTGACTCAGATCCTCTAGCGGACTTCAAGCTTCATTTCTAGGGTGCATCTCACTTTGGAGACTCCCCTTCGCCCTACTTGGGAGAAGGGGCTGGGGGATGAGGGTAAACTTGCTTAACTTGAGATGCACCCCATTTCTAGGGGAGCAGGGACATTTCGAGTGTCCCTGTTTTTGCGGCCTCGGGGGTGAGGGTGAGAGCGGCCAAGGGGGGATGTTCCCGGTTAGGGGCTTGATTCTGATGCGGCGAGGGGGCCGCGCACGACGATGGCGGTGCAAGTCACTCCTGTGGCGATCGCCTCCGGGATATTCCCCAATACCACCTGCTTGAGCAGGCTTTCCCGGCTCGCCCCGAGCAGTACCACATCGCAGGCCTGGCGGTCTGCGAAGCGAATCGCCGCCTCTGACACCGAAGCGGCCCGAATCGCCAAGGTCTCAATGTTACCCGGCAGGTGGCGGCGCAGATTTGCTGCCAACTGCTCCAGATTCTTGGCCTCAGGCTGCGCCTGGGGGGGATAAATCTGCGTCAGCCAGATCTGGGGCCCGGCCGTCAGGCGTGCTAGGGCCGGCAGGAGTTGAGTCGCTAAGTCGGCGTTGGGGCCGCCCGCCGTGGGAACCAACCAGCGAGTGCCCGGGCCGGGATGGTAGGGGTAAGCGGCGGGGGCACGGCCCAATTTGACCAATACCAGGGGACAGCGGGCCTGGTGAATCAGGGTATCGGCGATCGTGCCAAAGACCCGATCGGGGGCCGTTGTGCTGCCCTTCCAGCCCGTCACGAGGAGGTTGATATGCCGCTCGGCGATCGCCTCCAGGATCGCCTGGGCCCGATCCTGGGCGACCCGCACCTGAAGGTGGAGGGGCACGGCGGCTCGGTCTGCCAGCCGCCGCGCGGTGACAAAGAGCTGCTGGCTCGCCGTGAGGTCTACAGGCGTTTGCGCTGGGGAGCAGTGACGGGGAACGGCGATCGCGTGGAGGCATTCCAGCTCGTATTGCTGCTGCTGGGCCAGAGCCAGGGCAATCTCCAGCAGGGCGGGCGCTGTGTCTGGATTACTCAGGGGCAAGAGGAGGCGACCCTTACCACTCGCGGGCGATCGCGTCACGTAGACCACATAGGACGGCTCCACCGTGGGCGTAGCCCGCTGGGGCTCCAACTGCTCCGCCGCCGCATGGATCAAATCACTGCGGGTGACAATTCCTACCAGCATCTGCCCGTCGAGCACCGGCAAATGGGAGAGGTGGTAGCGATCCATCAGGTACATCACATCCTTCAGCGGAGCCGTGGGAACCAACGTGACCGGCCGACCGCTAATGATCTCGTGCAGCTTCAGGTGTCCCGGTTGGTGGCGCTGGTGAGCTAGATCCGAGTCTGTGATCATGCCAATCATCCGTCCATGGTCTAGCACCGGAAACCCATGATGGCGCGAGCGGGCAAAGGCTTGGATCGCCTCAGCCAGGGTCAGATCCGCCGCCAAGGTCTCCACACGCCGCTGCATGACATCCGCAGCCACCAGGCGCACCAACGGATCGTTGTCGTAGGCCGTCGCATCGTCTTTGAGATCAATGCCGCTGGCCTCGAGCAGGTGTTGGTACAAGGAACCCTTGAACACCGCCTCGCCAATCAGATAGGCAATGCCACAGCTCATCATCAAAGGCAACACCAGGCCAAAATCGGCGGTCAGCTCAAAGACGATCACAATCGCCGTCACCGGGACGCGGGCGACGCCGGTAAAGAAAGCCCCCATCCCCACTAGGGCATAGGTCACTTCGGAGCCCGTGCCGCTCAGGGCCACCGCCCCCGTGCCGACCAAATAGCCCAACGCTGAGCCCATGAGCAGAGCCGGGGCAAAAATTCCCCCCGGAGCCCCCGTGCCGTAGGCCAGGATGGTGAGGCTGAAGTGGGCGGCGAAGATCAGAGCGGTCTGTTGCCAGTGAGCGGCGCCGGTCATCAGAATCTCGCGCAGGCCTGTGTTGTCCCGAAACTCGGGGGGGACGATCGCCAAGATCCCCCCAATCACCAGCCCTACTCCCCCAACCCGCACCGCCATCGGCCAACGCAAACGGCGATTGCAAGCCAGACTGGTGAGAACCCCGCGATTGAACAGGGCCCCTAGGCCCCCCGCCAGTAGCCCCAGCAGTAGGTAAGCGGGCATCTCCGGCGGGTGAAAGTAACTGCTTGCTAATCCGCTGGGCAAGAGCGATGCCCCTAGGAGGCGCGACACGATCGAGCCCGTAAAGGAGGCAAAAATAGCCGTCTCGAGGGTGAGGCCGGACATATCCCGGGACAGTTCCTCCACCACAAACAGCACCCCTGCGATCGGGGTGTTGAACCCGGCCGCCAGGCCCGCTGCTGCTCCCGCCGCGATGGTGTGGCGGCGGTGCTGGGGGGAGGTCGGCAACCAGTTGCTCAACTCTGCGGCCAGGGCCGCGCCGATATGCACGGTGGGTCCACGCCGCCCCAAGGGAATCCCAGCTCCCAGGAGCAAGGTGGTCCCGACTAGTTTCACCAGGCCGACCCGCAGGGAGAGGGGCACTTCAAAATTCGCCAAGACTGCTTTGACATGGGGAATCCCACTGCCTGCGGCCGCTGGTGCAGCTCGCTCGATCAGCAGGCCTGCTAAGGCCGCTAGTAGGCCGCCATAGATCGGTAAGGCCAAGCCCCCCCAATGGCTTGCGAGTTGCAGGCGCAGGCCTCCGAGCCAACCAATGCCCTGCTTGAGCAGGAGGGCGGCTAGGGCGGAGACGATCCCAATCAGGCAGGCTTCGGCCAGGGCGTAGCGAGGATCGATGGCACGCTCGCCGAAGTGCTGGGCATGAAACCACTGCAACAACCGCTGCGGCCACTGCCACCAGGGAGCTTTGAAGGGCAACATCAGGGTAGGTCTGGGTTGTGCTAAGGCCGTGCAAGCCAGCCCCAACAACGGTTTAATACAGCCAGTGTAACGGTTGAGGTTGCCCTGCAAGCAGGCTCAGGGTGTTAGCTAGGGCCACACGACTGGACTGCTGTGACCTTGAGGCCGGAGGGGTGTGCTAGGATCACGGCCCAGACAGCGCGAGCGGTGATGAAGCACTCCCTCTGGCAACAATTGATTGGGACCTGGAGCCTCTGGCGCGGGCTGCGGCTCTTGGCGATCGCCTATGCCACGATTGCCCTTTATGCTTACTTCTTCGCGGATCAAAAAATCTTCCTGCCGCCCCCCGCGAGCTATGCCCCCAGCGATGAAATTCTCTACCTGACGACGGCCGGGGGCGATCGCCTGGCCGCTGTTTATTTGCCCAATCCTGAAGCGACCTATACCCTGCTCTATGCCCACGGCAATGCTGAAGACCTCGGTGACATTGCGCCCGTACTCGACATTCTCTACGACGCTGGTTTTAGCGTCTTCGCCTACGACTATCGCGGCTATGGCCTGAGCGACGGCCGACCCAGTGAGCGCCATGCCTATGCTGATATCGATGCCGCCTATGCCTACTTGCGGGAGGAGTTGGGGCTAGGGCCAGCGCAGATTATTGCCTTTGGGCGCTCTGTGGGCGGTGGCTCGGCGGTCGATCTGGCCAGCCGCCAGCCTGTGGCCGGCCTGATTCTAGAAAGCTCCTTTACCCAAGCCTTTCGGGTGGTCGTCCCATTCCCCTTTTTGCCCTTCGACAAGTTTCGCAATTTGGACAAGTTGGCCCAGGTTCAAGCTCCTGTGTTGGTCATTCACGGCACGGCAGATCGGGTGATTCCCCTACACCACGGTCAGCAACTCTTCGCTGCCGCCCCGGAGCCGAAACAGGCTTTCTGGGTGGATGGGGCGGGCCACAATGATCTGGTCTGGGTGGCGGGCGATCGCTACTCGGCTGCCCTACAAGGGTTTGCAGAGTTGTTACCTGACCCTTGAGTTGGGGAGCAGGAGAGCCAGAAGTGCCCCCCTCATTTGACTGAAAATCGGAGCAATATAACGTCAGAATTTAACCCATTGAGGTTATTGCGGCCACTCACCACCCCTCAGCGACCGACGAGTACGGCAATGCTGAAGCCAATCAGGCTCAGGAGTACGAGCGGCGGCAGTGGGTCGGGCGGCGCCGGCGGCGGCTTCGGTTTGCGCCGAATCACAAACTCGTGGTCATTGTCTAGGTTGACTTCGATGGGCATACAGCAAGTAGGGTAGCTAATTAGTGTCTAAACATCATTCAAAAGAGAAGCAATATCGAAATCCTGTATGAGCTTGTGTTTCTTGCTATTCCGGTCAAACTCTTTCTCAATCGAGTCACAAATCGAGCGATCGTAACGACTCCAGGTGGTTTCTGTACGATCGTCAATACCAAAACCATGAGGAAGACCAATACCAACCCAATTGCTGATTACGTGGCGATCGTGAAAGTGATCCCACAAAAAAACATGAATCTCTATTCTTGATTCTCGAAAACCCGAGGATTTTTCTTTCAATTGAACAGCCAGATTTTTAAAACCTTGTCGATACTGATCGGGACTAATTTCTGAAATACTGACATGAATTTCAATTTTAATGTCCTTATTAGAATCACGCTCAGCATCAATGGAGGTCAATAATTCACAAAACTTGCGGTGTTCTTTCTTGTCAGGATTAAGATAAGGATCGATGAACATCAAGGAGCTTGAGTATCTAAAAAGTAGTTTGAGATGCTGCCTATAATCTGCTAGACTTCGCCTAACACGAATAGAGGATTTGCAACTTCCCCACCAACCAGGAGCCACGCTTAAGAGACTTTCAATAGAACCAACTACGGGTTCATTTTGGAATCCCGAATTGAGTTTTGTCCTCTCTGGTGTAATGATTCCAGTCACTGAGCATTGTCCATGAGAATCAAATGCCTCTTGACACCACTCTAATTCTGTCAAAGGTTTTTGACCTTTACATCCAGCCACCCCAACTAATCTACCCTGACGTTTAAGGTTCACAAGAATTGCTTTAGTGCCACGATATTTAGCGCTAACCTTTTTGTTGACAAACTGATCCCATGTACCATTCCAGAGATTTCTCACCAATGCACACTCGTTATCCAACACTCTCTCTAAGCTCTGTAGATGAGTACGGCAGCGCTCTTCACGAATTTCCTTACTGAGAGAATCCTCTAAGCTAGATAAATTAAGTGTCTCATAGGCTTCAGTGCTGAAAATATCAGGGGTTAGACAATACTCAGAAAACAGCATCATACACTCCTTAGAAAAATAGTTCGTCAAGTTCTTCTTCAAAGAATCCTCCCGGCCAAGATTTCACAAACTCTCCATGCCGGTTTAGCTCCATATGACGTACTACAGTGCAATCATCATTATCATCCACATACAAAACAGCAACATCGTCAGGCGTAACCTTGGACTTACCGTTCGGTAGGGTCTCTTCGTAAGTTTGTCGCATTCGCTTCATGATGCGGAGCAATAAATGCTCGCTGTGAGTTTCCGCAATCAGCGTATTGCCTCGGTCTAGCGCTGACTCGATAAATAGATCGCCTAGCTCCGTCTGAAGCTTAGGGTGTAGGTGTAGCTCTGGCTGCTCGATAATAATGGTCGCGCCCTGCGAAACTAAACTCTGAGTAATCACCGGCAATACTTGACTAATCCCAAACCCAACATCTAGCAGGCTGACGTTGACATTATGCTTATCAAACAACCGAATTGTGTAAACGCCACTAGCCTGAATCTCAGGATCGGTAGGCTGAAACTCTACCGACTTTAATGTATAGCTAACCTTAAAGTCTTGAAAGCGCTGATTGATTCGATCTAGTAGGTCAGGATCTTTCAGCAGCATCTCGGTCGTCAGCTTGCCAGACTTACCAACTTGACCATTAGAAGAATCAGTAGCAATATAAAAACGCTCTGGATACTCCCGCAACGGGCCGATGTAGCTAATTGCCTTAAAAAACTGGGTAAACTTCGATCCTAGATGGTCAGCCAATTCCGTGAGACTGGCAAATGATTCCTCATAAACTCCGGAAAGAATCTCTAGTCGCTGAGTAGGTGGATCGTTAGATAAGTTTCCACTAAAGATGGGCAAGAAGCTCTGTAAGCTCAAGAATTTGCGATAGCGAATCGATTCAGCCAAGTGTTGAACAGCTTGTTGGAAGCCAAACCCCTCTGAAAACTCGGTATTGATTTGGATCAAGGCTTCAATACGATCGATTCTTTGATCGATCTCATCAATCTCGCCCTCAAGTTTTCGACTTTCTTTTTCAAATTCAGACTCTACGCTCTCCAAACTAGCTTTTGCTTCTTCGAGCAATGTCTTAGATTCTTTGAGCAATACTTCGAGTTGTACTTGGCGTTCTTGGGCTCCTTTTTGAGGTTCATCGTTAGTCAACTCATTCAATGACTTTCGGTAGGCTCGGCTCCACTCTGGTTCAATGCGAGATTCAGAACTTAGCCACCATTTTTCCCAGAGACTGTGATTTCCATTTAAGTTTCGCAAAACCAAGAAATCAATCTCATCACTGTTCCCTTCTACGAAGTCAAAAATCGCAAAATCTTCATCTGTATCGCTGATAAAATACTCCGCTGATTGCAGCTTAATCTTTCCATCGCAATAAGCAAAAATCAGCTTGATACCCACTGAGACAGTCTCATCGTTCACAGCTTTGCCCAATAACTCTCGTGTAGAGTCAGGAAGATTGTTGGGATCAACTTTCAGCAGGATCTTGGCGGCGAACTGGCGGTCTACCCTGTGCTTGTGAATGAACTCTTGGTAATTAGCCAAGTCAACTAAGTTACCACGCGGCAGCAAAACTGTGCCGCTTTCAGCTTGCTCCAGCGTTTGCTTGAATAGTAGCAATGACTGGATAATCGAGCTTTTGCCCGAGGAATTGGGGCCATAGATTAGCGTAATCGGCCGGATTGGGATAGTCTCTGGGCCTTCAAAAGCTTTGAAGTTAGTGAGCTGATACTCGTAAAACATAGTTGCCGACTCCTAACTATTAGTTTGGCTACGTACCTGCTCCACAAACCAAGTGCCAAGCTGGGTATTATCGACCTCTTGACCCTTATTCAATGCTTCTTCTAGCAGATCAACGGGCAAATTTTCCAGAACGCGCGAGGTGCGGATGCGCTCGCTACCAACCGCGCTCAGGATCGCAAAAGCAGTGATCTCCAAGGTCTGAACATTGACAACCCAATACTCTCTGACCTCCATTTCCTCATAGAGCATCCGCTTCATACCAAGATCCCCAGCGAGGGAACTATCTGCTATCTCAATCACTAAATCAGGTGGCGGGTACTCGCTGAGATTGACGATTTCGCGGCCTTGAGGAACTTGAGTTGTGCGATCGCCCAAATAATATGACGTATCCGGCTGACACTCCCACTGTTCTGGCTGGCGATAGCTAGTATTCGCTAAACTCTTCACAGCAACGCCAGTCGTCATACAGAACAGATTAATCAAAAAGCTCATCAATGAGTCAATAGCACCATGTCCCGGCCCTGTTCCCATCTCGATAAAACACCTTCCCTGAAAATAGTTAAATTTGGCATCTTTGCAATCAGGTTTGGCACTCAAATCAAGGAACGTTTGCCAGTCTGCCTCAATCCAGTCAGTTTGCTGGACATCGCCATCTTGAAGTTGTAACTGAGGTTTGATTTGCACCGAAGTCATCAAAATCACCTGACATTGTTGAAACTCTATTCGGGGAAAATTGAGAACGTGCTACTGCGTCGCTGCTCTAGTTCCCGAGCGAATTGCCGTCGCGGATCTTGGTTCGCGCCGAAGATGGTCACTACTTGGTAATCACCCAGGTCGGCGATCCAGACGGGCGACGGCTGCACGCCACGCAGCACCTTGCCGCAGAGATCCCCATCATAATCGCCACCCTTCTTAAACTGAGCGCTGTGCAGAACACTGAGCGCAAAGGGTTTGTCATTTTTCTCCGATCCCGAGCAAACCAAAATCTTGCAGTGGCGATCGACTGCTTCAGCCCACTGGCTGCGCTGAGGAGGGCTAACCACCCGCCGCTGAGCTTGGTTAATGTTCTCGCCCGTCAAAACGGCTAGCGCGCCATAAAACTTCCGCAAGTTACCTTGGAATTGTTGGCAGAATTGCTTGGCATTGTCGGGGGCATCCCAAAACTTGCTATCGCTCTCAATGAAGAAGGTTGAGCCGCGATACCAGGGGGCGCGGGGGCGCGTCTTGCGCGAGTAACAAGGTCGCCGCGCTCCCTGCCCAATGCCGCCCAAGTTAAACATTAGCCAGGTTAAATACCGAGCTAATTGCTGGACAGTATCTTGCTGACCAGGGGGCACTTCTGAGGAAAGTGAGAGTACCAAAGTTCCCTGTTGCTCGCCACAGGGATCATTTTGTCCCTGGCGATTCGGGCGCGGCTCTTCTTGTCGGATTTTGCCATTCAGGATGTTGACTTGCAGATAACCGTAAGACTTCTCAGGATTAATGCCGCCAAATAGCTTGTTTTCCCAAGTTTGTACCTGCTGATTAGTATCGAGCACGCCTAACGCAAAAGCCCGAAACCAATAACGCAACATCGACTTGAAAGCGACGGGTCGCACTTCAGCCTCGGCTCGGCCGCGCATCTGCCATTCGCTACGCCGATCGTTCCAGTTCCATTGCGTAAAGTGCTGACAGCCGTGGATCAGTTGCCCCTCAATGGCGAAGTCAACTCTGAAAAATTCCTGTTGACTTTTTGGTTGCCCAGCGCCAGCCGCATACAGAGCACCATAGCCAGTATTAACCTGCGAGCCAATACCAGATCGCAAACCGGCTTCGAGCCAGTTTTTGACATCCTCTAAGACCTTCTGATCGGTGCAATGGCTGGCTAGCCGCAGACCAATCAGAAATGTCGGCTCTTGGAGGGACAGAAAAGGATTAGGGTTGGGCGAGTAACCGGGCAACTCATCGGCTCCTCCCTGCCAATTCCAAATGTTGTTCGCCATGTCCATCGCGAGGCCGTGGCGACCGGGGAGCGGGTAGGCGTCAAGGAAGACGATTTTGGCGGCGCGATCTTCATCCTTGGCTTCCAAGTGCCCAAAGTATTGGGTAACGTCGGGGTGAGCCTGAGCATCATTCCATTTGAGACTGCGCTTAGCCATCACCTCGCGTACAGCTTGCGATCGCGCCACCCCCCTTAACGTAGACGATGGAATATACGGCATCCCCAAGGCATCAAACGCCGGTAACAGAATGCTCTCCGGTCCCTTCGTGCCGCCGACGCGGATGCGCCAGGGACACTTCACCTGGAAGTGAACCGCCGCGAGTTTCTTGGTGCGGTCGGTGAGTTGCTTGAGGCGATCGTCGTAGTCTGCCTGCGCTGTCGCCCAGTCAAGGATCTGCACCTTGGTTGGATCTTTGTAATCGCGAGTTGGCTCCCGCATCCAGCGCAGATATTCCACGAAGCTAGCATTAGGGTGTGGAATTGGCGAGCGTTCAGCATCTAGCCAGGGAGACGGTTCATCACTACGACCGCCGCCCCCGTTACCACCAGTGTTGCCACCGCCGCGACCTCCCCGGCGATCGCCACCGCTGCTGATGGTTCGCTTAGGGCGATCGCGCTTAGGTGTTTGGGGCCGTTGAGTGGGATTTTGGCGACTGGGGCGTTGGAGTGGGTTAGGAGCCATAATCGAAGTGTAAATACTCGTAGTAGAGCGATTGATTCATCAACCTGTTGAGAAGAATTTGGAGCAACTACGGTGATTTAGTTGCTTTCCTGAATGCCTTGATAGACAGCAGTAGACCAAAAGCTGAACTCTTGTGCCAAAGCGAGCCCTAGACCTGTTAAACCCAGGTAATCGTCGGCGGCAAGATTTTTCAAAAAATCTAAGCCTTCTTCTCCGGAGAGCTGATACCCGGAAAGCGAGCTAAGACAATCAAAATACTTTTTCACAACTTGCTTTTTGCCTTCTTGATTGAGGGCTCTTTCTTCAGCTTTGAGACGCATCAAACCCCAAGTTGAGAGATAAGTATAAAGCTCTACAGCCTGGCTTTTCTGCTCGCTGGGTTCGCCTGTGTTACGACCATCTTTTAACTCAGAGAGTGCATCGTAAACTGGTGTAGCAATTGTACGCGGATCGAAAAATGTCGGCATCATAACCTCCCTAATTAGCTTGCCACTGCTGAACAAAACCGCGACCCAGACTTTCCTGACCACCGATTTGCATGATGTCCTGCTTTTTCAGCAAAGCTTTGAAGTCGTCAGTAGAGTCATTTGCCTGGGCGGTCTTGCCCCAGGTGAAGTACATCAGCGTGTCCGGCGGAATAGCTTCCTCATAACGGAAGCCACCATCAACCGTCTTGCTGCTGTCAAGCTTGACCTTGACTTGTCGCCAGAGACTCATCTGAATCAGCGTAGCGCAATGGCGATCGGGGATGAGCATCACCTGCTTGATGCTGCCGGTTTCGGCAGACTTAGGTAGGAAGTCTTGCCAATCTGACCAGTCTTGCAAGTCGTCAGCTTTGAACATGGCGTCTTTAAGATAAACGCTAGAATTGGCATTCTTAAAGCTGCAAAGGTATTGACCGTCATCGGGCACTTGTTGCAAGTTGCCGTTGTAGCGAGCCCAGCGTCGCAACAGCATCGGCGCGGTAATCCAAACGACGCCGTGGCTGAGTGAGGGAACAGGTATCCAGAGAAGGGAGCCGTCGCCAACCCAAATGTTGCCTTGCGTAAGGTTTGCGCTGCCGTCTGAGGTTTTGCCGTCATTCAGCGCATTACCGAAAAGGCGATCGCGTTGGTCACCTGGCGCACTCGCCCGCAAGCGACCACGAATCGTGCTGGAAGGGATGTAGGGCAGATTGGTATGGGACTCGCGAGCAATACCCAATAGATTGCCTTCTTGGGTTGTGCCGCCAGTGTGTAGCGGCGCGAGTAGGTAAAGATAGACGGTGTTGATTTCAGTCATGATCGTTAGTTACAGAATGTAAAGATTGGGTAAGCTCAGTAAACACTAACTGCTGTTACGCAGTCGATTCATGTGCTCCCAAAGCTCAGTATTGAGGTCATCGAAGGGATTATCCCTCAGCGATTGCCCCGAAAATTGTTTGAGAATTCGTCGTACTTTCGTCAAAATCTCTTCCGGTTGCTTGAGTTTGGAAATCCCGCGCAGATTGTGAGTTGCTTTATTGCGGAGCTGACATTCAGCATCGATCGCTTTCAGTGATTTCAGGATCTCGTCGTACTCAGGTAAGCCACTAATAATCTCGAGCATCGTCGGCTGATTGAGCCAACCTTGCGAGCGAATATTGTCATTTTCGCGCTCAGCGGCTTGTAGCACCTGATAGATTCGGCCACCATCATAAGCTTGTAGTTTTTGCCAAAAGCGTTGGCGATCGCCTCTATTGTCAGGAACCGGTGCTATCTTCTGCTCTAGAAGATATTCAAGGATGTTCTCTCTCAGGGCGACCAGACGCGACAAGAACGTGAAATAGTCTCGATTTCGCTCCGCTAGAATCATACTAAAGTAAACTTCTGCAAACAGACTGAGCTTGTCATTTCTCCGTAACTTAGCGATTTCCTGATGCCAACGCCCATCAATGGTTTGCGAAAGCCCCTGGATCGCATCATGAGCACAGTTGAAATCAAAAGCTCGGCGACAGCGCCCATACTCCAATAAACCGATGATTTCTGGAACCGCGAATACAGTATTTTGAACTTCAATCAATGCACCACTGTAATTATAATCAGCAATTTGTTGCTGAATTCGCTTGAGATCAAACTCATCTTTGAGCACCGAAATATTCATCTCGAAGACGTGCGCCTGCTTCGGCTTCATCTCGTTGGGGTTGCGGATTTGCCAGATGCGATCGCGCCGTGCAATATAGCCTGCTGCTTTCAGGACGCCCCACGACGATTTCATGACCGGTGTTCCCGAGGAAGCATTAAGATCTAATATATCGCTAGCCGATACTCTTAACTTAGCTTCATCAAGACCGCGACGTGCTGCTTTCACAGCGAACAAAAGGTTCACTGGATCTTCAGATAGTTCGTCATCGACGGAGATCAGATCGATAGCCTCTGGATGGATGTCCAGAAATTCATCAACCAACCAATCACGAGTATCAGCAGCATTCTGGGCTGTATCAGTCGTGTACAACAAAACGGCACCGAGAATATCTACAGATTGTGAGCGCAGATATTTAACCATTGTGACAATTGATCC
>CAYNIP010000072.1:0-15274 GCA_964397305.1 uncultured bacterium
ATCTCTCCATCGGAGAACCGGATGGCATCTTAATTCACTTTGGACAAGGACACGACAACAAATATGGGGATGAGACCATTGATGCCAATCCTGAAAACGGGCTCAGCATAATGGATAGAGGCTTTTGCAAGCTCAAGAGAATTGTAGAGTTAATGGCGCAAGAGGGTCGTTTTTTTCTATTGCGAATCAACAACAACATCACGTTAGAGATGTTGTCAGACGGTCAATTTTTGATTGGGAAAGGCAAAGATCAAGTCAAAGCCAGAGTGGTTAACTTTTGCGATCTAGAGACCCGGTGCGAATTCCGACTAGTCACGAACTTGGCAGGGCCTGACGAAGAGGGTTTTAGCAATGAAGAGGTTGGTGATTTTTACCGCCGACGCTGGCAAATTGAGTTATTTTGGAAGTTTCTCAAGATGCATCTTAAGCTAGACAGATTAATCACGAAAAACACGAACGGAATCGAGATTCAGATCTACGCCTGTTTGATCGGATATGTCTTGCTGCAATTGGTTGAGATTCCGAAAGAGTTTGGCTCTAAGTTGTTAGATAGACTGCGATATATGCAGGCTTTCATGTGTGAGAATATCAGTTACGTGCATTGGTTTAAGAGGATAGTTCTAAGTTGTTGAATGAGGTTACTGACAGGATTAATATACCCTTTTTCAAATAGTTCAAATGTACCGTTCAACATTTCTGCTCACTTTGGAGACTCCCCTTCGCCTTACTGAGGAGAAGGGGCCGGGGGATGTAGACGCGCAGCGGCTTCTCGCAGAGTAGGCAAACTTGCCTAACTGAGATGCACCCATTTGTGGATCACCTCGGCAGCAGCAGGAAGGGATTGACCGAGGAGCCATCGGCGGCGCGGACCTCAAAATGGAGGTGGGGGGGCTGCTGTGGTTCGCTTTGGCCCATCTGGGCAATCAGGTCGCCTTGACGGACGCGATCGCCCAGCCGCACCTGAATCGACTGGTTATTGCCGTAGATCGTCACGGAGCCGTCGGCGTGGCGCAGGGCGATCGCCTGGCGCAGATCACCGCGATCGCCCGTAAAGACGACCTCCCCCGCCGCTGCCGCCCGCACGGGGCTGTAGAGAGACCCCGCAATATCGAGGGCCAAGTGTTGCCGTTCCGGCGCGGTGACATAGCCCTTCAAAACCTCTCGCCCTTGAGTCGGCCAAAGGTACTGGCCCGGCAGCGGCAGCACCTGCGGCTCCCCACGCCGACCCACCGGAGCGGGTTGCACCGGCTCGCGGCCCTGAGCAACTCGGGGGCTCGTCGTCCCCGGATCAGGAATGCGGGAACCCACTCGCACCGGCTGCGCTAGGGGCGGCAAATAGGCTAGGGGGTCCAGAAAGCCACCCCCAAGGCGCTGAACCTCAAAGTGGAGGTGAGGACCGGTACTATTGCCCGTATTACCCATCAGGGCAATGACCTGACCCTGCACTACCGGCTGGCCTTCGCGCACCAACAGCTGATCATTGTGGGCATAGCGGGTTAGGGTATCGTCGGCGTGGCGAATCTCGACCATCCTCCCCAGACCGTAGTTAAATCCACTGGTAACGTAGCCTGCATAAGTGACGACCCCAGCCGCCGCCGCGTAGATGGGGGTTCCCACCGGGCCGGCAATATCGATCCCGGAGTGCTGGGGATTGAAGCTGGAGCGGAAGCCCTGAGAAAAATACCCTTGGGTAGGCCAAAGGTAGCGATAGCTGGGGGATGCTGCGAGGGTTGCTGGCTCCGTCGCCGTCGGCCGTAACAGCGCTGGCAGCGACATCGCACCCGCGACGGCGCTGCACGCAACTAAACCAATCAGGCCCAGGGAAAGCGATCGCACAGCAGTCAGAGTTTTCATCAGTCTAGTACACCAGGTACAACATAAGGGGTTCAGGGCGCGGCTGCCAAACGTTTTTGCTTTACAGGCCGCCTACGTCGGCCTCCGGTCGATTGGGCCCAATCCCCTTAGAAGCCCGAATTAGGTTGACCGTTCCCCCCGGAGTTCACCATCCAACCCCGCCCCATAGCACCAGGCCTCGAGCCAGCGCTGATAGGTGTAGGGCCACGGTGGCTTCAGGGAAGCGGCCCAGGGTTGGAGCCGCTGGCCCAGGGGATACAGGCCCGTATAGAGGCCCAGACTGGCATAATGTCGGAGCCAATCCAGGAGTGTGGGCAGACCAATCTGGGGCAGCAGCGGGAATACTTTGGTGAGGGGCACCCGAGGCAGAGTTTGGCTCAACCCGGAAAACTGCACCACGTCTTGCAGAAACGGCCGCAGCACTGGCTCCCCTAGCTCCGTCATCACCGCAAAGACGGCCTCCAGCAGTTGATTGATTTGCTGCGGGTCAGGCTGTTGCCGCAGACCCACACTCATGGCCCGTTGAAATAGCCAGGTCACGGCCAGATTAGGCTGGTAAGGCTGGAGCAGGGCCAGCGATCGCCGCTCCAGGGCCTCCGCCCGCAGCGCTTCCTCCACGCCCACCGTCAAGCGCGGCAAGTGCCGTAGCATGGAGCCAAAGCCCCCAAAGCTTACCGGGGACTGGGCGCCACTGCTATCGCCTACGGGGAGGAGGCGATCGCACGTCACCCGCAACGGACTCTGGCGGTAGGCCGGAAACAGGCCCCAGAGAAAGTGTTGGAAGTCCAGGTCCTCACAGTCCACCCCCTGGTAGTCCGGCAGCAGCCGCAAATACTCCGCCAGCAAAAATTCCAGACTGAAGCGCTCCGGCTGAGCATCGAGATAGGTAAATAGGTACGTGGTGCGACCCTCGCGGGCCGGAAAAGCCTCCCAAAAATACTGGCACTGGTGAGCAATCGGCGTAAAGGACACCAGCAAATCCCCGCTCTCATTGCGGGCATAGCCCTGGGCGCAACTGCCAACCACCAAGCAAACCCCCTCCGGCTTGGCGCCCCGGCGCATTTGGCGGGCTATAGGGGAAAAGTGGCCCATCGCATCCACCAGCAAGCGAGCCGTCAGCACAGCCTCCCCCGCCCGCACCTGCACCCCATCGGGATGCACCGTCGCGGACTGGAACGGCGTCTGCTCCAGCAAGCAGCCCCCAGCCTCTAGAAACCGCTGTTTCAGCGTCGCCAGCAAATAAACCGGATCAACCCCCAGGTTCAGCACATCGCGCACCCAGTAGTCCCGGCCCGGCTGGAAGCTGATCCGGGCTGGATTGTACTCACTGGCGATCGCCCGCGCCAACTCCGCCTCCCTCAGCAACTCCAGCTCCGTCAGCGCCGCCAGCTCCGTCCGGGAGATATTCCATTCCTGAGCCCGGCCCTTCAGCTCCCCTCGCTCCAGCAACGCCACCCGCCAGCCCCGCTGTTGCCAAGCCGCCGCCAAGAGAATACCCAGAGTTCCCCCCGCCACGATCACATCAAACGCTAGGGACCCCAAGGCCTCAGCCTGCTCCCGGAGCACGACGGGAGGCGGCTCAGCCGAGGGCTGCCGCAGCCGCTGCCAGAGGCGATCGGCTTGACGCAGGCCAGCTAGTTGGCTCGAGGCACGGCCGAGGTAACGTTCAACCAGAGACATAGGACTTGAATGAGGGTGAATCAGCAATCATCCAGCAAAACCAGCATCGAGTCAGGGAGTGAGCTTAGGCCTTTCCCCGCCGCAGGGACTGGGGGATGAGAGCCGGGTAGCAACTCCGGTCTAACTGGGAGGCAGGCCTAATCAACCTCTTGTACAATAACCGTCGCGGCAGTCCCCTGGCTGAGAATAACCCCTAAGAAATCCTCGCTACCCCGGCCTCAAGCTGAGCCTGGTTGAGCGGCCGCGAGGTGAACGGCATTTTCTGCGGGATGTTGGTACTCCTTCGCTCAGCCCTCACCCTGAATCCCGCTCCCAAGCTTAGGCGAGGGGCTTCTAACTCCCCTGCTCCCAGCTTTGGGAGCAGGGGCCGGGGGATGAGGGCCCCGTAACGCTGTTCGCGCTAGCGTCGCGGAGCGATAGAGGGCGACCCTCTGCTCCTGGAACCAGCGCTCAAAATTCCGGGGAGCCGCGCTTTTTTTCGTCCACCCGCGGCCATGTCTTAGAGCGAGCCTCTTGGCAGAACCTGCTATAATAACCATTTTGGATTGTCTGGCCGGGCGCGGGAATAGCCCCCTCCTGTAGCGCCCCTCCCACTCCAAGATTTACCCGCAGCCAGCACGCAGCAGAGAGCATGAGGAATCAGCAAGAACAACGCTTTGACTACGTTAAAATCGGTCTCGCCTCCCCCGAGCGGATTCGGCTCTGGGGCGAGCGCACCCTGCCCAATGGCTCTGTGGTCGGCGAAGTCACCAAGCCCGAGACGATCAACTACCGCACCCTGAAGCCGGAAATGGACGGCCTGTTCTGCGAGCGCATCTTCGGCCCCTCCAAAGATTGGGAGTGCTGGTGCGGTAAGTACAAGCGGGTGCGCCACCGGGGCATCGTTTGCGAGCGCTGCGGTGTGGAAGTGACCGAATCACGAGTGCGCCGCCACCGCATGGGCTACATCAAGCTCGCGGCTCCCGTCACCCACGTCTGGTATCTCAAGGGCATCCCCAGCTATATGGCCATCGTTCTCGATATGGCCTTGCGGGATGTAGAACAAATCGTCTATTTCAACTCCTACGTTGTCCTTGATCCCGGCAACGCCAGCAACCTCAGCTACAAGCAACTGCTCACAGAAGACCAGTGGCTGGAAATTGAGGATCAGATCTATGCCGAAGACTCCGAACTCGAAGGCATCGAAGTCGGCATCGGCGCGGAGGCGATCTTTGAGATGCTCCAGCAGATGGATCTTGAGTCGGAAGCGGAGCAACTGCGAGAGCAAATCGCCAATAGCAAGGGCCAAAAACGCGCCAAGCTGATTAAGCGCCTGCGCTTGATCGATAACTTTGTGGCCACGGGCTCGCGGCCGGAGTGGATGGTGCTGATGGCGATCCCGGTGATCCCACCGGACCTGCGCCCGATGGTGCAGCTCGACGGCGGCCGCTTCGCGACCTCAGACCTCAATGACCTCTACCGACGGGTGATCAACCGCAACAACCGCTTGGCGCGCTTGCAGGAGATCCTTGCCCCCGAGATCATCATCCGTAACGAGAAGCGGATGCTCCAAGAGGCCGTTGATGCCCTGATCGACAATGGCCGGCGCGGCCGTACTGTGGTGGGGGCGAATAATCGACCTCTCAAGTCCCTCTCGGATATTATTGAAGGCAAACAGGGCCGCTTCCGGCAAAACCTGCTGGGGAAGCGGGTTGATTACTCTGGCCGCTCTGTGATTGTCGTCGGGCCAAAGCTGAAGATCTTCCAGTGTGGTCTGCCCCGGGAGATGGCGATCGAACTTTTCCAGCCTTTTGTGATTCACCGCCTGATTAAGAACGGCCTGGTGAACAACATTAAGGCGGCGAAGAAGCTGATCCAGCAAAATGATTCCAAGGTCTGGGAAGTGCTGGCGGAAGTGATTGTTGGCCACCCGGTGATGCTCAACCGCGCGCCGACGCTGCACCGCCTCGGGATTCAGGCCTTTGAGCCGATTTTGGTCGATGGTCGCGCGATCCAACTGCACCCGCTGGTCTGCCCGGCCTTCAACGCGGACTTTGATGGCGACCAAATGGCGGTTCACGTGCCCCTGTCCCTGGAATCCCAGGCTGAGGCTCGCCTCCTGATGATGGCCTGCTACAACATTCTCTCGCCAGCTACGGGTCGCCCGATCATCACGCCCTCCCAGGACATGGTGCTGGGCTGCTACTACCTGACGGCTGAACAGCCCCATGCGGAGAAGCAGAGCGATCGCTATTTCAGCAATCTCCAGGATGTGATTCGCGCGTTTGACCAGGAGCAAGTGCGCCTCCACGACTACATCTGGGTGCGGGTTACGGGCAAGGTCAAAAACCGCGACGAGCAGAAGGAGCCTCAGGAGGAGACGCTGGCAGACGGTACGCTGCTGAAGCACTTCTACGACAAGGGCAACCATGAGGTGCGGCGCGTGCGGACGACGACGGCGGGAGAGGTAATCTCCCAATTTGTTCTCACGACGCCGGGCCGCGTGATTTACAACCAGACGATCAAGGAAGGCCTGGTGGCTCACGAGATCTAGGCGGTTCTGATCTCAGGGTTGCCGGGGGCGCTCCCGGGCCCTGGGAGCGGCTGTAGCGATAACCTAGCTTGGCAGTGGGAGTTCCTAGGGGGGATAGGTATGGACACGACGGTGAATCTAGCGGGCCTCAGCCCGGAGCAGTATCAGCAGAAGATGGCCCGACGCAAGGCGGTCCAGGAGCAGCGCTTGCAGGAGCGATCGCGCGAAAAAGGCCTGGTCATCGTCAACACTGGCCCGGGCAAGGGCAAAACCACGGCAGCCCTGGGCATGGTGCTGCGGAGTCTGGGCCACGGCTATCGGGTGGCGATCGTGCAATTCATTAAGGGGGCCTGGGAACCTGCCGAAAAGGCTGTCCTCAGTCGCTTTGCCGATCAGCTGGAGTTCCAAGCCCTGGGGGAAGGCTTCACCTGGGAAACCCAGGATCGGGAGCGCGACATTGCCAAGGCCACGGCCGCTTGGGAGGTGGCCCTCAGTTATCTGTGCAACCCCGATTACCGTCTGGTGCTGCTGGATGAGATCAATATTGCCCTGAAGCTGGGCTACTTGACGGTGGAGACGGTGCTAGCCGGTTTAGCCCTGAAGCCGGAGATGAGCCACGTCATTCTGACGGGACGCGGCGCACCGCCGGCCTTGATTGAGGCGGCGGATCTGGTCACGGAGATGAAGCTGATCAAGCACCCCTTTCGGGAGCAGGGGGTGAAGGCCCAGCCGGGGATTGAGTTCTAGAGGCTGGCGAGGGAGTGCTGCTGAAGCCAGGCGATCGCCGCCTCATAGTCCCGGAACTGCCGCTCGGCCGCCCGAAACTCCCGGGTGTGGGCGCGCTGGCGGCCCCGCTGCCAGGCCAGGCCGCAGTGCTTGTGCAGCAGCTCATGGTAGAGCACATAAGCGACCACGTAGCGGGGAACCTGGGGGGAGTCTAGACTGCGGCTGAGAACAACGCGATCGCGAGCGCCCTCATAGTGACCCAGCTTGCGGCGAGTCGGGCGCTGGCTCCAGATCAGTTGCGGCGCTTCGAGTTGACCTTGAAAGTAGTCACGGTTCAGCTCCGTGAACAGGGTCTGGAGATTGTAGTATTGGCCCCTCGCCGCCATCGCATCACTGCCCAAGCGGGCGAGGGTTTGCACCACGGCGCCGTAAGCTTCCGTCTGGCTGAAGGCTCGTAGCAGCCCTGCATTCACCCCCGTCTGCCGGGAAAAAATCGCGGTTAGGGCGGCCTGCAAAAGGGCGGCATCTGCGACGAGGAAGCCCTCGCTCAGTTGAATGGACAAATGCTGACCTTCCCGCACATATTTGTAGAGACCGCTGTAGTCTGTGAGGTGAACCGTCACCTCGGTTGCGGCCTCGGGAGCATCCGCGAGCATCGCCGCCGCCAAGCGCTGGGCTTGACCCGTGATCACCACATGACGCTCCAGGTGATCCCCCAGGGTGAGAAACTTCATCCAAGCATAGGCCTGGCGGGAGGGCAGCGGCAGGGCGGCTGGCTGGGCGTCCTGCTCCGCGCAGAGGGTTTCGATGGTCTGGACCGTTTGGTGGAGGTCAGCCGCGAGGCGGGTCAGCTCCGCCGGAGCCGGGGCCATGGCCAAGCACCACAACCGCCCCTGAATGTAGCGTTGCTGTTTTTTGACATTTCGCAAGCGCATGATACCCGTATCCTCGCCGGCCCATGGTTCGCAGGGGGCGATCGCCCGCCGTTGCTCAACCCAGTTTATCACCTCCCTTCGGGCTAACTTCCGGCCGACCTAGGGGGCTAGGAAGCCACTACCCCCCAAGCAACCATGGGTTGTGAGGATGCTGGCAACCGGGGCCGGGGCCCGCTACTGGGAGGCCTCCGTGGCGATTTGCCAATCATCAAACGGCTTAGGGGCTAGGGCAATGGACATCCCTTCCCGAGCCAAGAGGGCGCCGGGATAGGCGGCTGCTACCTGTTCGCCGATCTGGTCGAGATAGTCATCCGTATGGCTGGGATCATGGTGGAAGATGACGAGCTGCTTCACCTGAGCCGCCTTCGCCACTTTGATCGCTTCCTGCCAAGTAGAATGCCCCCAGCCTACTTTGCTCGTGACCGGATGGTAGTATTCCTCATCCGTGTAGGCTGCATCAATGATCAGCACATCGGCCTGCCGCGCTAGGTGCAGGACATTAGCATCGAGGCCCTCAGGCAAATGCTCGGTATCGGTGACATAGGCGGCAACACAGCCCCCCCAAGTCACACGGTAGCCTACCGCTTCGCCGGGGTGGTTGAGCTTGGCATTCTCCACGGTGATGTCCCCCAGCCTGAGGGTTGTTCCCGGTTCGAGGTCCTGAAACTCCAGGTGAGCCTGCATCACTTGCAACGGCACCGGAAAATTGGGGTGCAGCATCTGGTCATGATGACGCTGCTGGATGGTCGCGCCATTGGGGGCGACGGCGCCGTAAATCTTGAAGTAATTGCCTTTGATGAAGGCGGGGGTGAAGAAGGGGAAGCCCTGAATGTGATCCCAGTGGGTGTGGGTGAAAAACATATGGGCTTCTAGGGGCATTTGGGTCAACAGGGATTGACCGAGCACGCGCAGCCCGGTGCCGCCATCAAAGATCAGACGGTGGCCGCCCACCAGCATTTCCACGCAGGGGGTGTTGCCGCCATAGCGCACGGTTGAAGCGCCTGGGCAGGGAATGCTACCCCGCACTCCCCAGAAATGAATGCTAAAACGGTGTCGTTGGTCAAGCATGGGTGATTCGCAAAGCGGGTGCGCTAGTGGGCGGACTTCAAGGCTGGCAGTGCAGTGGTAGCAGCGGTATCACAGGGCCGCTGGGCAGAATTCCCCCAGTTCGCGAGAGGGTTCGCCGGAGCTAGAGCCTGGAACTCAACCGTAATCAGCGCGTTCACATTGCGAACTCCCACCATTGTTGTAGCTGATGCAGCGGTATTCTGTCACGCGCGCCTCTGCATCCCTATCCAGGCGTCGCCGCGCTAATCCGCCAAGATCGTCGCTAACTGCGGCTCGAGGACAGCCCGCGCCGCACTCACATCCCCCCCATACTGGGCCAGGCAGTCCGGGGGAGGCAGGTCCGGCTCAAACATAATGGCCTTAATCTGGCCTTCACCAATACCGAGGAGCAGCAGCTCCTGCTCGGGCTGGTAGCCATCAATGATACCGAGAACTTCGCGCAGGCGATCGCCCGTTTTGCGATTCAGCGCGGCGATCGCTGTCTTGGGGCAGGTGACAAAGTGCGGCGTCGGCCGCAGGTCAAGGCCCAGGATTTCGCGCTCCGGCCGCGCCTCGCAGGCTAGGGCCCAGGTCAAGGCCGAAAACTCCCGCTGGTACTCCCGCACAAAACTATCCAACACCTGCATCCATTGCCGCTCCGGCGGGGGCAGGTGCGAGCTACCAAAGCCAAACATAGAACTCAGACTGACTCCCCACAAGCATCAAGATTGTTGCTCAACATAGCACGTTCTGGGCGCGCTGGACCTGTCGGCCCCGGAGCCGATCTGCTATGATTGCTAGTGCTTCATTCATAATCTGGGATTGTAGCTCAGCAGGATAGAGCGAGCGCCTCCTGAATACTTCGGGCACCCTGTCGGGAAACCGCAGGTGTGAATGTAGTCAACGTCAGGGAAGCCTAAGTTCGCTCCGGCGGATAGGGTAATCCTGAGCCAAGCCCGGGGGGTTTTCCCGGCCGGGACGGTGCAGAGACTGGTTGTAGCGAGTCTGGCGTTATGGACTGTTATCATGTCGCATCGCGAGCGGAGCAGCGGGGTGCGTTGGCCGGGTTACTCCTGGGCCATGCCCACCGCAATGGGGATAACTTCTTCATTCAGCACGCTCCGGCTCGGCGCCGCTACCTGGAGGTGAAACAGCGGCTACTCACGGACATTACGCGCCAGCGCGTCAGTGTATGCGAGTCGGTGACACCAAGAGGGCGCGCCGTGTTGCGTCTCCAGCCCCGGGCGATTCCTCTGACCCGGGTTCTGATGCAGCGACTGTATCAGGGCCGGCAACGGGTGATCCAGCGGTCTTTTCTGGACTGGCTGACGCCCTTGGGGATGACGCTCTGGTTTCTGGATCGCGGCACTCGCACTTGGAAGAAGCGGACGGATGGCAGCGTGCGCGCCCTGGAACTGACCTTCAAGGTCGAGGCAACCCTAGCGGAGGCGGAGGCGATCGCCACCTACTTCCGTGAAGTTTGGGAGCTGTCCTGGGGTCTGCGCCGCGATCGGCGGGGCTACAGCCTGCGGGCTGGCAGCCACGTCGGACGGGCCTTCTTGGCGGCGATCGCCCCCTGGGTTCCCGCCTGTATGCTGAACCAAGTGACCCCCTCCTACAACACAACGGCTACCACCTAAGGGTCTGGACCTAGGGTGAAGGGATAGTCCAGAGAGTGGGGAAACTCACACCAATCTGAAGCGCTAGGTCGCCGGTTCGAATCCGGCCAGTCCCGTGGGCGGGCGATCGCGATCGCCCGCCAGCTTTTGTCATGAGCCTAGCCACAGGGCGAAGTTGACCGCTAGACTGTTGCCAGGTGCATTTAGCTCGCCCGCACAATCAGTTGTCGCTTTACGTGTCAACGCGGCATGGTCCTGAAACTCAGTTCGCGCTCCCCCGCAGCGCCCCGACAAGCATCAACCCGCCGACGGTTTCCCTGGGCCCTCCTCTGGCTCTCCCCCCTGCTGGCGATCGCCCTCCTCTGGGCCTACAAAGAAATGTTGAGTACCCTCGCTCAGCCGAAGGTGGCCCTCGTGCTCGGGGGTCTGGAGCAGCGAGAGCACTTTGCCGCTCAGCTCGCCCGCCGCGATCGCGAGCTAGAGGTCTGGGTTTCCTCGGGCAGTCCCGAAAGTTATGCCCGCTCCCTCTTTGACGCTGCCGGCATCGAGCCCCGGCGCGTTCACCTCGACTACCAGGCCCAGGACACCGTAACCAACTTCACCTCCCTAGCCGACACCTTTGAGTCCCAGGGCGTCGAGAGTGTCTACCTCATCACCTCAGCCAACCATATGCCCCGCGCTCGAGTCGTGGGCGAAATCATCTTCGGCAGCCGGGGTATCACGATCAAGCCCCTCGCCGTGCCCTCGGGCGGCGAGTCCGAGCCCGTGGAAAAAGTCCTCCGCGACGGCCTCCGGGCCCTGCTCTGGCTGCTGACGGGCTCCACCGGGGCCGAGCTGAGCGATCGCGCTCCCGGTCTTTAGCCTCGATGTCTGATTCATGGTCGCCAAGGTAGGCTCCTGGAGCCACGCCCCCGGCCCGAAAAGGTTCAAAGGGTGACGGCTGAAAGCAAGACGCTCAGGAGGCTGGAAGGCGAAGACCACGCTCAACCAAAGTGAGATCCACCCTTTTGGCCTGGCTGCATTCCCAGGGAGGGCTTAGGGGGGTAACGATGCTGGGCTGAACGCCTCGGGTAAGCAGGATTGCGATCGCGCCAGGCATGATTTTCCTCCCACTACCGATTCCCCGTAAAGCGGCTCGAGGTCGCGCCGGGCGATCGCCCCAAGGGTCAGTTGGGTCGGCGGGATGCTAGACCAACCTGGTGCTGGCGAGGGGCCGGGAAGCTCGGGAGCCCTGAGTCATGATCACCGCCGCAACTCCCCTGCGGCCAACACGCTGGGAGGGCGGCCACCGCTCGACCAGCCAACGGAGGGCTGACCTAGCCGGGCGATCGCGCCGGAAAACTCCTGCTACAATCAGCATAATTTCTAGCCCACCTTCAACATCGCCTCGGGGTTGCCATCTCTCCCTTCCCCTCCTTTGCCCCTACCAGCTTGGATGACTGACACCGTTCTTGATCTTCGCAACCTCCAGGTTCAGTTTTTGACGGGCGATCGCCCCCTCACCGCCGTTGATGGCATCAGCTTCCAACTCCAGCGTGGCGAAACCCTCGGCCTCGTGGGCGAGTCCGGTTCTGGCAAGTCCGTCACCTCTCTGGCCATCCTGGGCCTGATCCCCGACCCCGGCCGCGTGACTCAGGGAGAGCTCTGGTTCCGCACGACCCCAGACGCAGAGCCCTGTAACCTTTTGGCCCTACCGGAGGCCGAACGGCGGCTCTATCGCGGCGGCCACATCGCCACGGTGTTTCAGGACCCAATGTGCTCCCTGAACCCGGTCTACACCATTGGCTTCCAGCTTACGGAAGCGATCCGGCAGCACCAAACCATACCGGCCGCCGAGGCCCGCCGCCAAGCCTTGGCGGCGCTGCAAGAAGTGCGGCTCCTGGCCAGCGATGAACAACTCATCCAGGGCCTGAGGGAGGAACTCCAGGCCCCGGGCCAACCGGAGCCCAGCGAGCGGGACCTCCTCCAAGCCATCAACGAGCAAAAACGGGCGATTCTCAACCGCTATCCCCACGAACTCTCGGGGGGCCAGCAACAGCGGGTGATGATCGCGATGGCGATCGCCTGCAACCCCACCCTGCTCATCGCCGACGAACCCACCACGGCCCTCGATGTCACCGTGCAGGCGGCGATTCTGCAACTGCTGCGCGACCTAGTCCAAGCTCGCCAGATGTCCCTGATTTTCATTAGCCATGACCTCGGGGTGATTGCGGAGATCGCCGACCGCATTGCTGTCATGTATCGTGGCCAGATCGTGGAGTGTGGCGATCGCGCTCAGATCTTCCGCCAGCCCCAGCACCCCTATACCAAGGGTCTGCTCGCCTGTCGGCCGCGCTTGGATCAAGACCTGGTACTGCTGCCAACGATCCATGACTTTATGACCGTGGAGCCCAACGGCTCTGGGGGGATGGTGATGACCGCCAAGGACTACCAGACGCCCGCCCGCTCCCAGCCCCCAACCGACGGTGCAGCGGCCAAGAACACCCAGCCCCTCCTAGAGGTTCGCCATCTGCGGGTGGGTTTCCCCGTGCGGGGCCTGCTGGGAGGCACGAAGCGTTACTTGATGGCGGTCAATGGGGTTAGCTTCGTGGCCTATCCGGGGGAAACCCTGGGCCTTGTGGGCGAGTCTGGCTGCGGCAAATCAACCCTGGCTCGGGCGCTCCTGCGCTTGCAGCCGCTCCTAGAGGGGGAAATCTTCTTTGAGGGTCAGGAGATCACGCGGCTCTCGGCGCGGCAACTGCGGCGCTGGCGGCGCCAGGTGCAGATCGTGTTCCAAAATCCCTACAACTCTCTCGATCCGCGCCAGAGCATTGGCCAGGCGATCGCCGAACCCCTCGCGATCCACCGCGTCACCCGGTCGGCTCGGGAGCGGCGCGAGCGAGTGGACTATCTCCTAGAACGGGTGGGCCTTGACCCCACCGCCCGAGGTCGTTATCCCCACGAGTTTTCCGGCGGCCAACGCCAGCGCATTTGCATCGCCCGTGCCCTGGCTCTCCAGCCCCAGTTCATCATTTGTGATGAATCGGTCTCGGCGCTGGATGTCTCGGTTCAGGCCCAGGTGTTAAATCTGCTGAAGGAATTGCAGGCTGAGTTTCAACTAACCTACATTTTCATTTCCCACGACCTGAGTGTGGTCAAGTTTATGAGCGATCGCATCATGGTCATGAATCAAGGCAAAATCGTCGAAACCGGCCCCGCGTCTACCCTCTACACCAACCCCCAGAGCGAGTACACCCGCCGCCTCATCGAGGCGATCCCGGCCGCTGAGCTGCACGCGGTCTAGCACCGGTCATCGATACCCGCGGCCAATCCCCAAGTGCATCCCGTTTTGGGGGTGCTGTGGCCCCTTCGCCCTACTTCGGAGACGGGTAAGTTTCTAAGGTGAGATGCACCCGATCCGTTGTTGAGGCGATCGCCCCACTCGCGGAGCCAGCGATCGCTGAGGGTTTGGGCCTGAAGATTGCCAGCGGCGATCGCGGTCTTCAGCTTGCATCGGCAGCACTTTCGTTGGGGCGGAGCGTCGCACGGAAATTAGGCGTGCGGCTGGGTGGCGATCGGTGATGATGGCTGACCAGTGCTGATCTTAAATTTTACCAATGATGAGCCAGCGGGGTTCTGTTGTGGAACGAGCGGGTAGTTCTAAGCGGTGAGGATCGTTCCAAAGTTGCTGAGCTTGCTCGAAGTCGATGCCATGCTTTCGCTGATTGCTGGCGCTTTTGGCGGGGTCGTACTCGAACTCCACGGTGGCAAGTTTAGGCGCAGGATTGGCGTTTAGAGTAATGCCTGCATTGCTTCTCTTGCAAGGGGCTTGGTTGGATTAGTAAGGCCAGTGGGGTCAGCGGCGGCGGAAGGAGGCGGTGAGGGTGCGCCAGAGGGCGAGGCCGGAGCGTCAGAGCCGACAGAGAAGCGGCATAGTCTGTATTTTGGATGCAAACAACAAAGTTCATGGCTTTTCCTCTCATGGATAAAGCGGCGGCAGTTCAACATCAAACAAAAATTACTTGATTGGCAAAATCTTCTAATTCTCCAATTTTAGCGTAAACCTCTAACTCTTCTATCGCATAACCAATCGACACTTTGGGACTTAAAAAGAAAATTCCTGTAAATGCTTCACCTTGAGCAACACAATTTTTAGCTAAAACCAAAAAATCGCGATCTGTGGTTACAAGAGGACGCTTGAGTTGCACAGAACGACTCAAAATTATTTCATCACTAGCACTACTATTATTGTCTTCTTGAGCAGTAAGAACCTCAACTCCTCTCAGTTGTAAACCAATTTTAATCGCTCGATGGACTGGAGCATCGAAATAGTAAGAGATTGCCATTTTCATCCTTGCTGCTGCCGTTTTTGCTGAAGCCTCTGTTTAAAATCGGCAGTATGATGACCGACTCCCATTGTAATTAAGTCAGCTTGCAGGTTCTGGATTTGTTCCTGTTCTTGAGCAATTTGAGCATCAATCTGGGGTTGATAGGTGTAGTAATAACTGAAGGCAGAATAAATGGCCGCCAGGGAAATTTCTGGGTGTTGAAAGTGCAGTTCTTCTGGACTCCAGCCGTGAGCGTGTTTTTCTTGAATCAGCTGGGCAACTGAAACGCGACTCTGGGCAATGGTTGCCTGATTTTGAGCATCAATATCTAGGTATTGCCAAGTTACCGGAGTATCGGTGATGAATGTCATCTTGAGGATGGGGTAAGGGTTGATACTATTGTAGCAAAATACCAAGGAATCCGGTTTCTGGGTCTAATTCTATGTTAAGCATGACTCTTCTGATTTTTAATTGATGTCTGTAGTAAGCGACTAGAATTCCACCATCTACAAGAATTACAGGATAGTAGGTCATGGCAAATCGTATTGAGGATGTTTCTTTTTCAAATAATCAGCGATCGCCTTTTTGCGATTA
>CAYNIP010000073.1:0-15244 GCA_964397305.1 uncultured bacterium
TTGTTTCAATCCCGTTGCCAGGATTTTGTTGGTTGAAAGGACCGAGCCCTAGAACCTAGACCAGGTAAGCAACCTAGCCGTGCTTTTGGCGAACCTCCCAATGACCTCCCCTTTCAGCAGACGTAATCCTATCATACTACACACATTCAAAATCGAAAAGTATTGAATTGTCAAGGTTCCGAGCCTTTTGACGAACCTCCCCGGGATTACGCCCCCGCTTCAGTTCGTCAAAACTTGCTACCCCAATCATAGAACAATCGCCGTCGATTGCTCCGGCCGATCCGAACCATAGACAATCGTTCGCTTCACCGACCCCCGATCCAGCACATAGATCCGCACCGAATCCTCCGCCGGCACAACCAGCGACTCCAGCTTCACCTGCAACCGCGCAAACTGCCTCGCCGTCAGAAAACACTCAAACACACTGTACTGAACCCGCGTCCCATAGCCCGCCAACAGATCATGCAACCGCTTACGGCGCTTATTCCCCGGCTTACTATCCGGCAAATCATAGATCGCCAGATAAAACAGCGTATCCCGCGCCATCGGCTCCCCCCTCATCGGCGCACCAGCGGCCGATAAGGCACACCCTCCTGCAAATGCCGCCCCAACAACCGCGCCTGCAACTCAATCGCTCGGCGATAAGTACAGTGGTAGCCAAACAGCGGATGCTTAAACTCATCCGTCATCTTCTGCTCAAAGGCCTGCAAAAACACCTTGCGCGGCGCATCCAGCAGCCGAAAACTCCCCAAACTCTCCTCAAAATCCTCCGGTTGCAACTCCCCCCGATTTAGCACCGACAGCACCAAACTATCCGCCACCAGCGGCCGAAACTCCTCCATCAGATCCAACACCAGCGCCGGTTGGCCCCGCGTCGTCTCATGCAAGAAGCCAATGTAAGGATCGAGCCCCGCCAGATGCGCGGCCGCCGTCACCTGCACCCGCAAGAGACCATAAGCAAACCCCAACAGCGCATTCACCGGGTCCGTCGCCGGCCGCCGCCGCCGCCCCGGAAACACCCACGGCGACTTCAGCAGCTCCGGCCAAGCCGCAAAATACTCCCGCGCCGCCAGCCCCTCCATACCCCGCGTCGCATTCAAATCCGGCTGCTGCTGCACCGCCTGCTTCCGCTGCTTCAGCGGATTCTCCTTCACCCCCCGGCGATAGAGCAGCCCATACTGATTGTGAATCTTCCCCGCCACCAGGGCCTTCACCAGAGCCAAACGCCGCTCCGGCTCACAGTGGGCAGCATACTGCGCCAACCGCAACTGGCCATTGCGCGAATCTCCCGGCAGCGCCGAGCCCAGATACTTACCAAACGAAGTCAGGTAATGCACCGAAATTCCCAACTCCAGCGCATAAGTCAGCGCCTCCCCGGTAATACTCGGGTGGCCCATCAGCACCACCTGCTCCACCGTCTGGGCTGCAATCGACCGGCGCTCCCAGGTCCCATCCTCCTGCTTCAGCGCCACCCGAAAGGCCTCCTGCTGCTTACTCAGGGTCGCGTCCGGCTGTGTCACATACAATACGCTCATCGTTCCTAATCCTCCAGATTCCAATCGTTATCCATCGACTCCCGCAACTGCTGCACCTCACGGGGCAGACAAATCCCCGCAATGCTGCAATCGCGGCACTTCGCCCGCTTCGTCAAAGGCCCTGGCATGGGCAGCGCAACCGCCGCCCGCGCCGCCGAGATTGCCCCCTCCGTCGCCGCCCGTAGCGCCGGAGAAAACTCCACCCGCTGGCGGCGGCGATTGCCGTGGTAAAAAATCTCGCCATACGCGATCGCCTCCCCCAACCGCTCCTCCAGACAGAGCGCCGCCGCGCAGAGCTGAAAAAAGTCGTTGTAGTGCTTCGCCATCCGCCCCTTCTTGTACTCCAGGGGCACTCGCTCCCCTTCCCGCACCTCCACCGCGTCAATAATGCCCTTGACCTGGAGGCGATCGCTCCACACCCACTGCTGCTGGTGAATCGCCATCTCCCCCTCCTGGCGCACCCCCGGCTCATTGACATTGCGGTGCAAATGCTGGCCCATGATGATGTGCTCGTTGTCCGCCATCTCCCCCAGCACATACTCCAAATAAAAACGGCGCGGGCAATACTCCCAAGCATTCAAAAACGACAGCGGCAAATAATCATCCATGCAATTAACCCATCCTTTTGTAAGCGCACCATAATCACGCCCAAGGCCACCTCAGGGCTCAGGCTCTCGTGAGTCCAGACCGGGGGCAGCCATCGCCCTGGCTAGGCCTCAGCTCCCGACCCTGCTCTCGCCACTCTTCACTACCGTTGCTTCGGCTTCAATTTCGGGCGCAACGGGCTTAAAGATTCCTCCGGCTTCCTAGCCGACTTCCGCCGCTTCGCCCCCCGCGCCTTTTCCTCAGGCTCGAGACACAACTGCGTCTGCCCAAAGCCCTGGGCCGTCTTCCGCCCCACTCCGGCAAACTCGGCAAACCGCGCCAGCGTACTCGCTGCCTGCTGCACCGACTCCTCCGCAAAGCGGTAGCGCGCCCAGCCCACGGCGCCAATCTCTACCCCGGCCTTCCCCGGCCAGACCACCGTCTTCAGGTCATAGGCCGCCACCCAGCCTGTCCAGTCCGTCGGCGGCAACTGCACCGCCGCCGGGGCAAAGTGATTCCAGCGCCGCTCCAAGCTCCCAAAGACCAGTTCTGGCAAGGGGAAAACCTGGATGCCTTGCTGCTGCTTAAAACTCGTCGGCGAGCGAAAGCGCAGTTTAATATCTTTCCCCAGCGATTCGCGGGCCGCTAGGTCTTCGTAGCTGGTCGCCATCACTGCCGGGCGATCGCCCGGCACAGCACTGACGCCCTCGAGCCGAAAATCCAGCTCGGCGAGTAAGCAGGGGCGCGCGTCCCAGGTCGCTAGCCCGTGCAGGAGGGGCTGCACGATTTCGCCGCTGAGCAGTCCTACGGTCAGTGTGGCGCGATCGCCGGGCTCCAGGTGCTGCCCCGGCCCTTGGGGCAGCGACAGGCTGAAGGGCATGAGATCGGTGGCATGAATTGCCTCGGCGAGGGCGGCATCGCCATGCCCTAGCCAGGCCATCACCTGCGCGTGCAGGGCGCGCCCAAGCCGGTCGGGCAGGGTCTGGGAGGCGCCGGAGATGAGATCGATGGCGATCGCGTGGAGGGGGGCGGTCATGAGTTTTCAGCTCCTCAAAAAGAAGCTCTGGTTGTTTCCAATAATTTTGAGACCCTTCAGACAGGCGTGAAGGGAGGGAATCTTGACCCGTTGCTGCCCTCCCCCTAAATCCCGCTCCCAACTTGGGAGCGGGACTTCCGGCTCCCCTTCTCCCAGGATTGGGAGAAGAGGCTGGGGGATGAGGGTCGCCGGCCAACTGTCTCATTCTTGATTGAAATTACTATACTTTCAAAAGGCGATCCGTCGGCCTTGGCCCAACCAGCCCTAGGATGCACTAGCCGCTGGATAGCTGGCTCCATAAGTGCAAGAACGCGGCAGATAAACCTCTCGAGGCAAATGGGGATACTCGCGGCGATAGGCCTGCCACTCCTCCCCCGCGATCGCCCAATGCTCCCCCACCAAGTGCGCCCGACTGAACAAACTCGACGGCGGCATCACCGCCCGGTCATAGAGCCGCACCTCCATCTCCGGCGGCAAATCCAGCGGATTCAGCGGGTGCAGACAAGCATAGGCCCCCGACCGCGCCATCAGACAGCGCTCCGGAATCGGCAGCACCTCAACTCGCACCTTCGCCGCCCACTTCCCCAGCCGAATCCAGCGCGGAATCGTGACCGCCTCCGGTGCCAGCAGATAGGTGCGATAGCGACTACCCACCGCCAGCTCCTTCGCCCGCCCGTAGTTGATCGGATAGTTGCGATCTGCCCCCCTCTCGCCAAACTGCTTCGAGCGGCCGTAATAGGCTGTCTGCGCCGCCTTGAACGTATTGATCTGGTACGACCACTCCAAAGGCTGAGCCGGAAACACGTAGATGCCAAGGTTGTTGAGAACAAGCAGGCTGTTCTCAGCCCCCGCCTCAAAGTAACTGGGACGCTGAGCGCGATCGCCACTCAGCCGGTAGGGCTGCGAAAGCTGACGGCCAGAAAAGAAAGCATAACTCAGGGCCCAGTTGTGCAGAAACTTACCAGTTTCGTAGAGAATGCCCATCTCGCGCGTCGCGAAAAAGACATTATCGTGCAAGGTCAAAAGACAGTGATACAGCATTAATATTGCTCCCAAAACGATGAAGTAATCCGGCCTTTTCCAGGAGGAGCACCCCAGAGAAGCGGGTGCATCTCCCCTGAGAGACTCCCCTTCGCCCTTCCTGGGAGAAGGGGCCGGGGGATGAGGGGCGCATCTCCCCTAAGAGACTCCCCTTCGCCCTTCCTGGGAGAAGGGGCCGGGGGATGAGGGGCGCATCTCCCCTAAGAGACTCCCCTTCGCCCTTCCTGGGAGAAGGGGCCGGGGGATGAGGGCCGCCTGAGACCCCCCCGTTGAATTGCAGAGAGCCCCAGCCAACCTATCCCCCAACAACGCTCTAGCTGCTGGCCTTGCCCTTCTTCTTACCCGCCATCGCACCATAGGCGGCGGAATAGGCCTGCGTCTGTTCGTTCAACTTAGCCACAACCGCCGCGATCGCCGCCTCATCTTGATACAAAGCCGTCACCTCATCCAGAAGCATCGCGAGATCCTCCCCAAACCAAGCCTGCTTCTGCTGCACTGGCTCACTCGCCAGTTGCACCTGCACAACATCGGCTGCCATAGCCTTCAGCTCCTGAATCTCTGGGATCGTCTCGGGATCGCTCAGGTGATCATACAGCGCTTGAGTGAACTGCAAATTACTGAACACCTCGCCATTACAAATCGTCAAACCGACAATGTGGTTTTTCATCGTGCCCGTGCGCGATTCTTGGGCCCCATAGCGCCGCGTCCGCAACAGATTGCCCAACACATAGAGGAGACCTTCATAGGTCGGATCACGCAACGTCTCACCCACTGGAAAAATCACTTCAGGAATGATGTGATCCTGCTCGTTGATCGAACTCCGCATTTGCCCCCCTTCGCTCATCGTGCCCCCTTCTGAGGGCGCATTAAACGTCATGCTGTGGTGCGAAGTCTCGTAGGGCGTCAGCGAAAAAGCGGAATCCGAATACACCTTCGATCGCTCCGCCCCGCTATCGCCAATCGCAAAGCCATAGATGACGCAATCCGGGCATTGCTTACAGGATTTCTCGCCATTGTAAGCGCAATAGTTGTCGTCACCTTCAGTACCACTCGTGATACCGAGCGATCGCAGCAACTCCCGCCCACTCAGCCGCTCCGGCGTCGTCTGCTTCCGCTTGAACATCACCAGCCGATTGAACGTATCATCATTAACCAACCCGGCCTGCGTCCGCGCCGTATTCAGCACGCCGTCCGTTTGAAAAATCGGAAAGGATTGGCTGTGCCGCAGCGCGAAAATATGCACGTAGCAGCCCGAAGCAAGGCGGGGAAGTTCGACGGGAAAGTGGGTTTTTAGCGTTTCGATAATCGTCATAATTGCTCACTCCTAAAACATGAAAAAGAACAGTCGCGCAAGTCAGAGAGGGCCGCGATTAGGAATCGCTGGCCGCCTTGGCAGCATCACTGGCCTCGAGGGACAGCATCCGATAAGCAAACTCAGCCCCTGATTTAATGCGATTGCGGTTCTCTTGCAGCAGGGCGCGATCGCCCTTGTACTGCTTGCCAAACAAATCCTCAACGCACAGCCGCGTGAAAGCATGAATCGCCTGCAATTCCTGCATCAACCGCTCCGGATAAGGCACGGATTTATCCGAGATGAGCGGGCGCGTATAGGCCGGCTGCCGGTCGATCGCATCCTTGAGCTGCCCCGCCGCCTGATCGATCACATCAGACGGGTGGATGTGCGGCGGAATCGCCAGGATTGCACCGAGAACTTTCGTCAGCGGCAACAGGATTGCATGGCTAGAATCCGTCAGGCGCACTTGATAAAATGTCCGATAGCTAGCCACTAAATCGCGCGTAAATTCGAGTTTTTCTTCCATCTCTGAATCATCCTCTGACCAAATTTCAGCAAAGCGCCAGTAACGGCGCACTTCCGCCGGCCTAGCATCGCGCTTTTTATCGCGCAAGCCAGATTCGGCGATCGCGAAAACATTCAAAATGTCAGTCGTCACCTCCTGCACAGTACGTTTAAGGTCGTGCCAGCGCGCGTCCGGGGGATTGCTGCGATTGTCCAGGTGCAAGCTGTAAGCCACGAGCAACCGTTTCAAGAGTCCCTCGATCTCCTGCACCCGAACGCACGCACCCTGCGTTGGCGATCGCGCCAGCAGCGTCCAAAAATTCACCGCCCCATCGATCTGCACCGAGCCGAGAAAGTCGTGATCGCTCGCATAGAGCGGCACATTGCTACTCGTCACACTCACCCGCACGCCCAGCAAACGGGACAGCACCAACGCGAGAAAAAGCGGCTGAATCCAAGCATCGGTCATCGTTTTTCCGCGCGTTTTTGTAAAGATTGTTGCTACGAAGGGCAAATCGCCCGCATCGTAACGCCAAGCCAAGGGAGAGTTCGCAAAGCGGCCCGCTTCTGAGTCCGTTACAAGCCAGTCAATTCCCTGTAACGTTGCCGAGACAGCCCCTTCAGAAATGCCAGCATCTTGCTTGTCTGAGAGCAGACCATTCCAGCGCTTCATAACCTCCCAAAGATTAAGATTTTTCGAGACATCGTGGCTCAGAATACGCAACGCCTTAATAACCTGTGGCGCGTAGATGTAGGCAGGAAATAGGTAGAGGAAGATGGGCTGCTCGTCCTCAAATTTCCCCGCCCGCGCTGACCAAAGCGACTGGCGCAGCAGCATCTCCAGGGCCCAAATTTTCGAGATCCCGCGCTTGATCTTCCGCCCGCCCAGGGGATTTTTATTACTATACTGCTGTGGCTTGAACAACACGACCGAATCCATCTGATCCTCTGAGGGAAATTCTCCCGAACTCAGCGCACAAATGGGTTGCTTGGCTTGGCGAGTCTTGGCAATGGTGTAGCGCTCGATCTCGCCCTCAAAATCTGCCAACGCTGTCGGCCAACCAGAGAGATCCAGATAGCGTTCGAGGTACTCCGAAAACACCTCGCGCGTCGGGCTTTCGTGGGCCGGTAAATAGTCATTGGCTTCCGCCCAGGTGGCGATCGCTTCAGCCAGCTCGACCAAGTAATGTTCTAGATCCCGATCGTCCCAAGTCCGATGTTGAGCCACTACATGGGCAGCAACGCGATACCAGCCGTAGTTGACCCCTCCCAACGTAATCGCAATCTCCTCCAGTGTGAGCACTTGACTCAAGCCTAGGTACTCTAAGACCCAAGCCTCAAACGCTGGGACATCCGCAAAAAACTCGCGCTGGACAACCGCCACCAATTCCGCCAACCGATCGGCACTGAGGTTGCCGAAATTCTCAATTCTGGCATACTCCTCTGGTGACAATTTATTCAGATCGCGCAACTTTTGTAACCGCTTTGGAGTTGCGGGATTTTTGGCATTCTGAACGCGACTCATAATCACCTTAGGCAGACCGCGAATCAGCATTGCTGGCTCGATCAACTCGTTAGTTTGCGGCGAAACCTTCAGCCCCTTGCCGTCGCGCTTGAACCCCACCTCGCCGTCGAACATTTTCTGAGCGAGCAGACCGCTCACTTTCTGCCACAGGGACTGCACGAGTGCTTCGCGGTCCGCCGTCGCGGCCTCCTTGGGAACCAGGTAGACAACGCCTTGAGCAAAAAATAGGAGCGGTTCCCAATCTAAAAACCGCACAAACTCCATTGCCGCATTGTGAATGGCGTTGGTGAGAATCCCGATCGTATCTCGCAGGCGGTGGTAGCGCAGTTTGTGGGCAAGGCCCAAGTGTTTCAAATGGTCGCGCAGGCGATCGCCCTGCGTCGTCGTCACAATATCGCCAGCATCCTGCATGTGAACCGCAACATCGCCGAAACCCAGCAAGTGGCGCAGCTTTTCCAGGCGGCGCGGATCGGCAGTAAAGCAGCCATGTTCTTCCCAGTTCGTCGGATACGGGTTCGTTGCACTCTTGAACTGCGTATTCTGGGCTAGATAGGCAATGTCAACGAGTGATAGTTGCCAGTCCTTCCAAAATGCTGTGAAATTGAGTTCGTGGCCCAACTGCTCGCAGAGCTGGAGGATCTCAGGAATTTCATAGGCCATCGGCGCAGCTTCACCGTTACCGTGGCAGTATTTGTTGTAGTCGTGTAGGGTAATACCAAGGCACAGCAAGGATTGCTCCTGTTCATTCAAAGGATCGAGCAAATGCTGGGATAAATTCCAAGCAATGAGCAAAGCATTCAGGCAGTGAACGCAGAGGTTTTGGTCAGGGCGATCGCAAAACTGCGGATCGTTTCCCCCTAGCGCTGAAAGAGTGCCATAATGCTGCTCCATCGACGGCAATACTGTTTCAAAGTAGTGTTGCAAAATCGGGTCGGAATCTTCAGGCAGCGTGGTGCTAAGTAGCGTTTGCAGGAGTGTAGTCATAGCAAGATTAGAATTAAGTATGGAGCAGTTGAGAAGGCAGGCAAAACCCCGCTAGAGCACGATGGCCGTGGGACGACTGCGGCAAAGATCGTTGAGATTGTGTTTCAATGCTTCGAGCAATAAAGCATCGCGATCAAACGCGCAGCCGTAAGCATTGCCGTCAGCATCGCGCAGCCGATAGATCCCGAAGGTGGCCGGCAGACGCAGGCGGCGGTGGATTTCCCAGTGACTCGACCTGGTAGGGATAGGAACTAAGTAAACTAGCAAACGTTTCCGAGCCAAGGCCCGCGAGACTTCGGGATAATAGACAATCTGCAACCCCTGAATCAACGTCAGCTCGCAACAGGCTAATTCGTCAGCACCGCGACTAATTTCGAGCTGAATCTCCTCCCGCTGCTCGCGCCACTGCCTGACGCGCCAGTAGCCGCGCAAGTAGCGATCCGGAAAGCCACTTTCGGGATAGTTGCACTCTCGTACTTTCTGGATAAAAGCATCGCGATCTAATGGCTCAATCCTCGCAACCGGGAGCAACCGCAGCAAATCGTAGGTGTAGAAGCGATCGCGCCCACTCGTGTCATCCCACACCGCGACTTGCAGCGCGGACCCGCCGCGAAAGCGCAGCAGCTCCTCACAAACTGCCTTGTCAACCGCTTTGTGCTGCATGGCATACCATTGCTTCTGCGCTTTCTCGAAGCGATCGCCATAAAGCTGCCGGAAACTATCAGCTAGGCGATCGCACACGGGCTGACTAACCGTGCGAGCGGTCTTCGTCTCGCCGAGCTGCATTTGGGCCAGTAAGCCAGAGGATTGCAGCGTGCCCCAGCGGCGGCGATACTCCTCGTGAATTTTCGGTAGGTCAAAGGACTGTTCGATGGCTTGGAGGAGGCGATCGCGCGGCACCTCAGGCCGAGCTTGCGCTAATTCTGTCTGCAAGGCTTCCTCAAGGCGGGCATACTGGTAGGTCACTTTCCCAGCAATGAGCAAATACGCCCGATAGGTGTCAAAGCCAGGATGTCGTCCGAGCCGCCCGAGGCGCTGAATGGTCGTCGCCGCATTGCTCGCTTCAAACACCAGGAGGTGAATCTGAAAATCAACGCCCACATCAACCGCCGATGTAGCGATAACCAGAACTGGACGCGGCGAACTTTGCAACGTTTGGCGCGTTGCTTCCCGCTCGCGGCGATCGATGCGGCCGCTAATCTCAACGACTTCAATCGCTGGCGCGAGGCGATCGCACAAGAGGCCAACGGCCCGATGGACACTCGCAATCGAGTTGAGGATGACTAAACCGCGACCTGGGCGATCGCCACTATCGGTTAGGAGGTGCGATCGCAGTGCTTCAGCCTGTTCGCTCAGCCAAGTGACAGCATCACTGTCTTTCAGCATAGTAACCCCAAGCTCTACCTGCTGTAAAATCGGTCGATAGTGCTTGGCATCAGCCTCACCATGAGCATACTGACCCTTGACTTCGCGGCTGCTCAATCCCGCCTTAGTAAGCTGATCGAGAAACGTTTTGCGCGGCGTCGCGGAGGTGAAAAGGAAACACTTTTTCCGCGACTGCACGCTCCGAATCAGCGTCATGGCATTGATCGCGGCGGTCTCTTCATGGGGGCCGAAGATATGGAATTCATCAAAGATCCACAGGTCGGGAAATTGGGCCAGAGATAGCGGTAGTTCAGCATTCCCATAGGCTGGATTTCGGTAGCGGTAATGAGCAATCAGGTGAAAGATGTCGGGGTTCGTCAACAGGACGCGCGCATTTTCTATCGCTGCCCCCAGCTCAACAAACTTACTCGACTCGTCATCGCTGACGCGGCGGTTTAGCTCCTCACCGTAGAGCCGATCGATCCGTCGCTCAATCTGCTGCGCCTCGAAGCGAAACAGCCGGTGATACTCCTGCTGTTGCCGCGCCTGGTCTTCTACCAGCTCAATCGTGGGGTACAGTCCCATCACCTGAAAGCGGGAATCGAGCAGCGCTGGCAGCGTCGCACCGAGGCTCTTGCCGTCACCGGTCGCCGCCGTGTTGAAGATCACATCGACTTCGCCGGACAGAACAGTGGCGGCCGTTTCTGTCTGATGGCTGGAGAGCGGGCAGGGGGCATTGTTGCTAGCCCGAAGGTCGGACGCGGCTGCCACCTTGCACTGACCCTGGCAACCGAGCGGGCAGTCTTCAGCGCTGGGGTTCAGTTTGGAGAAGAGAGGGCTGAGGGTGATTTGCATGAAGAGGCGTTCAGTAGCGTTGATATTCAACGTAAACCCAGTCACCAAAAACTTGTTATCGATTTCTGATAACGTCTCAATTTTGTGGGGTTCCTGCTTTGTAAGGCTCTTTGCTCAGCTTGGCGTGCTTGCCTGACAGGGGAAGACGGCTCTAGAAGGGGTGGAACCTTCTAGAGCTTGCGTGGGGAGTGACAATCGGGGTCAGCGCGTGTCTCGCCGATAGACCATCCAGCAATTGCGCCGCTCGTGATAGAGCGCTACTTCATTGTTCGGACGGATGAATCCCTCAACTGGGCACTGCTCTGGTTGCACGCCCCAGAGTTCTTTCACCTCCGCTGTGGTCAGCGTAGCCGCCTTAGCGCGCCGATCGAGCTTTCCCTGATTGCGCCCCTGACGGATTGTGCTTTCCTGGGGGGAGGATGCTTCCCAGAGCGGAAGCTGGAGCTGTCCTTCGTTAAAATGTTTCACAGCAAGTACCTGCCCTTTGGGCAGGGCTATTAATTGGCTGGAGAGGTACTAAGTGGGTGCTTGGTCTCTCCAGCTTTTTTGTAATCTAGCACAAAATTCTACTCCTATCACCTAATATAGTTATTTAACATCTGGTGTCGCTGCATATACCGTTCATCAATAAACCTTTAGAGAGGGCTAGGGGTAGTACTAAACCACTCGCGTCGCGGCATAATTTCAGTCCCGCTGCCAGGATTCGATGGCGTTTAGGCTCAGACTTTACCCCTAGCCCCTTATCCTACGATACCGTAAAAGCTGCTGCTGGTCTCACTTTGAAGCTCCATAGATTGTTCCCGTGCCCCCCGACCCCCACCTCGGCTCGATCCTGCACCTGCTCGCCTGCCTAGCGCGCGGCCCCATCGCGCGGCAAGACCTCGCCACCGAACTGGGCCACTACCTCGAGAGCATCGGTCAGCCCAGCAGCGATCCGGCCCAGAAACTTGATCGCGCCCTCCGCAAACTGCGCTCCTGCGGCTTCGAGATCGACAGCGCCCCCCACCGGCCCTACCAGTTGCGTGCCAGCAACTTTCCCGTGCTGCTAGCCCCCAGCCAGCGCCAGGCGATCGCCAAAGCCAACCACCTCTTCCAACAAATGGGCTTCTCCGCCGAAGCTGCCGAACTCGCACCCCTGCTCGCCGCCGCCGACCTCGAGCAAGCCGCCGACCTCAGCACCGACTTCAGCCCCCCCGCCGACTACAGCGACCCCCGCCTCAGCAAGATTCTCGACGACCTGCGCGATCGCCTCAACCAGCAGCGCCGCTTCACCATCCGCTACCGCGGCAGCCGAGGCAACGAAACTATCTACGACCTCGACCGCTCCGAACTGCGCCTCCACGACGGCATCCTCTACCTCTTCGCCTGGGTTCCCGACCTACCGCCCTGGCAGCGATCGCGTCCCCTCGAGCCCGTAGATCGCAACCGCCTGTTTCGCCTGGATCGCATCCAGCAGGTCAACCTAGCCGCCGATGTTGCCTGGCTCGCCTCCGACTTTCCCACCCTCACCGTTCGCTATCAGTTCCTGGGCCCCCTAGCCGGCTACCAGCCGCGCCGCCCCCGGGAGCGAGTCATCGCCCGGGACCCCGAGCAGGGCACCGTCACCCTCGAATCCCAAGAAGACTATCCCTTCTGGTTCCAGCAACGCCTAATGCGCTACCGCGAACACGCCATCCTGCTCGAGCCAGCCTGGTTCGTAGCCGAGATTGTCCAGAGCCTCCGCACCATGCAGCGCCGCTATGGGACCGTCACCAATCCCTAGCCCCCCGGGCAACAGTTGCCGCTACCAGCCCGACTCCCCCGGCTTCTCCCAGTCATCGGTCGGAGTCGGCTCGCCCGCTGGTGGCGGTGCCTCCAGCGGTAGTTGATCCAGAGAGGAGATCGCCTCTCCCTCCGGAATGTCCGCCATCTCCGACTCTGGATCAACCGGCTCCGCACTATTGATACGGACCTCAGCCGGGGCCGCCAGCACATCAATCGCCGCCGGTTCCGGCTCATCCACCCAGTTCGCCGCCGCCGGCTCCGCCGCTGCCGCCGTCTCCTCCGGCCAGTTCGAGGCCTCCGTATCGACCCAATTGCTCGCGGCCGGCTCCGCCTCCTCCGGCCAGTTACTCACCGCCATCGCCGCAACCTCCGGCTCTGGCTCCGGGGGGGTCTCAACCGGGGGCTCAGCCGCCTCGGGTTCCCCAGCAGGGGGTTCAGCCGTGGGGGGAGCCGCCGCCTCGGGCTCAGCCGTGGGGGGAGCCGCCGCCGAGTTTAGGTCGGCCGCTGGGTCGGCTGGAGCCGCCGCCGGGGTCCCGTGATCGTGAGCGGGGGTCTCAGCCTTGGGCGCTTCAGTATCGGGGACTTCTTCATCAATTAACGTGGCCACCGTTTCCGGGGGCGTTGTCGGGGGAGCCGTCGGGCGCTGGAAGCGGCGAGTCAGGGGCGACAGCAGCTTACCGAAGGTGAAACCTTGGACTGATTCCTTGACCTCGGGGGCGATCGCCGTCTTATCTTCCGGGGCCGCCTGTTGGCGGCGCAGCAACAGCGTTTGGCCGCCCAGCCAGACGATCAGAGAGACACTGGCGACCTGGCCCAGCAACACACCGCCGGTCAAGCGGCCGGCACAGAGCCACAGGACGAGGGCATAGAAAAAACCGACACCACTCCACACAAAGTCACGCGGCCGGTGAACTTCGGGGAAAAAGAAGGCGGCCACGTAGAAGGTTATACTACCAAGAGCAATGATCGCGGCAAGAACTTGGGCCAGCATGGGGAAAGGCCTCCGGGCGGAGCGACACTACACAACTGTACCGCGTTGCGGCGGCGGGTCAGCGCTGGAAGAGATTCTGAATCGCCTCCCAGAGTTCTTGGGGATTGATGCCAAAGACTATTTGCAAGATCAGGACGACAGCGGCGATCGCCAGGGCCGTTGTGACACTGGTTTTCAGCACCTTGACCAGCCAGGTAAACACCAGCCAAGTGACAATCAGGGCTCCCAGAAGCAGAATAATTTCCACAGGTTACAGGCGCGTACAGCGCCGGGTTTTGCCGTGTTTCAACGCAGGGAGACGAGGCGATCGCCCCGCTCCGCTTGGGCTTGGGCCGCCAGCACCGCCTCCCGGGCCCAGCGATCCGCCTCGAGAAGGTCCTCGAGGCTGGGTTGAGCCAAGTTACGACCGTGGTAGCGATCGCACACCGCCGCAATCCGGCGCGGAATATCCAAGAACCCGATCTGCTCTTGTAAAAACAAGGCAACCGCCTGTTCATTGGCCGCATTCAGCACCGCTGGCATGGCGCCCCCAGCCCGGCCGGCCGCGTAGGCCAGCTCCATGCAGGGGTATTTCTGGTGGTCAGGCTCCCGGAAGGTGAGGCTGCCCACTTTCACCAGATCCAGAGCGGGCCAATCCGTGCAGAGCCGCTCCGGGTAGGAGAGCGCGTAGAGCAAGGGCAGGCGCATATCCGCCCAGCCCAACTGGGCCAGCACCGAGGTATCTTGCACTTCGATCAGCGAGTGAATAATACTCTGGGGGTGAATCACGATCTCAATATCGTCGTAGTCGAGCCCGAAGAGGTAGTGGGCCTCGATCACCTCCAGCCCCTTATTCATCAGCGTTGCCGAGTCGATGGTGATCTTCTGGCCCATGCTCCAGTTAGGATGCTTGAGGGCGTCGGCTATCTTGGCTTGGGGCAACTGCTCCACCGGCCAATCGCGAAACGCACCGCCAGAGGCCGTGAGGATGATTTTCCGCAGGCCCCCTAGAGGCAGCCCTTGCAGGCATTGGAAAATGGCCGAGTGCTCCGAGTCCGCCGGCAGCAGTTGCACCCCCTGCTGTTTGACCAAGGGCAGGACCACCGGACCGCCAGCAATCAGGGTTTCTTTATTCGCTAAGGCAATGTCTTTCCCGGCCTCGATCGCCGCCAGGGTGGGCAGTAGGCCGGCACAGCCGACGATCCCCGTGACCACCGTTTCCGCATCCCCATAGCGAGCGACCTCAACCACCCCCGCTTCACCCCCCAGGAGCTGGGGTTGAGGCGCGATCGCCGCGATCGCCGCCCGCAACTCTGGTAACAGGCTCTCGTCGCGAATCGCGACAATCTCGGGCTGGAACTGGGCAATCTGGCGAGCGAGTAGCGCTACATTCCGGCCCGTCGCCAGACCGACGACACGGAACTGCTCGGGATATTGTTCAACAATGCTGAGGGTCTGGGTGCCAATGGAGCCCGTCGAGCCGAGCAGGGAAATCGGTTTCACGCGCCTTAACCTTTTCTTCGCAATTGCTTCCCCTCCACTATACGGTCTTACGGCCTTCGCAACGGTCCCCAACGTAGGAGAATTGGGATCACCGTCTCTGGGAAAATCTGTGCCGGGAAGAGCCTCGACCCGGTGCTCTGATCCGGGTGAACGAAATTTTACGCGGGATGTTTGTACTCCTTCGCTCAGCCTTCACCCTAAATCCCGCTCCCAAGCTTAGGCGAAGGGCTTCTAACTCCCCTTCTCCCAGCTTTGGGAGCAGGGGCCGGGGGATGAGGGCCCG
>CAYNIP010000074.1:0-15208 GCA_964397305.1 uncultured bacterium
ATTTTGCGCGGGATGCTGGTACTCCTTAAGCTAAACCCTCACCCCAACCCCTCTCCCAGGTTGGGAGAGGGGCTTCTAACTCCCCTGCTCCCAGCTTTGGGAGCAGGGGCCGGGGGATGAGGGCCCGGTAACGCTGTTCGCGCTAGCGTCGCGGAGCGATAGAGGGCGACCCTCTGCTCCTTGAGCAATCGCTCAAAATTCAGGGGAGCCGCGCTTTTTTTTCGTCCACCCGAGACTAACCCGATCTTAGTATCGAGTCCAGCCAGGGTGTATGATCGGGCCAGCCATCGCTCCGGCCTACCCTCCCCCGCCTGCCCATGCTTGCCTTCTACCTCGACCCAGTTCGCGGGACTGATAGTGGCGTTGGTAGCCGCAGTGCCCCCTTTAAGACGCTGACCCATGCCCTGGCTCAGGCGCGACCCGGCATCTCGCTTCAGCTTGCCCCAGGAACCTACAGCGCGGCTAGTGGCGAGCGCTTTCCCCTCTTGCTCCCGGCGGGTGTGATCCTGATCGGAGCGGAGGCTAGCTATGGCAAAGAGGTGGTGATCGAGGGCAATGGTGTCTACCATAGCCCCACGTTACAAGCGCAGAATGTCGCCCTCGTGATGGCGGATGGTTCCCAGTTGCGCGGCATCACGGTCCGGAATCCGGCCTCCAAGGGGGTGGGGATTTGGGTCGAGAGCCAGTTACCCTTGCTCTCCCAACTGACGGTCAGTCAGTGTGCGCTCGCCGGTATTTTTGTCACGGGTGATGCCAAGGTGCTGATCCGTGATTGCCGAATTACCGATAATCAGGCCAGCGGCCTCCTCTTCGGGCGCAACGCCAAGGGCGAAGTGCGGCGGACAACCTGCGATCGCAATGGTCACGGCATCGTCTGTGGCGATCGCGCGGCTCCCCTCTGCACGGATAACCAATTGCGGGATAATGATACTGGCTTCTTCCTCTCTCGGGAAAGCCGGCCGGTGCTGCGGCGGAACCTGATTACTGGCAGCACCAAGCAGGGCATCTTACTCAAGGATCGGGCTCAACCGGATCTCGGCCACGCCCAAGACCCCGCCCTCAACATCATCCGCAGTAGCCGCAGCATCGAACTCGTCAACGATACGACCCTCAAGCTCGTCGTGGCGGGGAATCAGATCAACCCAGCCCGGGTGCAAGGGGAAGTCGAGTTTAGCACCGTGATTGTTGATCGCCCGGCCCTGGGTCCGACCCAATTTCGAGATATTGAGGGGCATTGGGCGGCTGACTTTATCAATACCCTCGCCAGCCAAGGCTTGATTCGCGGCTTTCCCAAGGGCGACTTTCAGCCGGAGGGGACGCTGACCCGGGCTGAGTACGCCGCCCTGATTGCCCAGAGCTTTGAGCTGCCCCGCCAGTTGGGGACTCGGAGCAGCTTCAGCGATGTCCCGGCGGCGTTTTGGGGGGCTGAGGCGATCGCCAAAGCAGCGGCTATGGGCTTTATCGCTGGCTTTGGGGATGATACCTTCCGCCCCCAGCAACCGCTCACGCGGGTGCAGGCGATCGCCTCCTTGGTCAGTGGCCTGGGCCTGACTGGGGGCACGCCGGATCTACTGCTCAGCTACCGCGATCGCGCTACCATCCCCAGCTATGCTCTGAATGCTGTGGCGATCGCTACCCAGCACCGCCTCGTGGTGAACTACCCCAAGCGAGATCAACTCGACCCCAACCGGGAGATCAATCGCGCTGAGATCGCCGCCCTGCTGCACCAGGCTCTCGTGGCTACTCAGCGGACCCCTACCCTGGCGTCTCCCTACATCGTCAGCCCGGATCGCTACCTGCCCAGCTTCAGCGATACCACCGCGCACTGGGCGGCCGATTTCATTCACCGCCTCGCCAGCGCCAGCCTCATCAGTGGCTTCGCCGATGGCCGTTTTCAGCCCGAGGCTACCATCGACCGGGCCCAGTATGCGGCCCTAGTGGTCCAGGCCTTCAAGCCCGCCCCCCTGCGACCCCCGGCCCAATTCTGGGATGTACCGCAGAGCTTCTGGGGGGCTGCCGCCATTCACCAGGCCTACCAGGCGGGGTTCCTCTCCGGCTTTCCCGATGGCACGTTCCACCCAGAACAACCCCTCAAGCGGGTTCACCTGCTGCTGTCCTTGGCCAATGGCTTGAACCTACCCCCGGCCCCCGCAACGGTCTTGAGCCTGTATCGCGATCGCGACGACATCCCCGCCTACGCCAGCGCGGCGATCGCGGCGGCCACCCAGGCCAAGCTCGTCGTCAGTCACCCGGAGCCCCAGCGCCTCAACCCCCGTCAGGACGCCAGCCGCGCTGACGCTGCCACCATGGTCTACCAGGCCCTCGCCTACCGGGGCCAAGTTAGCCGCCTCCACTCGCCCTATATTGCGGGGGAACTAGCGCTTGCGGCGGGAGCTGGGTGATACAGGCCTGTACGGCGCGATCAAGGCCGGCAGTATGGACCCAGCCGACAAAGCCGCTGTAGTGGCAGCGGTTGGCAGCATCGGCGATGAAGACATGGCGAACCCCCAGACGATTGGTCCAGACGCGAACACTGGTTCCCTCCGGGTAAGTGATGATCGCCTGGGCCTTGGGGAAGTCGCGCTCGCTGGCGTCGGTGATCCCGGGCACGCGCCGAAAGTGGGTGATCAAGGCCTGGAGCAAGGTCGGGGCCGGCGGCGGTAGGGGCTGGCGGGGCTGGGCCCAGAAGGCACGAATCGCCTCGATCACGGCCGGGTGATATCGCAGGGCCGGATGCGAGACCCCCGGCAGGCAGACAAAATGGGCCTGGGCGAGCTTGGTGGACTCGAGGGGAACCGTGCGATCGCCCCCGCCGGTGACATTGCCCGCCACCACCAGGGTGGGAATGACGGCCGTAATCGCCTCGGCCAGGGGGCGACGGTTTTTGCCCAGTTCCTTGGCAATGCCCAGGCCCCAGCTCAGGGGATCGATCATCCGCGCCAGATCCGCCCCCCCGAGGGGGGAGCCCAACAAGACCAGGGACTCAATCCGCGATCGCCAGGCCGGGTAGCGAGTGAGCAACTCTACCCAGATCACGCCGCCCAGGGATGTGGCGACAATCCGAGCGGGTTGTTGGGGCGCTGCCTGCCAGGCCTGTTCTGCCGCCTGGGCCACCGTCTGAAGCAGCGGCTCGAGGCTGAAAAGCGTCTTGAAATAGCCCAAATCCGGCGCGACGATCAGGCAATGGGGAGAGGCGATCGCCCGCGCGAGGGCTGCCATCGTCCGGTTCGTATCCGTCATCCCGTGCTGGGCAAACAGGAGCCGCTGAGCGGGGGGCGAGGCGGGGGGAGTGAACGCGGCGACCCGAGCCGTCGGTGAAAATGCTTTCAAAAGTCCCATACACCAGCGAATCGCTAACTTGGCAGATGATTGAACTATTCTGGTGCAGCCAGAATGCAGCGGGTTTTAGCCTAGTGCAATACAGCTAAAGCCCCTCGCCCTCTGGGAGAGGGGTTTGGGGTGAGGGCTGCGTACTTTACTAGCAAGAAAAATGCTGTAGGCGAGTGAAAATGTTGGCAAAAGTCCCCTGCACAAGCGAACCCGCCTCCGGTTGGTTGAGGCGGGTTTCCGTTGAACGACTGCAATAGATAGAGATAAGTGAACAGAAGGAATAAACCTAAAACTAACGAGGGGTTTACAGGTTGAACACCAAACGACTGCAATCGCTTCTTACTGGAAACACAGTTTCGTGTGAGACGATTTGGAGGCTACAAGTGCCCACAGCTTTCCTACAGAACCCGCTTTGAACTAAATTTGAGCTAAAACTGCGCCAAAACGGAAATTCTGTAACCGATGCTGCACTGAGTTCTCCTAGTACTTAGAACTTTCCAGTAACGAGCTGCTCTTAATCGGGTGACTGGAGTGATACTGCTAAGGATGAACCCTAAGAGCAACGATTAAGCGGTTGGTGCGACCGACAGCAGGAAGCACAGGCTGCGATCTTTGGATTGGGTGGACGAGGGAATTCGGTGAACCTCGTTTGTGCTTACTCATTAAACTATCACCACGCTCCAGGGAAAGACTAGGGGGTGTTAGCAAAGTTTACAGTTCTTGATGCTCCGTTGCCTTTGGGGGGGGCTCCCGAGGCCTGAGGGTCGCCAAGATGGGTCGGAGCCAGTAGGTTCTGAGTCGCCAAGCCTAGGAATGGAGAGGGTTTGGGGATTTAACCCCCACCACGCTGGGGTGGCTCCGAGGCTTCAAGGCTCCTGAACGGCGGGCACGCCGAGGCTGTTACATTGCTTTACTGACTGTCACCCGGCAAAACAAGCGGCCCGCCCACGGTTTCCCGCCAACCCAGTCGCTACAATGGGAACGCCGTTTCCGCTGCGCCTGCCTTGAACCCAACTGACCCGGCTACCCTGCTGCTGGTGGATGGCCACTCCCTAGCCTTCCGTGCCTACTTCGCCTTTGCCAAGGGGCGCGATGGTGGTCTACGCACCTCGACTGGTATCCCCACCAATGTTTGCTTCGGTTTTTTGAACTCCCTGCTGCAAGTGATGCAGCAGCAGCAACCCCAGTTACTGGCGATCGCCTTCGATCGGCGCGAGCCCACCTTCCGCCACCAGGCCGATCCCACCTACAAGGCCGACCGCCCCCAGCCTCCCGAGGACTTTCTCCCGGACCTCGCCAACCTCCAGCGCCTCTTAGGGGCTCTGAACTTGCCGGTGGTGTCTAGGGCTGGCTATGAGGCGGATGATGTGCTGGCCACCTTAGCCCTCCGGGCCAGTGAGCAGGGCTATCAGGTCAAGATCCTGACGGGCGATCGCGACCTGTTCCAAGTCGTCGATCAGGACAAGCGCATCACGGTCCTCTACCCAGAACGCCAGGCCCTCCGCAGCAGCGATGGTGGCATCACCGAGTATGACCCCGCCGCCGTAGTCACTAAGCTGGGCGTAACCCCCGCGCAGGTGGTGGACTATAAAGCGCTCTGTGGCGACAAGTCCGACAACATCCCCGGAGTACGCGGGATCGGTGAAAAAACAGCCGTGCAATTGCTCAAGCAATACGGTTCTCTCGCCGCCATTTATGACCACTTAGACCAGATCAAAGGGGCAACCCAAAAGAAATTGCTGGACGGAAAAGATGCCGCCAAGCACTCCCAGTTTCTCGCCACGATTGAAACGGCCGTCCCCCTCGAAGTTGACTGGCAAACCTACCAACTCCAAGGCTTTGATCTGCCGGTCGTTGAGGCCCTCTTGGCCGAGCTGGAGCTGAAGAAATTCAGCCGCCAACTGGAATCCTTGCAGCGACAGTTTAGCGGCCTCTTCACGGCTGCTGATGGGATGGCCCTGGCTGAAACCACGGCAGCGGCGACGGTCGCTGGAACCGGGGAGGACCTCTGGTTTTTTAGCCCTGAAGATACGGCCCAGGCCCAAGCAGAGGCTCAGCCGGCGATCGCCGTGAAACCGGTGATTATCAACAGCGCCGCCTCCCTTGCCGAGTTGGTCACGCGCTTGGCAGAATCGGGCGATCGCCAACAGCCCGTAGCCTGGGACACGGAGACCACCGCCCTCAATCCCCGCGAAGCGGACCTCGTGGGCCTCGCCTGCTGCTGGGGGCCGGAACCGGAGGCGATCGCCTACATCCCCACTGGCCACGAGCAAGGCGAACAATTGCCCCTTGCTACAGTTCTAGAAGCTCTAAAACCGATTTTAGAAAACCCTACTTACCCGAAAGTATTTCAAAACGCCAAATTCGACCGCTTGGTGCTGAAATATCAGGGGATTGACCTCCAAGGCGTCGCCGTTGACACCATGCTGGCCAGCTATGTCATCAATCCCGATCACAGCCATAACCTCACCGATCTATCCCAACGCTATCTCACCGGCATTGTGTCGCAAAGCTACCAGGATCTCGGCCTGGCCAAGGGCAAAACCATCGCCTCCCTGCCCATCGCCCAAGTCGCTACTTACTGCGGCCTCGATGCCTACGCCACCTTTTGCCTCGTGCCCAAGCTTCAGGCTGAATTGGCCCAGGAGCCGGCCTTAGAAAGGCTCCTATTTGACATTGAGCAGCCCCTCGAGCCGGTGCTAGCGGCCATGGAAGCGCAGGGAATCCGCATCGATACCCAGTACCTCGCGACCCTTTCCGGACAATTGGATGTAACCCTCCGGGCCCTGGAGCAGCAGGCCCACGACAGCGCTGGCCAGACCTTCAACCTCGACTCTCCCAAACAACTTAGCACGCTGCTATTCGAGACCCTGGGCCTGAGCACGAAGAAGAGCCGCAAGATCAAGACGGGCTACTCCACGGACCACGCCACCCTCGAAAAACTCCAGGGCGACCATCCGGTGATCGATTTCATTCTGGAATACCGCAGTCTAGCCAAGCTGAAATCCACCTATGTTGATGCCTTGCCGGCCCTGGTTGAGGCCAAAACCGGGCGGGTCCATACGGACTTTAACCAGGCGGTGACTGCGACTGGGCGGCTGTCGTCCTCGAATCCCAATTTGCAAAATATCCCCATTCGCAGCGAATTTTCCCGCCAGATTCGCCAAGCCTTTTTGCCAGAACCGGGATGGCTATTGGTCGCTGCTGATTATTCGCAAATCGAGTTACGCATCCTTGCCCATTTGAGCGGTGAACCGATTCTGATTGAGGCCTACCGCCAAGGGGAGGATGTTCACGCGGTAACAGCGCGACTGTTGTTTGAGAAAGAGACAGTTACCCCCGAGGAACGTCGCTTGGGCAAGACAATCAATTTCGGGGTTATCTATGGCATGGGAGCGCAACGATTTGCCCGGGAAGCTGGGGTCAGCGCTCAAGCAGGCAAGGCTTTTATTGAACGCTATCGCGATCGCTATGCCCGTGTGTTTGCCTTTCTGGAGGGGGCCAAGCGCCAAGCCTTAGCCCGAGGCTATGTTGAGACGATTTGCCAGCGTCGCCGCTATTTCCAGTTTACGAGCGAGAGCCTGAGACAATTGCAGGGCCAAGCCCCTGAGACGATTGATCTCGAGGGTCTCAAGCGCTTAACCCAGGGCGATTCTCAACTGCTCCGGGCGGCGGCCAATGCACCGATCCAAGGCTCGAGTGCGGACATTATCAAGATTGCGATGGTGCGCTTGCAGACGATTTTACAAAGCTATGAAGCCCGCTTACTGCTACAAGTTCATGATGAATTGGTGCTAGAAGTTCCGCCCTCGGAGTGGCCGACCCTGGAGCCCCAAGTGCGTCAGACGATGGAGCAAGCCGTTGAGCTAGAAGTGCCCCTCGTAGTCGAGGTTCGCACGGGTGCTAACTGGATGGCGGCGAAGTAGGGGAAATGGAGTGCATCTCAGTTAGGCAAGTTTGCCCCCTCTGCGAGAAGCCGCTGCGCGTCTACATCCCCCGAACCCTTCTCCCAGGCAGGGCGAAGGGGAGTCTTCAAAGTGAGATGCCCTCGTCTCGCTGCCTACCATCGGATCTTCGTCATGTCCAGTTCATGGGCGAACGTGAGCGCTCCGTCGTGGTGGTAATGTAGACACCAATCTGCCTTCTCGTTCACCACAACCAGATTATCCCGCCCAAACAATGCGGCCGCGTACTTCACGACGATCTTCCACGACGTGAGCACAGCCGGATCATCGAGCGCACCGAAAGCCGGCAGCAAGAAGGTGGAAGTCGCAAAAGGAACGCCTCGCCGATAGAGCCACTTCTTCAAGTCAGCCTCCTCTCCTACAGAATACCGCTCTACTTTCTGGAAGCAGCCTCCCATGAATGGGGTGTTTCCCCAACCATCATCGCCGCAGAGAAGACGGTGGCGGTTGCAAGCATCATAGAGGGCTTGCGTCGATGGAGCATCCAGGAAAAGAATCTGGTCCCTGTGTTCTAGCGGCATCTCAGCAAGCACTGCCGGAGGGCCGAACAATGTCCAACGATGAGGCGCGGCCTCACGCATTCCTTTTAGGTCTGCTAGGTTGACAAGACGAATACTCACATCATGCTGTATAACGTTTCCAATTACCCGCAACAGTCAACCTGGGACGGGTGCATCCTACTTTGACATTACGGTAGCTCACTCTGCGAAGAGAGTTGACCGGACATCGGCTCGACCGCCCCTGATGGACCGCTGATCGTGCTGCTAGCCGCTGTCGCGATTTGCCCGCGCGAGAGTTGACCTAGCTCTGGCAGCTCGACCACCCATTGCACGGCGGTTACTTGCCCAACGCCGCTGCAAGTTTACAAGCGCTTGCCAGGAATAGACCAGCGCTTGATGCTGCCAACCGTCACAGGTACACTGTCGGCAACATCAATGGTGAAGCGAAAGATTCGGCGCGATCGCCGCTCGTTCTCAGAGTCAAAGAAGGTCAATACTACATCCCAGCAGTCGCTATTAAGGCGACAATAGGGGCTTTTTTCGACCTCAATGGTGTCGAGTTGACGACCTGAAGCAACCGCTTCAGCAAAGGTTGCCGCCGCCTGAAAAGTATTGGTGACAGCGAAGTTGAGTGCGCGATCGCGAGAAGTCTGTCCCAAGTTATGCAGATCGTGGTAGACCTGATTCAAGAAGGAAGTTAACCCCTCTCGAAGAACATTTTCATCAATTTCAGTCGCATTTCCAACGGTCGCCAAAGCAGCATCGATTAGCGCATTGACATGCCAACCGTACATTCCTCGCGGATGGCGAATGTTAACAACCGGGACAACTTCTCCCGAGAACAGTTCCACGGTGCGATCGGTGCGCCGAGCGGGAATGCTGACTCGCTCAATAAACTCAGCACTGCTTTCCGGTTCTAGTTGCCCGTTGAGCATCAGCAAGAACATTGCGTAGATGTCGTTGGCAAAAGGCCCTTTCGGATCGAGAGCATAGATCGCATTCTGTTCAAGATTCAGCGTCCAAATCAGGGAGTGAGCTTCGGCAGGATTGTTGTCGAGGTGCTCGACCATCTGACGTGCATCGTAGGGGTCGGCAGGAACCATAACGCCATCTAAGCTGACAGGAGCCATACGTTGTTTGAAGGTATCCCGCCGTGCCTCGTCGCCGAAGTCGTAGCTGAGGGTGCCGAGAGCATAGACGTGACCGGAATGAGCTGTGCTCGGTTTGACACTAGATGCCAGCGCCGCAGCCTCAGTCTTGACTCTCGCCGGGGAAGTTCCACTGTTAGGAAATGAATCTACAACCGCAGTGGATTGAGTTGACGAAAGACACTCAACAGTAGATGTCTCTGTGACAACTTCGTTGCCTGTGAAGGTCGTTTCAGAGAAGGAAGCCAAAGGTAGGGTGGCAGTGGAAGGAACAATAGCAGTATGATCCGCGCGCGTGACGCGATCGCCTGCAAAAGAAATCGTCACCGATGGCCCGAACAGAAGTTGCATTGCTCCAGGAAGATTCACAATTCCGCGCAAGCAGCGTTCTGGTTCTTCAACAAGGTTGGGATCGCAAGGAATCGCTGTCTTGAGCAGAGCTGCCCGAACCGCCTCGGCATCAACGGGTTTGCCTTGTTGCAATTGCAGGCTCAGGAGCAAACCGCACAACCCCGTCATTACGGGAGCCGCCATACTCGTTCCCAATAGGCGGACGGGTTTTTCATTGGCCGGTTGTGCCCCCAGAATTTCACCTCCCGGAGCCATGATGCCTTCTAAGGCATTGTTACCGCCCCAATTGCTGAACTTATAGGGTGTGCCGTCCGGTTTCAACGCCCCCACCGACAGGACTCCGGGCAGGGAAGCGGGCATACACCAGCATTCTCCCTTGTTATTCCCGGCGGGGGCAACGATCAGAATGTTGTTATCCTGGCACTTCTTCAGGGCTTGCAGCAGGAGTTCTTCCCCTTCCCCGGTTTGGGTGGGGCGGCAGGCAGCACAGTGGATGATATTCGCCCCTAAATTCAGACCAAGTTCAAAAGCACGAGCCAGACTGAGGGGTGAGATGAATTCTTCATCGGTGCCGGTGGTATTGAGGGGGACATTAATCACACGACAGCGAGGAGCCAGTCCGGGCGAGGGGGTGTTTTCTTGTCCAACAATGGTGCTGGTGATGTGACAGGCATGGTTATCCCCGTGGATGCGTTTGAGAAGCGGTTCGGGGAAGGCGGCTTTTTGGGCTTCGGCTTTTTGGTCTTTATCTAAAGTGTCATCATTGCCGATCGCCTGAAATTGATGATAAGCCTCGGTGGGAACGGGTTCGGCGGGAGGATGCCAGTAGGGGAAAACTTTAGAGATTTCCGCTCCTTCAAAACAGGAGAGGGTGTGATCCGGGTTGCCGTCGAGAATGACGATGGTAATGCGGCGATCGCCAAGGGTTTGGTTACGGAGTTCCGCCAGTCCGGGGATGCGATCGTCCAAGTCGTGGGGATGTTTGGCCGTAGAAGCGGCGGAGGGGGTAACGGTTGCTGGGGTTTCGACTTCGCTCAAGCTGACTGCATCCGATTCAACTTCAGTGGCTTCAATGTCTGCATCCAATTCCGAGGGGTCAATCGTCGGTTGGGTTTCGACTTCGCTCGATTCGACGGATGGGGATTCGGCTTCGACTTCTATCGCCAATTCAGAAGTACTCACAAAATCCGTTGCTGAATGATCCATCCCACTGGATTCAATCTCTCGATTAGGCAGCGAACCCAGCATAAACTCGCCCACAGAGGACTCAACTACATAATCTAATCCCGTGGCTTGGGCAAAGCGATCGCCATCTCCCGCCCCCAAAGAACAGGGAGCCAATCCCATATTGGTGGCGACTAAATAGAGGTTTTGATACAGTACGCCGACGTGCTTGAGCACCAGGGCATAGGCCAGCGATCGATATTTGCGGAACAGTCGCCCAAATCGCGCCGTAATGATCAGTAAAACTTGGGGCATTCCCTGTTCGCCACTGGACTGATGAGCGTCTTTAAGTAATGCTTGAATATCCGCATCAGCCGCATCAATTTGAGCCAGTTGGTGATTGAGGGGATCGTAGTGATAAAGTCCCGGTTTCACCCCTTCACAACGACGCACCACTGGATAAACTTCCAACTCGTACATCGCGCCGCCGCAGGGATAGGGGCGGCGGCTGATTTCCCCCCAGTCGAAATCCTCGCCGAATTGGGCTTTGAGTAGTTCGGTTTGTTCGGCATCCTGGGTATAAATTTCTTTGATGCGGGCGGTGCGATAGAGCAGCTCTCCCAATTGCTCAACCGTAATCGGGTGATTCTCGTCATATTCGCGAATCGACTGGCGTTTTTCAATCGCCGTCGTCAGGGTTTTATCCCGTTGGCGGATGGCATCAATGCTCAGTTGCGGCAGGGGGACAATGTGCCCGCTCATCGGTGGTTTGACCACGGGAAACTCGTCCCAAATATCCAAATTTCCGGCAATATCGCCTGTGGGGTAGTCGTGGCGACCTTGGCGACAACGGCTGTGAAAGAGCAGGTTATGGAACTCCCACAGCTTCAGTTCTGGGGCTTCGGTTTCGACGGTGAGAAACCCTGTCGCCCATAATAAATTTAAGAATTGATAGGCGGTTTCTGCGCCAATTTGGGGGGGTGGCGTGACCCAACCCAGGGGTTGGGGTTGGGCGAGTTGGGCTAAGATGGCGCTCGATCGCCAGTCCAGCAGCTTGACTCGAAATTTGGATAAGGGAGATTCTAATACCATCCCCCCTGCATGGCTGCGTTGATAGGCAAAGCGGGAGAGGCTGACGTTGGCTTGTGTCCAGTGGGGGGAATTGAGGTCAAGTTCGGCGGACTCTACCATTGGCTCGGCGATCGCCAACGGCAACACCCCATATTGCAACCAACCGCGATCGCCCATCTGTTGCAATGTGGCGGCTAACTGCTCTCCGGCTTCCGCTCCCTCCTGTTCGCTCAGGGTTTGGGTTAATTGTTGGAGGGTTGCGGTTCCTGCTTGTAAATGGGCGATCGCATTTCCAAATCCGGGCAGCGCAGGTACTCTCAGCGCCGGGAATATCCCACCGCCATCGGCAACCCGGCTGAGGGTGCAACCGCTTTCGGAGGGATTGATTTGAATTTCGGAACTCAGGGAAATCGTAAAAGGAGTTGAACTCATTGTTTTTGAAATATTAATTATGTCTAATACAGCCTGTTCACCAATCATCAAAAATTTCTCAAAGTCCCTCTCCCTCTTTGGGAAAGGGATTTAGGGTGAGGGGTTGTATCAGGTGAATATCGAACAAGCTGTAATGGCGGAGTGCAGATGAAAAGGGGCTGATTTGAGCTTTGAATTCTGCTCTGCGTAGAATGGAGAAGCAATCAAACCGCGTGAGGTGAATCGTCGTGGTACAAATTCCTCCTAAACCTTTATCTCTCCAACTTCCTGATCGACTGGCTCTGCGTGTCACGCCGGAGCAGTTTGCGGCCCTGGCCGTGGCCAACCGTGAGCTTCGACTTGAACGTACCGCAACCGGAGAACTCATCGTGAATCCACCTACAGGCGGCAATACTGGCTACCGCAACAGCAAAATCAATTACTTCCTGGTTCGCTGGATTGAGGAAGAAGGGGGCGATGGCGCAGCCTTCGACTCCTCCACCGGCTTTGAACTACCCAATGGCGCAAACCGCTCCCCTGATGCAGCTTGGGTTAGCCAAGCGCGGTGGGATGCTCTTACCCAAGAGCAGCAGGAGGGGTTTATCCCATTGTGTCCAGACTTCGTGGTGGAGTTGCGATCCAAGAGCGATACGCTCCAAGACCTCCAGCTCAAGATGGAAGAATATATCGAGAATGGTACTAAGTTGGGGTGGCTCATCGATCCTAAAAACAAACGAGTGGAGGTTTACCGTCCGGGGCAAGGAGTGGAGGTGCTGGAAAATCCGAGCCTATTGTCAGGGGAGACGTTGTTGCCGGGTTTTACCCTCAGCCTAAAACGAGTTTGGGCTTGAGAGTGTTTGCCGGGGTGAGGGGGAGACGGAGTGAGAACAACTTAACCTTGACGATTATTCTCCCCGTCCCCCAGTATCCCCATCTCGGCGGCGCGTGCGTGCCAGGTATCGGAAAGCCCCGAGGTATCAAGGGTTGCCCGTCAATTCATCGAGGCGAACCAGGCTCCCTGGCTGACCCCACAGCCGATTTGAGGCTCGAAAAGGTCCGTGGTGGAATCAGCCCGCGACTACTCGTCGTCCCCGTCATAGGAACATCGCTGCCCCTGCCCCCCAAACACTGCAAATCCAGGAAGGGCGAGGGAACCGATCTCTTCTTCGCTCAGTTCCGCCAAAGCGCTGGGCAGTTGACCCGTAGGAACGCGGTCAACGGGCTGTTGGGGGTTGGGGGTGATGTTTTTCTTATCCATTGGAGTTTTACCTCTTTTGTTCGGTTTACCGTTTGACCGCTTAGGGCGGGTCAGTCCCTTCTGAGGCGATCAGAAGCCTGGATAGTGCTGCCGGTGTAGCGGTGGGCGCGGCACATAAAACTTTTAAGTGGATATCGCCAGAAGCGGAGCAATTTTGTCTGCCTCATTTTCAAGTCATCCCTGCCGCAAATCTTTGATAGTAATAGAGACGAATATTGTCAATTCTTCCTTGCTGTAGCTCTTGTTCGGCTACACCAACCCAGGCGTGGGGAAGGATTTCCTGCTGGTCATAAAAATGATGCACCCGATTTCCCGTATCATTGAGTCGAAAATAATGCTGTAGTTCTTGCTTGTTTTTGAGTAGGTAATATAGAACTGGATTTTCATTTGCTATAGAGAGACCCATATAAAAAGCACCAGAAGCAGCAAGGGGTTTTAAGGCAGAAGCACAGAAATTTGACGTAAGAAAAGATTGGACATGAGGAGAATTAAATTCTTCTTCTTTCAGGCTGGCATAGAGTTCGATTTCACTGCGGCCATCCAGATAAAAATCAAACCCAATCAAAGAGACAGATGATAGCAGAATTTGGTGAAACTTGTCCCTAGGAAGTTTAGCCAAGCTGAAGGCAGTCGCAATCTTTTCGGGATAGTCTTCAATCGTGATGTGCATTTTCAGGCTAGAGTCGGCCAAGTTTTGCCGCAGGTCGATGCCAGTCGATAAAACCGACATATTGCTAAAGTCGAAGTCATCACCCAAGAAATGCTGAAGCAAGCCATAGTCTAAACGAACGCCCACCTGATTTTCGGTTTGATGAAACAACCTAAAAGCTTGGTCTAATTTTTGGGGCCATGATTGAGTCATCTCTTGAAAAAACAAGAGAAATCGGGAAGCAATTAAATGGTCGGACTCAACCTTACAAGATGCCTCAATTGTGCAATCCCCTTCAACGCCAACCACGAAGTCTTCAAACAGTTGTAGGGGAAAGACCGGCTCAACATCAAAGGCAGTTTGATGGGCGCGAATAAATTGCAGTCGCTTTTCCCGCAAATGATTTTGTTGGAGAACAGAGGTACAGTTCATGAATGATGCCTTTGCAGAATTTTTACAGAAAAATGTCCAGAAAACCCAGAAATTTTCAGTCAGGATACGCCTACCACGTCACGACGCGGTGCAACAATCGCGAGTTTAAGCTGTCGAGCCGAGCCTGTCGGGAGGTGTTTCTTTATGCCATCAAACGAGCGGTAAACAAGTTTGATTTCCGACTTTACGCCCTGTGCATTATGAGTAATCACGTCCATTATCTCATCGAACCGAAACAGCCGCAAGATTTACCGAAAATTATGCATTTGCTCAATTGGTACACCGCTATGTGCTTTAACCGGATGCTCAACCGCACGGGACACTTTTGGGAAAAGCGCTATTTTGCCGAAGGGTTTCCCGCCAGTGACAAAGACCGGGCCCTCAATACCCCACGTTATATCCACGGCAATCCCAAAGCGGCGAAAATGCGGTCTACCTTTTTCTACGAGTTTAGCAACTACGGTAGTTATGAAAAACTGACCGATGACGGCTTGACCCAGTGGCATCCAGCTTTCTTGCAGTTGGGGACAACTTTGGAGGACTGCGCTCGGAAATATCGGGGGTTTTACAACCGCTACAAACCCAAAAGTAAACCCGTGAAAAAGTGTCATTGGGGCAGTCGGTTATTCGCCGGGATGAAAACCGAGGGTCAGGGTCGTGGGCAGAGGGGCCGGGGGGGGAAAGCCCCCGACCCATGCCACCCGTGCCAGGTATCGGAAAGCCCCGAGGTATCAAGGGTTGCCCGTCAATTCATCGAGGCGAACCAGGCTCCCTGGCTGACCCCACAGCCGATTTGAGGCTCGAAAAGGTCTGTGGTAGAATCAGCCCGCGACTACTCGTCCTCCCCGTCATAGGAACACCCATAATAATCCTGACTCCCGGGAAGGGCGAGGGAACTGATCTCTTCTTCGTTCAGTTCCGCCAGAGCG
>CAYNIP010000075.1:0-15107 GCA_964397305.1 uncultured bacterium
CCCGGCCCCTTCTCCCAAGTAGGGAGAAGGGGAGTCTCCAAGGTGAGATGCACCCCCCAGCCGCTTCTCCCAAGGCTAGGAGCAGGGGAGCTAGAAGTCCCTCTCCCAAGACTGGGCGAGGGGGTTAGCGTGAGGGCTGCCCACCTGAGATGTTCCCGATGGATTGGTGGATTGGACGGGTCTAGAAATGCAGGGTTAGGCGTTTCGCCCCTAGGGCAACAGTTCAGCTTTGGGCCGTGTTGCGGTGAACGGTGACTGGGCTCCAGGGAGCGATGAAGAGACCGAGAACCTGCTCGCCACGCTCCTAGGGTTTCGGGGCTGGGTGGAAGGTGAGGTCTGGAAGCCTAGGCAGTAGCTCGGACTTGAAGGAGGTAGAAGCAGAATGGGCGAATACAATCCCCTTGTCGGGATCATTATGGGCAGTGACTCGGATCTGCCAACCATGAAGGCGGCGATCAAGGTCTGTGATGAGTTTGCAGTCCCTCGTGAGGTGGCGATCATGTCTGCTCACCGCACCCCGGAGCGGATGGTGGACTATGCCCAGGGGGCTCGCGATCGCGGTCTCCGGGTGATCATTGCCGGAGCTGGAGGAGCAGCCCACCTGCCCGGCATGGTAGCGGCCCTGACCGTGCTCCCGGTGATTGGCGTTCCCGTGGCTACCCGCCATCTCAAAGGGCTTGACTCTCTCTATTCGATCGTGCAAATGCCGCGCGGCATTCCGGTGGCGACTGTGGCGATTGATAATGCCCAAAATGCCGGCCTGTTAGCAGTGCAGATCCTCGCCACCGAGCGACCCGATCTCCACCAGCGCCTTGTGCTTTACCGTCAGCAACTCAACCGCTCTGTACTGAAAAAACAGGGCCGCTTGGAGGATCTCGGCTACCAAGCTTACCTGGATACGATTGTGGATACAGTGCCGACCAATTCCCAAGGATCTTGAGCTTGGAGCTGGGTAATCCGTGGGTTAAGCCAAAGGGGTGCATCTGGCAAGTTTGCCCTCATCCCCCGGCCCCTTCGCCCTACTTGGGAGAAGGGGAGTCTCCAAAGTGAGATGCACCCTAAGCCAAAGCCTTAGTTTCAGCTTGTATGATCAATCGTATTTCGGGGAATCGGGCTTAGACTTCGGCTTAGCGGCAATAAAGCATCCTAAGCTGATCACCCAGAAATGTTGAATGACGGGATATTTCTCCCAAAAAAGACACCCAAATCGGTAAACTGGGAGCCAGAGAACCAGTATTTGTAATCAGGATCTATGGTATTTAACTTCCTCGAAATCGTCAAGCGCTATCTTGGCCGCCTGCCACAAGACGACTATCCAGTACTCAACACCTTTCTCTTCGTCTCAACGTGGCTGCACTTCGTGCTGGATCAAGGTGAGACGAGCATGAGAAGCGTATTCAGGTGACTGAATGTTCGAGGTATTAACGTGAATATATTGACCTTCTCGAAAGCCAGCAAGAAACGAGATCCACAGATTTTTTACCAATTATTCTTATAGCTAAAAGAGCAGCTAAAAAAGCAGAGTAAGGCTTCAAGGAAATTAAAGATGTTTCCTCTTGACTCAACAATTGTTACGCTGACCAGCAAACTACTATGGTGTCAAGGTTTCCATCAAGTTTCCATCAAGTGAAGCTCTTCAGTGGCTTGAATCTCTCCATCGGAGAACCGGATGGCATCTTAATTCACTTTGGACAAGGACACGATAATAAATAGGGCGATGAAACCATTGATGCCAATCCTGAAAACGGGCTCAGCATCATGGATAGAGGCTTTTGCAAGCTCAAGAGAATTGTAGAGTTAATGGCGAAAAAGGGTCGTTTTTTCCTATTGCGAATCAACAACAAAATCACGTTAGAGATGTTGCCAGACGGTCAATTTTTGATTGGGAAAGGCAAAGATCAAGTCAAAGCCAGAGGGCTCTCCAGGAATTGTGGTGGAGGAAGTATAAGAGAGATACAAAATCTCTTAAGGTGGACTTGTCGAGCCCTTGCCACGTAAGGGTTTCAACTCTGAAAGCCTTAGCTTATCACCATAGATCCTGGAGAGCCAGCCAGAGTGGTTAACTTTTGCGATCTAGAGACCCAGTGTGAATTCCGACTAGTCACGAACTTGACTGGGCCTGACGAAGAGGGTTTTAGCAATGAAGAGGTTGGTGATTTTTACCGCCGACGCTGGCAAGTTGAGTTGTTTTGGAAGTTTCTCAAGATGCATCTTAAGTTGGACAGATTAATCCCGAAAAACACGAACGGAATCGAGATTCAGATCTACGCCTGTTTGATCGGGTATGTCTTGCTACAATTGGTTGAGATTCCAAAAGAGTTTGGCTCTAAGCTATTAGATAGACTGCGATATAGGCAGGCTTTCATGGGTGAGAATATCAGTTACGTGCATTGGTTCAAGAGGATAGTTCTAAGTTGTTGAATGAGGTTACTGATAGGATTAATATATCTTTTTTTTGAGTAGTTCAAATGTACCGTTCAGCATTTCTGATTTGAACTCAGCTCAATGAGTCAGGGGGCATCTCAGTTAGAGTATGTTTGAAAAGTCGGCTGAGGCCCTTGTGAGGGTTGGCTTTCAGAGAATTGTGAGCAGACTTTGGAGACTCCCCTTCTCCCCAGCAGGAGGCGTCCACAATTGCTGGCAACAACGCTAACAATCAAGCAGAACTAGCGGGTGGAGCTACCTCAGCGATGAAGGGCAACGGTGCAACCGTGGATTTCAGTCACGGCCTCCATCCCAGGTGGCTTCTGGAAACTGGATGTCGGTATCAGTCGCTGCTCCCAAAAAATGGGCCCAGGGGAGGCTGGACAAGGCGTTGCAGTTCCCCAGCCCCTGCCCCGGGAGCCGCCAGGGTTTTAGGACTTAGGTGGGCTGAGGAACCTAGGGCCTCTCAGTCCTCGCGGAGGGTCTGCCAGTAGGTTTCCTGCCGGTAGGGACGGAAGCCACGCTCCTGGTAGTTGGGTAGGGCGGCGGGGCTATCGAGGGTGCAGGTGTGAACCCAGAGTCGCTGCACTTGGGGCAATTGCCAGGCCTGGGCGATCGCCAAGGACAGCAGATGCTTCCCCAGGCCGCGCCCGCAGAACCCCGGCCGCAGACCGAGGTAAACCAGTTCGACGGATTGCTCCTCTCGGTGCTGCCGCAGCTCAAAAAAGCCCGCGACGGCCTCGCCTTCCCAGAGCACCCAGACCGTTACATTGTCAGCCCAGAGGATCTGTTGCAGGCGTTCATCCTCCAGATCGCGGCGGCTGTACCAGTGATAGGGCCGCCCCACCTCATCGTAGAGCCAGCGATAGAACGCGAGATCACAGCGCTCATGGCAGTGCAGGGTCAGGTTCTCGGAGGCCGCCCAGGCCGGCCGGAAGGCCTGGGGCGATCGCATCTCCAGCAACGTGCGCCGCACTTCGACAGTTCGAGGGGTTGAGGTCATGGCTGGCGAAAGAGACGATCGGCGACCCGGCAGACATCGGCCATCGCGGCGACATCGTGAACGCGCAGGAGGTCCGCCCCGTAGGCGATCGCCCCGCAGCAGGCCGCTGCCGTCCCCCAGAGGCGCTCCTTCGGCTCCGGCCGGTTGAGCAGATAGCCCAGGAAACTCTTCCGTGACGGGCCGAGGAGTATCGGCTGGCCCAGGGCCCGGAAGCGAGGAGTAGCACGGATCAGGTCAAAACTTTGGTCGGCCGTTTTCGCAAAGCCCAGGCCCGGATCGAAAATCAGGTTTTGGGCCAAAATCCCGGCGGCGACGGCCTGGGCCCGCTGCCGTTGCAGGAACTCAAGAATCTCACCGACCAAATCCTGATACTCTGTCTGTTGCTGCATCGTCTGGGGCGTGCCCCGGCGGTGCATGAGCACGTAGGGAACCCCCAACCGCGCCACCGTGGGGAACATTTCTGGGTCATCCTGACCCCCCGAGACATCATTCACCAGATCGGCCCCCGCCGCCACCGCCGCCGCCGCCACTGTCGCCCGAGTCGTATCAATCGAGATGGGGGTGTCCAACTCGGCTCGTAGGGCTTGGATCACGGGAATCGTGCGAGCCAACTCTTCCTCCAAGCTGATAATCGTAGCCCCCGGCCGGGTGGATTGACCGCCAACATCCAGAAGGTCCGCCCCGACCTGGGCCAGGTAGCGGGCGCGATCGCGAGCGGCCTCCAGGGTATTGAACTCGCCGCCATCGCTGAAGCTGTCCGGCGTCACATTTAAGACCCCCATGAGATAGGTGCGATCGCCCCAGCCCAAGGGGCGATCGCGCAGGATCAGGGGCGGCAGTCGCGCTGGTGAGATCATCCTGAGCACCCCCGCATCCAGACCCTACGACTGATAGTTCACAATGCGCGCAAAGTCCGCCGCATCCAAACTCGCACCCCCGACCAAGGCGCCATCAATGGCCGGCTGAGCCATAATCTCGTCAATATTCCCCGGCTTCACCGAGCCGCCGTACTGGATCGTGACCTCAGGGTTCGTTAACTGGGCCCGAATTAGGCCGATAACCCGATTAGCCTCCGCCGCCTCACAGGTATCGCCCGTGCCAATCGCCCAGATCGGTTCATAGGCGATGACCAGACGCTGCTGGTCGATCCCCACCAAGTCCTGAGTTAACTGGGCCTGGATGACAGCCTCCGTCTGGCCCGCATCCCGTTGCGCCTTGGTCTCACCCACGCAGAGGATCGGCATCAGACCATGACGCTGAGCCGCCTTGAGGCGTCGATTCACCGTTTCATCCGTTTCGGCAAAGTACTGACGCCGCTCACTGTGACCGACAATGACATAGCTCACACCCATCTCCACCAGCATCGGCCCCGAAATTTCCCCGGTATAGGCCCCGCTATCTTCCCAGTGCAGGTTCTGGGCCCCCAACCGCACGAGGCTACCGTGGAGGGTTTGAGAAAGGACACTGAGGGAGGTAAAGGTGGGGCAGAGGAGCACGCCGCGATCGCTCGGCGTATCCGCCAAGGCCGGCAGGAAGGTCGCCAGGAATTCCTGGGCCTCCACCTGCGTCTTATACATCTTCCAGTTGCCAGCGATGAGAATCTTGGGCACGGTTTCGTTTAGCTTAGTTCACGTCAGTTTGTAAATCTGTCCCAGTGTAAGGCCTCAGGGTCGGTTAAATCCAGATTCACGCCGCCCGCACGGCCACCCTCAACCCCGTTGGCGGACGGGCCAGAATGTCTGGTATTCTGGCGGACAGATTGCCATAATTGCGAGGGGCGGTCAGGCAGACAACCCTCCCGCTGGGACACTGCCCAAACGCCACCCACTTGAAAAGGGACGCTATGAAATTTGGGATTGACAAAGGGCACAACGCCCCCCCTGATGTCGGCGCTAGCTCGAGATTCGGTCGCGAGGACGACTTGACCCGAGCCATTGGCGACCAGCTCCTCCGTAAGCTGCGGGCTCTGGGCCATGAAGCCATCGACTGCACCCCCCGCAGTGCCAGCGGTGTCCTTGACTCCCTCTACCAGCGCGTCCAGGCCGCCAACTCCGCGCGGGTCGATGTCTACGTTTCCATCCACTTCAACGCCTTCAACGGCAACGCTAGGGGAACCGAAGTGTTCGCCATCAGCGCCGCCAGTCGTCGCATCGCCGAGCCAGTCTTGAACAGTATCGTCAGCCTCGGCTTTGTGAACCGTCGGATCAAAGACGGCTCCCACCTCTACGTGCTGCGGAACACAGCCATGCCCGCAATTCTGATCGAGTGCTGCTTCATCGACTCGGCTGAGGATATGCAGCGCTACGATACTACGGCGATGGCCGACGCGATCATGCTCGGCCTCGCCGGCCGCCTGCCCGAATCGCCCCCCTCCCCCCCCAGCAGCAACAGCAATGTCCTCCGGCTGCAACAGGCCCTCAATCGCCTGCAATTTCGCGACGCCAACAACCGCGCCCTTACCGAAGACGGCCTCAGCGGCCCCGCGACCCAATCGGCCACCCGCCGCTTTCACGAAACCATGGGCATCGACGCCGCCGGTCAACCCATCCCCCTGACCTGGAAGGCCCTGGCTGAAATCGAGGCCCAGCCAGTCCTGCGCCCCAACCACGCCGATGGCTATGCCGTGCGCTACGTGGAATACCGGGTCGGAGCCGAAGTAGACGGCGTTTACGATGCCAAGGCGGCCGAGGCGGTGCAAGCCTTCCAGCGGCGGCGCGGCCTCAGCGTCGATGGCATCGTCGGTTCCCAGTCTTGGGGAGCCCTACTGGGGGGCGAGAAGCCGCCTTTGGCCTTAAAAATTATCCGCGACACGGTGCTCAAGCAAGACACCATCGACAGCGGCGCGATCGCCGACCCCACCCACAAGTACCCCCTCAAAGAAGGTGAGATTCTCGCCCTCCATAGCTGGTCAGAAGTCGGCAACCATGTCCGGGTCGCCTTTGCGGGGGCAACCTTCAACGGCTTCAACACCTGGTTCGCCTTCACCGACCACATCGAGATCTTCCGCGACGGCAAGCCGCTGCAACAAGAACCCGAAGACGAGAAGCCCCAAATCGTGCAGCGCACTGATGGCTTCAATCTGCCGGGCTTTGCCAGTACCTTCTACCTGAGCGATCCGATCATCCCCAACGGCAACTTCTACTGGCGCGAGGCCCTGCACAATGGCGAGCGCATCCCCCAGAGCAAGGCCCATGTGGAAAATATCTTGGCCCTAGCCCGACGCCTGGAGGAGGTTCGCAGTCGCCTCGGCGGTTTCCCGATCACGGTGACAAGCTGGTATCGGCCAGAGCCCTGGAACAGCCGCGCCGGGGGCGTGCCGAACTCTCGCCATACCGTGGGCCAGGCCGTAGATTTCCTGCGGTCGGGAATGACGGGCCGGCAGATGGCGGCTCGACTGTCGGACTGGCCCGGGGGCATGGGGATCTATACCAATTACCCCAATCTCCTCCACCTCGACATCCGCCCCTATCGGGCCCGCTGGGGCGGTGCCTAGGCCCCTAGGGCGGATTGCCCCCCTTCAGGCTTGAAGCCCTTGATCAGTGTCGGTTGAGTTGCCGGCATCAACCCAGCTCGATCCTTTGGGTGTTGGGTTAGGCCCAACCTAACCCAACATCCAGATGTATCGGGCGATCAGGGTGGGGCCTACCGCACCAACTGCGGTGCAAAGCCCCCAAATCGAGATGCTATTCGGCACACCCCAAGGGAGGAGTTGAGCCGCAAGCACTTGGCAACACCCCTTTAGAGGGATTCATCCTGCGAATATAATCCAATAGGCGGCTAGAAGGTTATCACGCTAGTCTTGCGTTTCCCTACGTTAGATAGCGCTTTGCTGTCTCGAAGAGGCGTAATTGTTTCGAGTGATGGACTATTTCCTGGGCCTCACCTGACATAATTTTTTCATATAACAGCTTAATGTCCTCTTCATCCGCGTCTTCTTCCATAAAGCGAAATGAAGATGTTGCAAGATATTGAAGCTCTCTCTCAAAGGCTAACCAATATCTATTTTCCTGTTCGGCCACAAAGCCAGTTGTGTTAGATCCGGCAAAAATATCGACAACTAGATCTCCAGGCTCAGTCAGAAAACGAATAAAGAACTCTGGAAGCTTACCAGGAAATCGGGCGGGATGCGCTTTTAAGCCCAAAGCTTTGCAACCTCTAAGGTATTGACCATTTGACTCAGAATTGGGAATTTGCAAAAGGTTAGAAGGAATTGCACCTCCATTGTCTTTCCCAAAGCTTTTACTAATATCATGTCCAGATGGACGTTTTTTGGGATCATAAAACTTCTCTGGATCTTCCAGAAGCTTTTTCATCCTAGAACTATAGTCCGTTAAAACTTTGGTGACATCGGATTTTGGGAATTCAGATTTACTGAACCACCAAACTGTGTTCACAGAATCCTTTGCTCTTATTTTTTTCTTGTTGACCCACTCAATAGGGCTAGGCAATTTTGAGGGATTAAACCAGTAGAAATCTTCTGCCAAGAAAAATCCAATTTCATCGCAAAAGTGAATTGGAACCCTGAAGTTATATAAGCTTCTGACAGGCTTTCCTTTTTCATACGCCCCACCCAAATCCAGAACAAAACTGCCGTCATCTTTAAGCTTTTGATAGACAATTTCAGCAAAATCAGCAAGCCACTCAATATATTCAGCTTGGTCTTTATTGCCGTACTCCTTCTTTCTCTGAAGCGCAAATGGAGGGCTGGTCAAGACTAAATTAATGCTGTTGTTTGGTAGCTTGCTGAGTAGATCTAGGGAGTCACCACAAAATGATGCACCCATATCAGTCGAATAGACTGATCCATTCCCAAAAGTCTCAAGGTTTATAGGAAATTTCCCTTGCTGCAAGGTAGCTCAGCCTCAAATGCTACTCATAGTCTGTAGACCTATCGTCATCATTATCCCAATTATTGAGATTATGTCAATCTCCAAGCCTGTGTCATCTAATGCTAGAAGACTTTTTGCAAAAAGGCTACGGCAGATTCGCTAGGGAAAGGGTCTGTCGCAAGAGTCCCTTGCTGACTTAGCAGGTCTGCATCGTACCTATGTAGGCTCCGTTGAACGGAGTGAGCGCAATGTATCGATTGATAATATGGAGCGTCTCGCTAGAGCCTTGGAGGTTGATATTGCTGAACTTCTGAGGGACGAATCAGAATGATGCCTCATTCAGATAAAGCGATTCTCGATGAATTGTTCCCGTATATTCAGAGGTATCAAGAGCTTGCGACCAAGCATGGCATCAACGATATTTTCCAGGATAACGGTGGTAAAATCCTCCAGGTCTTGCTAGTGACTGGATTAGTGATTTTACCTGGGCGAGAGGGCAATGATGCTGTCGATGAATTTGGTAATGAGTATGAATTAAAGTCGGTAAATATAGCTTTAACTAAGAGCTTCTCAACGCATCATCACATTAATCCCAGAATTATCGAAAAATATAGACAGGTAGATTGGATATTTGCTGTTTATAGAGGAATCAATCTCATTGCTATATACAAGCTGACTCCCACTGCTCTTGAGTATTTTTACAGTCAGTGGGAGACAACATGGCATAGCAGAGGTGGAAAAGATATAAATAATCCCAAGATTCCGCTGAAGTATGTGATGGAGCATGGAGTTTTGCTGTACTCAGCCGAACGTTGAAGCCACCTAAGAATTCAAATGTAGCAGATGGTTCGGAGTTGCTGGTTCCGAAGCCACGGTTATCGACCGTCGCTGTTTGCACCGCTATTCTCTCGATAGCCTGCTACAGCGGCCTGATCAAGGCTGCTTGTAGTATCGAGTTTTGTCATGTCATGTCGGTTGGGTTGCCTGCCTCCAGCCAACGGGATCCTTAGCGTTAGGCGCAAGGGCAACCCTAGACTCCTGATGAGGTCAATCCAGCCAGGAGTGGCGCGAACCAAGGGTTGAGCTGGGCTTACTTGAAGCGGGTCAGTTGCACCCGGTAGCGCTGCTTTTTGGTCACGGCGATTTCGCCGACCTCGAGGCGACCTTTGCCCCGTAGGCTGATGGTGTCGCCGGACTGGACGGTGTGGCTGGGTTGAGTCACTTCCCGCCAGTTCACCCGCACATCCCCGGCTGAAATGGCGGCGGCCATCTTGCTGCGGGACATACCCAGCCCGGCCGAGGCGATCGCGTCCAGCCGCAACGAGGCCTCCACGGTGGTGAGAGCTTTGGTCTGAGGCGGTTGCACCTTGAGCTCCGCGAGGCTGAGGGGCTGGACTCGCAGGGGGACAGAGCGCACTTGCCGCAGGGTGCTACAGAGGAAGTCCACCAACTCGGGGACGACGATCACTTGCGCCCCGCGCTCCCCGAGGACCAAAATGTCGCCGACGCGATCGCGCTCTAGCCCTGTTCCCAGCAGGGCTCCGAGAAAATCGCGGTGGCTGGCGGGGTCAAAGAGAAAGTTACCGGCCAGATCCAGGGCTGCGAGGGGAACTTGCTCGGCTTCTAGGGGCAACTCGGCGCGGGCGATCGCCAGTCGCACCCGCTCCGCCTGAGGATAGCCGCCCCAGGCCAGCAGAGATACCTCCGTCAAGCGGCTAAAGCGGGTCTGGATTTCCGCCACCTCGGCAGGCGTGAGAAAATCAGTGGTCACGACCTCCCAAGTGCGTAGGGCCTGGTCGGCGCGGTCGAGGGCGCGGGCGATCGCCTCGCGGTTCTCAGCACCTTTGAGCAGTTCGTCCCGGGGAAAGCTAGAGGGCATCGGTTATCAGCCTAGAGCAAATTCGCGAGGGGCGATTCCAGGATATTCGCCAGCAGTTCCCCCGAATCGGCCAGCAGCATCAGGCGCGTGCCGTGGTAGCAGACCACAAACAGGAGGGCGTAAGCCTGGAGGCGCGGGTTGCTGAAGAGATTGCCAGCCAGGAACTGGAGCCGCTGTCGGGTCGCGAGCTCGAGGCTGGTGTGAATCGCCCAGCCCGCCAGACCGAGGAATAGGGATGGTCCCAGAATGTGATAGGACAGGGAGCCGCTCAGGTCTCCCTGGGCCAAGGCGAGAAACGAGCGGGTCATGCCACAGCCGGGGCAGGGAATGCCCGTGAGGGTGCGAAAAGGGCAAAAGAGCGGTGAGCTGAGATCGGTATGGCTGAAGACATAGGCTCCGATCACGGGAGCCCCGAGGAGCGAGAGCTTCAGGGCACGGATCTGGAGTTCGGAAGCATGGAGGGGGCTAGCGTCAAACTTGAGCATAGGGTACAACCACCGTTAATGCTGAGAACTACGAGTTTCCCGACCCGTTGCTATGCTAACACGGGGCCGTAGTGCGGGACCAGAGTATCAGGATGCTAAATCCCGGCCCTCGCTATCCTTGACACTCCCTGTCAGGATCATGATGAAATCAACCAAGGCCCAGATGCCACAACCGCCGCAGGTCAGCAGTTGGGCGATCCCTAGGCCGGTATACCCGAGATAAAAGCGATGCACCCCCAAGCCACCGAGAAAAAAGCAAAGTAAGGCGGCAGCAACTTTTGATTTTGGCGGATTACTCGTCATAACTACCCAGCTCCAGTGAATGAGGGCTCAAGGAACCGCTCATCGCCCAGTATAGCTAGGCAGCGGCCTGGCTCCAATGGGGTGAAATCAAATGTGATCCGGAATCTTCTTGGCAGATGCGCGTTACGGGGGATGAAGGCAAACTTGCCTAACTGAGATGCACTCAACCACAAGAGCTTCCCGTTCAACTGTGGCAGCAACAGGAGGCGTTGGAGCGCTCGTCGCCGACGGTCGTACTGAATCGACTGGGTCCAGGGCCTGGCCACTCTAGGCGGACGTCGCGCAAACTTTGCCGGCGGGTCAGCTGGATTTCCCCCATCCCATACTGTTTTGGGGTCAATAGGCCTTGCCGGCACGTTTGGTCAAATTGGGGCAACACTCTTCTGTGGGGTTGTTGTCATGTTGTTGTCATGACGACCCTACTTCTTTGTCGCCCTCTTTTGCCTCTCTTCCCCTCCTACTCTGGCTTGCGGCTACCTTGTCACCCTTTGAATGCAGACGGGCTCGGACTATCCCTCTTATGTCAGATCGGGGTGAAACGCTGATTTTTCGTCGGCTGTAATGGCGGAAATTCGTGGGAATTTCCTGGAATAACACCAGAGAGCTACTGTGAAATAGCCATCGCGATCGCCTCGCCCTCTCCTAGGCTAAGGCGCTGTGGAAGAAATCGATCGTTTCTTGCAAAGCAGTGGCGAAGCGGTCAATTTCAGCCAGAGTATTGTAAAGGTAGAGGCTCGCCCGGGCGCTGCCCGTGATGCCGAGCTGCCGGTGTAGGGGCTGGGTGCAGTGATGACCGGTGCGAATGGCGATGCCCTCGTGGTCGAGGAGGGTTGCGAGGTCGCTGGCATTGAGTCCCTCGACATTGAAGGCCGCGAGGGCGGCGCGGCCGGAGCCATCGGCGGCGGGGGAAGGGCCGTAGATGCGGAGGCCGGGGATCGCTTGCAGCTTCGCGAACAGATGGCGGGTGAGCAGGGCTTCGTGGGCGTGGAGGGTGTCCATCCCTACGGCCCTCAGATAATCGACGGCCGCACCGAGGGCGATCGCCTCGCCAATCGCTGGAGTTCCGGCCTCAAACTTGTGAGGTAAGGGCGCACAGGTGAAGTGATCCAGAAAGACATCCTGAATCATCTCGCCACCGCCGAGGAAGGGAGGCATGGCTTCGAGGAGGGAGAGCTTGCCGTAGAGGAAACCGACTCCTGTAGGGCCGCACATCTTATGCCCCGAAGCTACCAGCCAATCACAATCCAGGGCCTGGACATCGAGGGGCAGGTGGGGCACACTCTGGCAGGCATCCAGCAACACTTTTGCGCCCCAGTGGTGGGCTAGGGCGGTGATTTCCGCCACCGGATTGATGCCGCCCAAGGTGTTTGAGACGTGGACGATGGCGACTAGCTTGGTTTTGTCCGAAAGCAGGGCGCGGTAGGCCTCGAGGTCAAAGCCTTCTTCGGGGCTCAGGGGAACGTGCTTCAAGACTGCCCCCGTCTTTTGAGCGACGAGCTGCCAGGGGACCAGGTTGCTGTGGTGCTCCATGACCGAGAGCACGATTTCATCCCCGGCTTGTAAATGGCTTAAGCCCCAACTGTTGGCGACCAAATTGATCGCTTCGCTAGCGTTGCGGGTATAGACAATTTCGTTGCGGGAGGCCGCGTTGATGAACTGGGCGATCTTGTCCCGCGCCCCTTCATAGGCGGTCGTCGCTTGGGCGCTCAGAGTGTGGGCGCCGCGATGGACGTTGGCGTTGATCTGCTCGTAGTAATCGGTGAGGGCTTGAATCACCGCTCGGGGCTTCTGCGAGGTCGCGGCATTGTCCAAGTAAATCAAGGGCTTGCCGCCGATGGTTTGCTGGAGGATCGGGAAGTCGCTACGCAGGCGATCGCTGAGGCTGGGAGCTTGAGTTAGAGCGGTCATCGGAGTGCAAAGTTACGGTGTAGTTGGGAGTCGGGAACCGGGACCAGGTCATCGTCTCGCGGGGTGCTGGTGGCTCTCTGCCTCACCCGTCGGTCCGGCAAGCCACACACTGGGCTAGCTGTCCTCGGAGGGAGGCGACGGGCAGGCGATCGAGAATTTCGGCTGCGAAGGCATCTAGAAGCAGGTTGCGGGCCTGGTCGGTGGCAATGCCACGGCTCTGGATATAAAAGAGTTCGTCTGCTTCGATCTGGCTGACGGTTGCGCCGTGGGTGCATTTCACGTTGTCGGCCGTGATTTGCAGCTCTGGCTTGGTGTTGATCCGGGCCTTGTTGGAGAGCAGCAGATTGTGGTTCAACTGGACCGCTTGGGTCATCTGGGCCGCTTGGGGCACGAAGATTTTGCCATTGAAGATGGCTTGGGCGCGATCGCCCACGACACACTTGTGCAACTGCTCCACGCAGCCGTGGGCATAGCCCAGCAACACCGTACTGTGGGTATCGGCGACCTGTTCACCGTGGATCGAGGTCAGGCCGTAGAGACGGGTCTCGGTCTGCTCGCCCTGCTGCCAAATTTCCCAGTGGTGACGGGACAGATGCGCTCCGAGGCTGAGGGCATAGCCAGTGTAGGCCCCGGTGCGGGCTTGGCTGACGCAGGTGCGGCCGAGGTGAAAAGCATTGATCGCATCCCGCTGATAGCGGATGTGGTGCAGGCGGGCGTTTTCCTGCACAATGCAGTCGGCCACCGCGTTGACCCAGTAGGGCTGAGGCGTGCCAGCATCTGGGCAGGCGATGGCCGTGCCCGCAAAGTGCTCGATCACCGTGAGGCTCGCGCCCCGGGCCGCCAGGATCAAAACCCGGGGTTGGCTGAAGCTGGGGGTTGCGCCTGGGGCACTGAGCAGGATCAGGTGCAGGGGTTGAGCAATCTGAGCCTCGGGCTCAGCCCAAAGGACAGCCAGATCGGGGAAGCCCGTGGCATTGAGGGCGGCGAAGACTTCGCGATCGCCCTCCCGGGCGGCGATATGCTCCATGGCCTGATAGCTCAGCTCCACCGGCAAATCCGCCAGGCTGCCGACCTGCACCCCCGCCGGTAGCTGGCTCAAATCCGAGAGATCAGGGTTCACGAAACCGTTGACCAACACCAAGCGGCAACCGTTGGTTTCGGGCAAATGCAGGGGGGCGATCGCCAAGGGCTTGAGGTCCACCGCAGGAGCCGGGCTGAGATCCAAGGCCGCCAAGGCGCTGAGATCGGTAAAGCGCCACTCCTCATCGCGCCGCGAAGGCCAGCGCTGCTGAGCCACCTGGTAGGCGGAGCGCTGGCGTAGCTCTTGCCGCCAGCCAGACACCTCACCATGGAGGCGAGTGGGTTGCCCTTCCGCGTACCGCAGCAGAGCCTTGAGGGGATCAGTCGCCGGCGGGGCCGTCGTCGGGGTCAGGGGGGGTGCAGGAGACGCATTAACAGCCATCTATGCCTTCACCCCCGCGACGGCTTCCGTCCCCAGCTCACGATCCAGAAAGTCATAACCGTGCGCTTCCAGCTCCAGGGCCAGGTCCTTGCCGCCGCTCTTGACGATCTGGCCTGCGTGCATGACGTGAACATAGTCCGGCTCCACGTAGTCCAGCAGACGCTGATAGTGGGTGATCATCAGCGTGGCGTTGTCCGAGGTTGCCAGTTGATTCACCCCCGCCGCAACGATCTTGAGGGCGTCGATATCGAGGCCCGAATCGGTTTCATCTAAAATGGCTAGACTGGGTTCTAGGAGCGCCATTTGCAGGATCTCATTGCGCTTCTTCTCGCCCCCAGAAAAGCCTTCATTGACACTACGGCCGAGGAAGCGGGCGTCCATCTGCACCACGCTCAGTTTTGCCTCCACCAAGTCTTCAAAGTCGAAGGCGTCTAGTTCCTCAAGGCCCAAGTGCTTGCAGCGGGAGTTGTAGGCAACCCGCAGAAAATCCAGGTTACTCACTCCAGGAATCTCGAGGGGATATTGGAACGCGAGAAAGATGCCCGCCAAGGCCCGTGCTTCGGGTTCCCAGTCGGCAATATTCTCACCTCGGTAGAGAATCTCACCACTGGTCACTTCATAGTCAGGATGGCCGGCCAGGACTTTAGAAAAGGTGCTTTTGCCAGAACCGTTGCGACCCATGATCGCATGAATTTCTCCGGCTTTAACCTCTAGGGTCACTCCCTTGAGAATCGGTTCTCCCTCAACACTAGCCTGTAGGTCGCGCACCTGAAGGATGGTTTCACTCTCAGCTCGAATCATGTGACAGTCACTC
>CAYNIP010000076.1:0-15074 GCA_964397305.1 uncultured bacterium
CCCCTGCTCCCAGAGCTGGGAGCAGGAGAGCTAGAAGCCCCTCTCCCAACTTGGGAGAGGGGTTGGGGTGAGGGTTGAGCGAAGGAGTACCAACATCCCACGTAAAATTTCGTTCACCCATTGCGCTCTTGAGTTAACAACCAGACTCAACCCATTCGATATAATATCGCTGAATCTTATCGCGATTTTCAGCTTCGGGCGATCGCCCTCCAGCCCCTCTCCCGGAGGGCGAGGGGTTTGGGGTCAAGACTACGCACCCCCGGCGCGCGAGCAACGCGATAAGACCTGTATTACTAGCTCCCTCCGAGGCCCCTTTGCTAGCGCTGCTACACACGATTCGCGAAGTGATCGGTCGTTGGTGGTCGGAGTTTACCCTCCAGACTCGCCTTATGGCCGGAGCAACCCTAGTTGTGTCCCTCTTGATGAGTGGCTTGACCTTCTGGGCCGTAAACACGATCCAGCAAGATGCCCGCGTCAACGATACGCGCTTTGGTAGCGACCTGGGCCTGTTGCTGGCAGCCAACGTTACGCCCCTGATCGCCGAACAGAACCTTGGGGAAGTCGCCCGCTTCTCCAGCCGCTTTTATAGCAGCACTTCTAGCGTCCGCTATCTGCTCTATGCAGACGAAGATGGCAATATCTTCTTTGGTATTCCCTACAGCGAAGCAGAAGTACAAAATTCCCTCACCATTCAGCGCCACATTGAGCTACCCGACAGTTACTCGCGCCACGTTGACTTACCCCTAGTGCGCCAGCACCTGAGCCCTGACGGCGAAGTGACGGATGTTTTTGTGCCCCTCCATCACAACGACAACTATCTCGGCGTGCTCGCGATCGGCATCAATCCCAATCCCACCGTTGTAGCGTCCTCTAATCTCACCCGTGATGTCACCATTGCGGTGTTTGTCTCTATTTGGACAATGGTAATTCTAGGAGCAGTTTTTAATGCCCTGACGATTACTCGCCCGATCAAGGAATTGTTGGTTGGCGTTAAAAATATCGCTGCTGGCGATTTTCAGCAGCGCGTCGATCTGCCCTTTGGGGGAGAGTTGGGGGAACTCATTTCCAGCTTTAACGAAATGGCCGAGCGCCTCGAACGCTACGAGGAGCAAAACATCGAAGAGTTGACATCAGAAAAAGCCAAGCTGGAAACTTTGGTGTCTACGATCGCCGACGGAGCGGTGCTGCTGAATACGAGCCTAGAAGTTATTCTGGTTAACCCCACGGCCCGCCGGATTTTTGGCTGGGAAGGTAAAGAAGTGATTGGACAGAATGTCCTGCATGAATTGCCGGGCCAAGTGACGATGCAGCTAACGCGATCGCTCTACCATATCGCCAACGGCCAGCGACTCAAACTCGCCGCCGGGAGCGATCTCAAGCTGGAACGCAGCGAGGGAGATGAGTTCCGCATTTCCCTCAGGGAGCCCACGGAGCGCACCCTCCGCATCTTGCTGACCCAAGTTCTCGACCAGTACCGCGAGAATGTGCGGGGCATTGCCATGACTGTCCAGGATATCACTCGTGAAGTGGAGCTGAACGAGGCGAAGGGTCGCTTCATCAGCAATGTTTCCCACGAGCTACGCACCCCCCTATTTAACATCAAGTCGTTTATTGAAACCCTCTATGAGTACGGCGAGGATCTGACCGAAGACCAGCGCCGCGATTTTCTCCACACCGCTAATCATGAAACCGATCGCCTGACGCGCTTGGTGAATGATGTACTCGATCTCTCCCGGCTGGAGTCGGCCAAAACTTACCACCTCAAGGCTGTAGAAATTGCCCAGCCCATCGAGCAAACCCTCCGCACCTACCAACTCAATGCCAAAGACAAGGGCATTGCGATCACCCAAGAGATTGAAACCGACTTACCCCCCGTGCTAGGCCACTACGACCTACTACTACAAGTTTTTGCCAACCTCGTCGGCAACTCGTTGAAATTCACAGAGTCAGGCGGCCGCGTGGCGATCCGCGCCTATTTGCTAGACCCCGAAGAACACGCCGCTCCCACAAACCCTCAGAAGGTTCGGATCGAAGTCTCCGATACCGGCACAGGGATCGATCCTGAAGACCGAGAAGCGATTTTTGACCGCTTCTTTCGGGTCGAAAACCGTGTGCATACCCTCGAGGGGACGGGGCTAGGGCTCTCCATTGTTCGCAATATTGTCGATAAGCACCACAGCAAAGTGCATTTGATCAGTGAAGTGGGTGTGGGCAGTACCTTCTGGTTTGATCTGGAAGTCTACCAAGAGGAAGGGCTGCTGGTGCAGCCCCTCGGCCCTGCCAGCCCGATAGCCCGCTCGGCCCTCCCCTCCTAACCCGGTCGCCGGTGCAGCAGGGCCCAATCAGGGGGCCAACGGCGGGGGACATAGCGCGGAATTCTCTCCCCGATCGGTGTCACAATACGGGCAGAGTTTTTGCCTGCCGCCATGCCCTTCATCCGTGTTCCGCCGACTTGGCAACTACCCGCCCGTCGTGTCACCTCGGAGGCGAACTACCGCAGCCGCCGCCAGTTTCTTCAGCAGCTTGCCGTCCTGGGCCTGGGGGCGAGTGCCCTGCCCTTGGCCGGTTGCCGCTCCCAGGCCGGAGGGAACCCAGCCTTGGCAGCGACCTACGACTTGCCAGCGATCGCCCCCGTGCAGCGCAACTCCCAGTTCCAGGTGGGCGATCGCCCCGTGACCACCCAAGTCCTCGCCAGCCAGTACAACAATTTCTACGAATTTGGCGGCTCGAAAACCATCTGGCCGGCCGCCCGAGCGCTCCCGACCGATCCCTGGCAAGTGGAAGTCAGCGGCCTGGTCAAGTCCCCGCGCACCTATGCTCTCGAGGATTTTGCGCGGGAGTTTGACCTCGAAGAACGTATCTACCGCTTCCGTTGCGTCGAGGCCTGGTCCATGGTGCTGCCGTGGCTGGGGTTCCCGATGCGAGCCCTGCTCCAGGCCGTGGAACCGACGGGGGCCGCCCAGTTTGTCCGCTTCACCTCCTTCTACGATCCGGAGATCACGACCGGGCCCGGCTTTCACCTCGGCCGCTTACCCTGGCCCTACACCGAGAGCCTGCGGCTGGAGGAGATGGCCAATGAGCTGGCCTTTTTTGCCCTAGGCCTCTACGGCAAGGCCCTCCCCAAGCAGCACGGCGCCCCGATCCGAGCCGTCATTCCCTGGAAGTATGGGTTTAAGGGGGCAAAATCGATTGTCAAGATCGAGTTTGTCGCGACGCAACCGGCAACCTATTGGCACACGCTTGTCCCTAATGAGTACGACTACGAGGCCAATGTCAATCCGGACCAGCCGCACCCCCGCTGGTCCCAAGCCCAAGAGCGCTTTATCGGCACGGGGACCGAGCTGAACTGGGAGTGGCGAGAAACGCTCCCCTACAACGGCTATGGCGAATGGGTCGCGGGTCTGTATACTTAGTGACAAAATTAGGTCCTGCGAGCCGTCACGGCGGGAATGCTTAAAGCAAGCTTAAACGAGCGTTAACTCACTTGCCCAAGAATTTGTAGAACAATCGGGGGCAAAGCTTCAAGCATTCCCCGTTAGGCCCCTAACGTAACCATCAGCCAACTATTTGCCAGAGTGAGGAAGCATGGGCAAGCATCGGTTCAGACGCAGCCTAATCCAATTCGTCGTCATCGCCCTGACCGTTACCTTCTTGAACCAAGCCTGCCGCGCCCCCGAGAGCGCCACGGACTCGGAGGCGGGAACTACCACTGAAGAAACCGCGACCGAAGCAATTCCCATTCGGATGTGGATTGCCTTCACCGACTACCGCCTTGATTGGGCCAAGGAACGGGCGGCCGCCTTCAACGAAGAATTTCCCGAATACAACGTGACCGTTGAAGGCTATCCCGACTACGAAACCCTCTTTGATGGCGCCCTGCTCGCGGCAGAACAGGGCAACCCGCCGGCGATCATGCACTTCTTTGAAGCGGCAACCCAGGAAATTCGTGATGCTGAAACTCCGGACGGCGAGCCTTTGGTGAAATCGGTAGAAGCGGCCCTTGATGGCCGTAAGGAAATCAACGGGGTCCCCGTTATCCTGGATGATGTCGTCAGCGCCCCCCGCAACTACTACACAGTTGACGGTGAGTTCCAGTCCATGCCCTGGAATACGTCCTCGACGATTCTGTTTACCAACAATGACCTGCTCGAGGCGGCGGGTATTGAGAATCCCCCGGAAACCTGGAGTGAGCTAGAAGAGGCTTGCGAGAAAATTCTGGCCCTGCCGGAGGCCCCCAATCACTGCATCACTTGGCCTAATCACAGTTGGATTGTAGAGCAGGCGATGGCTCAGCAAGACGAGCTAATCGCTAACCAGTCCAATGGCCGGGAAGGACGGGCTGATGAAGTGTTTCTCGATAGCCCCGGCATGGCCAACTTCATGTCTTGGTGGCAAGGCATTAACGAAAAAGGCTACTACGTCTACACGGGCTCGCAGCGGGACTGGGAAGGGACGCGCAACGCCTTCATTGCCAAGGAAGTGGCCTTCCTCCTCACCAGTAGCTCTGATACCACGGACATCACGGAGTCCGGTGCAGAAGCGGGCTTTGAAGTTGCGGCCAGCTTCATGCCCTACGATGAATCCCTAGGCCGCAGCGGCAACGTGATCGGCGGCGCAACTCTCTGGCTGGTCAACGGTTTGGAACCGGCGGCAGAAGAAGGGGCGTTGATGTTTATGAATTGGTTCAACAACCCGGAAAATGCGGCGGATTGGCATAAGGTAACGGGCTATATTCCGATTACCGAGGGTGCGATTGAACTGCTGGAGCAAGAAGGCTGGTTTGAGGAAAATCCCAATAGCAAGGTGGCTAGTCAGCAACTGGAAGAGTCTGAGACTACCCCGGCGACTCTGGGGGTGCTGGTGGGTAACTTTGTGGCAATTCGGGATGTGATCACGAGTACGGCAGAATCGCTGCTGGTGAGTTCCGGCCAATCGGTCGAGGAGGCGCTGCAACGCGCCAACGAGACGGCGAACCGTCTGTTGGATGACTACAACGCTCTCCAAGGCGAGTAACTTGCGGGGGTGGGCTCCGGCTCACCCCCCGTCCCCTAGCGGTGGAGGATTGCGGGGAGAAACCCATGAGTGGCTTGATTGTCGTGTTGGTCATGGTCTTGGCCCTGCTGGGGGCAGTGGCCCTCGCCTGGGTCTTCCGGGGGTGGCGGCGATCGCCCGCTCTGGGCGCTCTCCTCGGCGCGCTCCTGGCCGGTGCAGGCTCCCTGATCTTGGTTCTGCCTCTGGGGCTTTGCCCCTTCGAGGCCGGGGCGTCCTCCCTGGATCGGGGCTTCGGCTTCTTTTTGCTCGCCCTGGGAGCCCTGCTGGGCTGGGGTCTGGCCTACTGGTTGGCGGCGATTGTGTGGGGCGATCGCGCGGGGAGTGCAGATCCCGATATGCAGCTTCAGGGCGCTTTCAAAGCGCCTTGGCCCGCGCCTTGGTTGCTCCTGGCCCCCACCCTGCTGATTCTGATCGTCTTCATCTACTACCCGGCCCTCGACACCTTTCGGCTGGCGGCCCAGAATGCCCGCCTGGGCAATCCGCGCACTCAGTTTGTCTGTGTCCGTAACTTTACGGAGCTGATTCAACCCAGTTACAGCCCGGGGGCCTATGCCCTCTTCGCGATCACAGCGCTCGTCTGGCTGGGGCTGTCCTATGCTCAGCGTCAGCACTGGACGCTGACCCGCCTCTATGGCTATGGGCGGACGGTGGGTTGGGGGTTGGCGATCGCCAGTGCCTACGTTTTCGCGATGGGGCTCTGGAGTGATTACTACCGCCTCATCTTCTTCAATACCTTTCTGATCGCGGCCGTCACTGTCGTGGTTGGCCTCGCGCTCTCCCTGGCCCTCGCGACCCTGGTCCACCAGCCGATTCAAGGAGCCGGGGTCTACCGTACTTTGCTGGTCTGGTCCTATGCTATCTCGCCAGCAGTGGCGGGGGTCATCTTTGCGATCATGTTCAACCCCGTGGCGGGGGTGGCCAACCACATTCTGGAAACCACCCTGCATATGCAGCGCTTGCCTTGGCTGACGGACCCGACTCTGGCTCGGGGGGTGCTGATTACGGCTAGTATCTGGAAGCAACTAGGCTACAACATTCTCTTCTACATCGCCGGCCTGCAAACGGTCCCCCGGGACCAAATTGAAGCGGCAACTCTGGAGGGAGCCAATCGCTGGCAGCGGTTTACGAATGTGGTGCTGCCGGCCCTGTCGCCGATCACGTTTTTCCTGGTCATCACCAATCTCACCTATGTCTTTTTTGACATCTACGGCATGATTGACTACCTCACCAGTGGCGGCCCTAATAGCGCTACGTCGGTGGCGATTTACGAGATCATTCGGGTGGGGATTCGGGCGGATCGTAACTTGGGACGGGCGGCAGCCCAATCGATCATTCTGTTCATGATGGTGATTGGGGTCACGCTGTTACAATTCCGCACCAGCGGCCGGCGTGTCACCTATGGTTCCTAAGGCTGGTCTACGGGCTGTTTCCTAACTGTTGGCACTAACTGCACTCATGGATAAGTTGCATCGGGGCGATCGCCCGCGTCAATGGCTCGCCTGGCTGCCCCGCCACTGGGGCCTGCATTTGCTGCTGTGGATCGCTTGCTTTTTAGTCAGCTTGCCCTTGCTCTATGCGGTGCTGGTGAGCACCCAGAGCAATGCCCAAGTCATTGCGTTTCAGTTTACGCCGGGCTCGGCGATCGCCACCAATTTCTGGACGGCGATGGTGTCTCGCAACCTGGGACAGTTCATGATCAATAGCACGATCCAAGCGGTCATCGTCACGGTGGGAAAAACGGTGCTCTCCCTCCTGGCCGGTCTCGCTTTTGTCTATTTCCGCTTTCCGGGCAAGTGGCTCGCCTTCAGTTTTGTGCTGGTCACGCTGATGATGCCCACGGAGCTGCTGACAATTTCCCTATTCCGCATTGTCTCGGGGCAACTTCAGTGGGGGGATAGCCTGTATGCCCTGACAGTTCCCTTTCTGGCGAGTGCGACGGGGGCTTTTCTGTTTCGTCAGCATTTTGCGAATTTACCCGCTGAACTTTCGGAGGCGGCCCAACTGGATGGGGCTGGTCCCTTGACCTTCCTCTGGCGAGTGCTATTGCCCCTCAGTTGGAACGCGATTGGAGCCTTGGCGGTGATCCAATTTGTCTATGTCTGGAATATGTACCTGTGGCCGGTGCTGATTGTCCGTAATGAGCGGTTGCAGGTGGTGCAAGTGGGCCTCAATAGCATCAAGGGGGCGGGCGATACGGGCATCGCTTACGGCCCCCTCATGATGGGGGCGGTGCTGGCAAGCTTGCCCCCGCTGCTGGTCTTTTTGTTGCTGCAAAAGCAGTTTATGAGTGGCTTTCAGATTTCTCGGGAGAAGTAGGTGTTGCTCTAGAAGCGATCGCCCAGTTCTGCATCAAAGAGATAGAGGCGATTGCTATCGAGAATAATGTCGATAGCTGCACCGATGGTAAAAGTAGCCCGGGGATCAACTCGGGCGATCAGTTGCTGGTTATCCGCCGTGTTCAGGTAGAGGATGATCTCATTGCCCATCAATTCAGTGACCACGACCGTGGTGGGAATTGCCACGGGCTCAATTCCAGGCGGGACAAACCCGGGGACGTAGAGACTCTCGGGGCGAATCCCCAACAGGATTGGGCGATCGCGGTGGGGCCCATAGGCAGCTCGCTGCTCGGCGGCAAGGGACAGCTTGTGACCCGCGAGGGCAATTCCCCAATCATCGCCCTCCCCGACGAATTGGGCGCGCAGCAAATTCATCGCCGGGCTGCCCATAAACCCAGCCACAAACGTGTTGCAGGGCTCATTGTAGAGAGTCTGGGGACTGCCCACCTGCTGTAGAACGCCACCATTCATAACTGCAATGCGTGTCCCCAAGGTCATGGCTTCCACCTGATCATGGGTGACATAGACAAACGTAGTCCCTAGTTGCTGATGCAGTTTACTCAGCTCCATCCGCGCCTGGCCTCGCAACTTGGCATCGAGGTTCGATAGGGGCTCATCCATGAGGAAAACGGCTGGGTTGCGGACAATCGCTCGACCCACGGCGACCCGCTGCCGTTGCCCTCCGGAAAGCTGTCGGGGCAGCCGGTCTAGGAGTGGCTCGATGTCCAACTGGCGGGCCGCACTCCGCACACGCTCGGCGATCTCAGCCTTAGGAACTTTTTGCAATTCGAGCCCAAAGGACATATTCTCGAACACGGTCATGTGAGGATACAGGGCATAGGATTGAAACACCATCGCGATGTCTCGCTCCCGGGCCGGAACTTGGTTCACCCGTCGCTCGTTAATGTATAGATTTCCCTGACTGATTTCCTCGAGGCCTGCTAACATCCGCAGCGAGGTGGTTTTGCCACAGCCAGACGGACCGACAAGCACTAAAAATTCACCGTCGGCAATGTCTAAACTCAAATCTTTGACGGCATAGGAGCTGCCAAACTGTTTACTGACGGCTTCAAATTTAACGCTGGCCATAGGGAGTTGGGAACATCGGTAACTGGGGCAATCAAGACGATGCCAGTGTACCGCAGCCCACGGGCTGAAACAATGCTTAAAAACCTTGGAGATGCCTCGGTTGAGGTGATAACAGGAAACTTGGCATTCCCCTGGCTGGGGAGGATGATTCTGTAGGACAACCTCCGTTGTGGCGCTTCAGCGCTCTCCCGGAGGGCTAAAGCCCAACTACGCTCTCTGACACCTCCGGTTGTGGCGCTTCAGCTTGTCGGGCTGAGGGTCCGGGGTTGTCGTTATCCACGACTCATCCCAGATTGCGGGATGATTGATTTCCTGGAGTCCGCTTAGACTGGAAGACAGACGACAGCACCAGCAGGAGAACCATGACCCGCGGCCTTTGGGTGCTGGGCGACCAGTTAACGATGCAGCACGCCGCCTTGCTAAGCGGTGAACGGGGGCCCGTGCTCCTGATCGAGTCGGCCGAGTTGGCGCGCCAACGGCCCTACCATCGCCAGAAACTGGTGCTTGTCTGGTCAGCCATGCGCCACTTTGCCGACGAGTTGCGGCAGGCCGGCTGGGCTGTCACCTACGCGATCGCCGATGACCTGGCAACACCGCTCCAGCGCTGGCTGGCCGAGGAGGGCGTGACGGAACTGCGGCTCATGGAGCCCAATGATCGCCCCTTGCGTCAGTTCATCGCCAACCTGGATTTACCCTGCTCAATCACCTGGCTACCCAACAACCAGTTTTTCTGGTCCGCGGCTGAGTTTGAGCAGTGGGTGACAGGCCGCAAGCGGTTGCTCCTGGAGGACTTCTATCGGGCGGGCCGCAAGCGCTTTGGGGTGTTGATGGTGGACGGAAAACCCCTGGGCGATCGCTGGAATTTTGACCCGGAGAATCGCAAGCCCCCTAAGGAAGGGCTCCATCCCCCCGCGCCCTTGGGCTTTGAGCCGGATGCGATCACCCGGGCGGTGATGGAGCGGGTCCGCACCGGCCCCTTCTCCAACTATGGCGACCTTGAACCCTTTCGCTGGGCCGTAACCCGCGCTCAGGCTCTGGAGGTCCTCGACTATTTCATTGACCAGCGCCTGCCCGGATTTGGCACCTACCAAGACGCGATGGTGACAGGGCAAGAGACCCTCTGGCACGCACTGCTGTCGCCTTATCTGAACTTGAGTCTGCTGCATCCGCGAGAGGTGGTGGCGGCAGCGGAACGGGCGGGGCGCGATCGCGCCTTGCCGCTCAACAGCGTAGAAGGCTTCATTCGACAAGTGTTAGGTTGGCGCGAGTATATGCGCGGCCTCTACCTGCATCTGGGAGCTGACTATGCCGAGCGCAACTGGTTTGAGCATCAGCGTCCCCTGCCGGGCTTTTTCTGGGACGCCACCCAGACGGAGATGAACTGCTTGCGGCAGGTCCTGGAGCAGGTCGAGCGCACGGGCTATGCCCATCACATCCAGCGGCTGATGATCCTCAGTAACTTTGCCCTGATCGCCGGGGTCTCGCCCCAGGCCCTGGAGGCCTGGTTTCACGCCGCCTTCATTGATGCCTACGACTGGGTGATGCAGACCAATGTGTTGGGGATGGGACAGTTTGCCGATGGCGGCCTCTTGGCCTCCAAGCCGTACTGCTCGTCAGCGAACTACATTAACCGCATGAGCGACTATTGCCGCGCTTGTGTCTATGAGCCGCGCGATCGCACGGGCCCCCAGGCTTGCCCCTTCAACTACTTCTACTGGGACTTCCTGGCTCGCCAGCGGGAGCGCTTGCAGGCCCAGGGCCGGGTGAATTTCATGCTCAAGCATCTGGATCGCATGACAGCCACAGAACGCCAAGCGATTCACCACCAGGCTGAGGTTTGGTGGCAAGGAGTTCCGGAGGGTTGCGACTAGGAGCTAGGCCCGGATTCTGACACAATCCTGACTTCAGCGGCGCGATTCCAGCTCGCTGCCGAGGGGGGCCTCAGGGGGACAACTTCGCTTTTTTCGCCCGTGTCTGGGCATACCAGGCGGCCACGGCGGGCATCCAGGCTTCAAATTGGGCGAAGAGCAGTTCCGCAAATTGCTGAATTTCAAGCTGGGCGTCTTTTTTCCAGCGCAGATCGAGGAGGTGCATGAGCGATCGCGCGTTGCAGCTCAGGACAAAGTGTTGCCGGGTGTCGAAGGGAATCAACCCCCGCGCGTGTTCCTCAGAAACGCCCGCCTCAATCCGTTGGCGGTAGTGCTCACAGGCGGCCTGACACCAGTCGAGATCGGCCTGGCGCTGGGCGGCGGTATACTCGTAGCGCTTGCCTTGGCGGTTGGTGTAGTGCCCCAAGGGCCGCAGGTAGAAGACTTCCTCCAGCTCGCGATCGCCCGTCGCGACCTCAATGATCCGCTGGCCGGAGTACCGAAAGCTCTGGACATCGAAGCTGAGACCCACGCGATGGGTGCGTAATTGTTGCATCATCGAGTGGGGAAAATAGCCGACATTGACAACGATCTGGGGGTGCTCGAGGGGGCCGTAGTGACCGCGATCGCCCGCGAGCAAATGTTTGACAATCAATTCTCCGGCCTTGGCTTCATCCGGAAAGCGATCGCGCTCGTCCCAGACCAAGTTCTCGGAATAGTCTTGGTGCATCGCCGCCCAGACTACCTGCTGGGGGTTCGGCATAGCGGCGATCCGTTCTACACAAAATCTGTCCATGGTAAAGCTCAAGAGGGTCAAAACCCAGGCGGCAAAGCGGGTCAAACTCGCGAGAAAACCACTTGCTCGGGTTGATCCTGATACTTGCCTCGGCGCTGCTGATAGGTCACGTCACAGGGCTCACCTTCCAGGAATAGTAACTGGACAACCCCTTCCTTGGCATAGATCCGGCAGTCGGCACTGGACGAATTGGAAAACTCCAGGGTCAAGTGGCCGCGCCAGCCAGCTTCTGCTGGGGTAAGGTTGGCGATCAGGCCCACGCGGGCATAGGTGGACTTGCCGATGCAGAGCACCGTGATATTGTCCGGCACATCCAGGCGTTCGAGGGCGACCCCGAGGCCGTAGGAGTGAGCTGGCAGGATGAAGAATTGCCCGTGGGCGTCTTCGTGGAGCTTGACCGGCTCCAGGTTGTCGGGGTTGAACTGTTTGGGATCGACCACCGTGCCGGGGATGTGGCGGAAGACGCGGAACTCCAGCGGTGAGAGGCGAATATCGTAGCCAAAGCTGCTGAGTCCGTAGGAAATAACGGCGAAATTGTCAAGCTGCCGCACCAACTGCGGTTCAAAGGGCTCGATCATGCCCTGGGCCGCTTGCTGGCTAATCCAGCGGTCATTTTGAATCACAGGCTCTCAACCCCAACTCCAACTGCCTAGGGTAGCGCGTGGGGTGGTGAGGGGGGCGATCGCCCCAAAAAGATTTAACCTTTCTGCCCCGCAAAAAGCGGGCCCTGGGCCCGCTTGCGAGGTTACTGAAACAGAGCAACCGGGGACTAATCCCAGCAGCAGAGGCGCTTCTCGAGGTACTGGCCGATGGCTTGTGCTTGGCCGGCCCGCGCGATGATTGTTTGGCGCGTCCGATATTGTTTGCCGATCAGCTTCAATTCTTCATCGAAGGAAGAATTGTTGTACTCCGTATGCAGGCCCATGGTGCGGGGATTGGGGAAGTAGAACGTGGCGGTCACGGGCTTGCTGGTGGCAAAGCCGCGATCGCGATACAGTACATTACCCCGCACCCCGAACAGCGTCGAGCCCGTAAGAGGCTTCTTCGCACTGCCGACATAGGTGCTTTCCCACGTCACCTGAGAGCCACAGGCAAAGGCCTCGGCAGGATCGAGGTGATGCAGCGCCGCTAGTTGGGCCAGTTCGGGGCTATCGGCCGTCACGAACCGGACCGTAAGCAGGCTGGTCACTTCTTGCGTCTCACCATCGTCCAGGCTGTAGTAGCGGCGTTGCGAGTGCCAGTCTCCAGCCGAATCCTGGAAGAACTGAGTCGCTAAAGCCTCAAGGGTCGCTGGAACAAGTTGAGTCGCTGGGCCAGATAGAGGCATAGACATGAGTAAAAGTAACTAGCGTACTGGATTCCCATCTTGGGTCGCTTTGGCAAGCTAAAAAGCGTAAATTGTTACACTTTTTAACAATCTTAACCCCTCCGACCCCTGTTTGCCCCCAAACGACTCAAACCTCGCCCTTGGGCGAGGTTTGGCCTGGCGATCGCCTCAGGGTGCGATCTGCGACGGGGGGCCGAACCCGGAGTTCCGGGAGCGAGAAACCGATTGCTAGCGTCCGCCTAAGCCTAGGCGTCGCTCTCGATGTAGATAAACAGCATCCCCATCACCACCGCAGGCATCAGCCAGCAGACGATCGGGATCAAAATCCAAGGCAGGTAGGAAGCTGCGTAAGCGCCAGTCATAGTTCAAACCATCCCTATACAAAACGACAAATGGAAAGCGAGGGGTTATGGAGAGCGCCAACCGGGGGCTCCCCGTTGCTCGGTCAGTTCACAAAACCACGGAAGATCGCATCGACGCCGGAGAAGTTTTCCAGCAGGAAGTAGGCCACAAAGGCTCCACCCATCGCACCGACGAAGAAGCCGGCCGTGTATTGGCCCCAGCCGCTGGCTGTTTTGAGGTCCTCCGGGGTGTCGTTCGTGCCCTTGAGGTAGGTGGCATTGGTGCCATCCTTGGGGAACGTCACCAAGCCATAGGCAGACATCCCCGCCGTCGCCAAGAGGATTAGGGCGATCGCCGTGACCAGGCCACCCAGGTTGGCCGCATCCGGGTAGTCCCGCAGGGGACCGAGCAGGATTTCGGGGCCGAGCAGGAAGTAGCCATGGGCCATGCCCACTTCCAGGCCGCGAGCGAGGGGTGAGAGGCCCGGACGATAGGCCGGCAGGTTGCCAATGAAGGCTTTTGTGAACCCCGACGCCGAGATGGGCGTCGCTAGGTGGCCGACAAAGGGATCACCGTTGTAGGGGCGCACCATCTCCATTTCTTCGGACATATTGATTCCTCCCTTGGCGTTATTTGCAAGCTAGCAAGCAAACAGAATTATTAAGATTGACCTAATTTAAGCAGGCCAAGGACGGCTCGCAGCGGTTTTCCGTCCCAGTGTTAAAAAAAGTTCATCTTTAGTCGCTGCGGCGGGGAGCAGCCCGCGCCCGAAACCACGCTCCCACCGTTGGGAAACGGGGCGGGGCCACCGTAGTAATCGGGGGGTGTCCCCGAGGGGCGGGGCGATCGCCCGCTCAGGCCCCGGCCGACCCCGCGAGGCGGGCTGTCACCCAGGCGATAATCTGCGGGCCGAGGGAGACCTGGTTCAGGCGGTCGATCTCACGGAGGCCCGTGGGGCTCGTGACATTGACTTCGGTTAAGTAGCCCCCAATGACATCCAAACCGACAAAGTAGAGGCCGTCGGCCCGGAGCTGCGGGGCGACCGCAGCGCAGATTTCGCGATCGCGCGCCGTGATCGGCACGGCCGCCACCCGGCCCCCGACGGCCATATTGCCGCGAAACTCCTGGCCGGTTGGGATACGGTTCACCGCGCCGATCGGCTCGCCATGGAGGAGGATCAGGCGCTTATCCCCGTCCTGGGCGGCGGGAAGATACTGCTGCACCATCACCGGTTCCCGCCCCCAGTGGGTGCTGATCTCGATCAGCGAGTTGAAATTGCGATCGCCCGGCTCCAGCAAAAGAATCCCCTCGCCCCCCTTGCCATCCAAGGGCTTCAGCACCCCCGCTCCCTGAGCGGCCACAAACTCACGGATGGTCTCCTTGTCTGCTGTCACGATCGTTTCCGGCATCACCTGGGGAAAGTTGAGGGCGTAGAGCTTCTCATTCGCCGCTTGCAGCCCGCGCGGGTGATTGACCACCAGGGTGGTTGTCGGAGTCAAGAGGTCCAGCAACTGGGTGACATAGAGGTAGGGAATCGTCACCGGCGGGTCTTTTCGCATGAAGACCGCTTGCGATTTGGCCAAGGGTTGCCACTGACCGGGCCCCAGCTCGTACCAAGGATCGGCTGCAAGCCAGCGCCCTGCGGCCAGGGTGACTGGGGTCAGGGTGACTGGGTGCAAATAAGCCCAAACTTGTCCCCCTTGGGCCCGCAACTGCTCCACCTGAGTGATCCAGACCTGATGACCAGCCTGCTGGGCCGCTTCCATCAGGGCGACGCTGCTATCGTGGCCTGGATCGAGGGTGGCGATGGGGTCGATGATAAAAGCAAAGTTCATTAGACCCTAGGCCGCCCGCTGAGCCAGGAGAGGCTCCAGTTGATCCCGCGCCTCGAGGTCGTAGAGGTCGTCACAGCCCCCAATGGGCTGTTGGTTAATGAAAATTTGCGGTAGGGAGCGCCGACCCTGGGCGCGCTCCGCCATGAGGGCGCGGGCTTCTTCGTCGCCATCGATCACGTATTCCTCATAGTCGATGCCCTTCCGATCGAGCAGGGCCTTGGCGCGGATGCAGAAGGGGCAGCGGCTCCAGACGTAAATTTCAACCTTTGCAGCCATAACCTTGCAGGAAAATTGTTAAGGAATATGTCAAGTTTACCGAAGATCGGGCTTGGGAGCAAAAGCGCGCGGACTGGCCTGGAGGAGAACGAAATTTTGTGCGGGCTGTTGGAACTCCTTCGCACAGCCCTCACCCCAACCCCTTGTAGGTTG
>CAYNIP010000077.1:0-14521 GCA_964397305.1 uncultured bacterium
GCTTCAAGCGCATTTACCAATCTACTCGCCTCTCTCGGGATTGTCAAGCGGTTTCAGAAAAAACTTTGAAGGATTGGGGTGAATGGGACCCATAAACTGCTTGAGGCAAGGGTTTTAAGGGTTTTGCGCTGATGCTTGGGAAGGTGGAATGCCTTCAATGGCGACGAGGGCCTCGCTGAGGGATTTGACGATGGGGGCGGCGACTCGGGCACCGTAGGCGTCGTCTCCTTTGGGTTCATCGATGACGGCCAGGACGACATAGCGAGGTTGATCGACGGGCAGAATGGCTACGAAGCTGGCGATTCTGACATCGGTAAAGTAGCCTCCGGTGGGGCTTGCTTTCTGGGCTGTACCGGATTTGCCGGCAATACGATAGCCTGGTATGCGTACCAGGGCACCGCTGCTGGATTGTACGGTGGCTTCCATACTGTCGAGGACGGTGCGGGTCGTTTCGGGGGAGAAGATGCGGGGCTGGGGCTGGGGGGGTGGCTGCCAGAGGGGATGGCCTTCGACATCGACGAGGGCACGCACGACATGGGGCTGCACGAGGGTGCCGCCGTTGGCGAGGGCGGCGTGCAGTTGTGCGAGTTTGAGGGGGGTGAGGGAGAAGCCTTGACCGAAGGAGGTGGTGGCGGCTTCGATGGGCGAGGCGGTGAAGGCGGTGAGGGCTTTGAGTTGGCCGGCGACGGCTCCGGGTAGTTCGATGGCTAGCTTTTGGGTCAGGCGGAGTTGTTCAAGGGCGTGGTAGTACTGTTTGGCCTTCATGCGGCTAACGAGGTCTACCATGCCGACGTTGCTGGAGTAGGAGAGGAGTTGGGCGAGGGAGAGTTGTCCTCGGGGGCCGGCACTGCGGTAGTCGTGGTTGGTGATTTCCCAGGTGTCGATGACGATGCGTCCGACATCGTTAAAGCGGCTGTTGGCGTCGATGACACCTTGCTCGAGGGCGATCGCCACATTCAGGGGCTTAAAGGTGGACCCTGGCTCGTACAAATCAGTTACAGCCCAATTCTTGAATAGGCCAATGTCGAATTTTGAATACTGGTTGGGATCAAAGGTCGGCTCGCAGGCGAGGGCGAGTACAGCTCCATCTCGGGCGTCGAGCACGATGGCAGCCCCGCGCTTCGCCCGAAATTCTTCAAGCTGTTGCTTGAGGGCTAGGCGGGCAACTCGCTGAAGGCGCAGGTCGAGGGTGAGTTGTAGGCGAAGTTCGTCAAAGTCAAGGAAGCCATCGGGGAGGTGATCCGGCATGAGGGCTCCTGTGCCGGCACGATTGAGCCGCAGGGTCCGCACGGAGCGCTCTAGTAAATCCTGCTGAGTGTACTCGAGACCGGCTTGGCCGCGATGGTCGAGGTCAACATAGCCCACGACATCGGAGGCGAGTTCTTGCTGGGGGTAGAGACGCGAGTACTGGCGAATGAGTTCGAGTCCATTGAGTTGCAGAGCTGCAATTTGATCTGCCACTTCTTCGGAAAGACCAAAGGCGACTGGAACTCCCGTCTCTCCTGAGCGGAAATGCTCGGACAGGCTGCTGGGGCGATCATAGTCATCAAGAAGGTTGACTAGCTTTGCGGCCACCTCATCTGGGGCAAGCTGAAACTGTTGCGGGTGGGCGTATAGGGTATATACCAAGCGGTCCGTGGCTAGGATGTTCCCTTTGCGGTCTATGATAGGCCGGCGCGGCACGTAGGGTCGCATATAGACCCTCTGCTGTTGCTGCGCTTTGGCGGCCAACTCCTCGGAATGGACTGCTTGCAGTTCATAGAGGTTAAAGCCCAAGCTGGCGGTGCTGCCGGCCAAGAGCAACCAGACCAAGAGTAGGCGCAGGCGGCCAAGGCGGTGGGGAGGCTCCGGGCTCGGAGACTGAGGAGGCCGTCCTCCACGGTGGGGCGATCGCGCTCTAGATGGCTTCGAGGCAGCGGTTAGCTTTGGGGGGCTCATGCAGCACTAGCACAGGCGGGACATCAGGACTCGACGCTAGCCCGACCCTAGTAACCAAGGGGCAGCCGTTTCGCCAAGGAAGGAGGCTGGGACAGGGACAGGGTTTCTGGTGGGGCTATAGGTTCGTCTGCGGCCTTAGGAAGAAAGATGGTGTTGCTAGGGCTGGGAGCCACCAAGCCACTGTTGGGCTGCTGGGCCTGGCTGGCGAGTTGGTTCTCAAAGGTAGCGTCGAGAGCGGTCAACGTGCGTTGCTCCCGTTGCAACACCTGAAGTTGGTTGTACTCCCGGCTCCACTGTTGCTGGAGGTACACGGTTGAGGCATACACAATCAGGGTCGAGGTGGCGAGGCAAAAAGCAATGGCCGATGAACCCTGTTGCATTCCTAGCAGCAAGCGAATCCAGAGGGGAAAACGATGCGGCTTGACTTCAGCCTTCGTTGAGCTGGGGGAGATGCTAGCCGCTGCCGGAGTGGGGGAGGTACTTGCGGCCTTGGGGAACTGGTAGATAACAGGCCGTTGATGGGCTTCAGGAGCGACCCGGGCTGTTCCGGCGGGTTGGGAGCGAGGGCGGCGAGGGCGGCGCTGGGATGGGGTTCGAGTCGATCCGGATGCGGATGAATAGGCGATCATAAGCAGCTTGCCAAGAGCAACAGGCCTCCACAAGGGTGGCTCAGACGTGGGGTGATTTTGCAATCACAAAGTCGTCCCAATCCTAGCACTCACCTTAGGAGTCGCACGCGACGGATTGAAAACTTTGCCCGCCGTTCCCGGCCCAGGCTTGTACTCTGTTCCGGACTGTAGGAGGTTTTAGAACCAGGCAACCGCCTGAGCTGTGGGCTTGCCTCGGGCGATCGCCCCCCCGGTGGCGGCTTCCCTAGGCGAGCGATGTCCACAGGGCTCGCACCAGGGCGATGATGGCTTGAGCAACCTGATCCGGCGCTTGGCAAGCCGTATCGACAATCAAGCTGCGATCACCCGCCCACTGCCGCAAAGCGGTCCGGGTCGCAGCCGGCTGATAGGTTTGGGCCTGCTCCACAATCACCTTCAGCTTGCCCCGTAATTCATGGGGAGTGACGAGCCCAGTCTGGACCCAGTTCAGCATCGCTGCTGTCTCCGAGGGACTAAAGTAGGCCATGGCCTGCGGGATTCCCAGGGCCTCTAGGTCAGAGACTGCCTGAACCCCTGAACTAGCCGGGATCGCCTGCACTCGATCAAAGGGGTCCTGACGGTGCAACATCCGCAGCAGCCGCACCCAATCGGGCGCATCTAGCATGACAAAGGCAGCCTGAGGTAGAGCCTGGGCAGCATAGCTAACCTCCGCTTGGCCACGCAGCCCATCGAAGATCAGCAAAGATTGTACCCCCGGGGTCAACACTGCCAGTTGCTGCAAAATTTCACCCATGCCCCCAGGATGTTGGTCGCGGTAGCGGCGGGCAAACTCTAGGCGCTCGAGGCGACACGTCACGGGCTCGGCCCGACCTTGAGCCGCTGCCTGGGGGGCAATAATCAGCTCATCCGTCAACACCCGTCGATCGGGCAGCAACGTAAAGCCCAGCCCCTGCTGCGTTAGGTGCTTCACCGTTGTGCTTTTGCCCACACCCGTCGGCCCCACCAAAATCAACAGCGGCCGCGTGGTGATCGACTGCCAACCTCCTGGCAACACCGCCCCTGCCCCAACATTCGGTGCGAGGGAACGAAACGGAGCGGTTATGAATTGTCCGGTTAGCGAAGGCAAAGCCATGGGGAAGGAAAAGGGGGTGAATCGCTAGCTACGGTTGGCCTATCTCTCGTACAGGACGGTCAGCAACAAACCACACAAACCGCAGCTCTCTAAGCCCAGTATACTTAAGCACCTTTCTCCAAACCTAGATCAGTATGGTATCTCCTGCTCCCCACAGCACCCACGCCACCAAGACAGGCCTTGCGTCCCTCCTCCTCGCATTTGCCTTGATCCTAGTTGGCCTCGTTGGCCTAGGAGATGCTTACCGCAACTACCCTAGCTTTGTGGTCGATACACTCCATGCCCAGGGTCAAATTGTGAAAAACTCCCTGGATACCTTCTTGGCTGCCGGCCTACCCCTCGACCAATTCTCCGGCTTCTCACGGCTGGCCGCCCCCTTGCTGGAAACCGATCCCAATATTCAACGCATTGATGTACTGACGACGACTGACCGAGTTGTTTTTGTGGAGACGAAGCCCCTGGGGGAGGCGGCCATCGAAGCGAACTATCAAGATAGCCGCTTGCAACCAGAGACAGACTACTACCAGCTCCAAGAAAGTAAGCGATTTTACAAAATCACCTTACCCCTCGAGAACAAATTTGAACGAGCCGGTTATTTGCAACTGTTCTTGGACAAAGCAGCGATTTATCAGCGCATCAATCGCTGCTTTTCCTTTATTGCCGGGGTTGGGGCAATTACCCTGGGACTCTTTGCCGCGATCGCCAGTCGCACCTACCAATATTTAGAAACAGGCCAGGGTAGTCAGGCGATCGAGATTGCCTATACCACCGTCTATGCCCTCATCGCGATCGCCGTCGTGCTGGTCCTGACCTTCCTCTACTCCGCCGGCCTCCAGGCCAAAACCCAAGCCATCACCCTTTCCCTGACCAACCGCCTCGAAGCCCCCCTCGAGCTCGGCCTTGACCTCGCGGATCTCGACGGCCTCGAGACCACCTTTACGGAGTATCAAACCCTCAATCCTGAAATCAGCTACATTGCCCTTAGTACCCCCCAGAATATTCTCATCGACACGGCTGCCGGCGACCCCAGCCGGGTTCCCGATCAGGCCCGCTACTTCACCTACGAAGCAACCCTAGGCGCAGGGCGAGCCGCTAGCCTCACCATACTGGTCAAAAGTCCCCGCAGTCTGCTCTACTACCGTCTCTGGCGCAGCGTCAAAAACTTTTTAGCCCTCTTCGTTGCCTCTGGCTTCATTGCGATCATTGTCTTAAACCTTCTACGCTCTCTTACCCGCCGCGCCGTCCCAGGCAGCAGCGACGCCGAAGAGCAGCAGTTGCGCCTCATCGAGCCCTTCTACTTCCTCGGGGCCTTCATTGACGGCCTGAGCATCTCGTTTCTTCCCCAATACTTGCGCTCCCTCGCCCTTAGCAACCAGGCTGATCCCAGCCTCGTGTCTACCCAATTCACCGTCTTTTTTTTCGGCTGGGCGGTCGCCATGATCCCGGCAGCGAGCCTAGTCAAGCGGCGGAATGTCAAGTCGCTGTTGCTCATCGTAGCTGGGCTAACCGTGTTGACCTCCCTCGGCATGGCCTTCGTCACCGACTTTTATCTCATGTACGGCGTGCGGGCCCTCGCCGGGGCTACCCAAGGGTTTCTCCTTGTGGCTGTCCAGTCCTACGTGCTTGAAGTCGCCTCCGCCCAGCGCAAGACCCAGGCCGGGGCGATGATGGTCTTTGACTTCTTCGGTGGTCGCCTCGCCAGTACAGCCTTGGGGGCGCTCCTGTCGATTTATGTGGGCACTCAGGGGGTCTTTGGAATGGGCCTGGCGATCGCCCTCCTCGCCCTCTGGTACTGCTGGGCCTTCATTCCCCAGCGCATCACCCCCCTCACAACGCCCTCCACCCTGCCAGCTACCCCTGAACCCACGGCCCCTGAACCCACGGCCCAGGGAGGTTTTCTTCGCGATCTCTGGAACGTCAGCCGCGACTTCCAATTTCTCAAGGCCCTAGTGCTCATCGGCCTGCCCTACCGCGCCATTTTCACTGGCGTGACTGTATTTGCCCTACCCCTTGTCCTTGCCCAGCAGGACTACCAACCGGAAGACATCGGGCAAATCGTCATGTTCTACGCCGCTGGTGTCCTCGTGGCCAGTACCTACATCAGCCGCTGGGTTGATCGCGTCGGCCGCACCGACCTCGTACTCTGCCTGGGCTCCGCCGCTAGCGGCCTCGGTCTGATCCTCATTGGCTCCATGGCCTGGCTCGACCCCAGCCAAAGGTCCTTACCCGGTATCACCACACTGTTAGTGATTCTCGGGCTCACGATCACAGGGGCCGGTCACGGCTCGATCAATGCCCCGAGCCTGACCTACATCATTGAAACCCCCGTTGCGGATCGCATTGGCAAAAATACAGCGGGATCGTTGTACCGACTGATCGAGCGCATGGGCCAAATTGCTGGGCCAGTCCTAGTCGGTCAGTTACTCGTGGCTGCCAATCAGAGCCCGATCGCGATCAGCTGGATCGGCTTTGCCAGCACCTTGTTTGGTTTACTATTCATCGGCACCTCGATTGGGTGTCGGTCCCTGAGCAGCAAGCCTTAGTCAGCTCGGGGGGATTGTCCGTAAGCGTTGTTGGGCTTTAGCCCGCTGGGGAAGCCCTGATGAATTTTCACGAAATAACGACCCAATTTGGTAGAGGCCCGGTTGCCGCGCCCTCAACCCAGTCAATCGCTGTTCTGATAAGGGTTTGAGGGTTGGGATACCCAAACCCTGCAATGGTGCATTTAATTGGTGAAATTCCATAAGCGCCACAACAGAACAATCAGGCCTTGGTCTGTGATGAGTCGTGGATGGCGACAACCCTAGGCTCTCAGCCTCGCAGTCCAAGTCGTTTCACCGGCCAGAAGCCGGCCCAAGCTAGCAGCTCGTGAAGCCTGCATCACCGTGGTATTGCCAGGGTTGCCCTCGCAACCTGAGAGACTTTGCCCTAAAATTTGTTGCTATCCTTAAAATAAAGTAAACAAGTGTAACGAAACTTTCAGCCTGGCCTTCACCCCTTGGCTGCCCCTCCCTCTTCACGTTTAGGAAAAGTTTATGAGCGCCGTCATCCAACACCCCTCCCTTCGACCCCTGCTCAGCGTCTGCCTCGCCACCCTCGTTGCCCTGAGCGCCTGGTTCATCGCCGCCCCCGCCGCCCAGGCCTTCGACAACCCCGAGCTGCTCCCAACCGTAGACACTCCGATCATCGACCTCGCCAACTTTCTGCCCTCTGTTCAGGAAGAGACCTTAGCGAATGAGCTGGAGCAGTTTGAACAGGAGACAGGCTGGAAGCTGCGCGTCTTGACTCAGTACGATCAGACCCCCGGGCGGGCTGTCGGCCCCTACTGGGGCTTGGATGATCGCAGCGTGCTCCTAGTTGCGGACGCGCGCGGCGGCAACCTGCTCGCCTTCAATGTCGGCCGGGATGTCTATAATTTCCTACCGCGCACCTTTTGGGTAGAGCTGCAAACTCGCTTTGGTAATCTCTACTATGTCCGGGAGCACGGCGAAAATAACTCGATTGCGGAGTCCCTCGAAACTGTTGCTGACTGCCTGCGCGATGGCGGTTGCAACGTTGTCCCCGGCCTGCCTCGGGAGCAGTGGATTCTCACCCTGGTGACATCGATCCTCGGCGGCGTCATTTGCGGTCTTGCGGCGATTCCCCGCCGTCCCGGTCAGCTCATTGCCTGGCAGTGGGCCCTGATTTTTTCCCCCCTGTGGGGCATTCTCTTCATCGCCTTTGGTCTCGGCCCGGTTGTGAGTCGCACGGCGGACTGGTTGCCGGTCTTCCGCAATGTCCTCGGCTTTGCCCTGGGTTTGCTGGTGGCCTATCTGTCCCCCATGTTCAATAGTTCCCGCCCCTCGGAGGTTTAGTCGGTAAGCTTAGGGGAGAATCTTGGAGGGTTGATGGCAATGCCAATGGCTTGGCTGGGGCCTGGTGCCTCGGTTCTTGGGCTATCCCTGATGGCCCTGCACTCCCTGCCACTGCTTCCCCTCGCTGCTGCTGAGCCTGAGCCCATGCCCAACGTGCCCGCCGTGACGGAGGCCAACCCCAGCCCTGGGGTCTACCCGCCCCTGTTCCCTATTCTGCAAGAGGGGAAACTGGGCTACATCGACGCTAGCGGCAACCTAGTCGTTGAGCCTCGCTTTACCTTCTCTCTGGCAGCTCGCTTTTTTGATGGGGAGGTGGCGGTGGTTTCCCTCGCGGGCCAAGGAGGCTTGATTGACCGAGCGGGAAACTGGGTGGTGGAGCCCCAGTTTGAGGGCATTGGTGAATTTCGGGAGGGGCTGGCGCGGGTGCGCCAAGGGGGACGCTGGGGCTTTATCAATCGCCGGGGCGAGTTGGTGATTCCTCTGAGCTACCAGGGGGCTCGAGATTTTTCCCAGGGCTTCGCCGCTGTGCAGGGAGAGGCTGGTTGGGGCTTTATCGATGGCACAGGGCGCTGGGTAGTGGCGCCGCAGTTTGACGATGCCCGGGATTTTAGCCAGGCTGGGATCGCAGCGGTGCAGGCGGCAGGGTATTGGGGGTTGATCAATCGGGACCAGGCCTGGGTGGTGGAGCCGCAGTTTGAGCAGGTGGGTGAGAGTGAGGAGAACTTCGAGGGTGAGGGTCTGGCTGCTCAGGAGGCGTTGTTGCCGGTGCAGCAGGGGGGCCGCTGGGGCTTTGTGAGTGCTGAGGGTGACTGGGTGATTCCGCCGCAGTTTGACCGGGTGGGCTCCTTTGCTCAGGGGCTGGCGGTGGCGAGTCAGGGGGGGCGCGTTGGCTATCTGGATCGAGCGGGTCGTTGGGCGATCGCGCCGCAGTTTGCCGAGGGCGATCGCTTTGTCGAGGGGCTAGCCCTGGCCTTGGAGGCCGACACCGGGCAGTGGGGCTACATCAACCCTCAGGGGGTGTGGGCGATCGCCCCTCAGTACCAGAGCGCTTGGCCCTTTTCCGAGGGGCTCGCGCGGGTACGCATTGCCGGCAAGATTGGCTTTATTGATTCCACGGGTAAGCTGGTGATTCCAGCGACCTTTGACGGTGCGAGGGGCTTTTTTCAGGGGCTAGCGCGGGTCGAGGTTGGCGATCGCATTGGTTACATTGATCGCACCCCGCGCTTTGTCTGGCCGCCGACTCGCTAAGGGCTCAGGTGCTGGAGCCCGAGCGGCAGGGCAGGGGCGACGGAATGCAGTCAGGAGATGGGTTCTGACTTTCCTGGCGTTGCTCCTGTCCCGCTGGGCGCCGCTGCCCCCCAGCCATGAACCCAAACCCGTAGCTGGGTTCATGGCTGAGGGCCCCCAGCAGCAAGTTCACCACCACTAGCATCCCAAGACAAGCAAACCATTGTGGGCGTTGTGTGCAAGACATGGCTGAGACCCCAGTTAAATCGCTACTCCCAGAATCCGGTCTGGCAAGGGAGCAGTTGATTCAACGCGGGGCTCAGTCTCGGGGCGGGCTTACTCGGCGGTTTGACTCACCTCTTGACTCACCGACGGTTGCTGCGCCTCGAGACGCGCAAGACGGCTGCGGAGGTCTTGGTTATCCTGCTTGAGCTTCTGGAGTTCGTCCCGCAGGGTTTGCATGGCCTGCTGGCTTTCGAGGTGTTTCTGCACAGCTTTGAGGGACTCCTCCGCGAGGCGACGCACACGGCCATCCGTCGTTTGCTCGGCCATGGGGCTGAGAATTTCCAGCGCACCGGGGTCGCGCATTTTGCCTAGGGCGTTGACCACGGCAACTTGGGTCAGGAAGAAGGGCTCACTGGCGATCGTCGCCAAGCAGACGAGAATTTGTTCCACCTGGGCCGGCGGCTGGCCCATCGACACGGCCCCGAGGGCGCGCAGGGCAGCCAAGCGGAGGGCTTGGGGGGTTCCTGGGGCCGTATAGGGCTGAATCGCCGCGACAGCGGCTGGTAGAGTTTTGAAGTGGCTCAGGCCTTCGAGGGCTCCGGAGCGTACCACTTCATTCCAGCCCGCCCGCTCCTGCAAGGCCTGCTGCAACAGGGCGATCGCCTGCTGCTGTTGCTCCCTGGCCCCCGCCGCCGCCAGCTTGCCGAGACAGCGGAGGGCCGCAGCTTCGGTATAGTAGCTGGGGTCTCCCTGGGTGGCGACCTGGAAGACCGCCCCATAACTGGCCTCGGAGTAGTGGTGACTCAGGGCCCCGAGGACAGCGCGGCGCACCCGGGCCTCGGGATCGGCCAGGGCCCCGATCAGGGCCTCCGTAGCCTGGTGGAGCTTCAGCTTGGCTAATTGACCAGCCACCTCTGCCCGCACCCCCCAGAAGGGGTCCCGACTCAGGGCTTGGCTCAGGGCCTGGAGGGCCTCGAGGCCGCCCCGCTTGGCGAGGGCGATCGCCGCCTCAATGCGGGACACCGGATCAGGGTCGTATTGGAGCTGGGCCTTGAGTTCCTTCAGGGGGTAGTCCAGAGTCAGGGCCTTGAGGGTGAAATTGCCTACATCAAAGCTGACGAAGCGCGGCCGGGCGGCCAAGGGGAAGTAGAAGCATTGCTCCGGCTCCTGCACCCGCAGGCTGAGCCGCTGTTGCGTCACCTGCTCCCCTTCGACATAGCCAAAGGCCAGGGGCAGTCGCAGGTCAAAGCATTGGCGGGGATCATCCTTGGCCTGCACCTGTTTCACCGTCAGCTTTGCCAGTTGACCCTCATGATCCCAGGCATAGCTGACCTTGAACTCAGGGTGGCCGCCCCGGAACACATATTGGTCAAAGAGCGGGGCAAGATTGCGCCCCGTCGCCTGGTGAATCGCCCGCAGGAGGTCCACCGTTTCCACCGGCTGATAGGCCTGGTTCTCGAGAAAGGTGCGGATCGCCGCCTTGAAGGCCGTTTCGCCCAACTGGCCCCGCAGCATATGGTAGACACAGGCTCCCTTTTCGTAGAGGTGGCGGTCGTAAAGTTCGATGGCCTCCCGGTACACATTCGTCACGATCGGGCGGCGATAGCGGGAGCGGTCTTCGCTCAAGTAGCGTCGCGCTTCTTGCAGGAGATAATAGGCTCCTTCCTCGGGACCGTACTCGTGCTCCACCCATTGCATCTCGGAGTAGGAGGCAGCTCCTTCTTTGAGCCAAGCGTGGGCCCAGTGCTGGATCGGGACGAGATCCCCAAACCACTGGTGGGCGAGTTCATGCACCACGAGGCTTTCCGTGCGCTGGTTGTCGAGGGCGGCCCGCTCATCGAGCAGGCAGCGGTCGGCCAGGAAAGTCGCGGAGGTATTTTCCATGCCCCCAAAGATAAAATCGGCAACGCAGACTTGGGCGTATTTCGCAAAAGGATAGGGATAGCCGTAGGTCTCGCTGAGAAAGGCCATCATCCGGGGTGTTTTGCCCAAGCTGCGCTCGGCCTGGTCGGCCCGGCTCGGCTCCACGTAGTAGGTGACGGGGATGCCGTTCCACTCGTGGCGACTTTCGGCAAACTCGCCCACGGCAAGGGCGATCAGGTAGGAGGGATGGGGCTGGCGCTGGTACCAGTGGTAAACAACGGCCTCGCCCTCGGGGGCGGTGGCGATCAGCTCACCGTTGGCGATCGCCCGCAGGGGTTGGGGCACGCGGACGCGAATCTCGGAGGTGGCGAGCTGGCCAGGGTAGTCGAAGCCCGGAAACCAGTAGCGGGAGTCTTCATCCTCTCCCTGGGTCCAAACTTGCAGCGGCTTCTCGGGCGCGTATTCGTCGGGGTGAATGAAATAGATGCCGCGCTGGGGCTGCTCAACCCGGTAGGCGATCGCCAGCTTCACGGGCTCAGTTCCCAGGGGTTGGAGCAACTGGACTTGCAAGGTTTCGCCGTCGTAGTCAAAGGGCTGGGCGATCGCCCCCAGGTGGACACTCTCGATCTGCATGGCCACCGCATTGAGGGTCAAGGCCCGCAGCTCCGATTGCAGCGGGTGCAGGGCGATGGTACAAGTGCCGCGCAACCGTTGCTGGGCGGGCTCCAGCTCGAGGTCGAGTCGAATATGCTCAATGCGTCCGGGTCGGTCGGGATTGTAGTGGGGTTTAGCGCCGGGAAGTTCAAAGGTGCGATCGCTGGGGTCGCTGTCAAAGTACCAGGTGTGTTGCATGGATAGCCCAATCGTCGAAATGCGTCAATGCAGGAGGGGGTGCGGGGGTACAAGCATTCAGCAAATCCCTGGAAACGACCGCTCCTCATCGCTCCAGGGTAACGCATTGCTGCGGGGCTCTGACCGCCGGGGGTTTTCATTAAGCTATATTAAGCAAGGCAGGCAATCGGTCCGGGTTGCCAAGGTCGGTACGTGAGCAAGAGTTACCATGCCAGATGAATTGATCCGAGCGACCGCCGCCGCCGGGGGTATCCGCGCCCTTGGGGTGATCACCACAGACCTCACGGAGGAAGCCCGCCAGCGCCACCGCCTGTCCTACGTCGCGACTGCGGCCCTCGGCCGAGCGATGACCGCAGGACTCATCCTCGCCTCGACCATGAAGCGGGAGGGCTCGCGGGTCAATCTCCGCATTCGGGGCCAAGGCCCCTTGGGGGGGCTCCTCGTCGATGCCGGCCTCGATGGAACCGTGCGCGGCTATGTGGATAATCCCCAAGTCGAATTGCCCCCCTCAGCTCAGGGCAAGCTTGATGTGGGTCGAGCCGTAGGCTCCCAGGGCTATCTCTACGTGGTGCGGGATGTGGGCTATGGCTACCCCTACTCGAGCACGACGGCCTTGGTGTCCGGGGAAATTGGCGACGATGTGGCGGCCTACTTGGTCTCCTCTGAGCAAACCCCCTCGGCCTTGCTGCTGGGGGTTTTTGTGGGTGCTGAGGGGGTGACGGCGGCGGGGGGAATGTTGTTGCAAGTCTTGCCCAAGGCGGCGGAGGACCCCGCCCTCGTGGAGCTGCTGGAGGCCCGCGTGGGGCACTTGACGGGCTTTACGCCCCTGTTGCGAGCTGGTCAGACCCTGCCGGAGATTTTTCACGACCTCCTGGGGGATCAAGACCTGCACCTGTTTCCAGAAACGCAGCCGGTGCGCTTTGATTGCCGCTGTTCTTTGGAGCGGCTGCTGGGGGCCCTGAGGATGCTGCACACCAACGAGCTGCAAGACATGATCGAGCAGGACGGCGGGGCCGAAGCCACCTGCCACTTTTGCGGTGAGGTGTACCAGGTTGGGGCCGACCGTCTGGCGGCTCTGGTGACGGAGCTACAAGCGGAGCGCTCTTCTGGCTAAGGATGATCGCCCGGGTTGCTCTTAGATGCCCGTTGTCAATGACTCACAAAACCTTTGCCAGCACTGGCTGCCGGGCCATGGGCAGCCTTGTCTAGGGCTGCACAAACGTTTCTGAGCGGATTCTGGCTTTACCCTGACGACATCCCCTAGTCCGTCGGGCTGAGCCTGAACCACGGCGTTTCCGAGGGTTCGAGGGTTGCCTCAAGCCCGCTTAGGTCTGGGGACCTGATGGCGGTTCCTGCAAGCCCCGCAGGGTTGGGGTTGCTGGGGGGAGTCCCTTGGCCTGGATCAAGACCTGGAAATTACCCAGACCAGCCGGATCGATCAGTTGGTGCAGGGCATCGCGGCGCTTCAGGACCGTGGCGAGGTCGAAGTGACCACTGCTGAGATCGGCCAGGCGATCGCCCAGCCCCAGGGCCATCAAGAACAGCGCCTGGGGCCTACAACCCAGGGTGGTCAGACCCAGGCGATCGCCCCAGCGCTCCAGGGCCGTGAAGTTCACATGGGCGGTTATGTCTTGGGTCCCGAGGTTGACATAGGGGTTACTGTGGCGATGGTGCTGGTAGTAGCATTGGAGCGTTCCTTGGGCCCGCTGGGGATGGTAGTAGCGCGGAGCCGGGTAGCCATAGTCGAGGATGAGCAGGTAGCCCCGCTGTAACCGCTGCGCCACCGTTTGCAGCCAGGCAGCCGCCGCCAGGGGGATCTCGGTGCAGTAGCCCTCGGGATAGTCCGGCTGGCTGAAGTCTAGGCCATTGAGCTGGCAGTAGTCGGCGATCGCCGCCATCGAGAGGTCCCCCGCGACTTCCCGCACCTCCCCGGCCGCCAGCGTGACATAGAGTTCCTGCAAGCGCCCCTCCCGCTTTACAACCCGGTGGACCGGCAACGCATCCACCAGCTCATTGGCAAAGCAGCAGCCCACCCAGGCGGCCTCGGGTTCGGCCCCTAGGTCTTGCCAAGTCACGCGGCCCGTAGCCAGCCAAGGAGCCAGTTGGGCCTGCTGGCGGGCGATCAGGGCGGGTGATCGCTCCCCCAGAACATAGCGCGTCACCTCCCAGACAGCCGGAAAGTCCCGGCTCAGAGCCTGGATAATATCCGCTGCCAGCGTCCCTTGCCCGGCCCCCAATTCCACCAGCCAAAAGGGGTCAGGCCGGCCCAGGTGCGCGTACATTTCCGCAAACTGCACCGCTAGCAGCTCCCCCAAGTCTGGGCCCAGGGAGCTGGCGGTAAAGAAATCGCCGGCTGCGCCGATGCCCACCTGGCCACTGCCGTAGTAGCCGGCCTCGGGATGGTAGAGCACGAGATCCATGTAGTCGGCAAAGGTCAGGGGGCCTGTGCGAGCGAGGCGATCGCGAAGCAGGGCCAGGAGTTGGCTGGATGGAGAGTTTGCCATAAACTGTCGGGAAACTGGGGCGGTCCAAGGGAAAATTTCAGGTCCGGGGCCCTGAGCCAAGGGCCAGTGAGCTTAATCGCTCCCTGTCTCAGGGGCTATTCATGAACCCAAACGTTGGTCTAATGCAGTGGTTTAATGCAGTCTCAGTCTACTGGATAGCGAATGGTTGCAGGGATTCCCAGGCTTGGTCCGGGTGGACGAAAAAAAGCGCGGCTCCTCGGGCTTTTGAGCGCTGGTTCCAGGAGCAGAGTATAGCCCGCTTCAGTGTTACGGGGCCCTCATCCCCCGGCCCCTTCTCCCAAGGCTGGGAGAAGGGGG
>CAYNIP010000078.1:0-14228 GCA_964397305.1 uncultured bacterium
CTAAACAGGTCCGTCGATCCGCAATCTTGGGCCCCGCCTTCCGGATACCTCCCACAGCTCCACGTAAGGGGGAATGGTAGATGCACCCTGGTTGATTCCCCGGCTCCTAGGAGCTGGGTTTTTCTTTTTAGGGGAGAATTTAAGCTCGCCGCCCGCCGCGAAAAACTCTCCGGAGCCGCACCGAAGTCAGACGTACAAAGGGATGGTAGATGCACCCTGGTTAATCTCCCCGGCTCCTAGACGAGCTGGGTTTTTTTTGGCCGAGGTATTGAATGACCTCATTCTTGAGCATCCGGTGCTTGAGGATCTCCCTCCGGCGCGGGAGCAGCCGCCGGGGGGTGGGGGCGCGGGCGACGACGGCCCAGGAAAAACCAGGTTAGGAGGGCGATCGACAGCCAGTAGGGACTGTAAGCCAGCCACCACAGTCCCAGCCTCAAGAGCCCGAGGGTGAAACGGCTCACGGAGCCCCAAGCCTGCTCCCAGGTATTGCCCAGTTGGCGGCCGAGGGGCTGGGTCAAGCGGGGCAAGGGGCCATCCAGCTCCAGCCAGAGCTGCACCTGGGAAAAGGCAACCCGCTGCTGGAGATTTTGGCGCTGGGCCTCCAGGCGCTCGATCTGGGCGCGAGTGTTGTTGAGTTCTTGGGCCACTTGGAGCACATCCGCAACCGAGCCGGTACGCTCCATAAGCTGGAGCAAGGTCGTCTCAGCCCGGCGTAGATTGCGGACCCGCGCCGTCAGGTCCACGAGCTGCTCACTGACATCTTCCGCCGTGATCGTCTGGCGGGTCACATCACCCAGGTCGCTGAGGTCCGCCAGCATCCGGTCGAGTTCGGCCTGGGGAGCCCGCAGCCGCAGGGAGGCCTCTTGGGGAGCTTGGGCCTGAGGGGGGGTGCTGACGTTGAGTTCCAGAACATCGCCGCCCCGCTGCTGGGCGATCGCCGTCGCCGCCTGAACGGCTGGCTCAATGGCGGCCACCCGGAGGGTCAGCTCGGCGGTTTTAATCAATTGCGGGACGGTGGGCGTGCGGGTCGCCTCCAGAGAATTCCCCGCTGCCAAGTCAGCCGCGTCCTCGGAGACCGCAATCTCCCCCTCGGTCGGGGGCAGCCCGGATTGGGGGGCCATGCTGGCCTCCTCCAACGGCGCGCTACAGCTCAGCAAGCTGGCGCTGGCAAGGGCGGCCAGCCAGAGACGAGAGCAGCGGTAGCGACGCCGGTTTTGCAGGAACCGCTGACGGCAATCGCCATCCAGCCTGGGAGCCTGAGTCCTGGGATATAACGTGCTCATCGTCTCCAGCCTCATAACCTTGCCGTGTCTCGCCGGAACGGCTCGAGGCCTCAGCCTAGCACAGGAAAGCCTCCCCGCTGATGAGGTGCATCTCACTTTGGAGACTCCCCTTCTCCCCAAGCTGGGAGCAGGGGAGCTAGAAGCCCCCCTCTCAACTTGGGAGAGCGGTTGGGGGAGAGCGGAGCGAAGCAGCACCAACATCCCGCGTCAAATTTCGTTCACCCCAGGAACCTGGGTGTCAATCTAGCGCCCGAGGGATTTAGAGTGGGTCAAATTGGCTCAATTTAGCCCCTGGGGGCACGTGATTTTTGTTGAAACAGAACTATACTCAAGAACAATCATGAACCCTTTTGAACTGTTGGCGGGGAATTGCCATGAATGTGCTACTGGTCTATCCGCTATTTCCAAAAACCTTTTGGTCTTATGAAAAGATCCTCGAATTAGTCAACCGCAAGGTCTTGCTCCCGCCCTTGGGCTTGATTACAGTGGCAGCGATTTTGCCCCAAACCTGGGAATTTCGGCTCGTGGACCGTAACATCCGCAGCGTCACCGCCGAGGAATGGCAGTGGGCTGACATCGTGATTTTTTCGGCGATGATTGTGCAGAAGGCGGATATGCTCGAGCAAATCCAGCTCGCCAAGCAATACGGCAAGCGCGTGGCGGTCGGCGGGCCCTATCCCACGTCCATGCCCCAGGATATGGAAGCGGCTGGTGTGGATTATTTGATCCTGGATGAAGGGGAAATTACCCTGCCTCTATTTGTCGAAGCCATCGAACGGGGCGAGCCTAGCGGCTGCTTCCGGTCCGATGGTGAGAAGCCCGATGTCACCACGACCCCCATCCCCCGCTACGATTTGCTCGAACGCTCGGTCTACGATTCCATGTCGGTGCAGTTTTCGCGCGGCTGCCCCTTCCAGTGTGAATTCTGCGACATCATCGTGCTCTATGGCCGCAAGCCCCGTACCAAGACCCCGGCCCAGTTGCTGGCAGAGCTGGATTGCCTCTACGACCTAGGCTGGCGGGGCGGTGTGTTCATGGTCGATGACAACTTCATTGGCAACAAGCGCAATGTGAAGCTGCTGCTGCGGGCCCTGAAGGACTGGCAGGCTGAGAAGGGGTATCCCTTCCGCTTCGATACGGAAGCCTCTCTGGACTTGGCCGAAGACGATGAACTGATCGAGCTGATGCTGGCGTGCAACTTTGCGGCGGTCTTCATGGGCATCGAGACTCCTGATCCTGACAGCTTGCAGTTGACCAAGAAGTTCCAGAATACCCGCTCGCCGCTCCTGGACTCCATCGACAAGGTGACGCGGGCTGGCCTGCGGGTGATCGCGGGCTTCATCATCGGCTTCGACGGCGAAAAGTCCGGCGCGGGCCAGCGGATCGTCGAGTTTGCCGAGGTCACGGGCATTCCCACGACCACCTTTGCTATGCTGCAAGCCCTGCCCCATACGGCTCTCTGGCATCGGCTGGAGAAGGAGGGTCGCCTGCGGGAGCAGGACGGCAACATCAATCAGACAACGCTGATGAATTTTGTGCCGACGCGCCCGATCGAAGACATTGCCCGCGAGTATGTGTCGGCCTTCCGGCAACTGTATGAGCCGGTGCAGTACCTGAACCGGGTCTACCGCTATTTCCTGAAGCTGGGTGCGCCTAAGGTGAAGCCGAAGCCGAAGCTACCGGAATGGGTGGTGGTCCGAGCCTTGGCGCTGGTCTTCTGGCGGCAGGGGGTGGTCCGCAAGACGCGCTGGCTGTTTTGGCATCACTTGATTCATATGGCGATCGCCAACCCTGCTGTGCTGGAGCAGTATGTCACGGTCTGCGCCCACAATGAGCACTTTTTGGAATACCGCGATATTGTCAAGCAGCAAATCGAAGCCCAGTTGGCGGAGTTCGAGCGCTTGGGCAAGGAGCGGGCCGCGGACCAGGACCGGGCAATGGCCTCGGTTTAAGTCTAGGGACAGATTTCAAGGCCTAGGTGTCAATCGCGGGGGAGAGGATTGCCCTGCTCCCCTTGGCCCTTGCCCTCCAGCAGCGGCTTCTCGCAGAGGGGGCAAACCTGCCTAACGGAGATGCACCCCTTTGACCTTTGCCTGGAAGGTAATTGATTTTGCTATGTCTGTCCCCAATGTTGATTTACGAAGCATAACATCTAGGGATTTGCTCTATCCTGCTTCACTTAAGCGATGTCCGGCCTTCAAATCAGCACCAATTCTGAATGCGATCGGCAATTTCAGCTTACTGCAAAAATCTGCGATCGCCCTTTTCTGCTCCAAGCAATGCCCTGGCGATCTGATCCTCAAAGCCTATGACCTCGCTCAAGCTCTGCGAGAGGCAGAAGTTCCTCTCATCAGCGGTTTCCATACCCCGATCGAGCAAGACTGCCTCAAAATTCTGCTCCGTGGCCTCCAACCGATCGTCCACTGTCCTGCTCGCAGTCTCCACAAAATGCGCCTCTCCCCAGAGCAAAAACAGGCCGTTGGGGAAAATCGGTTACTCCTAATCTCGCCCTTTAGCGCCAGCTATTCTCGTGCCACCGTTACCCTGGCGGGCAAGCGAAATGAAATGATCGGGGCGATCGCTCGCACCATCTTAATGGCCTATGCCGCCCCTAACAGCAACACCCTAGCTTTTGCCCAAAGGCTGGTCAAGGCAGGAAAATCCCTAGTGACCTTTGCCAGTGCTAGCAACCCATTGTTACAAGAGCAAGGCGTTATTGGTTTGGGTATAGATGCGATCGTGCAACTCTGCCTAGATACGCAAGCATTGCAAATCCCACAAACAGCAAGTATTGAGCATGAGCAATAACGCTGGTTCCGCAATGACACGGTACAGCCATGATCTCGCCCTTCCCCGCCCGCCCTCGCCGCGAAGCTCAGTTCTGGCGTTGGCCTAGCCTGTAACGCAGAAACGTACAGCTCTTTCACGAATCATAAAAAACGATCTCAAAGTCCCTCTCCCGCTCTGGGAGAGGGATTGAGGGTGAGGGCCCGTCTTAAGCAATTGCTGAATAAGCTGTATCGCCTGCTCGTACCCAATAGCCGCAACGCGAGAAAATCATAAAGGGCCTGCCAGGCCTTGAGACTGGCAAGCCTTAGTCGCTAGGGGAATCTGCAACATCGGCCCTTAGAGCGTACCGCCAACTACCCACGAAACCCTCGCGGCTGGGCGATACAGTTGAAAGGCGCGCCCAAGGCTGAAAAGTCGTCCCTGACTAGGTTTTGGCCTTAACTGACAACAGATCCTAGTGAACCGGCAACCTCTCGGACTCAGCCGAGTCGGCTGTAGCGTCAGCCGCCTCCGTGTCGAGGTAGGCCGGGATCGGGAACGTCGCCACCGCGAAAGGGTCAGCATCAGCCGCTGCTGCCGCACGCCGCCGCGCGTAAAGGAGTCCGCTGAGCGAGCCAGCCGCCGCTATTCCCAGCACCGCCAGCAAGGCGGAAGGTTTAGACTCCTTCCAGGAAGCCAACCAACCGGGCAAACGGCCGGTTACAGTCGTCGTTGAAGTTGAACCCTTGGCTTGGCTGAACACGCAAGCTCCAGCAGGAGCCGTCGCCGCTAGGGCGAGACTGCCCGCCAACACGAGAGCGAGCCAGAAAGGGTGTGAGGATTTGAGTAACATAACCAGAGATCGGGAGAAAATTTGGAGATACGGTGCTTATACTGCCGTAAGTTTTCTTGCCAAACTGCTATCTCAATTACAAATTGTTAACTTTTAGGGGACTTTTACCCTAAAACCCTTGGCTCGCCCCTTTTAAGAAGTGTGGGTTTCACTTCGCGGCTTCGAGCCCACCCTCTCCACAAGCTGTAGAGGAGATTGCGAGCGGGCATCCCGCTCCTTAGAGTTCCTCCCCGAGGGGCAGCTCTCCCTGTTGCACCTTGGCTTGTTGCTCTTGGTAGTGCCGGTAGCGTTGGCGGCTATGGTCTCGATACCGGCGCAGGACCCCCTGATGGGCGAGGGCTGCCGCTAATTCCGGTCCCCCTTGGGCCAGGAGCCGTGCCTTGACCCGCTGCCGGAGTTCAGCGACCCGCTGCCCATTCACGCGCCGGGTCGTCGCCCAGTCCAGGATCGGTAGAGGATAGGGACTCTCGCGCCAGTAGGCTTGGTGCAGAATTTCCTCGAGGTTGAACCCGCGCAACTCTGGCAGCCAGTGGTGAATGAAGTGGAGATCGCCGTCGCGATCGCGCAGATTCTTGGTCGGGTTGTAGATTCGCAGACTGCCGACCAAGGGGTTGGTCACTCCCGCTTGCATCTGCCATTGCCAATGGTCAATCGCCAGATCGCCATCCACCAAACAGGTCATGTAGTGCCGTGCGCCGTGGTGCCAGGAGATGCCGGCATTGATCGTCAGGAAGGTGGCACACAGGGCCCGCATCCGAAAATTCAGCCAGCCCTGCTGCTGCAACTGGCGCATACTGGCATCCACTAAGGGAAATCCCGTCAGTCCCTGCTGCCAGGCGCTGAACCGGTCTAGGGCCGCCCCCGTCAGGGGCGCGGGGCTGTAGAGGTCGTCAAATTCGGGAAAGCGGTTCTGCTCTCCTAGTTCCGGCTGGTAGTAGAAGCGCTGGGTGAAACTGTCGTGCCAGCGGAGGCGATCGCGAAAGGCCTTCAGGGCAAAGCTCGCCTTGGGGTGATCCAACTGCTCCGCCCGCTGCTTTGCCCGCTGGTAGACCGTGCGACAGGAGATCGTGCCAAACATCAAGTGAGGAGAGAGGTGCGAGGTCGCTCCCTGCTGGGCTAGCCAGGGCCGGGACAGCTTCCAGTGATAACCCCAGAAGCGCTGGGTTAGAAATGAGTCTAGGGTGGCGATCGCCGCCGTTTCGCCGCCCCGAAAGGGGGCCGCCACCCCGGCCACCAGGGAGTGATACTGCTGCCCCAGCGCCTCAAGGGTGCATTGGGGTAGGTCCAGGGGCCAATCTGGAGTGAGGATATGCGTAGGCGCGGGGTATAGCGGCTCGTGCTGGTAGGCGTAGTAGTCCCGCTGCCAGGTCTCGCGGCGATCGCCCTCGGGCTGAAGAAAGTGGTTGCGGCCCAGATGAACTGGCAAATTGAGCTGGCGGTAGAGCTGCTGCACCGCGCGATCGCGATCGCGCCCATAAACGGCCTGGCCATCGCGGTTGAAATAGAGAGCCGGCCGCAGGCCCTGAGCGAGCAATTGTTGCGTCAAGGCCTGGATGATCGCCAGAGAGTTGCCCTGAAACAGGTAGAGCCGACTGCCGCGCGCCCGCAAGTTAGCCGCCAAATCTGCCAAGGACTCAAAGAGAAAGCGCACCCGCGCCCCGCCAACATCAGGATTTTGGTAGAACCAGGGATCGACAATAAAGTAGGGCAATACCGGCTGCGAGCCTTGACAAGCCCTAGCGACACTCTCATTATCAGCGAGGCGGAGATCACGGCGGAACCAGAGAAGGTGCATGATGGGGCAGAAATTTTGCGCTCCTGGCAGGGTTCCCAGGCCTGGGAACCGTTCCCGACCTCTCGATTGTGCCGCGTTTTCCCGCCAACAGGGTGCAGGCCCCTCAGGCGGCTGTGGGCCCTTGGGAATCCCCCCTACATTGCCTTGGAAGCAGAAATGGGGGGATGGGGAGGCGCAGCGGCTTCTCGCAGAGGGTGCTACTGTAACCTCAAGGCGGGATGCACCCCAAGCGGTTTTCTTGGCATCTCTCTGGCCAAGGGAGATTTAGAGGGGTTCTGCCTTCTCAGGCGCAATTCAGCTTGGGCGGGTTTACTAAAACTGTTAACATTCAGGCCCCAGCGGCAAGGCAGGTGAACATGGCCGTGGACTACGATTTAGTCGTGATTGGTGGTGGCTCTGGTGGCCTCGTGGTCGCCTCCCTCGCGGCCCAACTTCAGGCCAAAGTGGCCCTCGTTGAAAAAAATAAACTCGGTGGGGATTGCCTCTGGTACGGCTGCGTTCCGAGCAAATCCCTGATTCATGCGGCCCGCGTGGCCTATGATGTCAAGCACAGTTCTCGCTTCGGCATTTACACCACCCCGCCAGAGATCAACTTTGCTGAGGCCCTCGGTCATGTCCAGGGCGTCATCGCTGCCATTCAGCCCCATGACTCCCCCGAGCGCTTTCGTAGCCTCGGGGTCGAGGTGATCTTCGGCTCCGGCGAGTTTACCGACCGCCGCACCTTTACGGTGAACGGCCGCCCCCTGCGCGCCCGAGCCTTTGTGATTGCCACGGGCTCGCGGCCTGCCGTGCCCCCTGTCCCTGGTCTGACGGAAGCCGGTTTTCTCACCAATGAGAAGGTCTTTTCCCTCCCAGAGCGCCCCCGCTCCCTGGCAGTCATCGGCGCTGGCCCGATTGGCTGTGAGCTAGGGCAGGCCTTTCACCGCCTCGGCGCGCCCGTGCATCTCGTGGCCAGCCGCGCCCAGATTTTGCCCAAAGAAGATCCTGAGGCAGCGGCGGTGGTGGAGCAACAGTTGCGCTCTGAGGGTATCCAGATCTACACCGAACGGCGGGCGCAGCGCGTGGAGGTGGTCGATGGCCAGAAGCACCTCTGGATCGGCCCACGCACCGGAGAGGCGACGGAGGAGCTGGTGGTGGATGAAATCTTGGTATCCGCCGGACGCTTGCCCAATGTGGAGACGCTGAATCTGGAGGCGGCCGGCGTCACTTATGATGCCCAGGGGATCAAGGTCAATGCCAAGTTGCAGACGGCGAATCCCCGCATCTATGCCTGCGGCGATGTCATTGGTGGCTACCAGTTTACCCATGTGGCGGGCTTCGAGGCCTACTATGCCACGATCAACAGCTTGATGTTGCCCCTGTTTCCCCTGAAAGCGGTGGATTACAGCACCATTCCCTGGGCCACGTTTACGGAGCCGGAACTGGCGCGGGTGGGCATGACAGAGGAGCAGGCGCGCCAACGCTATGACGATGTGCGGGTGTTGAAGCAGCCCTTCGCTGGAGTGGATCGGGCCCAGGCGGAGGCGGCGACGGCGGGGTTTGCTAAATTTGTCGTCCGCAACGATGGCACGATCTTGGGGGCTCACTTGGTCGGGCCGGCGGCGGGAGAGTTGATCCATGAGGTGATTTTGGCGATGCGGAACCGGCTCAAAATCTCAGCCCTGGGCAGTATTCATATCTACCCCACTCTGTCGGAGGTGAACAGCAAGGCCTCGCTGCTGTTGACGAAGCAAAAGTTTGCTGAAAGCCCCTGGCAAAAGTCGCTGCTGACTCGCTTCTTTAGGTTTCGGCGCTCTTGGTAGCGGGGGGCGGGGTTTGCAGGCTGGCGAGCAGGGCGCGGGTGCGCTGGGCGATCGCCCCCCAGTCGCCCTGGGCGATCAGGGCCGGGGGGAGCAACTGGCTGGACATCCCGACCGCGATCGCGCCCGCCGCAATCAGGTCCGGGGCATTGGCCAGGGTGACACCGCCGGTCGGGATCAGGGGAATCTGGCCCAGGGGGCCCTGCAAGCAGCGGATGTAGTCGGCCCCCCCCAGGGCCTGAACCGGGAACACTTTGACGGCGCTGGCCCCAGCCTGCCAGGCCGTGATGATTTCCGTGGGCGAGAGGGCGCCGGGCACGATGGGAACCCCGGCCTGGCGGGCGGCCGCGATCAGGGCCGGGTTCCCGTGGGGGCAAAACACGAACTGGCTCCCGGCGGCGATCGCCTGGTCCAGTTGCTCCGCGTCTAAGATCGTCCCCACCCCCAACCAGCAGTGGGGCAAGTCCTCGCGCAGTTGGGCGAGGAGGGTTGCTGGCTGGGCACTATTCCAGGTAATCTCCAGGGAACGCAGGCCCCCGGCCGCTAAGGCCTGGGCCGTCTGGCGGGCTTGGTGGAGGTCATCCGTTCGCAGCACGGCGATCGCCCGCTGATCGCGCAGGCAGTCGAGCCAAGTTTCCACAGGCAGCGCTCAAAATTCCGCGTCACCCTGTACTGTAGCGGTCTCCTGACCCGGAAGGAACGGTTTTTGCCATGCCCCGTCTCTCTGTGATTGTCCCGACCCTGAATGAAGCAACCCAACTGCCCGCAACCCTGGCTCGATTGCGGGGTGGCGGGGACGTAGACCTGATTGTGGCTGACGGGGGCAGCGAGGATGAGACGGTGGCGATCGCCCAGCAGCAGGGAGCGCGCCTCGTGACCGCGCCCCGAGGCCGCGCCCCGCAGATGAATGCAGGAGCCGCGATCGCCACGGGGGAGATCCTGCTCTTCCTCCACGCCGATACCCTCTTGCCCCCGGATTACCCGGCCTGGATTGACCCAGTGCTGGCCCAGCCAGGAACCGTGGCCGGAGCTTTTGAGCTAGCCATCGATCTGCCGGATTGGCGCTTGCGAGTTCTAGAGCAGTTGGTGCGGTGGCGATCACGCTGGCTGCAACAGCCCTACGGGGACCAAGGGTTGTTTTTGCGCGCCCAAACCTTCCGGGAGCTGGGCGGATTTCGCCCTCTGCCGATCATGGAAGATTACGAGTTCCTCCAGCGCCTCCGCCGCCGGGGTCGGGTGGCGATCGCCCCCTGTGCGGCGATCGCCTCCGGCCGCCGCTGGCAGCAGTTGGGCCTCCTCCGCACCACGGCGATCAACCAACTCGTCATCCTCGGCTACCATCTAGGCCTGCCCCCAGAGCAGTTAGCCCGCCTCTACTATCGCCGCCCCCGCCCGCCGCACTCTAGGCCGAAGTGAGTCTGGCGGTTCTGCTAGATCACGGCTCAACCCTCGCGCCCGCCGCCCTACAGCAAGCTCTTCACCCAGTCCTTGAAGATCGGGAAGAAATTCGCGCCGGTTTTCACAAAGACAATAATCGCCACCCCAGCGAGCACGAAGTACAGCGCCGACACCACAAGTCCCATCAAGCAGATCAGGCCGTCATCTTCGACGAGGCCCGAACCGATGAGAAAAATACCGATGGCAGGGGCGGTATTCGTCCCCGGGATCGGGATCAGCATGGAAGTGGCCATGAGCATGATCGTCACGCCCAGCACGATACGTCCCGCCCGGCTGCGACAAATCACGGTCAGGCGCGGCCGGGCGATCGCCTCCAAGCGTCGCAGCCACGGAGTTCCCGCCTTCACAAAGCGGCGAGCCCGAGTCAAGGTCAGCGAGCCCTTGGCAAGACGCTGAGGCAACCAGGGCTGTTGCGCTCCCAGGGCCAGTTGTAGCCCCAGGGGCCACAGCATCAGCCCAAAGGGAATCGAATAGCCCGGGGCCGGCAGAGGCAGGGCCGAGGGCAAAGCCAGGAGCACGAACAGCACCCCAAACACACTGTCGCCAGCCAAGCTCACCAGATCGCCAACCTTGACTTGGGGCTGCCGCTCTTCCTCAAAGAAGTAGTGGGTCAACTCTACCGATAACCGCTTTTCCACGACGCGCCGGCCTCCATCTGCACTGTGCATACAAGCTTTGACGACTATACCGCCTGCGGGAGCCTAGGGTTGGCGTCGCCGGGGCTCCAGGAACAGATTGCCCCGTCGCCGCTGGCAGTAACGGGCGATCGCCACCCCAAGCACCAGGGGCAAGCCCCCCAGGGCCACCATACCCGCCCCCCAGGACCCCTCCGTTCGCGCCGCGTCCCAGAGAGAAGAGCGCACCCCCATCGTGGCCTCAATAAAGTCCACGTAGGCCGAGACCCGCGTATCAAAAAAGTATTCCCCAAAACTCGTATCATTCGCCGGCGTAACATCGATCCCCGGCGCTTTCGGGCTAAAGCCATTCGAGGCAACGCCCGCAATCCGGCCGCGCAGAAAGGAGGGCCCCCCCGAGTCCCCCGTACTTGTTCCGACCTCTTGCAGCATGATTTCGTAGCCGGGACGCAGCCCCTGGGCCGCTAAGGACAGGCTAGGCAGCGGAGCCTGCTCCACCACGCCGAGATCATAGAGACCATACTCGACGCCCATAGCATCATGACGGCGCAACCCATTATCAAAATCATAGACCAGTTGCGTACCGGGACGGATCGAGGCTGACATCGGCGACTGATTCAGGGTTTCGCCCAAGGTGTCGTAGCGATTCATGCCGACACGCTTGACCGTCGTTGGGTCTTGAGGGTCTTCTCCCTGGCGACCCGTGCCCCGAGCACCATAGCCCACGCGCGTAATCCGCTCGCCGACCTCATCCTGGCGACGGTAGAGAGGGTAGCGCTCGGCCGTCAGAGGCGCAAGCTCCGCCAGTTCAATGATCGCCAGATCGTTGTTGTAGTCCTCCGTATTGTCCCACTCAGGATGCACCGTGACCGACCGAGCCGCCCGGGCGACCCGCACTACCTCCCGGCCCTGGCGCAGGTCGAAGTAGACCGTGACATCCGCCGGACTAGGGGTGAGGTTGGGAACCCCGGTTTGTTGCCGGACTTCAAAGCAGTGGGCCGCCGTCAGGATGTGGCGACCCGTGACCAAGAGGGCCCCGGTGCAGGTGCCGCCATCGGGAAATCGCAGGAGGACAACGCCATCGTAGCCCTGACCAGGCTCAACCCGGAAGCGGGGGTCTTCGGGGTTATCCGTAGGGACGACGATCGCTAGCAAGGGCAGCCCGATCTCGGGCCACGATACGTTCCTGGAGAACAAGCTAGGCCGGCGCCTGAAGCGCCAAGACAGAAGCGGCATAAATGGCAGCATCCTTGAAGACTTCGCCTATCGAGCATACACCGCCTCATTCCTAGCCAGCGCATACCGAGGCGGTTGGGAAAACGCGAGCAGCCCTGCTGACGAGCTAGAGGGTGTCCAAGTAGCTGAGCAAATCCGCCATGGCCTGGGGCTCCGGCTGAAACTTGGGCATGGGGGGCGTTTTGCCGCTGATCACTTGGCGAATCAGCGCCACCTGGGATTTATGGTGAGAGACCTTGTGCAGGCTAGGGCCGACATTGCCATAAGCCTGGCTGCCATGACAGCCAGCGCAGTTGATAGCATAAATCGCCTCCCCCTGCCGCGCATTGCCCTGCCGTGCGAGGACATCTTGGATGTAGGGGTCTGACAGCTCGATTAGGTAGAAGCTCAGCACCATGAGACTCACCATAATGGCCAAGGCCACTACCAGGGTGGCGAGTCGCTGGACGAGGGCTTGGGGCTGTAGCGATTGCTCGTTCACCGAATCTGTTACCAAGGGTAGTAAGGAGAGAGCATTGGCGTAGCCTGTTCTACAGGGATGGATCGCCCGCACCGCGACGACGGGAGCGACTAGCAAGAATGAGTGAGACGCGGGTAAAACGTTGCAATGGATAAACATAGTTTAAGATTCATGGCGATTCGTCGCAAGGGCAGTCCGCGACCGCGCCTCTTGGCGGAGCCGTCCTAAGGTAAGATCAAGAGCTGTAACGCCAGACTCAGCAACTTAATACGATCGTGATTGAACCCCTTTTGCTTGGCATGGTCTTGGGCTTGGTTGTCGTCACGCTGCTCGGCCTCTTCTTTGCGGCCTATATGCAGTACAAGCGCGGCGACCAGTTGGGCATGGACTAGTCCCCTCGGGACCGGGAGCGATCGCGGCTGGCGACCCGCTGACCGCGATCCTCCCTCCTTCAGAGGTCGGCCTCGGCTCGACCATAAAACGCGAGGTGAGTGCGCCCGTAGCGCTTCTGGGCCCTGAGCCGGAGGGGTGGCAGTTCGCTGGGTTGCCAGCTTGCCTCCCCGTATTCAACCGCCAACTCTCCCTCGGGGGCGAGCAGATCGTGGGTGGCGATCGCCGCCAGCACCGCATCGTAAAGATCGCTGGCATAGGGCGGATCGAAATAAATGCGATCAAATGGCTGCCCAGCCAACTCCGGCAGCCGCTGACGTACATCACCCCGCAAAACTTGCCACGTCTGCTCAGGGCTGGCTACCTGCTGCCAATTGGCGCGGATGATGTGGCAGGCTCGGCTGGATTGCTCTAGGGCGATCGCCCCGGCCGCCCCCCGGCTCAAGGCTTCTGCCCCCATGGCCCCGCTGCCAGCACAGAGATCCAGCCAGCGACAACCGGCAATCTGTCCCTGCCAGATATTGAAGACCGCCTCCCGCACGCGGGCTGTCGTCGGCCGTACCGCTTGTCCGGAGAGGGTTTTGAGGGGGCGCTGGCCGTGAATTCGCAGGGTCATGGATCAAAAAGCGGCAACATTTCTTTAATTATTGTTAATATTAGTAGGCTAGCCTGGTTAAATGGCTGTTTGCCTCAGGAACGCCCGCACGGAGACCATTGTGGCCACCTCCTCCTCTGACGCCCTGCTGCTCGTTGACGGTTACAACATTATCGGGACCTGGACACAGTTGCAGACTGTGCGGGATCGCGACGGCCTGGAGCCAGCGCGCCGCCAGTTGATTGAAACCCTGGTCAATTATGCCGCCCTCGCGGGAATGCGGGGGCGAGTGGTGTTTGATGCCCACTACCAGCGCCGTCAGGGCTGCCAGGAAGCCGTCTCCGATCACTTCCACGTTTACTACACAGACTTTGGGCAGACGGCGGATACCTACATTGAGACCCTCTGTGCCAAGTTTGCCCGCCAGCAGGCAACCTACCCTTACAAGCGGATCATCGTCGCTACCTCGGATCGGGCCCAGCAACAGACAGCCCTAGGCTATGGGGCGCACTGGTGGTCAGCCCAGGAATTGGCCCAAGCTGTGGACCAAGCCCAGTGGCGACGGGCGAAACGACAGGCGGCCGCTCGCCCCCGCCGTCGCCTGTTGATTAACTGCTTGGATGCTGGGGCTCAGGCGCGTTTGGCGCAATGGCGATCGCCCCAAGCCTGAAGGGCGGCGGCGGGCGAAAAAATTTTTTCGCCCTTCCCTTGACAGACACGGCTCCGCTTCGCTAGATTAAGAAACGCAAACAACCGCAGGCCCCCATCGTCTAGAGGCCTAGGACACCTCCCTTTCACGGAGGCGACAGGGATTCGAATTCCCTTGGGGGTATTCTTGAAAAGCGAAGCATTCGTGCTTCGCTTTCGTTTTTGCACCGTAGGGTGCATCTCACATTGGAGACTCCCCTTCGCCCGACTGGGGAGAAGCGATTATGTTGAAAGTCAAGAGCCGCCC
>CAYNIP010000079.1:0-13828 GCA_964397305.1 uncultured bacterium
ATCCCCCGGCCCCTGCTCCCAGCTTTGGGAGCAGGGGAGCTAGAAGCCCCTCTCCCAACTTGGGAGAGGGGTTGGGGTGAGGGTTTAGCGAAGGAGTACCAACATCCCGCGCAAAATTTCGTTCATCCTCGCCGGTCTTTGCGGATCGCTGCCCAGCTTGGGGCGAAGGGGAGTCGCCAACGGGAGATGCACCCTGATTGACGGTGGAGTCCTCTAATACTTGCGCTCTTGGGGCTCAAAGCGATTGATCACTACCGGCCGGTACTCCAGATCGATCCCGGCTCGGGAGTAGTAGGCGAACGTGTGCTGGAGAAAGTTGGCATCATCCCGCTGGGGATAATCCTCGCGGGCATGGGCTCCCCGACTCTCGCGGCGGTGGAGAGCTGACGTGAGGATCACTTCCCCCACCACCAACAGATTGGCCAACTCCAGCGCCTCGATCAGTTCTGTGTTCCAACAGCGATCGCGATCATCGAGGTAAATCTGGTCATACTGCGCCTTCAGGACCTGCCAGCGCTCGAGTCCCGCCTGCATCGTCGCCTCGGTGCGGAATACCCCACAGTGTTCCGTCAGGCAGTCCTGCAACTGTTGCCGCAGGCTCGCAATCCGCAGCGAGCCCTGCTGGCTGAGGAGCTGTTGCAAGCGCGTCTCTGCTGCCGTGTAGTAGGCTTGGGCATCGAAGCTGGGCCATTTGCGATCCTGGACATAGGTGGCGATCGCCCGGCCCACACGCCGCCCATAGACCACACATTCCAGGAGCGAATTACTCCCCAGTCGGTTGGCTCCATGCACCGAGACACAGGCACATTCTCCCGCCGCAAAAAAGCCCGCCACCAAACTATCAGGACCGGCCCAGACCTGCCCATCGGTATTGACCGGAATTCCCCCCATCGAATAGTGGGCCGTGGGCCGCACAGGCATCGGCGCCTCTGCTGCGTCGATATTCAGGTGGCGGTAGGCCTCCTCCCAGCAGAAGGGAACGCGGCTCATGATTTTTTCCCGGCCCAGGTGGCGCAGGTCCAGATGCACGAAGGGGCCCCCGGCGCTGCCGTCTGGGTGAATCCCGCGCCCCGCCCGAATCTCGAGGGCGATCGCCCGGGACGTAATATCCCGAGGGGTCAGCTCCATCTGCTGCGGGGCATAGTCAGCCATGAAGCGATCGCCGTGAGAGTTGCGTAAATAGGCCCCTTCCCCCCGCACCGCTTCCGAGATCAGCACCCCGGCGGGGTAGAGCCCCGTGGGGTGGAACTGGACAAACTCCATGTCTTCCAACGGCAGACCCGACCGGGCACACATCCCCAGGCCGTCCCCCGTCGAAGCATAATCATTCGAGGTCGTGTTAAAGGCCCGCCCATAACCGCCCGTGGCAAACATCACCACCTTAGCGCGAACAACTTCTAGGTGCTGGTCTTGAATGCGGTACATCACCAGACCCTTCACCTCCTGCTCCTCGCGCACCAGTTGCATCACGTACCACTCCTCGTACACCTTCACCCCTTGGCGACGCAGATTGCTCACCAGTTCGTGGAGAATCGCGTGGCCCGTCTTATCGGCTGCGTAGCAGGTGCGGCGGTGGGAGTGGCCGCCAAAGGCCCGTTGGGCAATGCGCCCATCCGGGAGCCGCGAGAAGAGCACCCCCAGATGCTCCAGCTCAATAATCGTGTCCGGCGCTTCCCGGGTCAGGATTTCCACCGCATCTTGGTCGGCTAGGTAATCCGAGCCCTTCACCGTGTCGAAGGCGTGGGCTTCCCAACTGTCCTCCGGATCAACATTCTTCAGAGTTGCGGCGATTCCTCCCTGGGCAGCGACCGAGTGGGAGCGGATCGGGTGAGTCTTAGCAACAATTGCCACCTCGAGGCGGGGATCGAGGCGCTTGATCTCCAAGGCAGCGCGGCAGCCGGCGAGGCCACCGCCAACAATGATTACGTCGTGTTCGAGCATAGTTGCGTCCGCGTAGCGTCCCGTAGGCAAGAAAGCAGGTCTCTTAACCCTTTCCATGCTGACGCAAATCGCCAGCCGGGGTCCGAAACAATCCGCAGTTCTTCACAAAAGCCCTGACTAGCGCCAGCGAGCGGGTACAACCTCGCTCCCAGGGCGATCGCGCTTGGCCACAGTTCGCAGCCTGGGGATTCAGTACTGAGGCACAGACGGATCGATTTCCTGGCTCCAAGCCGTGATACCGCCCTTGACATTGGTTCCCGCAATCCCGTGCTGCTTGAGGATCGTCAAGGCCTTCGCCGAACGCACCCCCATCTTGCAGTGAGCAATCAGGCGCTGCCCCTGGACCAGGGACTTGACCTTTTCGACCCCAGAACCCTGCTCAATGTCCGGCAGCGGCACCAAGATCGCGCCCTCGATCTTGGCAATCTCGTATTCATTCGGATTCCGCACGTCGATCAGCACATAGTCCTGAGCACCGCTGTCGAGCACCTGCTTCAACTCCTGCACCGTCATCTCCGGCAAGGCCTGCTGCTCAGCCGCCGCCGCCGCCTCAGCCTGGGGAATGCCGCAGAATTGCTCATAGTCAATCAAGGTCTCGATCACCGGGCGCACCGGGTTCGGCCGCAGTTTGAGTTCCCGGAACTTCATGTCCAGGGAGTTGTAAAGCAGCAGCCGCCCGCTGAGAGTCAGGCCGACGCCCAGGATGATCTTGATCGTCTCCGTGGCTTGGATGCAGCCGATCAGCCCCGGTAGCACTCCCAGCACGCCGCCCTCCGCACAGGAGGGAACCATGCCCGGCGGTGGGGGTTCCGGGTAGAGGTCGCGGTAGTTGGGGCCCCCTTCGTAATTAAAGACCGTGGCCTGGCCCTCGAAGCGGAAGATCGAGCCATAAACATTGGGCTTGTCCAACAGCACGCAGGCATCGTTGGTCAGGTAGCGAGTCGGGAAGTTGTCCGTGCCATCGACGACGACATCATAAGGCTTGAGGATGTCCAAGGCGTTCGCCGCCGTCAAGCGCGTTTCGTAGAGATCCACTTGACAGTGGGGATTGATCTCGTGAATGCGGTTTTTGGCCGAGACGATCTTGGGTTTGCCGACCCAGGAGGTGCCATGAATCACCTGGCGCTGGAGGTTGGAGCTATCCACGATGTCGAAGTCCACGATGCCGATGCGCCCGATCCCAGCGGCGGCAAGGTACAGCAGTAACGGTGAACCTAGACCGCCAGTGCCGATGCAGAGGACGCTAGCAGCCTTGAGGCGCTTTTGTCCCTCGAGGCCGACTTCGGGCAGGATGAGATGGCGCGCATACCGGCCGTATTCTTCTTGGCTCAGTTGGATGTCCGCTACATTGGGATTGATCATAAGCTGGCAGTGCGGGTTGCAATGGTCGGGAGCCGGTTGCTGAGGCTTGTGAACCGGACACACCATTGTAAGGTGTGGCGTCCATTAAAGCCAGAATCCCGCCAGAGATCCGAGACGGGTGAACGAAATTTTACGCGGGATGTTGGTACTCCTTCGCTCAGCCCTCACCCCAACCCCTCTCCCAAGTTGGGAGAGGGGCTTCTAGCTTCCCTGTTTCCAGCTTGGGGAGCCGGGGCCGGGGGATGGAGACACGCAGCGGCTTCTCGCCGAGGGGGCCCAGTAACGCTGACACTCACCGGAGACGACCTTGGGACCTCGGCAAGTCTTGCCGGTCTCATCGCTTCAAGGCTAGGGTTGCGTGAGTCATGGATAACAGACCCTAGCCCCCCGGCCCCAGATTTTCTGGGGAATGGCTCGAGCGAAGTCTTCTCAGGGGCCGTCAAAGACAGCGGCTTCAATGTCTTCACGGCTGAGGGAGTATTTGAAGGAGCGCACAATGTCGCGGCCGTCGGGAGTCGCTTTGAGGTAACGGACGGCGAGTTCCTCGATTTCTAGGATGATCTCTGCTTGCCAGGTGGGGCGCTCGAGGTGCCAGCAGTTGAGTTCTTGGCGATCCTGCTCGCAGCCGTGGGTGCGTAGCCAGTCTTCGATGGCGGGGAGGGGGTGGTTGTAGAGGGGGGTATCAGCAGCAGGGAGGGGCATGGGCTTCAAAGCGGGGGAGCAGGGTGAGTGAGTAGGTTAACCGTTAGTTTAAGGGCGATCGCCCCCAGAGTCCCTGCCGGCCCCAGGGGATCACCACGCCAGAGGGCGACTCCCACCGCCAGCAGCAGACAGAGCAAAAAGCTGACCCCCAGGGCGAACAGGGCAAAAATTTCCCCGGCTGAGAGGGGGCGATCCGTGGGATCGAGGTAGGCAGAATCCCGCCGAACGGGGGCCGCTGGGCCCGGTGGGGTGATCATCACGGGCAGCACCGGCAGGCGCGAATAGCCAATCTGGGCGTCATACAGCCGCCGCCGCTCCAGGTTGCTGAGGGTGGCGTAGGCTTCGTTGAGTTGCTGAAATTTTGCCGTCGCCACCTCAGGGGCCAACTCGGTGGTGTCGGGGTGGTAGCACTTGCTCAGCTCCCGGTAGGCCCGGCGAATGTCGGCCGCCGAGGCGGAGGGATGCAGGCCCAGCCGCCCATAGTAACTGGGGGCAAGGAGGCCTGGGGCCGCTAGTTGGGGGTAGCTGTGGGGGGGCGTTGGGTCGGGGGTCATGCGATCGCCAAGCGAGCAGACAACTTTTAGCGTATTGTACAAAGCGTAACGCCATGGGAGCCGGCCAGGGGCCGAGGAGCCAGCCGGCGATTGTTGCATGAAAGTTGTGATCCTCTGCGGCGGGAAGGGCACTCGCCTGCGGGAAGAAACCGAGTTTAAGCCCAAGCCGATGATCGAGATTGGCGGTCGCCCGATCCTCTGGCACATTATGCGACTCTATGCTCACCACGGCCTGCGGGAGTTTGTCCTCTGTCTGGGTTATCGCGGGGAGGTGATCAAGCACTATTTCTTAAATTACGAATGGCTGAATAGTAGCTTCACGATCGATCTGGCGACCCGCCAGCTTGAGTTGCTGGGCGATCGCCGCGATGATTGGCGCATCACCCTCGCGGACACGGGCCTGGAGACCATGACCGGCGGCCGCCTCCGTCGCATTGCTCCCTACATCGACGGTGATACCTTTTGCCTCACCTACGGCGACGGCGTGAGTGATGTGGATGTCCAAGCCTTGCTCCAATTCCACCAAGCCCACGGCCGCATTGGCACCGTGACCGCTGTAGCGCCCCCCTCCCGCTATGGGGAGTTGGGGATCGAGGGCGATCGCGTCCTCTCCTTCCGCGAAAAGCCCCAGGTCGAGCAGGCCTTCATCAGTGGCGGCTACTTTGTGTTTAACCGCGCCATTTTCGACTATTTGCCCGAGGATGATGCCTGCGTCTTCGAGCGGGAGCCCTTGGAAAAACTGACCCAGGACGGCGAGTTGCGGGTCTATCACCATCGCGGCTTCTGGCAGTGCATGGACACCCTGCGAGACTACACCTACTTGCAAGAACTGTGGGGACAGGGCCGCGCGCCCTGGCGAATTTGGGATGATCAGTGACTTTTGGCGCGATCGCCCGGTCTTCGTCACCGGCGGTACAGGCCTGCTAGGGGGCTGGCTGGTCCAGGAACTCCTCGCTCGAGGGGCGGCCGTCGTCGGACTGGTACGGGACTGGCTGCCCCAGTCGCGCCTGTTCCGTGAGGGGCTGGAGCGGCAGGCTGCCCTGGTCTCGGGGGCGGTTGAAGACTTCCCGCTGCTGGAGCGGACGTTGAATGAGTACGAGATCGACACGGTGTTTCACCTCGCGGCCCAAACCATCGTCGGCATCGCCAATCGCAACCCCCGCTCTACCTTTGAGACCAACATTCGCGGCACCTGGAACCTATTGGAGGCCTGTCGCCGCGTCCCGACAGTGAAACGGATTATCATCGCCTCCAGTGATAAGGCCTACGGAACCCAGCCGGAGCTGCCCTACACGGAGGCCTCGCCGCTCCAGGGCCAACACCCCTACGATGTCTCGAAAAGCTGCGCCGACCTGATCGCCAGCACCTACTTCAATACCTATCAATTGCCCGTCTGTATCACCCGCTGCGGCAACCTCTACGGCGGCGGGGATTTGAATTTCAACCGCTTGATTCCGGGGACAATTCGCTGGCTCTGGCAGGGCGATCGCCCGATTATTCGCAGCGACGGCCGCTTCATTCGCGACTATTTCTACGTTAAGGACGCCGTGTTGGCCTATTTAGAATTGGCGGAGCAACTGGAGCGCCCGGAGGTCGTCGGCCAAGCCTTCAACTTCAGCAACGAAAGCCAGGACACAGTGCTCGCCGTGGTGGAAAAAATTCGCCAAGTGATGGGGCTCCAGGACTTGGAACCGCTGATCCTGAACGAAGTCCAGCACGAGATCCCGCACCAGTACCTCGCCGCCGCCCGGGCTCGCCAGATCCTGGGCTGGCAGCCCCGCTATGATTTACAGCAAGGGCTGGTGGAGACGGTAGCCTGGTATCGTGCCTACCTGGGGGGCTCGGGAGCGGGCGGCTGAAGTCGGGGCCGGGCTGAGCCCCGCTACCACCGCAGCCCAGCGGCGATGCGGTAGCCGAGGTGAGCGCTCAGCCAACTGCTGAGATTTGCCACTACCAGGAGAGCCAGGATGAACCCGCGATCTAGACCCCGAGCGCCGGGGAAGAGGGTGGAAAACAGACCCAGAACCGGCAGGGCGATCAGGTAGGGGAGCGCGATCGCCCCCAAGAGCGTCAGCCCCGCAGACCCGAGGAATTGGGCCGGGGTGATGAGCGCGGACGGGCTCGCTGGGCTGCACCAAGCGGCCCCCAGCCAAGCTCCAGCCGCCGCCCCTAGGTAGCTCCCGAACAGGAGCTGCCCGAGCAAGATCGGGATAAACAGATAGCCGCGCGCGGGTTGGCCCTGGGCCCAGGCCTGGTAGAGCAGCACGAAGGGGATCATCGCCAGCAGCGGGGTTAGGATGGCCCCGGCGATCGCCCCTGGGACCAGTAGCAGCAGGGACTCCGGCGACGGCTGTTGGCTCCAGGCCAGGCTACTTGAGACCGCGAAGGGGGCGATCGCCACGAGCCATAAACCCAGATCCCGCATTACCCAAGGACAGAACAGCGTTGATAGCCAGCATCTCGGTCGTGAGCCGGGTCTGTCAAGGGTGCTGCCCCCGCCCTAGGGAGATTGCAAAGCGCGGCTCCCCTGAATTTTGAGCGATGGCTCCAGGAGCAGAGGGTCGCCCTCTTCAAGGTTACGATGCCCCCTCTGCTACCACCCCCGGTTTGCACAGAAATGAAATTTAGAGTAAACTGGGAGGCTGCGAGTTTTTTAAGACTATGAAAGCGCTGAAGGCTCAAGATATCATCCGCTCGATTGAGGCGGAGTATCTCAAAGACGACCTGCCAACAATCCACATCGGTGACACGGTGCGGGTGGGCGTGCGGATTCAAGAAGGCGGCAAAGAGCGCGTCCAGCCCTACGAGGGCACCGTGATCGCGCGTCGCCACGGTGGGATCAATGAGACCATCACAGTACGGCGCGTCTTCCAAGGGGTCGGTGTGGAACGGGTTTTCCTGCTCCATTCGCCTCGGGTGGCAAGCATCAAGATACTGCGGCGGGGGAAAGTGCGCCGGGCAAAGTTGTACTACCTGCGCGATCGCGTCGGCAAGGCGACCCGGATCAAGCAACGGTTCGACCGTCCCTTGTAAGCATCTCGACTGGCAGGCTGCGGGCGATGACCTTTTACGCTACACTGAACTGAAGAATGCGGTTGAGTCTCAAAACCCCATTCAACAAGCGCTCTTAGTTCAGTTGGTAGAACGCAGGTCTCCAAAACCTGATGTCGGGGGTTCAAGTCCTCCAGGGCGCGTTACCCAGCCCCCCTCGAAGGGCGTTAGGTTAGCAGTGTAAGCTAGGAAAGGATGGCAGCGTTGCGGTGGGCGCTGGCGGGCGCTAGCGTTCGGCAGAGGCAGCACGAGCAACCCTGGTTCAAGCAGTTCCTAAGGTTAGGTGAGTCGTGGCGAAAGCGAAGAAAGATCTGGTCCCCAAAGATCAAGATGCGACCAAGAAGAAGGACGCGAGCCCGAAGGAGTCCACTAAAAAGGGGGCGACGGACACTCCGGCGAAAAAGGGTGATGGCTTCAACTTGGTGAAATTCCTCGCGGAATCGCGTGAGGAGTTAAAAAAGGTGGTTTGGCCGTCTCGCCAACAGTTGATCAGTGAGTCGGCGGCCGTGATCTTGATGGTGACGCTGGTCGCAACCACTATCTACTTCGTCGATAACTTCTTCCTGTGGCTGAGCAATTTGGTATTCTAATGACGTTTACGCCGGACGAATTCCCAGAACAAGACGAGTTCTATGACGATCCTCCGGAGGGAGGTGGCGTCGCGGTTGGGCGGCCACGTTGGTATGCCGTGCAAGTCGCCTCGGGCTGCGAGAAGCGGGTGAAAACCAACTTGGAGCAGCGGGTCCATACGCTGGATGTGGCGGACCGCATTTTGCAAGTGGAAATCCCCCAAACGCCGATTGTCAAAGTACGGAAGGATGGCACCCGCGCCCACGGCGAGGAGAAGGTCTTTCCTGGCTATGTCCTCGTGAAAATGCTCATGGACGATGAAGCCTGGCAGGCGGTGAAGAATACGCCCAACGTGATCAACTTTGTCGGGGCTGAGCAAAAGCGCGCGACGGGTCGGGGTCGGGGTCACGTCAAGCCCATGCCCCTGAGTGCGACGGAAGTGGAGCGGATCTTCAAGCAAGCTCGCGAGAGTGAGCCAACTCTGAAGATTGATATGGCGGTGGGCGATCGCATTTTGGTGCTCTCCGGCCCCTTCAAGGACTTTGAGGGCGAAGTGATTGAGGTCAGTTCCGAGCGCAACAAACTCAAAGCGCTGCTGTCGATTTTTGGGCGGGATACGCCTGTGGAGTTGGAATTCAATCAGGTTGAAAAACAGAACTAATGGCTAAGAAAGTTGTAGCGATCGTCAAGCTAGCGCTACCGGCGGGTAAGGCGGCGGCGACCCCCCCCGTGGGCCCAGCCCTCGGTCAGCATGGCGTCAACATTATGGCCTTCTGCAAGGAGTACAACGCCAAGACGGCAGATCAGGCGGGCATGGTGGTTCCGGTGGAAATCTCGGTCTATGAAGATCGGAGCTTTACCTTCATCCTCAAAACGCCCCCGGCCTCGGTCTTGATCAAAAAAGAGGCCGGGATCGAGAAAGGAGCGGCCCAGCCCAATAAGGAGCAGGTCGGAACCCTGACCCAGGAACAGTTGCGGAAAATCGCGGAAATCAAGATGCCTGATCTCAACGCCAATGATGTCGAAGCAGCTATGCGGATCGTGGCCGGAACGGCGAAAAATATGGGCGTTGTGATTGCCGATTAAACTGCGCTTAATCACGGCTTAATTGTTGTATACTTGAAAGGTTGTGTTGGGGAGAAGCTTCCTGGCTTCGCTGGCACCCAAAGGAGTTCCCTATGCCCAAAAAGCTATCCAAACGCTTGCAAGCAGCCCTCGCCAAGATCGAGGAGCGGGCCTATGAGCCTCTGGCAGCGATGCAATTGCTCAAGGAGACGGCGACGGCCAAGTTTGATGAGACGGTCGAAGCTCACATCCGCCTCGGCATCGATCCGAAATACACCGATCAACAACTGCGAACCACGGTGTCCTTTCCCAAGGGCACAGGCCAAACAGTTCGCGTGGCGGTGATTGCGCGGGGCGAGAAGGTGGCGGAAGCCGTCGCGGCGGGCGCGGATCTGGCCGGCTCCGAGGAGCTGATCGAGGAGATCCAGGGCGGGATGTTGGACTTTGACATCGCGATCGCCACTCCGGACATGATGCCCAAGGTGGCTAGGTTGGGGCGCTTGCTCGGCCCCCGGGGCCTGATGCCGTCTCCCAAGGCGGGCACGGTGACGGCGGATCTGGCGGCGGCGATTCAAGCCTTTAAGGCTGGGAAACAGGAGTTCCGCGCCGACCGCACGGGGATCGTTCACGTCATGTTTGGCAAGGCGTCCTTCGCCCCGGAGGATTTGCTGACCAACCTGAAGGCGCTCCAGGAGACCATCGACCGCAACCGTCCCTCGGGAGCCAAAGGCCGCTACTGGCGCAGCATCTATGTCGCGGCGGCGATGGGTCCCTCGATTGAGGTGGACATCAACGGCCTCCGTGACCTGAAGTTGTCGGAGGTGGCCTAGGTCGCAGGGAATTTCCTACACTTCCCCATTCCACCGTTTTCACGAACGCCGCCGTAGACCGCAGGGGCCCCAGGCTTAAAAAACCCTGCCGAGGTGACGCGAGGTTGAGAGCGAACGGGAGGCTGAAGGTCTAGCGCGATCGCTAGCCGCCGGCCCCTTCGCCACCAGTCTTCGCCGCCCCGGTAGTCCCGCTACCGGGGCGGCGTTGTGTCAGCGAGTGTTTCCCCCACGAGAAGGAGATGAATCACCTATGGGAAGAACCCGCATCAATAAAGAGTCCATTGTGACTGAGCTGAAACAGCAGTTAAGCGAAGCACAGTTGGCGGTTGTGATCAACTACCAAGGGCTCTCCGTCGCCGAAATCAGCGATCTTCGCACCCGACTGCGCCCGACTAGCGCGGTCTGCAAGGTGACCAAAAACACCTTGATGCGGATCGCGGTGGAGGATGACACCGCCTGGCAGCCCATGACCGAGTTCTTGACGGGCTCTAATGCCTTCATGCTGCTGAAGGATGACATTGGGGGTGCGATCCGCACTTACCAGGAATTCCAGAAGCAGACCAAGAAGACGGAGTTTCGCGGCGGTGTCATGGAAGGCCGCGCCCTCAGCGAGGCCGATGTCAAGGCGATCGCCGACCTCCCCTCGAAGGAGGAACTCATCGCCCAAGTGGCGGGCGCGATCAATGCGATCGCCACCAAGCTGGCCCGCAGTCTCAACGAGGTTCCCAGCTCTCTGGCCCGTGGGATCAACGAAGTGCCCAGCTCCCTGGGCCGGGCGGTTCAGGCGATCGCCCAAAAGGAGGAAGGCGACGCTTAAGCCGCCCGCCTCCGGCCTGCTCCGGCAGGTTTCACCTCTGTCAACCCATTGTCTTAACTAGGAGTCAATTCCCATGTCCGTAGCAACTGATGAAATTCTCGAGAAGCTCAAGTCGCTTTCCTTGCTGGAAGCCTCGGAACTGGTCAAGCAGATTGAAGAAGCCTTTGGTGTGAGCGCAGCAGCGCCGGCCGGGGGCATGATGATGGCGATGGCCCCAGGGGCTGCGGCTCCGGCGGCCGCGGAGGAAGTCGAAGAGCAAACGGAATTTGCCGCCGTGCTCGAAGAGTACCCCAGCGACAAGAAAATCGCCATCCTCAAGGAAGTTCGCAGCCTGACCGGCCTCGGCCTCAAGGAGGCCAAGGAATTGGTCGAGTCGATTCCCAAGCCGATCAAGGAAGGGATTCCCAAGGAGGAAGCCGAGGCGATCAAGAAGCAACTGGAAGGGGCTGGCGCGAAAGTCAGCATCAAGTAGTGGTCTGGGAGGGGCGGCGCGATCGCGCCGCCCCTGCCGTCTCTCCCACGCTTCGGGACGCCCGCCGGGATGCTCTGGGTAGCGTCCTGGCCTATTGCTTGGCCGCCAGAATCTACCGCTATTCGACCCGAAACAGTACAAAAGCTTGGTCGCCCTGCCCCTAGAGAGCGGCAAGAAAACTCAAGATATAGTTGTCTCAAACAACGTCTCAAACAACTTTGAGACCCTCTGAAATGACTGCAATTCTTGCTCGGCAAGGATTTCCTGGTTGACCCGTCTCCTACTTAACGGAAACAACTATAACCGTAGTTGCGCTTCAGCGCTCCGATAAGCAGGCTGATGAGGGGCTAAAGCCCAACTACGTCGGATACTTTTTATCGTTGTCTCAAACAATTTTGAGACCCTCTGAAATGGCGGCAATTCTTGCTTGGCAAGGATTTCGGGTTGACCCGTCTCCTCCTTAACGGAAACGACTCTATCCCTTTTGTGTTATTCCAGGAAATTCCCACGAATTTCCGTCATTACAGCCGACGCAAAATCAGTGTTTCACCCCGATCTGACCTAAGAGGGATATGCGTAAGCTGTTGGTGATTCTCAATGCTTTAGTTAAGCAGGAGACTTACTGGCAGCCACCCCTTGAGCTAGGGGCGGCTTAAAGCTCTGGATCTGGGATTTCCGGGGGCGGCTCTTGACTTTCAACATAATCGCTTCTCCCAGCTTTGTGGGAGGCCAAAAATTGCTCGATGCGGCAGACCGCCTGTTCCAGTACAGCGGGCTCCTGCACGAGGGCAAAGCGCACATAGCCTTCTCCCTGCGGGCCGAACCCCGCGCCCGGGGATACGGCGACCCCGGTGGCGGCGACGAGCTGGGTGCAAAACTCGAGGGAGCTGCCGGGCCAAACGGCGGGTAGTTTTGCCCAAATGTACATGGTGGCGGCGGGCACGGGCACGGGCCAGCCTATGGCCGCCATCGCCTGCACAAAGGCATCGCGCCGCGTCTGGAAGATCCGCACTGTTTCGCTCACGATCACCTGATCGCCCTCCAAGGCGGCGATCGCCCCGCGCATGATGCCCCGATATTGGTTAAAGTCCACCACGGCCTTCACCTGGCGCAGGCCACGAATCAGGTCCGCATTACCAATCGCATAGCCGATGCGGAAGCCGCCCATGTTGTAGGATTTCGAGAAGGAGTAAATCTCAATCCCCAACTCCCGCTCGCGGTCTACCTGGAAAATTGACGGGGCCGGCGGTGCTCCCGGAAATACGAAGTCGGCGTAGGGGAAATCATGGACGAGCACGAGCTGATGGGCGCGGCAAAAGGCGACAGCCTCGGCAAAAAAGCTCAGGGGGGCGATCGCCGTCGTCGGGTTGTGGGGGTAGCTGAGCACCAGCAGCCGAGCCCGCGCCGCCACGGCCGCCGGAATCTCACTGAAAACGGGCAAAAACTGGTGCTCGGCCCGCAGGGGCAGGGTGTAGACCTCGCCCCCAGCCAGGTAAACACCGCCGGCATGGGAGGGATAGCCCGGATCGAGCAGGAGGGCGATGTCCCCAGGATTCAACACCGCGAGGGGGAGGTGGGCCGTACCTTCCTGGGAGCCAATCAAGGGCAACACCTCTGTCTCCGGATCAACAGCGAGGCCGTACTTGCGCTCGTACCAGGCGGCTGCGGCCTGCCGCAGGGGCAAGGTGCTCTGAAAGAGGGCGTAGCCGTGGGTGCTGGGATCGGGCAGGGCCTGGGCGATCGCCGCCAGAACCGCCGGGGCCGTGGGGAGATCGGACGACCCCAGGGACAGATCAATCACATCCTGACCGGCCGCCTGGGCCGCCGCCTTAGCCCGATCCATGTCGGCAAAGACGTTGGCCTGGAGGGGTTCGAGGCGATGAGCAAGTTTGATAACCATGATGAATTGCAGGGTAGTGCTGGCGTCGTCAGCCAGCTCTGAGGCCGGGGGTGAGCAGGGCCGCTAGCCTAGGTGTTGGGCGAGCCAGTCGCTCAAGGCGGCCTTCGTGATCGCCCCTTCGTGGGTCGCGATCGCCTTGCCCGCTTGGAAAAGACGCAGGGCTGGCACCCCTTCGACCTGGCACTGCTTCACGGCCTCGGGGTTGGGGTCAATTTCGAGCTTGACGACTTGGAGGCGATCGCCATACTCAGCCGCCATCGCTGCAACAGAAGGCGAGACCAAGCGGCAGGGGCCACACCAAGGAGCCCAGAAATAGGCTAGAACGGGCTGCTTAGCCTGGAGTACTTGCTGCTCGAATTCAGCATCGGTAATCACAGTCACACTACTCACGCTTTCCCACCTCTATCCAGTCAATACCAGGAGGATGCTCCCAAATCTCCATAGTAGCCCCTGTTGGCCTGTTGCTTGGGGTGAACGAAATTTTGCGCGGGATGTTGGTACTCCTGAGTTAAGCCCTCACCCCAACCCCTCTCCCAACTTGGGAGAGGGGCTTCTAACTCCCCT
>CAYNIP010000080.1:0-13798 GCA_964397305.1 uncultured bacterium
TCCCAACTTGGGAGAGGGGTTGGGGTGAGGGTTTAGCGAAGGAGTAACAACATCCCGCGTAAAATTTCGTCCACCCAAAGCTCCTCTCTCCGATCACCTCCGCCAATCGGAGAGAAAGATTGGTTCTTCGGCATTTAGTGTGGTGAAAATCGGCGAAACTGCGTTATGGTAGGGCTTCTGATGATTCTCAGTTCAGACAAAGCTTTCAGAAAGTTCAGATCCTTCCACAGTAAGGGTTTTGGGTTTTGGATTCCGATCGGTTTACACACCAAGTGCCGAAGAGCCGAAAGATTAAGGGGATAAACGTAGTTGCGCTTCAGCGCTCAAGCCAGTGGAAGATGGTCTAAAGCCCAACAACGCCTCTCAATCGGGGAGAAAGATTAAGGGGATAAACGTAGTTGCGCTTCAGCGCTCAAGCTAGCGGAAGATGGGCTTAAAGCTCAACAACGTCTTTTTCAAAAGCTGTAGGCTTTGATTCTCTGGATTTGAGTGTACCGCACTAGCTAAGGATTTGCTATGCCTACAGATTGCTAACTCTTGCCCATCCTGATTTCCTAGCATTTTGATCCCGCAAACCCGCTATGACGGACGTGTAGCAGCCCTAGGGAGAGCCGGGAAGCCTTGTCTAGCCTCCCAATTGGGGAGCCGGGGACTGAGGAGGTAAGAGTGACACAGGAGCCCCTCTAGCAAGAGATTTAGAGCGAGGGCAACTGAACAACTTCGGTTTCCTCGATCAGCTCGTGTTTCGGGGCGGAAATCTCTGGTTTCCAATCTCGACCTACATTTCTGGGTTCACCTGCTCTGAGTCCGCCTGAGTATTGAGGAGCGTCACCTGAGTGGGATAGGCAAACTCAATTCCGTGCTCTGCAAAGGCCCTAAACAAGGCTAAATAAATGCGTTGTTGCACATCCATGTAGAGATTGTAATCACTGCCTTCGACAAAATAGACAACCTCATAGTTGAGACTAAAATCTCCATAGGAGGCGAAGTGAGCCCGATCAAAGCTCACGGACTCAACGCTGCGAATGATCGCTTCGAGCAGCCCAGGAATCGTGGCTAGTTTCTCCGGCGGGGTTTCATAGACAACACCTAGGTGAAAACAGACACGCCGGCGCTTCATGCGCTTGAAGTTCCGCAGGCGCGAGCCCGTTAATTCTGTGTTGGCGATGACCAACTCTTCCCCGCTGAGGCTGACTAAGCGGGTGGTTTTGACCCCGATCCGCTCTACCGTGCCCACGAAGTCCCCGGCCGCGATGAAGTCACCTAGCTCAAAGGGGCGATCGAGCAGGATGGAAAAATAACTGAACAGATCGGCGAGAATGCCTTGGCTGGCAATGGCGATCGCCAAGCTGCCAACCCCTAAGCTGGCGATGATCGCCGAAACATCAAAGTTGAGATTAGCGAGAAGAAAAATCGCCCCAATCACCCAAACCGCTAGACGAATCGCCGGCAGTAGGGCCTGGAGCCCCTGCTCGAGATTGGGATTATCCTGGCGCAGCGTATAGGCGCGCAGAGCATACTCAATCGTGTTGGTGACGAGGCGCAGGCCGAGAATCGTGGCCACAATGATGCCGAGAACCTCGAGGCTGCGACCGAGGATCGGGTGCAAGTTGAGGTTGCTGAGGGCAATGTAGAGGCTCCCCAGATAGATCGCCGGCACGAGGGCTCGGGTCAGCACCCGGATCGCCGCATCATCCAAGGATGTACGGGTGCGCTGAGCCCAGCGCTGAAGCCGCTGCACGACGATCGCCCGGGCCAGATTCGCCAGGATAAAGCCCAGTAGGATCGTTCCTCCAGCGAGGAGATAGGCAGCTATCGAGTTATCGAGGAAGGTGGTTTCAAGAATTTGGCTGTTCATCTCTGATTATTCGTTCCCCTCAGGTGCAACGGCTAGGCCTGTGACCCCGACTGCCAGAGGCCGCTGCTAAGGTTGGCACTCTTCATTTTAGGGAGCGGAGCGGTCCCGCTGACCCTGGCGGGCGACGGGTTTGGGGCGCGGTCGTCTCTACCCTCAGAGAGAGTTGGCGATCGCCCGCTGCCCTTTAGCGACTGAGGGACAATGTGCCATGATGGAGTGTGGTTAAGGAAAGTTTACGAGTCGAAGTTCTATGACAGCTCGAATTGAGTTCTCGCGCGGCATTCCGGAAGAGGCGGTGCCAGATGTGCGGGTGACACGCTCCAAGAGTGGCAACGGTGGCACCGCCACCTTCGTGTTTCAAGACCCAAAGGTGCTCAGTGCCGAGAGCACGGAAGAGGTGACAGGGATGTACCTCATCGACGAGGAAGGCGAGATCACGACCCGCGAGGTCAAGGGCCGGTTTATCAATGGCCAAGCTCGGGCCGTAGAAGCAATTCTGGTCATGCGCTCCGCCGAGGAGTGGGAGCGGTTCCTCCGATTCATGGAGCGCTATGGCGAGGCTAACGGTCTAGGATTTAGCAAGGCCTAGCCCTAAGCTGCGTCCCTGCTAGCCGGAGTTTGGTTGAGTAGCACCAACTAGGTCGTGTCATCGATACAAAGCCAGAATCCAGTCAGGGACGCCCCTTCAGCCCTCCTGACTCATCATCCAGAGGCTAGGGCCAGCAAGGGGTTGGGGAGTGATCAACCCCAGGCCTGACAAGACGGCTTCTTCAGCAATCGCTGCAAGCGGGCCCTTCCCCTCCATCCCTTGCCCAGAGCGATCGAGGAACGCTGGGATCGTTGCGTCTAGTGAGATGCACCTAGCGGCGAGGTGGTCCCCACGGGCGGGCTTTTAACTCTCCTCTCGCTACACTAGGGGAATGATCGCGCCTGTCCCGCTCCTGAGTCTGCCCTAGCCTTTATGAAGGACGCTACTCCGCTCCTCATCCTTGCGCCGGATCAATTCTCAGGCCAGCCTTTGGCAGCCTTGCTCTTGCAGCAGCGCTATCATGTTGATATTTACTGCAACCCGGAGGCGGCGCTGACCCAAGCCCAACAGCCTCCGTGGGCAGCCTTGCTCCTCATCACCGATCCCGCTGGGGTTGCCTTGAGCACCTGTGCTGCCTTGGCGGATGTGCCGGCCTTGGCCGATGTGCCGATTCTGTGTGTGGCGAGCCAAGACGAAAGCCACACCGCTGCGGACTATTTTGCCGTGGGGGCGGTGGACTATCTGCCCTACCCGTGGTTAGAAGCTGACCTCCTGGCTCGCCTGGCCTGCCGCTGCCAGGCGGCCCACCGCTGGCGTCGCCTTCAGGCAGAAGTCCAGCAGCAGCGTCTCTTAGGAGCAACCACTTGGGTGGACCCTGACCCGGCTGCTATCACAGAAGCGCTCCAAGACAGCGAGGCTCGCTACCGTGCTCTGGTTGAAGCCCTGCCAGACTTGTTGATCCGGATGGATCGGACGGGGACTTATCTGGATGTGATTCCCGGCCGCCAGTCGAAGCTCCACCAGCTCGCTGTTGATAAGGTCGGCCTGAATATCCAGGCGTTTTTGCCGCCGGCTGTGGCCGCGCAACAATTGGCGGCGGCCCAGGCCGCCCTGGCCAACGATACGGTGCAGGTGTTTGAACAACAGCTCACCCTGAATGGCTGCCTCTACCATGAGGAGGTCAGCGTGGTTCCCTGTCGTCATGATGAGGTGTTGCTGGTGGTGCGGGATGTGACGGGCCGCCGCCAGGTGACGGCGGCCCTGCAACGAACGGAGGCCCAGCAGCAGGCGATTCTGAAAGCGATTCCCGATCTCATGTTTTGCCTGGATCGGCAGGGCATTTACCATGACTATGTGCCCTCGGAGTCTGTGGTCAATCTGGTGGGCGGTCCGGCTCGGGTGTTGGGGCGATCGCTAACCGACTGCCTGCCCCCAGACCTCGCCCAGCGCCACCTGGAAGCGGTGCAGTGGGCGACGGCCACGGGAGAGATGTTGACCTATGAGCACCACATTAAAACGCCGCAAGGGTGGCGAGATGAAGAAGTGCGGGTGGTCCCCATTGGCCCTGAAGAGGCCCTGTTCATGGTGCGGGACATTACGGAACGGAAGCAGACGGAGGCAGCGCTCCAGGCTAGTGAGGCCACCAATCGCGCCCTCTTGCGGGCGATTCCTGACTTGTTGATTCGCATCGGGCGCGACGGCCGGCGACTCGCGCTGTTCGGGAGCCAGCAGGTGCGACTCTTGGGCGAGGCGGATGCTCATATCGGGGAACCGATTAGCAACCAGTTGCCGCCGGAGTTGGCAGCGCGCCGTTTGCGGGCCATCCAGGCAGCGCTGGATACGGGAGAGTTGCAGGTGGATGAATACGCGATCACGGTGGACGGCGAGCAGCACTATGAGGAGGCGCGGGTGGTGCCCGTGAATGCTGATGAAGTGTTGGTGATGGTGCGGGATATCAGCGATCGCCAGCGCCAAGAGACTGAGCTACGGGCCGCGAAGGAAGCGGCTGAGGCGGCTAACCGAGCGAAAAGCGCCTTTCTCGCCAACGTGAGCCATGAACTCCGCACGCCTCTCCATGCGGTCTTGGGCTTTGCCCAGCTCCTCGCCGAGGGCCCGAACTTGACCGCAACGCAGCGCCAGAATCTCGACATCATTCTGCAAAGTGGCCAGCACTTGCTCCAGGCCCTCAATGACATTCTCGATCTGTCACAACTGGAAGCGGATCAGATTCAGGTCGAGCGCGAGTCCTTTGACCTCGAGGCGCTCCTCCAGGAAATCGCCACCACCTTTCGCCTGCCCGCCGCGAAGCAACAGCTTCAATTTGAGGTTCAGCCGTCGGCGGACTTGCCCCGCTACATTTGGAGCGATCGCCACAAGCTCATCACAGTTCTGAGCCACCTCGTGAGCAATGCCCTCAAGTTTACCGAGCGCGGTCAGGTCACACTCACGGCCGAGCGACTTTGGGATGACACGCTGCCACCCACCCAGACCTTGCTCCTCTTCTGTGTTCACGACACCGGTCCGGGCCTTGCACCGGAGGATCTGCCCCATCTGTTCGATCCCTTTGTGCAAATCCAGATGGGCCACCATAAACCGACGGGAACCGGCCTGGGCTTGGCCATTTGCCGCCGCTATCTGCAACTCCTCGGCAGCCAGATCGAAGTTGCCTCGCAACTGAGCCAGGGCAGCCAGTTTCAGTTTGAACTCCTAGTCGAATTAGGGGATGCGGTCGCGCCATCGCCGGCCGGCCCGCCCCGCCAGTCGGCGGCCGGCCCGCCGGAGCCAGCCCCGGCCTCCCGCCCTGGTCAACTGGACCTGACCGCTGCCTTGGCGGCTACCCCCGCCCGTTGGCGAACGGACGCCGCCCAAGCTCTGCTATCCCTGGACAGTGCCCGTATTGAGGAAGTGATTGCGGAACTCCCACCGCAACAGGCAGACCTCGCGGCCCAGTTGCGTCAATATGCGGATGATTTTCGCTACGACACCATCCTGGAATGGCTTCAAACTGAGCTGGGCTAAGGCTTAGGCCGAGCGAACCTTCCGGACGCCTTAACGATGAACGGTAAGAGCGTGTAGACTATCCTGGAGTAGAATACGCTTCTCTGAAGACTTTGCCTGCTGTCAGGCCGCGATCGCTAGTTGTTGGGAGTGGTGCAACCTTGGAACCGTGATCGCCGTTCATCGTTCTACTCAACGGGCGCTCTAGCTTTTCGTGAATTGGTGTTTTGAGGAGTAGGAAATCGTGAATCAATACCAGCCTTTTGACCAAACGTTCCCTTGGGCTTGCCTGAGTGCGATCGCCGCCTTACTGGCCCCCGCAACCGCTGCTCAAGCCTCCCCCCCCGATCTGACGGCCTCCCTTGGGCACGGTCCGGTCACGCGGGCCAGCGCCCTCAGCAGCACCCACGCTAACCCTCAGGCTGTAACCTTTGCCGATACCGATACCTTTGCCGACCGCACAACCGCCCCTAGGGATGAGCTGCTGTTCCGCTCCGGAGCAGAGCTGGGGACTACGGCGATCGCCAGCCTCGATACCAGCCCCATGGGTCAAGTGCTCAACGTCAACCAGTTGCGCGATGTATCGCCCACGGACTGGGCCTACCAGGCCCTCAGCGACCTGATCGCCCGCTACGGCTGCCTCGTGGGCTACCCAGACGGCAGCTTCCGGGGCAACCGTGCCCTCAGCCGCTACGAGTTTGCGGCCGGTCTGAATGCCTGTATGCAGCAAATGGAGCGCCTGCTGGCAGAAGCGATCGTCGATCTCGCGACCAAAGACGATCTAGCCACCCTCGAGCGCCTGATGCGCGAGTTTGAAACCGAGCTAGCCCAGCTCGGCACCCGCATCGACACCCTCGAAGCCCGCACCACCCTGCTGGAAGACAACCAGTTTTCCACCACCACCAAGCTCTTTGGCCAAGTGATCTTCGGCCTCCAAGGTCGTACCGGCGGCGGCTACAATTTCGCCGGCAACCGCTTCGCTGACACCGCCAACGAAGTCACCTTTATCTACAACACCCAGCTCAGCCTCTTCACCCAGTTCAGCCCCCGCACCCTGCTCCTGACCAGCTTGCAGGCTGGCGCCGGCGAGACCACCAACGACCAAACGCGGGCCCTCAGCCCCTACGTCGGCCTCGCCTACGAAGGCAACACCAATAACGAACTGCGGCTCAGCGACTTGAACGTGCGCCACCTGATCAGCGATAACTTCGCGATCATCATCGGCCCCAAAGGGATCAGCCCGGTCAACGTCTTCCGGGGTGCGAACCGCATTGAGAGCGCGGGCAGCGGCCCCCTCTCCCGTTTTGCCCAGCGCAACCCGATTCTGAGCATCGGGGCCGGGGATGCCGGGGCGGGCTTTGACTGGCAGATTATTCCCAGTCTGAGCCTCCAAGGGGTCTACGCCTCCCGCCTCGGGGCTGACGCGACCAATGGCGGTCTCTTCGGCGGCGACAGCAACAGCACGACGCTGGGGGTGCAGTTAGTCGCTGCTCCCACCGATAAGCTGGATCTGACCTTCCAGTACATCAACTCTTACTCGCCGTTTGGCTTCCTGGGCACGGGGATCGGCGATGACCGTCTGGTGATCGGCAACTCGAACCCCCTGAACCTCCGGGCCCCGATCCAGACCAATGCCTTGGGCTTTGGCGTGGAGTATCGGCCTTGGAGTCAGCTCACCTGGGGCGGCTGGGTCGGCTTTACGTCCTCCGACTACTTGGTGGGGACCGGAACTGTCGAGACCTTTAACTGGATGACGTATATCAACCTGCCAGACCTGGGCGGTGAGGGCAATCTCGCCGGTCTCTACTTCGGGCAACCGCCCCGGATTTCCACCAGTAACCTGCCTCCGGCGGATCTATTTGCGGGGCAGCAGGCGCGGAACGTGCCCAGCTTCTTTACCAAGGGTGATATCCTCAATGCTGGCCGGGGCGGTCAGCCGAGTGAAACCTATCACCTGGAGGCTTTCTATCGCATTAAGGTGACGGACAACATCAGTATTACCCCCGGGGCGGTCGTGGTGTTTAACCCGCTGCAAAATGCGAATAACGACACGATCGTGATTGGTGCGATTCGGACCACGTTCTCGTTCTAGTCCGGGAATGTTGCGCTTTGGCGGCCCTGCATTCCTGCGGAACAGGCTACGCCAGCATCCAAAGTCCCTCTTCCTCCGGGAGAGGGACTTCTAGGTTCCTTGGTAATGGATGACAGACCCTAGCAAGCTGGTGGGTTCGCGTTAGGTTCTCCAGGGTTAACTTGGGCGGATCGGACTTGGCGGCCTGAGCGATAGGCCAAGGCCGCCATTGCCTGCCTCTGGTCGGGTCTAGTGACTAACTGGCTGAGGACTCCGCCGGTAGTGCTTCTGTCGGCTGTGCTTGGGTTGGCTGCTGGAAGATACCCACGGCGGCCCGCAGCACGCAGTAGACCAGCATCACTGCTCCCACTACAAAAACCAGGTTGCCAGGGATACGAAGCCAAACAGTGCCTTGCATCCAAGCTGAACTGACAACCTCGGCGCTGCGGGCGTACCAAGTCCCCGGATCAATGGATGGGCGCTACGAGGCGATCGCCCCCGTCGAAGGCGGGCGCTTGCCCAGTGAGCAGTTGGGGTTACAGTTGGGGATTCACGCCCGCCAGTTGCGCTGGTTTACCGCCACGGGGGAGTTGATTCCGTTGCCGGAAGAGGCCGAGCGCCAGCGGGCGGAGCAGGCCCAGCAACAAGCCGAGCAGGCGCGGCAAGCGAAAGAACGGCTAGAAGCCTATCTGCGATCCCAGGGGATTGACCCGGATCAACTACCTGATTTGTGAGGGGCTTGGTGCGGAGAGCGATTTAGCGTGAGGAAAATGTTTCAAGGGACTTCCGAACAAGTCGTCAGCCTTGTCACCCTTTGAACTCAAAATTGCTTGAAATAACCACAGTAGTCGAGAGCGGGCGAGGGGCTTGGAGATCGTTTTATAGGGTTGGTGAAAGGGCTGCAAGCGGCCTGGGACCACCTTAGCCCGTGGCCTGCTCGCTGCCCAGCGCCTCCATCTTGCCCACCACCTGAGCCATCACCGCATCCGCCGCCCCCGCCGCCTGGGCGGCAAAATGGCGCGCCAAAGGAGCCGTCGTCACCAGGGAATTGGGAAAGCCCGCAAACAGGTGCAGCCCCGGCCGGCGCGGCAGAGGGCCGATCGCCGGTTCCGTCCCGGGGCTGAAGGCCACCAAGCAGCGCCGCCAGTGGCTGGACACACCGGCCAGAGCTGGTAATAGATGAGTTGCGGCGGCGCGGAGGCGGTCTGTCCCCTGGGCTGCATCCCCCGGAGCCTCCGGATCTGTCACCACACCACTGATCTGGCCCAGGTAAAGACTCCGATCCCGAAATTGGATTGCCCCGACATCGAGAATGGCGGGAGCGGCTTCCTGGCCGGGGTGCTCCCAAGCCTGGTGTTGCGCCGCCGCCCGCCGCTCGAGGCCAAAGCGCTGGAGCTGGGCCGGCATGATCAGCGCTTGGAGTTGCCAGGGGACGGGCGGCACCGCTAAGATTTCCGCCTGGGTGAAGTATAGGGGCCAGGACAGGCCAGCCGCTTGCAGCAGGGAGCGGCTCCAGCCCCCGGCACAGAGGGCCACCTGCGCCGCCCGGTAGGAGTCCTGGGCCGTCTGCACCCCAACCACCCGTTCCCCAGCTTGCAAAAATCCGAAGACGGCCTGGGGCTGGTAGGCGGCTCCGAGGCGTTGGCTGGCGGCTCGGTAGGCCGCCGCTACCTTCTGGGGGTGGATATGCGCGTGGGGCAGTCGCAGGGCTCCCGAGAGGGCGGCCGGGTTCAACTGGGGCTCGCGGTCGCAGGCCTGGGCCTGATCCAGCACCGTAGGGGTGATAGCGTAGCCCTGATAGGTGGCTGCTACGGCCACGGGGTCGGCCGTCGGCGCCACGGTCAACAGCAGATCCAGCTCCCGAAACTCGGTCTCTGCCTCCAGCTCAGCGGCCAACTGGCGATAGATGGCCAGGCCCTCGGCCCCCAGTTGTTGGGTTAGGGGGGTCGTCCCGGCCCAGTAGGCTAGGCCGCCGTAACTGTAGCGGGTGGCGGCGGGGCCGTCGGGGTCGCGCTCCAGCAGCAATACGTTCAGGCCTTGCTTGGCCAGTTCGTAGGTTAGGGCTGCGCCCGTGATGCCGCCACCGACTACGATCCAGTCATAGGGAGTCATGGGCTCGTTCCTGCTGAAGCAGGGTTGCGGGGGGAGAGGGGCTAAGGCTGTAGAGGAGCAGGAGGGCCAAGAGCACGGTTCCGATTCCATACTTAAGGGCCTCGGGAATCGCCGGGTTGGGGGACACGAATCCCTCGATCGCGCCGGCGATCGCCAGTAACCCGGTGACACCAAACATCAGTTGCACGGCCTGACCACCATACAGCTTCAGGGCTTCGGCGCGGCGATAGCGTCCGGGGCAGACCAAGGCGCGGGCGATCAGTAGGCCCGCTCCTCCGGCCAGGAAGATCGCGGGCAGTTCCAGGGCGCCGTGGGGGAAGACGAAGGCCCAAAAGGGATAGGCGAGCCCCTGCTGGGCCACGAGGACTGCCACGACGCCGAGCAGGAGTCCATTGAGTAGCAGGATGTAGATGGTGTAGAGGCCGCCGGTGATGCCCCCTGCCAGGGCCCCGGCCGCCACTTGGAGATTGTTGATCGCGATGTTGGTTGAAGCGAGGGGCTCAACCCCGACAATGGAGCCAAACCAGAGTTCTTGGCGATCGCGCACCTGCTCAATCAGCCACTGGGGCAGCATCAGCTCCAGGAACACGGGATCACGCCAGGCCAACCACCCCCCCGCCAGCAGCGCCCCCCCAAAGAGGGCCGTGGCCGCCCCTGTGAAGGGCCAAGTCTGGCGCAGGATCTGGGGAAATCCCTGGCTCAGGAAGCGCCCCACCGCCTGCCACTCCTGGCGACGGGCCCCTTGGTAAATCTGGTGGTAGCCTCGCGTGACCAGTTGTTGCAAGTCGGCCGTGAGGCCTTGGCCAAGGCCCTGGGTGCGGGCCCGGGCCAAGTCCCCGGAGACCGAGCGGTACAGGCCGGCCAAGTCCCGCAGTTGCTGGGCGGAAAGGGTGGCGATTCCCCGGCGCTCGGCCTGCTGCAACAGGCGGTTGAAATGCTGCCAGTCCGCCTCGCGACGCGCAATCCAGCGTTTGAGGTTCATCGGCGCTCCGGGGGGCTCAAATCTCCGCCACGGCTCGCTCGATCAAGCGCCGAGCCAGGGTTTGCGTGCCGGTGTGCTCGTAGTAGTTGGTGCTGATGTCGAGGAAAGCGGCGGCATAGTCGAGCTTGTCTTCCGTCAGGTCGATGAACTGACTCAGGCTCTTGGTCACTTTCGGGAGCGTGATCCCCTGCTGGGTGGTGTAGCGACCCATCCAGCCCTTCACAGATTCAAAGCTCTGGCCGATGAAGTCCAGTTTCGCCCCCGCGTTCTTGCCGGGGAGGGACTCCTTAACCGCGCTGTAGGTCTGGTTGCTCTCCAGCTCCGAGGGACCCAGTTTATTCAGGGTCTCGGCCGCCTGCTGCAAGTAGTTGGGCCCTAGGGGGATCAGGGCATCAAAGCAGATTAGGGCGGTCATCCGCATCAGGGACTCGCCACTGTAGTCCGTGAGCGATTTCACGAAGTCGCCGATGCTGTCGCCGGGGATACCATTGATCTGGCAAAAGGCCACCAACTCCACGACCAACTTCAAGCAGAGATCGATCGTCTGGGCCTTCTCGGCCTTGGGGGTGATGTTGCTGAGGAATCCGAGAAAGGAGATTTTTTCCCCTACCTTGTTCGCGAGGGCAGCGGCTCCCAGGGCGCTATCGGTGCGATCCACGGTTTCATAGAGCCCCATGGCTCGCTGGTAGCCCTGGGACTTGTCGTTGTAGAGCCAGACGGCGCGATCGCCAATCTGCTGAATTAGGCCTTCGTCCGTTTCCCCCGTCACCCGGCGGATCGTTGTTTTGAAGCCGGTCAAATTTTCCCAGCGGCCGGGCAAAAAGCTATCGAGGGCGCGCAGGGACTGGACGGTGAGATTGTTCTGGGGCAGTTCGTCCACCCGTTTGAAGATGGGCTTGCTCATGGCAACTCCTACATGGTTGAGGGGATTGGGGACAGGGCCTGAAACTACGGAGCGAGGCTGGCGAGGCCGTCGAGATCAAACTGAGCCAGCCAAGCCAGGCGATCCTCCGGGCCGAAGTCGGGCGATCGCGACAGCACCTTGACCTGAAAGCGCTCGGCTACTAGCAGAGCTGTCGCCGTATTGCCTTGGAGGGCCAGGGGATAGCCCGCGATCGCTTCAGTGCTGCTGGTAAATTTATCGGCGGCGCTGGGGGTACTGCTGATGTCGGAGATCGCCAGCATTGCGAGATCCTGACCCCCCTGCTTGAGCTTCGCTTCCGCAAACCCTTGCTTCTCCTGGGTGTACACGAGGTCATAGCCCCCTTGAGATTGGGGGAAAAAGCGGTTGAAACGGCTGCCCTGCACCGCCTCTTTGACCACAGCGGTTGTTCCCCGGGCTGTGCTCTCAGCCTGGGCCTGGTCAAAGTCTGACGGGGGAGCGGCGGCGCAAGCCGTCAGCAGCAGGAATAGTGATAGAAAAAGGGGCGCGAGGAGCTTTGGCAAGCGGGGCATGGCTGATAAAATCTCCGTCTATAATTTGAGAGCGCGTCCATTGTGCTTCTCAATTGTAGGGAATCGCGCCCCGGGGGCAAGGCGACGCGCCTAGCGATCGCGTTGCGGTCCTGCTGCCTCTCTACAACCCTGAGCATGGTCACTCAAATCGTTTCGATTCACTCCTATCGCGGCGGCACGGGCAAGTCCAACCTCACCGCCAACCTGGCTGCCCTCATCGCCAGCCAGGGACAGCGGGTGGGGATCGTGGACACTGATATTCAGTCCCCCGGCGTGCATGTGCTGTTTGGCTTTGACCAAGTGCTGCCCAGCCCCTGCCTCAATGACTACCTCTGGGGGCGCTGCGCGATCGCCGACGCGGCCCATGATGTCACCAAAATCCTCCCAGAGACGGCCCAGAGCCGCAGTCAACTTTTCCTCATTCCCTCCAGCGTCAACGCCAGCGAGATCGCCCGCGTGCTCCGGGAAGGCTACGACGTAGGCCTGTTGAACGAAGGCTTTCAGTACCTGATCGCGACCCTCGAGCTCGACTACCTCTTCATCGACACCCACCCCGGCCTCAATGAGGAGACCTTACTCTCGATCGCGATTTCCGACACCCTGATCCTGATCCTGCGCCCCGACCAGCAAGACTTTCAGGGCACGGCCGTGACCATTGATGTGGCGCGGCGGCTGGAAGTCCCTCAATTGCTCACCGTGATCAACAAGGCCCCGGCCAGCTTTGCGCCAGCGGAGCTGAAGCAGCGGGTCGAAGCCCTCTACCAAGCTCCCGTGGCCGGGGTGCTGCCCCACTCGGATGCGATGATGATCTTCGCCAGTAAAGGCATCTTTAGCCTCACTTACCCGGACGATCCCCTCGCGGCCGTCTTCAAAAAAATCGCTCAATTCCTGCTCGTCGCGTGAGCTACGGGTACACCCTGGCAAGTCGGGCTGCCCAGCTTCTAGCCCGCTTCCCCCTAGGGAGAAGGGTTTGAAGTGAGGGCTGGAATCGCGCGTCTGAAACCAGGATTCCGGAGGACTCTCCCCAGGCCAGACCCTTGCCCAGTCCTACTCCGGCACCGGGGGATAGGCCGCCCAGAAGTCCTGCAACACCTGGTTGCAACGAAAGGCCAAGCTCAGACGGCTCACCTCCGCCCGCGAGAAATAGTAGAGCCGCTGTCCTTCGGTGAGCTGGATTTGCGACAAGTCCAAGTCTAAGCGTTGCCAGAAGAAATACTCGATACAGTCTTCCCAGTCATAGCGGCGGAAAAAATGCGGGGGGGAGAGTGTCACCCCAATCTCTTCCTCGATCTCGCGCTGGAGGCCAGCGACGGGGGTTTCCCCCGCTTCTAGGAAGCCGCCAAGCAGATTCCAGGTATTCGGAAACGGAATCGTAGGCTTATCATCCCGCAGCACCAGCAAAAACTCATCCTGGGTGTTGAAGGTAATCAGGACGCAGCCCATCGGGCGATCAGTCACCGGCATGGCGGTTGGTCGTTCAATGGGGTAGGGTAGGGGGGAGCAGTATTCTCTCGGAAAAAATCGGCTACATAATACCACGGTCTCGTGCCCCGCAAGCACTGGAGGGTGGACGAAAAAAAGCGCGGCTCCCCTGAGTTTTGAGCGCTGGTTCCAGGATCAGGGTGTAGCCCTCTATCGCTACGCGACGCTAGCGCGAACAGCGTTACCAGGCCCTCGTCCCCCGGCCCCTTCTCCCAAAGCTGGGAGAAGGGGAGTTAGAAGCCCCTCGCCCAACTTGGGAGAGGGGTTGGGGTGAGGGTTTAGCGTAAGGAGTACCAACATCCCGCGTAAAAT
>CAYNIP010000081.1:0-13717 GCA_964397305.1 uncultured bacterium
GCCGCGACCAAAACCGAGGCCGTCCATACCTTTGACTATTTTGGCCTGATCAATCCCGGCAGCTTGGCCAGTATCGAGGCCACCTGTAAACGACTGGCGCGCTTAGGTCGCTGACGGACAGCGGCCATTGTCGATTGGGTTGCGGGCGGATGCGCTCGCTAACTTTTTGCGCCCTCCTTTCAACGGGAGCGAGCCAGCCAGGCCTCAGCGACGACAAGGCTGAGGGCGATCGCCAGCACCCCGCCGCTGGCCTGCCAACTGCGGCGGTGCTGCCCGCGCTCAGCGGGCCTGGGAGTCCCCGAGCTGTAGCCATAGCCCCGAAGGCGCATGGCTTGGTAGACCTGTTGCGATCGCCCATAGCTGCGGACGAGCAGACTGCCCGCCAGGGCCGCAAGCCGTTCTAGGGTGCGCCGATTGAGGCGAGTCGTTCCGGTGGCCGAGGCGAGGCCAAGGCCGCGAAAGCCCCGCAGGATCATGGCTCGCTGCATTTGCTGCATCGTTGCGCCTAGGTCATCTAAGTAGCGGTAGGTGAGCAGGGCCATATCCACCAAGAGGGCGGGTAAACCCAGGTCCCGCAGGGCTTTGAGCAGAGTTGGCAGGGGAGCCGTGCCAAAGAGGACGAGGCTGACGGTGAGGATGCTGAGTAGGCGCGTGAGGATCAGCACCACCGCCCCCAGGCCTTCTTGGCGCAGGGTCAGGGCACCCCACTGCCAGAGCACCGTATCCCCGGCCGTGAAGGGCAGTAGAGCGACCAGGGCCGCGATCACCAGGCCGGGATAGCGGAGGCGGCTGAGGACGAAAGGAAGTGGCAGGCGGGAGAGGCGGAGGAGGCTGAGGGCGATCGCCGCCATGACTGGTAGCAGTTGCCACTGCTGCACGGTGGCAAAGGCGAAGATCAAGCCCATCAGGGCGACGATCTTCGCGCGCGGCTCCCAGCGGTGTAGGGGCGAATCCAAGTGAGCGTAGCGATCCAGCGTGAGCCTCACCGCAGTTCTCGCCTAAAGCGACCCGGCGAGAGTCCGTTCCCACATCTCAATCTGGAGGCGGGCCGTGCGGTAAACGACCGTCGTGCTGGGAATACGCCGGGCGATCGCCACCGCCTCTCGCAGATTGACCGTAGCGCGGCGCTGGGCTAGGACCAGCAATTGCTCGCTCCAGCGCTCGACCGCTTGGCTAGCCTGGGCGCTCAGAGACGAAGTACTGGGAACCTGCTGCGCGAGGCCGATAGCTTGGCTAATCCCTTCCGCACTGCCAGTACTGGCGATTTGGTAGGCCCGTTGCAGGGTTTGCTCCGCCGTGACTTGACCCTGCCAGCGTTCAATGCGGTTCTGGGCTTCCGCTGCCAGGGGGCTGGTGCTGCTGATCTGCTGGACCGTGGCGAGGGCTTGGCTCAGGTTGCCGGCGTCGGCCAAGGCATCGGCCCGGGCGAGGCGATCGCGATCCTCGTCGGCTTGGATGTCGCTTCTCCACTCGCGGATTCGGTCCTGGGCCTCATTGTACAGAGGACTGCCCGACTCAATGGCGCTGGCTTGATCCACGGCCTGCCGCCAGGCCGCGCTGCCCCCAGCCTGGGCCAGCTCCACAGCCCGCTCCAGGAACGGCCGATCCTGTAACATTTGAATGCGGCCCTGCCAATCGGCAATCTTCGCTTGGGCATCGGCATAGCGGGGATTGCTCGGGGTGACCGCCTGGGCCTGGGCGATCGCCGCCGTCAGGCTGCTGACATCGCCATAGCTCGCGAGAGCGTCGGCCCGCTCCAGAACAGCCGCCGCCTCTCGGGCCAACTGCCAGCGGGCGATCAGGCCCTGGGCCGTTTCAAACAGAGGACGGCCGGGGCCGAGGCGCTGGGCCTCGGCGATCGCGTCTTCAAAACTAGTGGTTGTACCAAGGCGCGCACTCAGGCCCGCCTTCGCTAGGGCGCCGAGGTCAGCGGCCTGGTCCTCCATGTTCAAGACTCTGGGCATCCGGCTGGCGATATTGGCCACTGCCTGCCAATTGCCAGCGTCGAGTTCACGCCGGGCTAAGGCCAGGAGGCGATCGCCCGCCTCTCGGATCAGCGTTTGCGCCTCCCCGCGAGCCGTGCTCTCCACGGGAATGGTCTGGGCGAGTTCGATGGCCTCCAGCAGGTTGTCCAGGCCGCCGCGCTCCAGGGCGACAAAGGCCGCATCCAGCTTGCGACTCTCCTCCCGGGCGAGGTTGATCTGCGCGTAGAGGGAGTCGTAGCGAGTCGTGGCCCAGTAGCGGTTGTTCAGCTTCGTCAGCCGGGCGGCTGTTTGGAAGGCCACCCCCCAGCGAGAGTCCTGCATTTCACGGCGGGCTTGGGCTTCGAGCGCTTCTCCCTCTTGCCAAACCGCTTGCCAGTTCTGAATGCGCTCCGCGACCAGGGCCGGGTCGCTCACTTTGCTACTGACCTTGTTGGCGAGGGCGATCGCCGCGGCGAGGTCGCCGTCTTGGAAATGCTCTTCGCCAATGACCAGCAACTGATCAATCCACTCTTCCAAGTGACGGTCAATATCACCACGGAGCGGGTGGTCGTCCGGGAGGCCACTGACGAGGGCGATCGCCTCGAGCAGATCCGCCTCCGTGCGCTTATTCGCCGCCAGTTGAGCACAGTAGAGGCGCATAGAAGCCGACGCCGTGGGCCAGAAAATCGCCGGACAATTCGGCACGGCCGGTAACTTCAGCAACAGGGCGGTCGCCGTGAAGCCCAAGCTGCCCGAGACCAAGACAATGAGAACGGCCCAAGTCCGCCAGCCAGGGAGCCAGGGCCGGGATGCCGTCGCCTGCTCCGGGGCCGCGTCTGGAGCGGCTGCGGGCCGAGCCGGAGCCGGGGTTCTTACCCAGCGAGGCTGGGTTGGAGCCGGTTTCTGGGCCGCCGACGGGGGGAGCCGGGTCGTCGATGTCCTCGGGGCGGCATTGTGCAGGCCGGCTCCATAGGCGGGACGAGGGGCGGAATCACGACGGGCGGCCGCAGAAGGGGAGGAATGGCGGGGGCGATCTGGGGTCATGTCAGCAAAGCTTGACGGGTCTACAATCCTACCGACGCTGCTCGGGCGTAAGCCTTGTCAAGGGCCGACCCGACGCGATCGCGGCGAGTCGGAGGCACGACCGGCTGGAAACAGAGCCACCGGCCCAATCTTAATGCGGTTTATCATACCACGGTGGTTCCGAGGGGGGAGCGCCGTGAGGGGCAAGGCCCGCCATCCCCAGCCTGTGGAAAACTCCCCAAGTTTTCCCCAAACTTTCCCCAAGCGGCTCCAGGCCCTGGGCATCGCCGCGGCAGGACCGGGACCCCCGGCTCAGTCAAGGCCGTGCTGGCTCGAGCAGTTGGCGAATCTGGTCCACGGTGGCCACTAGAAGCTCGGCCGCGCGGTCGATGTCAGCCGGGGTGGTGAACTTGCCCAGGCCGAGGCGGAGCGCGCTTTCCAGGGTTGCCTCGGGTAGCTGCATGGCCCGCAGGACATGGGAGGGCTGCTCAACGCCGGAGGAGCAGGCGGAGCCCGTGGCGATCGCGAGCTGCGGGTGCAGGCGGGCGGTGATGGCGCTGTTCGGGATCCCGGGAATGGCGATGTGTAGGTTGCCCGCCAAGCGGTTATCGCGATCGCCGTTGACTTGCAGGCCGGGGATGCGGGCATGGAGGAGGGCTTGGAGGCGATCGCGCTGCCGAGCGATTTCCGCCTCATCCTGGGCCATTTCGGCCAAGCGCCAGCGGCAAGCCTCCCCAAAACCGACGATACCGGGCAGATTGAGCGTGCCGGGTCGCAGTCCCTGCTGCTGGCCACCGCCGTAGCAGAGGGGCTGGAGGCCTTGGTCGGAGCGGACCGCCAAGAGGCCAATGCCCTGAGGACCGTACAGCTTGTGGGCTGAGCCCGCCAGCAGCGCGATGCCCCAGCCCTGAAAGTCCAGGGGAATTTTACCGAGGGCCTGGGCGGCGTCACACAGGTAGGCCGTGCCGTAGCGGTTGGCGATCGCTGCCAGCTCGCGCACCGGGTACAGAGTCCCCACTTCATTGTTGGCGGCCATGACGCAGAGCAAGTCGAGGCCCGCCGCGCAGAGGGTTTCAACGGCCTTCAGGTCAAGCTGCGCCTGGCGATTCACGGGGATTTCCTGGAGTTGAATCCGACCTTGGTGGGCGAGGGCGCGGCAGGTGGCGAGGACTGCCTCGTGCTCGACTGCCGTGCAGGCGACGCGGGCTGTTTTGCCTTGGCTGGCCAGGTAATTCACCCGGCCTTGGATCGCCAGGTTGAGGCTTTCGGTCGCCCCGGCCGTAAAGAGGAGGTCGCGGGGGCGGCAGTGGAGCAAGGCGGCGATCTGCCGGCGGGCGGTTTGGATGGCCGTGGCGGCGCGATCGCCAATGGCGTGATCCACGCTACTAGCGTTGCCAAAGCCAGCGGTCATCGCGTCCAGAACCCGGGCCGCCACACGGGGATCGGTGGGGGTCGTGGCGTGGTAGTCGAGGTAGATCGGGGGGGTCATCGCTTGGAGTTGGCCCTTGGCTGACCTGACGATCGTATCCAACTTGTTATCATCAGGGCCGAGCCTGCGGGCCGCAACCACGGCTGGGAGCGTGGCTGGAGGAATGGGGACTGATCTGGTGGGTGATCTCAAAACAACGAGGGGACGCAGCAAACACTGCATCCCCCCTCAAGCAAGCCAGGAATTCTGCTTAAGAAAAGCCGATTTTCCTTACCACAGGCCCGGAACCGGAGCGGGCGGCGGCGGCACAGCAGCCGGCGGCGGCAGGGTGGGTGTCGGAGCCGACGTACCAATTTCAGACCAATATTGATCCACCAGACCTTCTACGGGCGAGGTGTACCGCGTGCCCCAAACTTGACCATAGTGCAGGGGATTGCTGCAACTAGGATTGGGGTTGTTGACGCAGATATGACCGCGACGACGTAGGTTCCAGCATTCGAGGTTGTAGTCTTGGTCGGGGGTGCGATCAAACTCAACTTCGTAGTTGCCAGGAGCATAGCCATCGGTGCGATCGGGGCGGTTAGCCGGGCTGGGGCAGTCCTCGTTGCCCGAGAAGGCTAGCTCGACTTGAGCGAGCAGAGGGGCTTGCTCAGCGCCAGCGGCCTCAGGACGGGTTTCAGCTAGGGCAGCGGGGGCGGAAAGCGCAAAACCGACACTCACCACACCAGCTAGACCGCAGAGTTGCTTGATCGTTGCAGTTGTCAGCATTGTATCTCTACTGGGTTTAGCAAAATAGACAGAGAGCCAGAGACTGGCATGAGCAACAGTATAAGTCAAACTCTCCGAGAGGCATATCCTCGCTGGCGACAAATCCCCGGGGCGATCGCCCCCGATTAGAAATTACTATCAGTTGCAGGCCCCCCATCCCCCTCAGATCTCCCTAATTCCGCCAGCGAGCCCGGTAGCTGCGGGCATCAATGTGGCAGAGGTTAGGAAAGCTGCGATAGCGGCCGAGGCCCCCCGGCCACCAGGGGTCAAGGGCCCAGTAGATCTGGTTGCCACTGAGGTTCTCGCAGACAAAATCGATCGCGTCGCCGACGATATGGCGGCTGTTCACGACTCCGCCTACAGCTCGATTAATATGGGGCGGGCGATACCAACTCGTGACGATAAAGGGCTGTCCAATCTGGTTGCGGGCCCGCTGAGCGAGGGTGGCAATCCGCACGATTGCCTCCACGGTGTCTTGGTTGAGCGGCATCCGCGTACCTCCTTGGGTCGCCTCAGCCCAAGTAAAGTTCCCGTTTGGGATGATCGGGGCGGCCAGTTGGATATTCCGGGGCGTCCAGCGCTCAGGCCGCTTCGGCGGGGTCGCGGGCAGGGGCCGGGGATTTTGCCGCTGCTCCTCGAAGCGCTTCAGGTCCGCGCGAAGGGATTCGAGGGCTTGCTCCCGCGTGCGTAACTCCCGCCAAAGCTGCACCAGGCGAATCAGAGCCTCCCGCTGGTGGTCAATCTCGCTAAAGGCTCCGGGAATGCGGCGAATGAAGCTGAGCAGCTCGCGGTCAAGCTGGGCCGCGAGCCGCTGCACGACCTCGCGATCGCCGCTCCCCGCCGCTAGCTGAGCGGGATCAAGCCCTAACTGGGTGATCGCGGTGCGCCGGGAGTCTAGATTGCGCCAGAGCCGAAAGGCCTCCGTCAACGCATTGCGCTGGGTTCCCTTCCCTTCATAAAAGTTCGGAATCCGCTGGACAAAGGCCATCAAGACTGGATCGAGGAGCTTCAGGCCTGGATCGGGGGAGGAGTCGGCCTCCAGGGAGGCGATCGCCGCCTCCCGCATATCCAGCTCCCGCCAGAGCTGCACCAAGCGAATCAAGGCCTCCCGCTGGTGGGGGTAGCCCGCATAGTGGGGCGAGATGCGGCTGGCAAACTGCACCAATTGGCGATCCAGGGCCTCCTCGGTCAATGTCCCGGCCCCCGCCTCCTCCGCCAGGGAGGCGATCGCCGCCTCCCGCGTATCCAGCCGCCGCCACAGCCGCACCAGCTCCAGCAAGGCCTCGCGCTGATGGGCCAAGCCCAAGTAAAACTCCGGCAGCCGCTCGATCAGCACCAGCAAATTCCCGTCCAGCCGCAGGAGGCTCTGGGGGGCCAAGGCCGACTCCTGCCGGACCGTTAGTTCCTGCTCATAGGCCTGCCGCAGTTGCTCGCGATCGCTCGCCGCCAGCCCCCCAGCGGCCTGGTCCGCCGCCGCCGGTTCATAGCCATCGGCCAGCAGCTTGAGGAAATTGTCCGCGTAGCGATCGCGCTCCGTATCCCAGAGATCACTCCCGCCCCAGCCCTGCTCAATCAGATTGTCCGTGAGGGCCCGCACCGTGTTCGCCGCATACTGCACCTGGGCCGCAAAGGTGTCCAACTGGGCCGCCGTCACCTCGGCTGTGGGCCGCAGTCCCAAACCCCCTTCGCCATCGGACAGCTCCGGCCCCTGATGGGCCCCATAGAGGGCCGCCAAAATCGGTGCGTGGATACCCGTCCGCTCGGCCGCTGCCAAATAGTAGTAGTAGCGCTGCGTTGGTGTTAGCTTTGCCATGCACGTTCGCGTAGCGTCCTGGAGAGAATCGCCAATGAAGCCCCAATACAGCTCAATTTACCCCTTAACCGCCAGACCTCGATACGTATAGCCCAGGATTTTCGGTTCCGCTGCCGCATAGAACCGCTCCAATACCGACAGCCGGAACCCTGCCGCTGGCAGCAACTGACTAAAATCCCGATTCAGCCGACACCCATCCCCCACCACTTGCTGCAAGGGCGTCAAACGGTGCTGCCAGCGCTGCACCGCCGGCTCCTCACTCAAGCCATGCTCCACAAACGCAAACTGTCCCCCCGGCTTCAGCACCCGCCACACCTCCCGCAGCGCCCCCAAAACCTCCGGCACACTGCACAGCGTCCAAGTACTCACCGCCCAGTCAAACACGGCCTCGGGGTAGGGCAAGGCCTCCGCCCCCGCCTGCTGGACTGCGACGGGGAAGGCCGCCCGGGCCACCCGCGCCTGGGCCAAGCGGCCCATACCGGGATTAGGGTCAATGGCGGTCAAATGGGTCACGGCCGCGCCATAGAATGGTAGATTCAGCCCCGTCCCAAACCCAATCTCGAGGACGTGCCCCTGGGGCTGTGCTAGCACCCACTGCCGTTGACGGTGGAAGTAGTCTCCCTGCATTCCCCAATCGACCAGACGCGGGAATAGCCATTGCGAGTAAAGTTTCATACCATTTTGCCTACGATTGCTGTCATCGCCAGCACGACTGCCCTGAGCCCTGCCCCCAATCCCAAGGCGCGACCTCCGAGCTAGGTAGTGCCTTTTGGGAAAATTTACGCTATAAAGACACTAGATGTGGAGGAGTCGCCGGCGATCGCCGCCCCCGCTCCCGCCTGCAATTTCCCAGAGCCTTGCCAGCCTGCACCGCTCAAAACCCGTGCCAGCCGTCGAGCCGATTGCTAAACTCAAGCAATACGCCTGTACGATTTGCGTCAGGCGATCGCCCCTGCGCCTATGGTTCACATTAAGAGTGTCGAACTCTCTCATTTTAAGTCCTTCGGTGGCACGGTCAAAATTCCCCTGCTACCTGGATTTACGACGATCTCTGGCCCCAACGGGTCAGGGAAATCGAACATTCTCGACGCTCTCCTCTTCGCCCTCGGCCTCGCGACATCCAAAGGAATGCGCGCCGAGCGCCTCCCCGACCTCGTGAACCACAAGTACGCCAGCCAGCGGAGTGCTGTCGAAGTCAGCGTCTCTGTCACCTTCGATCTCAGCGACGCCGCCGAGCTGAGCGACGCCGAGACCCTGCTGCGGGACACCGCCGCCACGACCCAGGATCTAGACCCGCCCTCCAACGCATCCCTTGAGGAGCTCCCCGTCGCCACCGTTACCAACGGCAACGGCAACGGCAACGGCAAACACACCCACGACTGGACCGTGACCCGCCGCCTGCGGGTGACCAAAGGGGGGAACTATGCCTCCACCTACCTGATGAACGGCGAACCTTGCACGGCCAGCGACCTGCATGAGCAACTGAGCCGCCTCCGCATCTACCCCGAGGGCTACAACGTTGTGCTCCAGGGGGATGTCACCCGGATCATTACGATGAACGCCCGGGAGCGCCGCGAAATTATTGACGAACTCGCTGGTGTGGCCGAGTTTGATCGCAAAATCAATCAGGTCCGGGAAACTTTGGCTGAGGTGCGGGAGCGCGAAGAGCGCTGCGAGATTATCCAACAGGAATTGCAGCGCTCCCTCGAGAAACTGGCGGCCGACCGGATCAAAGCCGAGAAGTACCAAAAACTCAAGGCCCAAATTCAAGAAAAGCAAGGCTGGGAAACCGTCTTAATCTGGCGATCGCTCCAGCAGCAGCACCAGGAATTGCAAGCCCAAATCGCCGCTGACACCGCCGAAGGGGAACGGCTCGAGCAAAAACTGGCGGCCCTCACCCACGCGATCGACCAGGGCAGTGCCCAGCTCGCCGACCTCAACCGCCGCGTCAAGGCCCTCGGCGAAGATGAACAGCTCGCCGTCGCCGCCGAACTCGCCACCCACAAGGCCCAGCAAGAGCAACTGACCCAACGCCGCGCTGACCTCCAGGCCCAACAGCACCGACACCAGCAGGCGATCGCCCAGAGCGAACGCGACCTCCAACGCTACACGACCGACCTCCAGCAGCGCCGCCAGGACCAAGCCCGGTTAGACAACGAGGTGATCCCAGCCCTCACGGCGGCCCGCGATCGCGCCCAAGCCCGCCTCGAGGACCTCCGCCAGCAAGCCAACGCCATCGCCGCCGCCTCCGAAGCCTGGCAACAGCAGCAGACCGCTCTCTCCAAGCAGGTCAACACCCTGCAAATCGCCCTCAACCCCCAACGCACCGAGCAAGCCCAACTCCAGGAGCGCCACCGCCAACTCGAGCAGACCCTCGGGGAGCAGCAGCAGCAGCTCGCCGCCTGCGAGCAAGAACTGGCGATCAACCAGGCCGAACTCGCGGCCCTTAACCTGGAAGACCTCGAGGCCCAAGTCCAAGCCCTCGCCCACCAAGTCAGCACCGCCGCCCAAGCCAAAACCGTCGCCCTCGAAACCCAGCAGCGCCTCCTCAACGAGCAGCGCGACAAGCAACGCCGCCTCGACAAACTCGAGGCCCGCCAGCAAGCCAGCCAAGAAGCCCAGGGAACCTACGCCAGCCAGGCCATTCTCAGCTCCGGCCTGCCGGGCCTCTGTGGCTTGGTCGTCCACCTGGGGCAAGTGGAACCCCGCTACCAACTCGCCCTCGAAACCGCTGCCGGCGGCCGCCTCGGCAACATCGTCGTCGAAGATGATGGCGTTGCCGCCGCTGGTATCGAACTGCTGAAGCGCGAGCGAGCCGGCCGCGCCACCTTTTTACCCCTGAACAAGATCCGCGCCCCGCGCGCCCCCGCCCTCGGCTCTCTTGCCCAAGCCCCCGGCTTCATCGACCTCGCCCTAGCCCTGATCACCTACGAGCCCCGCTACGACGCCATTTTTGCCTACGTCTTTGGCCACACTGTCGTCTTTGAAACCCTCGCGGCCGCCCGCCCCTTCCTCGGTCGGGCTCGCATCGTCACCCTCGCGGGGGAACTCCTCGAAGCCAGTGGGGCCATGACCGGTGGCGCTCAGACCCAACGCTCGACCCTGCGCTTCAGCGGCACGCGCACGACCGAACCCCAAGAGCTGCGCGACCTGCGCCAACGCCTCGCCGACCTCGAGGCTATCCTGAGCCGCTGTGAGCAAAAACTGAGCCACAGCGACTTTCAGCACCAGACCGCCAGCCAGCAATTAACCCAAGTCCGCCAACAGCACCGGGAACAGCAGTTGCGCCAGCAGCAGTTGTTCTCGGAGCGCGATCGCCTCGCCCAGCAACAAGCCAGCCTCCAGGCCCAGATCGCCCGCCACCGGGAGGAACTGGCGATCGCGGGCGATCGCCTCGCCCAGCTTGAGCAGGACATCCCCCACCGCGAAGCCGAACTCCAAGCCGCCCAAGCCCGCCTCCAGGACCTGGAAACCTCCCAGGCCTCCAGCGAATGGCAAGCCCTCCAAGCCCAGGTCCGTGAGGGCGAAGCCGCCTTGCAAACCCACAACCAGGCCCTCCACCAGGCCGAAACTCAACGGCTGGACCTGGAAAACCAAGGCCTGCGTTTACAAGACAAACGGGACGCCGCCCAAACCCAGCGCCAGACCGAGCAAGCCCACCTAGCCGCCGCCGCCCAGCAACTCACCGAATGCGAGCAGGCCCTGGGGGCGATCGCCCAGCAAATCACCGCCACCGAAGCCCAATTGGCCCAACTTTCGGCCCAATTGGGCGCCGCCAAAGTGCAGCGCGACCAGGCCGAAACTCAGCTCAACCAGCACCGCGATCGCCAGCAAAAACTCAGTTGGCAACGCCAAAAACTGCTCTCCACCCAAACCGAGCGCCAGCAGCAGACCGTCGAGCTAGCGAACCAGTTACGCGAGCGGCAGGCCGACCTCCCCGATCCCCTCCCCGACATCCCGCAACTGGTGAGCCCCGACAGCGACGCTGGCGAAGCCGTCACCTTCGAGACCTACAGCGCCCAGCTCGAACAATTGCAGCGCGAACTCCGCAACGCCCAACGCCGCCTCGAAGCCATGGAACCCGTGAATATGCTCGCCCTGGAAGAGCACGCCCAAACCCAAGCCCGCCTCGAGGAACTCACGGAAAAACTCGCCACCCTAGCAGCCGAGCGCACAGAGCTGTTGTTGCGGATCGAAAACTTCACCACCCTACGCTGCCACGCCTTTAGCGAAGCCTTCAACGCGGTCAACGAAAACTTCCAGAGCATCTTTGCCACCCTCTCCCAAGGGGACGGCCACCTCGATCTAGACAACCCCAGCGATCCCTTTGCCGGCGGCCTCAACCTCATCGCCCACCCCAAAGGTAAACCCGTCCAGCGCCTCAGCTCCATGTCCGGCGGCGAGAAGTCCCTCACCGCCCTCAGCTTCATCTTCGCCCTCCAGCGCTACCGTCCCTCTCCCTTCTATGCCTTCGATGAAGTCGATATGTTCCTCGACGGGGCAAATGTCGAGCGATTGGCTAAAATGATCAAAAGACAGGCTGAGCAGGCCCAATTCATCGTTGTTAGTTTGCGCCGGCCGATGATCGAGTCCGCCCAACGCACCATTGGCGTGACCCAGGCGCGCGGCGCGCACACGCAGGTCCTGGGCCTGAAGCTTTGAGAACGTTTTAAGATCCGACAACGCTCGCTAGACTAGAGTATGAAGCCTTGTCGCTGGTGAGCAATGCCCAAGGCCTGCTGTCTTTGAATTTATGAGAGCTTCCATCGCAGGACACAATGACAACTGATACCCTTCGCCTTCGCTCTGAGCTGATCAATACCAAGGTGATTGCCAACGATACAGCCAGGCAATTGGGCGTCGTCAAGACCCTCCTGGTAGATATCGACCGCCGCGAAGTCGTCGCCCTGGGCCTGCGCGATAACATCCTGTCGATGACCGGCGAACCGCGCTATATGTACCTTGACCGCATCGAAAAGAGCGGCGATGTCATCCTCGTTCCCAATGAAGATGTGATCGAAGAGATTGACGCCGAACTCTTCAGCAAGTTGATCAACTGCGAAGTGATCACCGAAGATGGCGAGATGCTGGGCCGGGTTCGCGACTTTCAGTTCAATCTCGAAGATGGCCGCCTCGCTTCCCTGGTCATCGCCTCCATCGGGATTCCCCAAATCCCTGACCAGGCCATTAGCACCTATGAACTGCCCGTAGAAGACATTGTGAGCAGCGGTCCGAACCGCATCATTGTCTTTGAAGGCTCTGAAGAACACTTGGTACAACTCACCGTCGGGATGCTCGAGCGCCTCGGTATCGGTCGCCCCCCTTGGGAGCGGGATGCTGAAGATCCCTACTACACCCCGACCGCGAAGCCCGAAAACCAACTGGGAACCGGCATCCCGGTCGATCCCCGTCCCGTGGCTCGGGTCGAACGGGAGCCAGCCTACGAGCCCGCTTGGAGTGAGGACGAGTGGGAACAGCGCCCGCCCCGCTCCCTCCCCCGCCGCCAAGCCGAAGCGGTGCGCTACCCGGACTACACCGAAGAACCTCCCTACGAAGCCGATAACTGGAGTGAGCCCGCCCGCCGCGAGACCCCGCCGCCCCGCCCGCGCGCCTACGATGAGCGGGTCTATGACGATGTAGAGGAAGATGTCTGGAGCGACAGTGAACCCGACCCCTATCGTCCGGCCCGAGTCAATATTCCGGAACGGGCGAAGGAACCGGAGTATGACGACAACTATTAGCAGCGCTGCTAGCGTTACTCGCCTAGGTGAGGGGCTCAGCCCTCAACCTAAAGCGGCAGCGGGACCCCAAGGCTTGTCGTCCTTGGCCTTGGCGGTAAGCCGCTCCAGTCGTTCCAGCTTGGGCGGGCAACCCTCTAGGGCTGGGGAGTTGTTGGCCCCTGTTCAGGCCCCAGGGGATTAAGTACTTAGGAATTGATGAGACTGCGATTATTAAAGGGCAAAGTCGCTACTGTGCTGTACTTGTTGGTATTGAGAGGCAAGAAACCCTTGGTTTGCTAGAGAGTCCTCTGCTTAATAACTCTCTAGAAGCGGGTTCATCTCAGTTAGGCAAGTTTGCCCCCTCATCCCCCGGCCCCTTTTCCCCAGTAGGGCGAAGGAGAGTCTCCAAAGTGAGATGCACCCTGTCAAGTCTGACCCCCTAGGAAACAGCAGTTCTCAGTATGGGTCGTGCTTCAGTCGTAATGACCAACGCGACAGAAAGCCTGATGATCGCAAGGGTTCAGCCAAGCATCATGACCAAGCTTGGGCACTACCTCCGTATGAGGACAATTCTCGCAGCTCCGGTGAACCATGAGGCTAAAAACGGTTCTCCAGGATCTAGGGTGGAAATGACAGGGCGATCGCCTAGAGGCTGGATCTCCAAGCCTGGAGCTGCTGAGGGTTTGGGGACCAAACCCCGACCGAGGAAAGGGTTGCTATGCTACCCAAAATCACCGTGAATCCTGGAGAGCCAAATCCAACCTGAGAATTGCTGCATAGGAAATCTGGTGATGGCCACCCTCAACTTCAACACTACCAACGCCACCTTTCGCCAACTTCTTGGCAATGGGCTCACCTACCATGTGCCCCCCTTCCAGCGCGACTACTCCTGGGGCAAAGACGAATGGGATGACCTCTGGCAAGACATCACCGCCCTGTTTGAGCCCAGGGTAAACGCATACAGAATGGTATAAAGAGATACAGACAAAGAGAAGCAAAA
>CAYNIP010000082.1:0-13084 GCA_964397305.1 uncultured bacterium
AAGGAGCAGAGGGTCGCCCGCTTCAGCGTTACCGGGCCCTCATCCCCCGGCCCCTTCTCCCAAAGCTGGGAGAAGGGGAGTTAGAAGCCCCTCTCCCAACTTGGGAGAGGGGTTGGGGTGAGGGTTTAGCGGTTGGGGTGAGGGTTTAGCTAATGATCACCAACATCCCGCGTAAACTTTCGTCCACCCCTGCGGCCGGGGTGGTCGCGCCTCCCTTGCGGCTCAACCAACGGGCGGGGTAAAGTATCCCGACTAGACCTTGAGCCGCGCGAATAGGGCGATTGGGTGTGAGGAGGTGTGGAAATTGCGACAGCAGCACCGGGCGGGGGGTGAAACTTACCCGCCCGCCCTAGGGTCATCGCTCATAGGCTCCCCTTAACTCTGTGCTGGCGATCGCCCCCCTAGGATTAACCAGCCACTACCAACGATCATGGTTCAAGAATTTCACCTCTCCGTGACCCCCTTGGGGGAAGATCGCTATTTGGTAAGGACAGAGCGGGTTCCTCCCGGAGCGCTCCTGGCGGAAGAACAGGTTCACTGGCCAGTCGAACGCTGGCTGGCTCAGGCTCAGCAACTCCTCGAGGACCCGATGCTGAGCGTACTCCAGGCTGCCGGAGCCGGTTGGCCGGAGGAGTTGGCGGCGGTGCTGGGAGACCCCCACGCGGGCAATGGCAGCACCCAGACGACAGCCCTCACCCTCGTAGACCTGGGCCGGGAACTCTACAATGCCCTCTTTCAGGGCAGTCTGCGGGATAGCTGGCTCGTGGCCCAGGGAGTGGCCCACCACCAACGGGAGGTCCTGCGCTTGCGGCTGGGCCTGCGGGGCGATCGCCTGCCGCGCCTGCCCTGGGAAGTCATGCAGGTGGACAAGGCCCCCTTGGCGACGGGAACCCACATTGCCTTCTCCCGCTATCGCCACGGTGCGGTGCGGCCGCTGATTGACTGCCACCGTCCGCCGGGGGAGCCCGTGCGGGTTTTGCTGGCGATCGCCGCACCCCAGGATCAAGAAGCCCTCGCCCTCTCCCAAGAGGCAGCCCACCTGCAAGCGGAACTGGCGCGGGGGGCTCATCTCGGACTACCCCCCCTCGAGTTAACCCTGTTGGCCCAACCGGGCTGTGAAGAGCTTGCCCAGGCCCTGGAGCAAGGAAATTTCCAAGTCTTTCACTACGCCGGCCACAGCACCCTCAACCCAACCGGGGGCGAACTGCTCTTGGTCAGTCGTAGCAGCGGCCTAACCGAGCGCCTCCAGGGGGAGGATCTGGCCGGCCTCTTGGCTAACAACGGCATCCAGCTCGCCGTTCTCAACTCCTGTCGCAGTGCCGACACTGCCTGCGCCACACCGGGCGCAAGTAGCTTGGCCCAGGCCCTGGTGCGCCAAGGCTTACCGGCAGTGCTGGCGATGGCCGAGCGGATTCCCGATGAAGTCGCCTTGACCCTGGCTCGCCTCTTCTACCGCAATCTCGATCAAGGCTATGCCATTGACCTCAGCCTCAGCCGCGCTCGCCAGGGCCTGGTCGCTGCCTACGGCTCTCAGCAACTTTACTGGGCCCTGCCGGTGCTCTACCTGCACCCCCACTGTGATGGGCACTTGGGGGCCCCCGAGGTCCAGGCGCCCGAGTTGGCGCTAGAAGACCCAGACGAACTGCCCCTCGCAGCCCTGGCCAACGCCACCGAAGCCAGTCGCCGCCTGGGGACCGGCTCAGAGCCTAGCCCAGAACTGGCGGCGCCGGCGGTGGTCTCGATCAACGGTCAGACGGAGGCCGAGGCGCAGCTGGTGGAGAGCATCTTGGCCGATTTTCGGCCGGGCGCGGCCGAGTCCAGGTCCGAGGCTCCCGAGGCTCCCGAGGTCGTGGAAACTGTAGCCCCGCCCCAGCAGCCCTTGATTGTCAACGTCTCACCGCCTACCTCGCCGGCTACCCCCCGCCGCCGCTGGTGGCTCTGGGGAATGCTGGTGGGCACGAGCGCGATCGCCGGCCTGACGATTGCTCTGCTGCGAGCCCCGGCGGTGCAGCAGGCTCTGCCGCCCCGCGTCGCTGCCCTGCTCTCCCAGGCCGAGCCCCTGAGCCTCGAGACGGGCGATCGCGAGCTGGAGGCCGTGGCCACCGAGCGCCTCACCGCCCTAGCGATCGAGCAATTCAGCCAGGGGAATTTGGCGGAAGGGGTCGCCGCCACCACCGCTCTCCTGGATCGCCGCGCCTTGCCCTTTGCAAATTCAGCCCTCGAAGCCGTCCCCGTCGCGCAACTCGACCAGCCCGCCATCAGCTTCCTGCGGGGCCGCCTGGCCTGGCAGAGCGTCAAAGCCAGCGCTGACGATACCTTTAGCCTCGATGACGCTCGTCGCTACTGGCGCACGGCGGTGCAACAGGCCCCCCAAAACCTGACCTATCGCAATGCCCTGGGCTTTGCCCTCTATGCCGAAGGGGACTACCAGGGAGCCCAACAGACCTGGTATGACACCCTCGAGCAAGTGGGAGAGACGGAATTAGCAGACCTGTCCGCGGCGGCCCAGCAGGAGGTGCTGACGGCCTATGCGGGTCTCGCCCTCAGCCTCAACCAGCTCGCGGCGGCCAGCGAGGGCAGTGCGGCCACAACCCTCGCCAACCAGGGGCGTAGCCTCTACCGGGAGGTACTCTCCACGGCTCCCTTGGCCTTCCAGGCCACGGCCCTCAGCCAGGAGTGGCTGTGGACGGAGGGGGCGATCGCCGACTGGCAGGCCCTCGCTCAGAAATAGCATCTGGCCCTAGCGCGCCGCCGTCGGCAGGGCGGTGGACACCGTACCGCGATAGATGCGGTGGGCCTGCTCCGGCGAGAGCCACTGCGTCTGATGCTCCTCCGGGTAGAGCAACTCCTCCGGTTCATGGGGCTCTAGGGGGCTGGCCGGCGACACGTAGACATGGCGGACGGCATCGTAGGCATAGACCGCCCCCGTTTCGATGTGGTAGACCCAAGCGTGCAGGGATAAGCGGCCCTGGCGTAGTTTGGAGTGAACGACGGGATACGTGCGGATATTTTCAATCTGCGTCAGCACGTTCTCGGCAATGGTGACATTTAGCAGATCCTGGCCTTGGAGATCGCTGTAATTCTCCAATACCAAGCGACGAGTTGCCTCCGCTTGGTGCAACCAGGCACAGACTAAGGGCATCTTCTCTTGCAGTTCATTGAGCTTCAGCAACCCCTTCATCGCGCCGCAGTGAGAATGACCGCAGATAATGATTTGCTGAATATCCAGAGCCTGGAGGGCATATTCCAAGGCCGCTCCCTCGCCCCCATTGGTCGCGCCGTAGGGGGGAATCATGTTACCAGCATTGCGAATCACAAAGAGTTCGCCGAGCTGGGCGTTGAGGATGAGATTCGGATCAACACGCGAATCCGAGCAGGTAATGAATAGCACTCGCGGGTGCTGACCCTGGGCTAACTGCGTGAATAGTTCCTGATGGGTGCTGAAATACTCGGTCTGAAAGTGACGTAAACCTCGAATCAGCTTATCCATAACAAGTGCCCGCCCGGGCAGCGACGATGAAGGGAGCTAACCCATCATTAAAGCACAGGCGAGAGAGATGAGGGCAGGGCAATACCGCTAGAGGGGAATTGGCAGCTTGGCCGCACCTCTCACCTTGGGCGCAGCTGAATTTCCGCTGGGACGCTCGGCCCGCAGGCAGCGCTGCTGCTTCACCCGACTTCAGGGCTATTCGGGCCAAGCGGACTGCGATCGCCAAACTAACAGCCATGGATCGTCTCTCATGGTGGCTTCAGAACTGCATCCTGCAAACTAGTAGCAAGCCCTAAAGATTCACCGCTCGCGGCACGGCTTGGTAACTCGTCAGGTTGCGAGCCTCCCTTAAATGCTAAATGCAGGAGAACCACTATGATGTTCCGCACCCCCGCCTACGCCAGCGAACTCGAGCAGCCGGTGCGCTTTGCCGTTGAAACCGAGCCAGCCAAGTTCTATCCGCCGCGCCCGAACGCTCTTTGCCTGACCTTGGCGTCCCTCGTCAGTCGCCCCCTGGTGCGCTACCTCTGGAAGCTGGAAGCGGTTGAAGTCGAAGGTTTGACTGCTGCCTACGCTCAGATCGGCCCTCAGGATGGCGTCCTTCTCGCTCCCAATCACAGCTTTGAGGGCGATGCCTACGTGCTCTGGGCAGCCGCGCGTCAGGTGCGCCGCCGTTTTTTCTACCTCGCCGCTTGGCAAACGTTTGGCGGCGCCTGGTCGCTGAAGGGCAAATTACTCCAGCGCTTAGGCGTTTTTAGCATCGACCGCGACGGCAGCGATCGCCGCGCCCTGCGTACCGCCATCGACCTGCTCTGCAACGGTCAGTCCTTGGTTGCCTTTCCCGAGGGCGAAATCCACCATCTCAACCAGCGCTTGACTCCATTTCTGGACGGCGTCGTCTTCATGGCTGCCAGCGCGCAGCGGCAGTTGAGTCGCGCCCAAGCCGATGCGCGCGTTTGGATTGTGCCCGCAGGCCTTCGCTACGAACTCGTCGGCGATGTCCGTCCGGCCTTGGAGGCTGCAATGGCGAGGCTTGAACGGCGCATGTTTTGGTCTAAACCGGCTTCCGGCACATCGCTGCGCGATCGCATTCTCCGTTTTGGCGACCTCCTCTTGACCGTCAAGGAAAAGGACAAGCTCGGCCGCTCGGCCGAACCGGACGCCGATCTGCCGACGCGGATCGCCGCACTGACGGAAGCCTTACTCAGCCGCCACGAAGCGCGCTACCTCGGCAGCCAAGCAGCGGAGCGAACCGTTGCGCTGCGCGTCAAAGCCCTGCGCCGCTGCCTGTTGCCGATTTACCTGGCGGGCGAGCCAGGAACAGCAGCGGTCGAGCAAGCTCGGGAAGCCCTCAGCGACGTACAACTGGCGCTGCAACTTTACAGCTATCCAGGCAACTACATCGCCGACGATCGCGATTTGCTGCCGATGGTGGAAACGGTGGAAAAGTTCAGCGAAGATGTCTTTGGTCTGACCCAGCCGCTAGCGAGCCGCCGCGCCCGCATTGTGTTTGGGACGCCGATCGATATGCGCGCGACTTTGGCAACTCCCAGTTCCCGCCAGGCGATCGCCGCGCAACTGGAGACGGCAACGGCGGCGCTCCTCCAACCGGCCAGAGGCTATGGCCATGCCTCTTCTACACCAACCCCTAATGGCCATTGAGTAGTCTGCCAACGGGGAGCTTCCTAGACGGGTGGACGAAAAAAAGCGCGGCTCCCCTAAATTTTAAGCGATGGTTCAAGCAGCAGAGTGTAGCCCTCTATCGCTACGCGACGCTAGCGCGAATAGCGTTATGGGGCCCCCTCTGGGAGAAGCCGCTGCGCGTCTACATCCCCCGGCCCCTTCTTCTCCCAAAGCTGGGAGAAGGGGAGTTAGAAGCCCCTCTCCCAAGTTGGGAGAGGGGTTGGGGTGAGGGATGAGCGAAGGAGTACCAACATCCCGCGTAAAATTTCGTTCACCCACCGCTAAACCGCTCATCTCGCGCCGGTTGTTGTTGCGCTTCAGCGCTCCCCCAGCGGGCTAAAGTCCAACAACACTCCCTAACACCCCCCTTTGTTGCACTTCAGCGCTCTCTCAGAGTAATCCAACGCCATAGTTGCCCATCCCATTGTCGGGCTGAGAGCCCAGGGTTATCGCCATCTCCAACGCATCCCAGACCCAGGAATGATTGACTGCCTGGGTTAGTCGTCAATGTCAATGAAGTGTTAAGTGACGACCAATTGACGACAGGCCCTAGCCCTCTAAGGACTCCGCATCGCGTGGGGTTTCTTGCGCGAGGAGGTGGAGGCGGCGCTGCAAATCAATGTGTTCAGCCGTGGCGATCGCCTCCAGCGTCGCCACCCGCTCCTGTAACCCCTGGAGTTGTTCCTGGGCCACGAGAGCCTGGCGGGTGCGACGCTCCTCATCTCGCACCAGCACCAAGGCCCCCAGCGTACTCACCGAAGCACCTGCTACCACCGTCGCTGGCAGAGCCAGCCCCGTCCGAGCGACCACACTGAGGGGGATGCAGAGGGCCAGCATCCCCGTGGCATAACTCCAGATGCGGCTGATCAGCTCCGAGCGCGCGTCCTGGGGATGTTGGCCCATGGTTTCCGACCTCCAAACAAACAACAGACCCAGGGCTTAAAACTGGTGCAAAAAGCGCAGGTCACTCGCATAGAGGCGGCGAATGTCATCCATCCGGTGCAGCACCATGGCGAAGCGCTCAACCCCCAGCCCGGCCGCAAAGCCCGTGTAGACCTCCGGATCATAGCCCACCGCCTTGAGTACATTGGGGTCTACCATACCGCAGCCCAGAACCTCCAGCCACTTGCCCTGCCAGCGGACATCGACCTCCGCCGAGGGCTCTGTGAAGGGGAAGTAGCTGGCGCGGAACCGCAGCGGCAGTTCTTCGCCAAACATTTGGCGCACAAATTCCTTCAGAGTTCCCTTCAGGTCGCCGAAGGTGAGGCCCCGGTCCACCGCGAGGATCTCCACCTGATGAAAGACAGCCGAGTGGGTCGCATCCACCGTGTCACGGCGGTAGACCCGGCCGGGGGCGATGATGCGGAGGGGGGGCTCATGGTTTTGCATATAGCGGATCTGCACCGGCGAAGTGTGGGTGCGGAGCAGATTGCCATCGGTCAGGTACAGGGTGTCTTGCATATCCCGAGCCGGGTGGTCAGCGGGGATATTCAGGGCCTCGAAGTTGTAGTAGTCCGACTCCATTTCCGGCCCTTCAGCCACCCTGTAGCCCAGGCCGAGGAAGATTTCAGTAACGCGGTCAATGGTGCTGTTCAAGGGGTGAACCCGTCCCAGGGGTCGGCTCACGCCCGGCATCGTGACATCGAGGGTCTCGGCCGCCAGTTGGGCGGCGATCTGGGCGGCTTCGAGGCGCGATCGCGCCGCTTCGAGACCGGCCTGAAGCGTTTCCTTGACCTGGTTGGCCGCTTCGCCCACTCGGGGCCGCTCCTCGGGGCCGAGCTTGCCCATACCGCGCAGGATCTGGGACAGCTCGCCTTTTTTGCCCAGATAGCTCAAGCGGAGCTGCTCCAGCTCCGCCAGGGAGGCCGCCGCCGCGATCGCCGTGGTGGCGGTCTGCTGCATCTGGTGCAGTTGGGTTTCCAGATCGTGGGGGGAAAGGGTCGTCATGGTATCTAGCGTGTCGGCAAGGGTTGCGAGCAGCCCATCTTCAGCTTAGCGCGATCCGGTCGGGGCGACCGGCAGCCAGACCACAAACTGGCTCCCCGGCCCGGCCGCCTCGGTCCGGGGGGAGTCCAGGCCTGGCGGCCAGGGACTGACGAGTTCAATCCGGCCACCCAGCCGCTCGACCAACTCCTGGGCGATCGCCAGGCCCAGGCCGGTGCCTTCAATCTCGCCGTCCGCTTGCACCCCGCGATAGTGGCGTTCAAACAGCCGCTCTTGATCGGCTGGCGGCACACCCAGGCCGGTATCCCGGATCGCCACCCCTTGCCACATCTGCCCCGCCGCTTCTTGCTGCAAACCCGTGACCACCTGCACCCAGCCGCCAGGGGGCGTGTACTTGAGGGCGTTGTCGAGCAAATTGCTCAAGACCTCGCGCAGGGCCCGGGCCTCACCCCAGACGGGGGGGAGATCTGGAGCTATCTGGCTCTCAAAGTGGAGTTGGCGATCCTGGGCGATGGCGGCGGCGGTCCGGATCAGGGGTTCCAGGACAGCGGCGATCGCCAGCGGCGTCACCGACAGCGCGGCCGGCAGCAACGGCAGCGGGGGCGCGGCCGGTAAACAGGACGGCTCAAACTCCCAGGGGGCCCCGTAGGCCTCGAACTCGCGCAGTAAATCTTGCAGGCGATCGCTCTCACCGACTAGGCTCTCCACCACCGCACGATTGCGGTCCTCCGGCTGAAGCCGCTTCAACAGGAGCTTGCTGAAGGTGCGGAGGGCCGTCATGGGATTACGAAGTTGGTGGAGCAAATCCCCGAGGCGATCGCGCTGCTGCACCAGCAACTGCTCACGGGCCGCCAGACGACGGCGATACCACTGACGTTGACGGTCCAGCCAGGAGGCCAAGGCGAGAGTGCGAGCCACCCGCTCCGCCAGGGCCAGCTCGTGGGAACTCCAGGGGCGATCGCTGCGGCGCGCAATCAGCAGGCCCAAGGCCGTATCCTCATGGAGCAGGGGCAGAACAAACTGTTGATTCTCCGGTTGCTCGAAGGCGAAGGGCACCAGCGCGCCCTCAGGGGCCGTCCCTGGCCGGGCGGTGGGCTCTCGGGGGAGGGACAACCGGTCCGGGAGTGCTGCCACCGTCGTCCCTAGCCAAGCGGGCTCGCCGTCCTCGGGGTAAACGGCGATCGGCACGAGCTGGGGGCTCCGGGCCTCCGTCTCCGGAGCCGCCAGATAGACAGCACACCAAGCCGCCCCCGCCGCCTGGGCGAGCAACCCCACCTGGGCTTGGCAGAGTGCGACCAGTTCCTCACTCGCGGCGATCGCCCCGGGCCCAGCCATCTTCACCCCAACTCCAGCTTCTCGGGCAAGGCTGGAGTACGGTCCCGGACATTACCATTTGTTAAAAAAGTGTAAAAAACCACAATAAGTTTGCCAAACTATGCTTAGTGAGTGTTGCAAATGCTGCCAGCTTGGGTCAACGATTTCCAGAAATCCTGTCCTAGCAAGACAGATCCGGGTTGACCTTTTTGCTGAGAGCCGCTATACTAGCGACGGTTTTTGTAACGATTACTACAACCACGATCGGCCAGAAGAGGAGGTACATAGATTGGCAAGGAAACGCAAACGCAAGAGCCGCCGTCGCCAAGAAGGTCGCAAAATTCTAGAATTAGTGCCCCAATATAACCTAGAGAGCGGCGACGATAAACCGGTTACAGCAGCGCGGAAGTACATCGCCTCCCAAGGAATCACGCCCCCGGCTCTGCTCGTCGTTCGACGCAACGAACACACGACAGATCGCTACTTCTGGGCTGAGAAGGGTCTCTTTGGTGCTCAGTACGTCGAAGAAAATCACTTTCTATTTCCCAGCTTACGGTTTTTGATCCCCCAAGGCAACCAACCCCAAGCGACCGCTGTGGCGGCTGGTCATTAGGGGACTCTGAAGCCCTAAGGCTTGATCAACGTCAGATTTGCGGGTGAACCCGCCGGTTCGTCGGCGCTTCAGCACTAAAGCGCTTGCTACCAACCCAAACTCCCAGTATTAGCGCTGCCCTAGCGGCTGGTGTTGGGAACCGCAGTCTGAAAAACGCGCCCGACGGCTTACCCCGTCGGGCGTACTGCTGTCGGAGCTAAGCCTACTACTAGCGCTACCAACAACACTGGTTATCTTGGCGGCCCTGAGCTAGCCAGCGCTCCCGTTGCCCGGCCGAGCTATGTCTGACACTGCCCAGGCAGCGCCCCCGCACCGGCTTCATACCACAGAAATAGAGCACTGTCTTTTCCATGGCCCGGTAGCCCGGTTTACCATACACCCAGTGAAAATACCAGGGAGGCGCATCCATGGTGACGATCAGGCGGGCACTGCGGCCCGCAAGGCAGCGCTCCCACCCGATCGAATTCTCGTAGTAGCAGCAGGCAAACCCTGGCACAAAAGCCCGATCGAGAAATCCCTTCAGGAGGGCCGGCATCGTCCCCCACCAGATGGGATAGACAAAGACCAAATGCTCAGCCCAGCGAATCGCCTCCTGGGCGGCCTGCAAATCCGGCTCTAGCTCGAGGCGTTGACGGTAGCCCTAGGCCAAGTTGAGCTGAAAGTCCGGTTCCCGCAGGGCCAAAACCCGCACCGTTGCCCCGGCCGCTTCGGCCCCCGCTTGATAGGAGGCGGCAAGGGCCGCACAAAAGCTTGCGGCATCGGGATGGCATTGGATCAGAGGGATGCGGTTTTTCATGGTGGGCTCAGGGCGGGAGCGGGTGGACGAAAAAAAGCGCGGCTCCTCGGAATTGCGAGCGATTGCCTCGAGGAGCAGAGGGTCGCTCTCTTCAATGTTACCGGGCCCTCATCCCCCGGCCCCTTCTCCCAAAGCTGGGAGAAGGGGTGTTAGAAGCCCCTCTCCCAACTTGGGAGAGGGTTGGGGTGAGGGCTTAGCCAAGGAGTACAAACATCCCGCGTCAAATTTCGTTCACCCGGGCGGGAGCGCTGCTTCACGGCTTTTTCCCCATTTTCCGCTACAGTCTAGAAAAGTAGATCGCGAGCGCCTCATGAGCGACCCCTTCGAGCGCTACTACCAAGTGTTGGGCTTAGAGCCTGGGGCGACCTGGGATGAGGTGAACCAGGCCTATAAGGATCTGGCCTTTGTCTGGCATCCGGATCGTCTGCCGAAAGATAACCCACGCTTGCTGGAAAAGGCGGCTGCCCGGCTTCAGGCGATCAATGAAGCTCGGGAACAATTGCGGGCGCGCCGGGCTGAGGCGAGCCGGGCTGCTAGCCAACCGCCGCGCCCCAACTACTACGACCCTCGGGCGGCTAGCCGCCGCAGCGATCGCGCCTATCGGGAGAAGGCCCACCAGGAGCCACCGGCTGGGCGCGATCGCTCCTCCCAGGACTCCCCCCACTCGACCCAGGCTTCGTCGCCGCCGCGCTCCAGCCACCACCCGCGCAACGGCTACTCCCGGCCCGCCCCCGAGCCGCCGCCCCGGCCTCGCCAAGAGCGCCGGGAGCCACCGTCGAGCGACCCGCCAGCGGCAACCGCTGCAACCCCGCCAAACCCCAGTCACGGCAGCAGTAATCACTACTACCGCCCTTACTACCGCGATATGAGCGGCATTGATCTCCAGGGCGCGGATCTGCGGGAGAAGGATCTCTCCGGGCGCAACTTGCAGGGGGCTAACTTGCAGGCGGCGGACTTAGCCGACAGCTTTTTGCATGGGATAAACCTAGAAGGGGCCAACCTCAGTCAAGCCAACCTCTTCCGGGCGAATCTCTTGCAGGCAAATCTGCGGAACGCCAACCTGGAAGGGGCGAATCTGGTCGGGGCCGATTTCAGTGGGGCCGACCTCAGCGGCGCAAACCTCCGCAATGCCAAGATGCTCTCGGGCAACCGCTTACTGGCGAAGTTGACGGGGGCGCGCCTAGCGGGCACGACGCTACCGGATGGTACGCGGAATAGCTAAATTTGGTGGGGCGAGGGGGAACCGAGCCAGCCTTGAGTCCGGGTGAATCTCACTTTAGGGACTCCCCTTCGCCCTACTTGGGAGAAAGGGCTGGGGGATGAGGGCAAACTTGCCTAACTGAGATGCACCCCTTGCGTCCAGCCTGTCGTGGGTCGTTTATTACCAGGGTCCAGCGTGATGCCAGCGCCTTCTTCTTCTTCTTCCTTCTACCTTGGCTGTGCGGTCTGGGCTTACCCGGGGTGGGTGGGCTCGGTTTATCCGCCCAAAAGTCCCCCAACCCAATTTTTGCAACTCTACAGCCAGCGCTTCACGGCGGTGGAAGGGAATAGCACCTTCTACACCCTGCCCCGGGCCGGGCTGCTGAAGCGCTGGGTCTCCCAGACGCCGCCCGGGTTCCAGTTTTGCCCCAAGTTTCCCCAGGCCGTGACCCATCGCGGGCTCTTGCAACCGCAGCTCGTGGCTGCTCAGCATTTTCAAGCCCATCTGGTCGCCCATTTAGGCGATCGCCTGGGCCCGCTGCTCTTGCAGTTACCCCCCAGCTATGGCCCGGCCTGCTGGGAGGATTTACAGGCTAGCCTCCCTGCGTTAGCCTCAGGGCCGGCCTGCGCCGTCGAGGTGCGCCATCCGGCCTGGTTTGCGCCCCCCTGGGCCCACCGCCTTCAGGACTTGCTGACAGCGCTGGGACTGGGACGGGTGCTGCTGGACTCCCGGCCCATTTATCAGGGGCCCGGCGAGCCGCACCGGCGCCAGGAGCACCGCAAGCCCAACTTACCGCTACAGCCAGAGCTAACCGCAGCCTTTACCCTGATTCGCTTCATTAGTCACCCGGAGCGCCACTGCAATCAGAGCTACTTGCGGGAGTGGAGCGATCGCCTCGCAGACTGGCTCCACCAAGGCCAGCGCGTCTACTACTTTGTCCACTGTCCGGTGGAAGACCACTCTCCTTGGGTGGCGCGCGATCTCTACCGGGCCTTGGTAGCTCAGGGAGCAGCCGTGCCGCCGCTGCCCTGGGAGGCGATCGCGCCGTCACCCCAGCAGTTGCAGCTCTTTTGAGCCGCCCCTAGCGGCTGAGATGCAGAGTCGGCAACCGGAAGCGACTGATACTGAAGCAGTGTTGCAGCCGCTGTCGTAGGCAACTAGGCGGCGGCGGTTCTGAGGGAGAAGCCGGGAGCGGCGCTTCGTCCTGGGGCAACTCACTGCTCGCCACCAGCAGCGAGTCATGCAAGGCCAGGGAGCCCGTGGCGAGGTCATGCCGCCACTGGCAGCCCAGCCGCCAAGCACGCAGTTTAGCAACGTTCCAGCGCGGATTCATGGGGTAGCCAGCGAAACCCGAGCGGAGGGCCGGAATACAGGTGGCATCAAGCTGAGTCCGGACTTTGACCTGAGCGGACAGATCCACGATGCGTTGCGGGCCGTCATTGCGAGTCATCATTTCCCTCCTCTCTGAGCGGTGGTGAACATTGAGAGCAGCAGCTCACCCGTCGATGTAGTGGCTCACGTCAGTTGTAATATCACTTAACGATATTTTAAGCGGGCGATCGCCCCTGAGCAAACAAGTGCCTTCCCGTCCAATTCGTTGTCCCCTAAAACCCACGGTTAGCGATCGCTGCCCAGCCCAAGGCCTCGATGCAACTGACCTAGTGAAGTCGGGAGCACCCCTGTTTGGCAACCCTAGGTTTCTGCGAACCAGGCTGATGTCCCCGACACGCTAGTGCGGGTCTTGCTTCCGTCGTCAGGACCGACGCGAAGGCCTAATCAGAGGACGCGCTGAAGCGCTACAACAGGGATTGTGAGGGAGCGTAGTTGGGCTTTAGCCCTCCGGGAGAGCGCTGAAGCGCAACTACGGTGGTTCTATATTGACGTAGTTGGGCTTATGGATTTTCACGAAATAACGACCCAATTCGTTAGGGGCACGGTTGCCGTGCCCTCAACCCAGTCAATCGCTGTTCCGATCAGGGTTTGAGGGTTGGGAGACCCAACCCCTGCGATGGTGCAGTTAATTTGTGAAATTCCACTAGCCCT
>CAYNIP010000083.1:0-12471 GCA_964397305.1 uncultured bacterium
GGATTAATATACCCTTTTTTAAATAGTTCAAATGTACCGTTCAACATTTCTGGATTGAGATATCGCATTATCAGCTTGTTGCAAACACTGCCCAACAAACCCCTTGCAGCGGACAGTTGAGAAATATTGGTGGAGATACAAAGGTTACTAGCCGCCGCTGAAGGGGAACGTTAGGCGCACTGAAGGAGGAAAACTTGGCTGATCTAACCAAAGTATTTGAAGAATTAAGGGAATTGATACTCCCATACGCCCTGCAACTCGATTGCAAAATTGATCGAGAAAACGAACTTAGTGTGAATACAAGGCATGTTATGAAAAATAGTAACCTGTTGTGGTTTAGTGGAGTCCAAATTAAGAAGAATTACTGGCTCTCCAGGAATTGTGGTGGAGGAAGTATAAGAGAGATACAAAATCTCTTAAGGTGGACTTGTCGAGCCCTTGCCACGTAAGGGTTTCAACTCTGAAAGCCTTAGCTTATCACCATAGATCCTGGAGAGCCGAATTACTTGAGTTACCACCTAATGCCTGTATGTATAAACCCCCATCTTCTAGAGAATATTTCACCTGCTCTGAAAAAGCGTATGCAAGGCAAATCTTGTTTCAATTTCACTTCTCTGGATGAATCTCTGGTCAAGGAGTTGGCGGACTTGACAAACGCGGCGTTCCAGGGTTATCAAAAACAAGGGCATGTACAGAAGGGCGCCTAACGTTCCCAATCACCCGCCGCAGATAACCTTCGCAGCACAACCGATCAACTTTCGGCGGTCGGTGTGCATTGGGGTTGTTAGACAGCAGTCTTACTGCCCGCGCCCTGGCTTACAATCTGCAAAGCCTATTGCCTCGCTATCTAGAAAACTAGCGATTGCCATTTCAACCACTGCCTCAACTGGATACTCGATTTCAGTCGCACGAGCAATTAAAGCTGCACGAATTCGTTCAGGCAACCGATCTAGAATGGCTTCAGCATCAGGAGGAGAAAGCTGTTCTTTAGATTTAGCTTGCATAGCTTTACCTCTCGGTTGGAATTTGGGCGTTGTAGGGAGGCTCTGTAGCTCTCAAAATGATGGCTTCTAGCTCTAATAATAACGTAGGGTTTCCCCAGTAGGAGACTATCCGTACTGCGATCCGAATGTCTTCATCGTTGTATTTGTCAAGCCACGCCCACAAGAAAGCTTTGTGACCACCACTAAAGCGTCCTCGTAGACTCTTAGTTTTGCCGATATACAACAAGCCATCAGTCTTGTGCCGAATTGCATAGATACCAGGGCGGGCAGGGATATTGTTGAAGTTACGACTTATAGGTTGACATTGCTCAAAAGCCGTGAAAGCAATCGAGTCTAGGATTTGCCGAGCTTGCACCTGCAATTCGGAGTCGTCAGTTGGCATAGAGGATATTTGAGTAAAGCAGACCAGAATTTTCTCATAAATCTGCTACAACTCGCCATTGAGCCACGTTCTACGAAAAACATAGATCATGCAACATTGAGAATAAAAGGAAATTCATAATGAACAATCGACCCTTCAGTTGCCCAATTGTTGTAGTCCATCAGTCCCAAGGAGTTGGCGGACTTGACAAACGCGGCGTTCCAGGGTTATCAAAAACAAGGGCATGTACAGAAGGGCGCCTAACGGTGAAGTTGTGCGGCGGCAGATAACCTTAAACTCTCACCAATAACCTCGGTGCCGTCCGCACCAACGTAGTGTTAGCCGTTGCCATTACGTTCGATCTCACGCTCAATAATATCTTTGACAAACTCAGGGAGTTCCTTCTCCACGCTGCCCGCCCTTTGCTTGAGCCTTTCATAAATCTCAATGTCATTTCCTTCCCAAAGCAGATCTATTCTTCTGACCTGCCGCATTGCAATATGCTCATAGTTTTCTGGATACGCCCAGTAACAGGATAGACAAATAGATTTATCTTTAATGCTGTTCCAGTTTTCACAATGTTCGCATGACCATGATTTAGCTCGGTTAGCAGAGCCACAAAGCAACATAAAGTTTTCTGGGGCTAGATCTGGCTCACCATCAACTTCAAAAGGAACACGATGATCAATTTGCAACTCGCGTTCGTCTACCTCTTCAAGATAAATAAAACATTTACATCCGTATCTGCTAATCAGCGCCTCTTTAATCTGCTTGGATAAACCTGTTCTTCCAGAAAGACGAGTAAATCTTGCCTTGCTAATATCTCCAAACCGATATGCAGCTATCCTTCTGCCATCACTTCCAGTAACACGAAAAGTCTCTAACGGGATACCATTTTCTCTGACATCTCTAGCTGCTCTTGGAGGATGGTTATAACCGTAGGTTTCTTTCAACTCCTCAGTTGTAATAAATCCGTGTTGCAGGATGTGATCGATGACCGCTTTTGGTCTCTTCGCGGTTACGGAGCGACAAAGTTCCAAGAATTCATCGGGTAGCTGCTGCGAATTCTCCATGCTTTTCCAAAAGGGTTAGCTGCTTTGTTTTCTTGTCAATATAGCTAAAATCACAGATTTTAGTATTTATTAAGCTTCTGGATAAACTTGGCGACAAGTACAATGACTCAATTGTAGTTTCTTCCTTGCCCAGCAATGTAGACTGTGAAGATCTGCCAACTTCAATTTCGATTCTTTCAAGATTTAAGCTTTTAGGAAGAACCTTGCCAAAAGCCTTATCACCTAATTTGCCGTCATAACTGATAGCAAACGCAGATCCTTGTCGGTTTAATCGTTCGAGGGCTAATACAAAATCGTCGAAATTTATCCCAGAAAGATATCTTGAATCTCTATTTCCGCATACACCTTGATACGGAGGATCCATATAAATAAAATCACCTTCCTGGACTTGCTCTAATACTTCTCGATAATCCAAACTTGTAAACTGGCATTTGCCTTTGAGCAGACTAGACACACCTGCTATATTTTTTCTCATTGTCTCAGGTCGTGTTCCTTTGCGTCTTTTGTCCGGACTTTGGTTGAACAATCCTTCAGAATTGTACCGAACCGAACCTTTAACGCATCTTGCGAGTAGATAAAGGAATAAATTTGGATCATTAGTCTCATTGAATTTCGACCTGACTTCAAAATAATGGGCTACAGAATTAGTATGTTGCTCATTCCATAGCTCTAAGTAAGAATCTGCTATTTCGTCTGGTCTCTCTATAGACAGTTCTAGTAGCTCGATTAGCGGCTTGTTCAGATCATTTAACCAAAAACTGTGGGTAAGCTGACTTGCAGACGTAGCAACACTAATCGCAGCAGTTCCAGCAAAAGGCTCTACAAGTCTTTTGATATTTTTCGGGAAAAACTGGAGGATGTGCTTCGCCAGATTCCTTTTGCTGCCTTGATATTGGATGAAGTGGGGTAGATTAGCCATCGTCATACAAGAACAAATGATCTTGCAGCAGTTTATCACGATAGTTTGAGCCTGTCGCTTAATTCCAGCATTTTCTCAAGCGGAATAGAGGGGGCAAGGCTGAAACCTAAGGCGGCTAACGTCCCTAGTCAGCGGTTGCCAGAGACTTTGCAACAACATAAGGCGGCTTCGGTCAATCCGCTGCACTAGGGTTGTTAGCTGACTGGCACGAACTTAGACAACATACTCCTCCAACTCCTGATGTAATGCTTGAAGAACATTTTGCAAGTACTTTGAGTGTATCCACCCAACATATCCCCCATAAACACACTTCCCAGAATGATCACTGATAAATACATGATCAACGCCTGCATAGTTTTTCCAAGTGTGAATAGTTATACCATTTTTGAAAATAATATGAGGATGTGACTTGGGAAAATCTGCTTTGTCTGCATCAGTTATACCCTGCACTCTTTGAAACTGGTTAACGAGTTGTATGACTGTAGGCTTGCTTACATCTCTTGCAACATCGACTTCTATTGTCGCTACGACGTTCTCCTTCCCTCCTATGAGGTATGTACCTCGCTTTGAGTAAGAACCAGCGATCTCTCCATCCACATAAATCTCAAATCTCCCTAACCATTCATACTTTCCGGCTAGTAATCTTAAGGGGTCATCTTTGATGGAGTCTGTGTTGACAACAAACGTCATGATATTGGTGCCTTCACAGAGGGATGAAGTGATATCAACGGTTGTTCCTGCTTTGAGCGCAAAATGTCGATCGTTTACAGTAACGTGTCCTGTATCACGTACCTCCACTAAACGTATTTGCACCAGGCTTGTATCTCGGACAGAGATTGCGTTAGTTGCCATAGAACTGTGTGTAGTGGATGTGCAATGAGTTGGGAAGGGCGTAACAATCGTAGCTGCACATCTCTATTTTTCCCACAAACAGGCTTAATGCCCAACCAATAGGTAACTTTATGCTTATTGAAACACTTAGGTTCACCGACAATCTGGAACAACTGCCTAAACCCAGGAGCGAAGCCAGCTAACTATATATTAGACCGCAGGTGCGGGATAACTCCCCTCAGTGGAGTGTTATCAATTGCTTGCGGTCTAACTCCGGCAGTGGGGTGTTATCCCGCCGTTGCTGGATAACACCCCGATTTAGGGACTTTGACCGCAGCATAGACTGATCCTCCCCCAACCCATCCCCAAGATAGCGCGCCGCGAACGCTGCCGCTGCATTCGGGTTGTGCTGCTCGCGTACCCTGTTGCGCTCAATCTGCGCTAGTGGCGAACCCCTGCCCAAACGCCGTCTCGGGGCAAGGCAACGCCTGGCGATCGCCCTCCTAGCTACCGGCTGGAGAAAAATTGCTGAGAGGCCAGAGCGCCCCTTGCACGACCGGGAGCCGCCAGCTTAGAATTCAAGGGATCTTCAGGGCTTCGAGATCCTGCGGTTACGGTCAGCGTGTTCAGGAAGCGCCGTGACCAACGAGTTGGCGATCGCCCGACATCGGCCTTTTGGGCCTGGGTATCAGGAAACCCCGCGTCCTAATGAATCTTCAACGGCTGCACCTGCGCGACTTCCGCAACTATCGCGACCAATGGGTGGAGTTTGTAGCCTGTCGGACGATCTTGGTTGGGGATAATGCCCAGGGCAAGTCGAACCTGCTGGAGGCTGTGGAATTACTCGCCTCACTGAAAAGCCAGCGAGTGAGCCGCGATCGCGAACTCGTCCACCATGAAGCCCAAGCCGCCAGCATTGCAGCCCGAGTCGAGCGCCGCTACGGCCCCGTGGACTTGCAGCTCACCCTGCGGGAGCAGGGCCGCCGTACAGCAGTCGTCGATCGGCAACCCCTGCGGCGTCAGCTCGACTTCCTCGGCCACCTCAAGGCTGTCTGCTTTTCCAGCCTCGATCTGGAGCTAGTGCGGGGCAGCCCTGAGGCGCGGCGCGCTTGGCTGGACGGGCTGGCGATTCAGTTGGAGCCGGTTTATGCCTACATCTTGCAGCAGTATCAGCAAGTTCTGCGCCAGCGCAATGCCCTGTTAAAAATGCTCCGGAACCAGGACCAGGCTCCCACCCCCCAGCAGGGGGAGCAACTGGCGATCTGGGACGCACAACTGGCGGCGACCGGCTCACGGGTGACGCGGCGGCGATCGCGCATCCTCGGGCGCCTCGCCCCCCTGGCCCAGAGCTGGCACCACAAGATCAGTGGCGCAACGGAAGAGTTGGCCCTAGACTATCGGCCCAATGTCCTCTGGACTGACGATGAACCCGCTGCTGTGCAGCAGGCCTTTCTGGACAAAATTGCCCAGCGCCGCTTGGCCGAGCAGCACCAGGGCAAGACCGTGGTGGGACCCCATCGCGATGAAATTGAGCTAACCATTAATCAAACCCCCGCCCGCTTCTATGGCTCCCAGGGCCAGCAGCGCACCCTCGTGTTAGCCCTAAAATTGGCTGAGTTGACCCTGATCGAAGCAGTCGTGGGGGAGCCACCGCTGCTGTTGCTGGACGATGTGCTGGCGGAGCTAGACCCAACGCGCCAAAATCATCTGCTGATCGCGATTCAGGATCGGTTCCAAACCCTGATTACCACGACCCACATTGATGCCTTTCACCGTCCCTGGCTCGAGGCGGCACAAATCTTAACGGTGCAGGCGGGGTCGATCCGCCCGGAGTAACAGGTTAGGATTGGGAAATCCATTGCCCTATCCTTGACAATTGCCACGATGAAACGCGCTGAGCTTGAAGCCTTAGGTCAATCCCTCCGCCGCATCAATCCCCAGTTGCTCCGCAAGGACTCCAGCAACACTACACGCATTTGGTATCAGGGTGGTGAGCCCTATTTTGATCTCTTTGTGGATCTGTGGGGGGAGGAGATCACCTGGTTCCAGGTGACGCTGCGGGGACACTACCTCTGCTGGCGCTGTCAGGGGGCGGGCTGGCAAACGGGCCGGACGAACGAATTTCAGATGGAAAATCCCGCTGGCTATCCGGCGAGCAAGCTGGTGGATCTCGATGAACAGCTCGACCAAGAGTTTGTCCAGTGGGTGCAGATGCTGCTGGCGACGCGCACGGATGATCCGCTCCTGAACCGGCTGGCGGCCTTTTGCCAGCAGGCCTGCTGGCAGGCCTCCTAGGGTTTGCCCACGGCCCCGCGTCGAGATTCCCGTGACTAGGCTTAGGCCCGGCGCACCCCTGAGGAGACGGTGCTTCCCGCAGGTCAACCGTGAAGCAGTCAAACTGGATCAAATATCCAAGTCCGTCAGGTTCAGCTTCGGGCCGTTGGTTTCGATGAACTCGCGCCGGGGGGCGACGCGATCGCCCATCAAGACCGTGAAGATGCGATCCGCTTCGGCCGCATCGGCAATTTCTACCCGCTTCAGGGTACGAGTTTCGGGGTTCATGGTAGTGTCCCAGAGCTGGTTCGGCATCATTTCGCCCAGACCTTTGAAGCGCTGGATATTGTAGTTAGCATTGGCGGGAAACTCAGCGATCGCCCGCTGCAACTCGCGATCGCTGTAGAGGTACTGATGATTGCGACCCCGCTCGAGTTTGTATAAGGGCGGGCAGGCGATGTAGACATAACCCTGATCCACCATTTCCCGCTGATAGCGGTAGAAAAAGGTCAGGAGGAGAGTGCGAATGTGAGCACCATCCACATCCGCATCCGTCATGATCAGGATGCGGTGGTAGCGCAATTGGCTATCGTCGAATTCCTCCCCTTTGATCCCCAGGCCCAGGGCGGCAATCAGGGCTTGAATTTCATTGTTCTTGTAAATCTTGGCATCATCGGTTTTCTCAATGTTCAAAATCTTGCCCCGCAAGGGCAGGATGGCCTGAAAACGGCGATCGCGCCCCTGCTTAGCGGAGCCCCCGGCGCTGTCTCCCTCGACAATGAAGATCTCAGAATCCGCTGGGTCCCGGGAGCTACAATCCGCCAGCTTCCCCGGCAGCGGCGAGGACTCAAGCACCGACTTGCGCCGTACCAACTCCCGCGCCCGGCGGGCCGCCTCCGCTGCCTTAAAGGCCTGCACCGCTTTTTCGATAATCGAATCCGCCACCTGGGGATTGAACTCGAGGAACTCATTGAGCACCTCCCCCACCAGAGAATCGACAATGCCCCGCACCTCGGTATTGCCCAGCTTCGTCTTCGTTTGGCCCTCGAACTCCGGATCGGGCACTTTCACGGAGATCACGCCAGTCAAGCCCTCGCGGACGTTCTCGCCCCCCAAATTGGCCTCGTTGTCCTTAATCTTGTTGCGTTTGCGGGCCGTAGTGTTGAGGGTGCGGGTGAGCACCGCCTTGAGGCCCTCAAGGTGGGTGCCACCATCCACCGTGCGGATGTTGTTGGCAAAGCCCAGCAGATTATCGTTGTAGGCGTCAATACACCACTGCAAGGCCACCTCCACACTCACGCCATCCCGCTCCCCTTCGACGTAGATAATCTCGGGGTGCAGCGCCTCCTTTTCCCGGGTCATGTAGGCAACATATTCCCGGATGCCGCCCTCATAGCAGTAGGACTCAATGCGGGGCTCGGCGAGGCGGCGATCGCTGAACGTGATCCGCACCCCCGCATTCAAGTAGGCCAGCTCTCGCAGGCGACCGGCCAGGGTGTTGTAGTCGAAGTCAGTGGTTTCCGTGAAGATGGTGGCATCGGGCAGAAACGTCACCTTCGTCCCCGTGCGATCGCCCTCCGGATTAGGCAAGCTAGTGAGGTCTCCCACCGGCGTGCCCCGTTCATAGCGATGGCTGAAGATCTGGCTATTACGGCGCACCTCCACTTCCACCCACTCCGAGAGCGCGTTCACCACCGAGACCCCGACCCCGTGGAGACCCCCCGAGACCTTGTAGCCACCGCCGCCGAACTTGCCCCCGGCGTGGAGCACGGTCATCACGGTTTCCAGGGCCGATTTCCCCGTCGCAGGGTGGATATCTGTGGGAATCCCGCGCCCGTCGTCTGTGACGCTGACGGAGCCCTCCGCATTAATATCGACTTCAATATGGGTACAATAGCCAGCGAGGGCTTCATCAACCGAGTTGTCCACCACCTCATAGACTAGATGGTGCAAGCCTCGCGGCCCCGTGGAACCGATGTACATCCCCGGCCGCTTGCGGACTGGCTCCAGCCCCTCAAGAACCTGGATCTGTTCCGCCCCGTAATTGCTCGCCATTGCAGTACCTCGAATATAGGCTAGAAGCTGCCTAAAGCTTTCTGAACAAGAATACTTCTGGAAATTCTAACACAAAAGGGTTAATGGCGCTGCTAGGCGCATTTTGTGCCAAAAATCCAGGGGGATGCAGCCTTGCAAAAATCCCGGATTCGCGCTCTGGTTCCAACTCCACGAGCCAACGCGACAAAAACGCAGCCACGCCTCACCATGCTTTGCCCCGAGGCCCAGCCCCAGGCCTGAAATCCTTATATCCAGCTGTAGTTGGGCTTTAGCCCCGCTTGCCTCAGCTCGAGGGAGCGCTGAAGCGCAACTACAGCGATTTCACACGGTCGTTGTTGGGCTTTAGCTCGCTTGCGCCCGCTCGCTGGCAAAGGGATTGGGGGCGAGAGCAGCCAACCGGGAAGACGCCCCGATCGCCCCAGTTCAGCGCACCCGAAAGACCTGGGCTCCGTTAGCCTCAAAAACTAGCTCAAAATCAGTCGGCGACTGACGCACCCAGGCGAGCAACTGGGGAGCATAGAAGCGCTGGGTGTGGGCATAGGTCGGGAACCAATGGCCGCTGACCGAACCCAGCCAACTCACCACTGACTTGGGGGGCAAATAGAGCACCACATAGCAAACATACAACTCCTGTAAGCGAGTCCGAAATTCTTCGTAGGTCAAGGGTTTTTCTAATCCAACCGTGAACCCTAGGGGGGGAGATTCATAGGCCCCACGCGCCTCGCTGCGATTGGTAGTAGCGTGAAAGTAGCCAGTGTTTAAGAGGTATGTATTCACATAAGAATCGCTGAGCACATAGCTCCGAATTGGTCGCAAGTGCGGTGTGAATTCCGTCCCGAGATCGGTGCAATTCTGAGGTGCTTGGTCACGCAAATAGGCAATCACCGGCTGTAAATCCGAGCCGTCCAACTGGGGATGTACCCGATGCCAAACATGGGCTAGCTTGCCGTAAACCGGATTCCCTGGCAGCCCAGCGAGGGCAGCTGCCACCAAACCCAAGCCAACCCCCAGGAAATGGCGCTGGAGCCGCCCACACCAAGGGCTCTGGGTCATCGCGTGCAGGGCCGCGACCAAAAACACCCAAAAGACGCTGCCATAGAGAAATCGGTGCAATAATTCTGCCGCCATCACCCGCAGCGAGACATTGACTAGCAGGGGATTGAGGAGCATTAACACCGGCCAGACGGCAACGGCGGCGCTGAGGTCGAGCCGGCGATCGGGATGGCGATAGAGCAGGGTGGCGATCGCCCCCAGCAGGGTCAACCACCCCACCAGGCCCAACACCTTACTCAAGGGCTCGTAGCGGCTCAGCCACAGCTCTCCCCCCCCCAGAGCCCCCAGGCTGAACAGATGGAGATGCTGGTAGGCGGCCTCCAGATTCTCCACGGCTAAGGGCCGCCGCAGTCCGAGCAGGACGAGGCCGAGGCTGAGCCCGAGCCCCCCCAGCAACGACCGCCGCAACGGGCGCGAGAGGGTGTGATAGCGACAGAGGAGCAGGAGGATGGCGCAGCCATAGAGGGCGTTGAGTTGAAACAGGACTGACTGGGGATGAGCATCGAATCCCAGGATCAGGAGGGGTAGGAGAAGAACGAGGTAACGCCAGCGCTCGTGACCAAAGAAGGCAAAAATCAGGGGCAGAGCTTCGAGGTAGAAAATCTGGGCTAATAGGGCTCCGGCAAAGGTCGTATAACGATAAAAACTAATTGCGTCATAGCCAAAGTAGCCGAGGGATAAGAGGCCTGCCAGCCAACTCCAAGGGTGGCTCTGGGTGACTAAGTAGCCGAGGCGAACCGATTGCCACAGGAGCAGACTTTGGTAAAGGGCGGCGAGGATACCGGCGGCCGTGCGATCGCCCCGATCCATGCCTGAGCCTTGCAAAAGCCAATGGGTACTAAAGCCCGCAAAGTTGCTATAGCTTCCCAGGCCGGCGTAGTCCATAAAACGCGCTTTTTCCCAGGCTTGAATGCGGTAGAAATAGCTTACGGAGTCGGCGGGAAATTCCAAATAGGGCCCGACGAGGATAAAGCTCAGGGTGCAGAGGCCGAGGAGGGTAAGAGTGAGGGCTGGCCAGGGCCAGGCGGCGGTCCTTCCGAGGCGCTTGGCGTTCGCGGAGCGTCCCGGAGGGATGATCGCCTCGCGCGCCCCCCAAGCGATCGCCCCCAAGGCCACGGTCAAGGCCAGACCCGTGTACAGGAGCCGCACGGTTTCCACGGGCAGGCCGAGCAGGCGGCCCAGGGAGTAGAGCCCAAAATACACGCCCCAGCCCCAGCTCCAGACCGGCAAATAGCAACGTTCCAGACGGCCGTAGCGATGCAGCAGGTGATTAAGCCCGCGCCCTAGAACCAGTAGTGAAAGCAGGTAGGCGGCGAGGCGGATCAGGAAGAACAGGAGCATAGATCAATGGTTTCAAGCCGTCGCTGCCGAGTCACGGGGGAACGCGGGCCTAGGCTAGGGGAATCCCCCAGAGCTTGATGCCATCCTGACAGGTGGTGACGACAAAGTTACTGTCGGGGCTGACGGCGACGGCCGTGATGGGGTGCTGGTGGGCCTTGATGCTGCGGTGCAGTTCCCCCGTGGCCAGGGCCGTAAAGGTGAGCATCCCGCCGCGATCGCCCGCGATGACCATTTGACCATCGGGGCTCACGGCCAGGGCCGTGACGCCGACGGACTGGATATTCAGGGGGCCGATCAAATCACCGCTGGCCAGATCCCAGAACTTGATATTGCTGTCGAGGGAGCCACTGAGCAGCATTTGACCATCAGGAGTCACGGCCAGGGCGATCGCCCCCAGGGACTGCTCATTGAGGGGGCCCAACAGCCGACCACTGGCGATCTCCCAGGCCTTGATATTACTGCGAGCCGAGCCCGTAATCAGGGTCTGTCCGTCGGGGGTCGCCACCAAGGCAGCGATCGCCGCCGACTGGCTGTTAAAAGTGCCCAGAAACTCGCTGGTGTAGAGGTTCCAGCACTTGAGGTTACTCCGCAGGGAACCCGTGATCAGGGTTTGCTCTAGGGGGGCGATCGCCAGACAGGTTTCCCCCTTCGAGTAGGGCTGGAACTGTTGCTGCTGTTCCAGGGAGAAGAGATCCCAGGACTTGACCGCATCTACGGCGCTACACGTCACCAACCAGCCACCGTCCGGGCTGATCACGCAGCCACTGATTTGGCGAGCGGGGCGATCGCTATTCGTGCGTAGACTTTCAAACTGCTCATAGTTAATCGGTGCGTAGGGAACCTCGCCGTCCGCCAGGGGCAGATCGGGGGGCGGCTCAATATAGGGCACTTGAGCCGGCTGAGGCGGCAGCTCCGTTACCACTGGCGGCGGCGGTGGCATGGGCTCCGGCTCCGGCTCCAAGGCCAGCAACTCCGGTTCTGGCTCCAAGGCCGCCGTAGCCACGTCAGCTCCCTCGGCCTCGAGCCACCACTCTCCCTCATAGCCCGGAATCTCGATGGCGGGCAACTCCTCCGGCTCCTCCGGCTCCAGCAACACGTCCGGGTCCCCTAGCTCCTCCGGCTCCGCAGGGGGCGGGGCTTGGCCCGGCGGGGCATAGAAGGGATTGCTCGGGTCCTCCAGACCGCTCACAGCCCGCGCAGCGGGCGAGACCAAGAAAGGATTGTGAGCATCCGTCGCCGTTCCCGCTTTTGCCCCCGGGAGTGGAGCAAAGGGGTTATCGGCAGCGATGGGAGTCGCCGCAGCCGTGATCGGCGCAAAGGGATTATCGGCAGCGATGGGAGTCGCCGCAGCCGTGATCGGCGCAAAGGGATTATCCGGCGGGAGCGCCTCCCTCGGCGTCGCCTGCTGGGCTGGGCTGGGGGGCCCCGTCTTTGGGGGTGCGGGCTGGGCCGGGGGCGCTGCTGGGGAAGCGGGAGACGCTGGGGGCGGAGCCGGGGGCTTGGCCGTTGGGGAGGCGGCCGCTGGTTTTGCCGTAGCAGCGGCTGGCGGTGGGGCGGCGG
>CAYNIP010000084.1:0-12167 GCA_964397305.1 uncultured bacterium
TTCTCTCAAGCTTTTTCTGTCTTTTTGGCTACACTTTTATATGCGTTTACCCTGGAAACTCTACTTTAATAGACAGTTTAGAATTGCCCGCCGCTCTTTCAACCAACAAAATCCTGGCAACGGGATTGAAACTTGCTCACGCTCAGCGGCCCTACCAAACTATCACAGGAGCATCCCACTTTCGACAAAATAGTCAACTGGCAAGCAGCCCATTGAGGTAGGCACAGCGCAGGCTCAACATCGGATTGACGGAGGCCGTATTCCAGCGGGCACCCGAAATTTGTAAGCGTCGCCCAATCTGTTTGACTGCCGACTCTACGGCCCCTGAGCCAATCGAGCAGAGTTGCTCAGCCTGGTAGAACCCATAATTCACGATACGAGAGCGATGGTTACTCAGATAGACTTCAAAGTTGCGGGCTTACTGGCGCCGACAGTCGGCAAAGAGGGCCTTGGCGGACTCTACCTCCCCTTGCCACAATAGCGTTTCCGCCGCTGCTAAGCGCTTGAGCGACCCACCGACTTTGTAGAAGTTTTCTTTGAGGTGATACCAATCGAGGATTTCCCAACAGGTCTCAACAGTAGCGAGTTGAGCAAACAGATTCCACACCCCAGCGTGACCATCCCCCAGACAGACCAACGGGGAGAGCAAACGTTGAGCACTGAGATAATCAATCAGGCTATCATTTTCCTGAAAGAAAGCGTTGTAATAGGTCCCCTGCACCCGCACCGCTTTGTAGTCTCGCCACGGGCTATCGGACTCCACGAGATCCCGCAGACGGACTTTACCGCCATCAATGCTGACCTCACTGACGCCTTGTTTGGCCTCGGCACACTTGAAAGACTGACGCCCCACCAAGCGCTGTTGGGTCGAGTGCCCGACCCTCATCCCGGTCAGGGCCGCGATGTCATCCTCTGCCGCTTGAAACGATTCATTGGCACTTAAGCATAGGTTGGCTTTCTCCAGTCCACCACTGAGACGGCTTTAAGCCTTCACCTCCAATTGCTCCGCTTGACTTTGACGAATCTCGAGGGTGCCAACCAAACTCTTTAGTAGGCGGCGACGGCCTCGGACCGGATAAGCCTGCTGGTTGATAAAAAAAGGGCGACTCGAGGGCTCACCTCCTCTAGCATCTGCTGCCGTACGGTCTGCTCGATGCTCTCTAGGCTATCGAGGCTCTCTAAGTTGCTATTGCGGTACAAAATCTCGGCAATTTCTGTCGTACAGGCTTCCAAGCGCTTTTGGTCTTCAGGTGTCATGGTGAGTCTTCCCGGTGACTACCCCTCTATTCTCCTCCCTAGCCCTGTTTTCGCGAAAGTGGGATGCTCCCCCACAGCGAACTCACGACTGATTGTTCTGTAGCTGCGCTGTCTGCACATTGATATTGACTGTTTGGTTCCCTCGCTGCACTGTGAAGCGTAGGGAGCGACCAACACCAGCCCGTTCGACCAAGTTTTGAATCGCGGCGCCGCTGGTCACGCGCTGACCATCCACCTCGGTGATCACGTCACCGCGCCGCAGACCCGAGGCAGCGGCCGGGGTGTTCGGGAGTACCCGCCAGATCAGAACGCCGTTGACCTCTGGCAGTCGCACCGATGAGTTGGGGTCCGCGTTGTTGCGCTTCGCCAGTTCCGGTGTGATGTCGCGCATCTCGATGCCGACGAAGGGGTGCTGGACCTCCCGGCCGGCGGCGAGGGTGTCCTTGAGTTCCTTCGCTTTGTTGATCGGAATAGCGAAGCCGATCCCCATGGCGTTGGCGCGGATGGCGGTGTTGATGCCGATGACTTCCCCTTGGTCATTCAGCAGCGGGCCGCCGGAGTTGCCGGGGTTGATGGCCGCGTCTGTTTGCAGGAAGTTGAGGCGCTTGTCGGGAATCCCGACCTGGGAGGAGGAGCGATCCAGGGTGCTGATGATCCCGAGGGTGACGGTGTTGTTGAGGCCGCCGGGGCTGCCGACGGCGATCGCCCAATCCCCCACCGCCAGCTCATCCGAATCCCCCAGGGAGGCCACGGGCAGATTACCCGGCGGATTCAGGATCTTCACCACGGCCAGGTCCGTGACAGGATCAGAGCCCTGCACCCGGGCCTCGAAAGAGCGACCGTCCTGAAGGGTGACGCTCACGGAGTCCGCGCCGCTAACGACGTGGGCATTGGTCAAGATCGCGCCCGTGCGGTCAATGATAAAGCCCGATCCTTGCCCTTCTACACGCCGCTCTTGGGGGATTTGGGCGAACTGGTCGCCGAAAAAGTCCCGGAAGAAGGGATCGTTAAACATCGGGGGCATCTGGGTGCTGACGGTGCGGGCGGAATCAATCCGCACGACCGCTGGCCCCGTGCGGGCCACCGCCTGGGCCACGAAGCTGCGCGATCGCCCAGGACTCGCCTGAGCCACCACAGTTGAGGGGGTTGCATCCCCGCGCAACGGCTCATCAGGAGCAGGACCGGCCTGGGAGGCAGGGACACGCAGGGTACTAAAGGCAAGGAACACGCCGACCACCAGGGCCAGCAGATGGCTGACAAATTTTCGCATAGGTTTCTCGAAAGGCTATCTGGGTGATTGGAACCAGAGCCCGCAAGAAGCTCTGCCACGATTCTATACAATTCAGCATAGCGACTCTCGCGGTGCGGGCAAGACCGGTTTTCACGACTGCGGGAGTACCCACAAAGTTGCCACACCGGGTTCTCCAGGGAGTACCGTCGTGGCGCTTCAGCACTCCCGCCCGCCGGCCCCCGCGAGGCTAAAGCCCAACCACGCTTACTCTCGTCCAGTGATGGAGAGCCAGAGAGGTAAGCCCGCCATAGCGGTGGGTTGGTTCGAGGATTTCGTATCAATTCAATCCTCTCAGTCTTCTTCACAAGTTCTTCACAACCCAAGGCGTATGCTATAGCAGGTTATAGCTTAGGACTTTTTGTGAGCGGTGGGGCCTGAGGGCTGGTTGCCAGGGCTCGTGATCTCTGTCCCCAAGCCTTAGCGCGCCGCTCTGGGGCTCGCCCGAGGCTTTGGGTATCCTCCTCTGTATGCGCTATGTCCTGTCTGGTAATTGAGGCTCAGTTCTGTGCTTCTTATGAATACTCGCCGACTTTATGAACCCTCTGCATCCGGATACGCAGGGGATTTCCGTCGGCCGGATATCCTGGTTGTCGATGACCATCCGCAAAATTTGCGCCTGCTGGGCGACATGCTGGGGGCCGCCGGATGTGGCGTCCGCAAAGCCCTCAACGGTCGTATGGCTCTCACCGCTGTTCAGGCGACTCCGCCCGATCTGATCCTGCTGGATATCATGATGCCGGAGCTGGATGGCTATGCAGTCTGTCGCCACCTCAAGGCTGAGCCCCTCACGGCCGAGATTCCCATCGTGTTTCTCAGTGCCCTAGATGAGGCTTTTGACAAGGTGCAAGCCTTTCAGATTGGGGCGGCTGACTACATCACCAAGCCCTTCCAGCTTGAAGAAGTCCTGGCCCGGGTGCAACACCAACTAGAGTTGCGTACCGCTAAGCAGCAGATCCAGCAACTCAATGCTCAACTGGAGGCTCGGGTGCAAGAGCGTACCCGCCAACTGGAGCAGGCCTTGACGGATCTCCAGCGTGAGGCTACAGAACGCCAGCGGGTGCAGGCACAATTGTTGGATCTGGCCCTCCATGATTTGCTCACGGGACTGCCCAATCGGGCTCATTTGCTGGATCGCCTGCGGCAGGCCTTGGATCAATCAGTCTTGGAGCCTCGCTGCCAGTTTGCTCTCCTTTCCCTGAATTGCGATCGCTTCAAGCTGATCAACAACTCCTTTGGGCATTCCCTAGGGGACGAAATCTTGCTGGCGATCGCCCAGCGCCTCCAACAGCTCACTGAGCCCCAAGATGTCATCGCCCGCCTCGGCAGCGATGAGTTTGCGATCTTGCTCAATCACTGCTCGGACAGCAGCCGTGCGATCCACGTGGCCCAAGGGATTCAGAACTGTCTCTCCGTGCCCTTTTCCCTGCGACGGCGCGACCTGTTTGTGAGCGCCAGTATCGGCATCGTCTTTGGCGATGGCAGCTACGAACAGCCCGAACACCTGCTCCGGGATGCCGACACCGCCATGGGTCAGGCCAAGGCCCTCCAGCGGGGAACCTACTACATTTTCGATCCTGCCCTCCACACCGCGCCCCTGCAAACCCTGCAACTGGAAACGGATCTACGGCGGGCCCTCCAGCGCCAGGATCTCGTGCTGCACTACCAACCGATTGTCCGCCTGGATACGGGGCAGATCGCCGGCGTCGAAGCCCTGGTTCGGTGGCAGCACCCCACGCGAGGACTGATTTCCCCGGAGCAATTTATCCCCCTGGCGGAAGAAACTGGTCTGATCATTGCCTTGGGGGAATGGGTGCTGACCACGGCCTGCCACCAGGCACGGGCCTGGCAGCAGGCGGGCCTGGTGTCGTCTGACTTTAGCCTCAGTGTGAATATCTCAGCACGCCAGTTTTCCCACCCCCAGTTTCTCGAGCAGATCGAGCGGGCCCTGGCGGCTTCCCAGTGGCCGCCGACCCGCCTGAAGCTGGAGATTACCGAGAGCGCGATCATGGACAAGGCTGAGCAAGTCACGGCCGTCATGCACGCCCTCCGTGATCGCCAGATCCAGCTCGGCATTGACGACTTCGGCACCGGCTACTCCTCCCTCAGCTACCTGCACCTGTTCCCCGTCGATATCCTCAAGATTGATCGTTCCTTTGTCCAGCACTTAGGTGCGTCGGAACGCCATCGGGGGCTGATCGCCGCCATTCTCGGGATTGCTCAGGCCTTGGGGATGGAGGCGATCGCCGAGGGCCTTGAGACGGCCGAACACCTAGCCACCCTGCGCCAGCTCAACTGTCGTCTCGGCCAGGGCTACTGGTTTGCCCAACCCCTGCCCGCCGAGGCGATCGCCGACCTCTATCGTCAGGCTCCCCAGTGGTAACGCTGTCGCTCATCCCTTCCCTTGTACTCCATGCCTGACCCTTGCTCAGCCGATATTCTGGTTGTTGATGACAAGCCCGACAACGTGCGCCTGCTAGCAGAAATGCTCCTCCAGCACGGCTACCAAGTCCGCAAAGCGATCAGCGGCCGCATGGCCCTGAGGGCAGCGGCGGCCTTGCCCCCGGACCTCATTCTCCTGGACATCAATATGCCGGACATGGACGGCTACGAGGTCTGTGCTGAGCTGAAGCAGCGTGAGGAAGCCCAGCGGGCCGTACCCGTGATCTTTTTAAGCGCCCTCAGCGATACTCTGGACAAAGTGCGGGCCTTTGAAGTGGGAGGCGCTGACTACATTACCAAGCCTTTTCACATCGAAGAAGTGCTGGCTCGGATTCGGAACCAGCTCACCGTGCGCTGCCTCCAGCAGGAGCGCGAAGCCCAAAACCAGCAACTCCGCGAGGCCCTCGCACAACTAGAGCGAACCCAGCGAGAACTGGTGCAAAAGGAGAAGATGCTCAGCTTGAGCAAGCTGGTCGCGGGAGTTGCCCACGAGATCAACAATCCGATTAGCTTCATCGCCAACAATGTCCAACCCGCCCGCGACTATGTGCGGAGTCTGCTCGACCTCCTCGCGCTCTATCAGCAGACTTATCCCCAGCCCGAGCCCCTCCTGCGGCAAGCTGTAGCGGAGGCTGACCTCGACTTTCTCACCCAGGATCTGACCCAACTGCTGGACTCGATGGAGCGGGGCTCAGAGCGGATTCGCAACTTGGTGCTCGCCCTCCGCATTTTCGCGCGTCTGGATGAATCACCCCTGAAGCAGGTCGATCTGCACGCCGGCCTTGACAGTGCCCTAGACCTCTTGGCCCATCGCTGGCGAGACGATCAAAGACAGCCACGGGTGCAAATCGAGCGGGACTACGGCGATCTGCCCCTAGTCCAGTGCTACGCCAGCGAACTGAATCAAGTCTTTTTTCACCTCCTGAGCAATGCCCTGGATGCGATCGCCCAGGAGGCCCCCGCCACGCCGACCCTCTGGCTGCGGACCGGCTGCGACAGCGATCGCGTCTGGGTCACGATCCGCGACAATGGTATTGGCATGGAGGCGGCTACCCAGGCCCAAATCTTCGATCCCTTCTTCACGGGCAAACCCATCGGCCAGGGCCCCGGCCTCGGCCTCGCCACCAGCTATCAAATTGTCGTCGAGCAGCACGGCGGCGAACTTACCTGCCAATCCGTCCCCCACCAAGGCACGGAGTTTACCGTCGTCATCCCCCGCCGCTAAGCTCAAGCCAGTACCCCTCGCCCCTCTCCGCCCATGACCTCCGAGGCCACCCTCCGCGCCCAAATCGGACAACTCATCGTCGTGCGGGCCTCGGGGCATCTGTGCGATCGCCAGATTCGCTATCCCGCCTGGGAAGCAACCGAGGCCCAGTTGCGCCCCTGGTTAGGGGACTTGAACCTGGGGGGCGTGATCCTGCTGGGGGGGAGTCCGGCAGAACTGGCCCTGCGGACCCGGCAGCTCCAAGGCTGGGCCCAAACCCCGCTGCTGATCGCGGCGGATATTGAAGAAGGGGTCGGGCATCGCTTTCCGGGGGCGACCTGGTTTCCGCCCCCCCTGGCCCTGAGGGCCCTGGGCGATCGCGCCGCCGCCCGGACCTATGCCCGCATCATGGGGGCGACCACGGCCCGGGAAGCCCTGGCCCTGGGGATCAACTGGGTGCTAGCGCCCGTGGTCGATGTCAACAACAATCCCGAGAATCCGGTGATTAATGTGCGCGCCTTTGGGGAAACCCCCCCCGAGGTCTGCGAGTTAGCGATCGCCTTTCTCCAAGGCTGCCAAGACTATCCCGTCCTCACCACCGCCAAGCATTTTCCCGGCCACGGCGACACGGCGACGGATTCGCACCTAGAACTGCCCACCCTGCCCCACACCGCCGACCGGTTGGCGGCGGTGGAGCTGGCCCCCTTTCGGGCGGCGATCGCCGCTGGGGTGGACACGGTGATGACGGCCCACCTGCTCGTGCCGGCCTGGGATGCTCAGCACCCCGCCACCCTGTCGTCCGCCCTTTTGACCGGGTTGCTGCGCGATCGCCTGGGATTCTCCGGCCTGATCGTCACCGATGCCCTGATCATGGGCGGCCTGGCCTCGAGTGGCCCCCCCGCAGAACTCTGTGTCCAAGCCCTGGCCGCTGGAGCGGATGTGTTGCTGATGCCCCCCGATCCGGCGGCGGCGATCGCCGCGATTCTGGCGGCCGTCCAGTCCGGCCGCCTAGCCGCTGCCCGCATCCAGGCCGCCTGGGAGCGAGTGCAAGCCGCCAAGGCTAAACTAGCCGAGCCCCCAGCACCAACCCTAACGCCCGCAACTCTGGAACTATTCAGCGCCACCGACGGCGATGCAGCCGCCCGGGCCATCCTGCGGGGCTCTCAACAGCAAGGGGGACGGTTGCCGCTGGCGAGGGCAGCGACGGACCCCCCTGGGATCAATCTGATCGTGGTAAGCAGCGGATTGAATCATCCCGGGCTGGCTGGGCCGGCCTCCCCAGCGATCGCCATCCCTCGCCGCTACGGCCTCGAGCCCCAGCTCTGGGAACAAAGCCAGTTGCTTAGCTGGAAATCATCCCCTGGTCAAGTCTTATTACAGATTTTTATGCGTGGCGATCCCTTCCGGGGTCAGGCAGGCCTCAATATCGCCGCCCAAACGATGTTTAAGAGTCTGTTAAAGCAAGGTCAACTCGTGGCCATCGCCATCTATGGTAGTCCTTATGTACAGGCTTGGTTCCGTCAGCACAGCCCCCCAGAGTTACCCTGGGTTTTCACCTACGGACAGATGCCCGACGCGCAGCAGATCGCGCTTGAAACCCTTTGGGGATCACCGACAGCCGCTAGCGATGGCGTTGATCGAGTTTTTATTTAATTTTTGTTAATTGCATCCCTTCCCTGGGATGCAGGCCGTCGGGTCCTGGACTGATGACTCGTCACTCCCTTGGCGATCGCCCCCAGCCCCACGATTCCCCCGCCCGACGGATAACCCTGGAAACACCAGAGTTTTAGAATTCTTATCTAGACAGCCAGGAAATCTGTAACTCTCTATACTGAACTAAGTGCATGAATCTCGCCAGGGATTGATCGACTACACGAAGCCTCGTTCACAGGTTAATGCTCATGACTGCCAAAACACTGCCAGCTCCTCCGCAACCGGGAACCACCTACTCCATCCACCTCATCCGCGAGGAAGCGCGCCAGCTCGTCGATGGTGGCTTGGTTGGCCGACAACAGCCCATTTATGTCCTCTGCCAGTACATTCCCGCCCGGGAGTGGGTCTGCGTGGAGTGTGAACTGGAAAAGTGTGACTACTTGTTGCGTGATCGCATTGCCGACCTTATCGGCCCTGAGCAGTGGGACAACGACTAAGTTTTACTCCACTCCTCAATGTACAGAATTGAGTTGGCTGGCTACCTGAGCAATACCACTGCTCCTGAATAGGACGAAGCTGTTCTCCTTGACCCAATTCCTGGGAACCGCACGCTCTGCCCAAGCGTGCGGTTTGCCCGTGGGAACCGAGCTCCCTCACTCCGGTTGTTCGAGATAGTGACTGAGATCTTCAACTAAGCGCGGAAGTTCAGCCTCGGCGTTGAGGCGGATTTTGTCATCGCGCAGATCAATGAGCACTTTCGCGGCAAAGGGGCTGGCATAAATGTTGGGATTGCAAAAGACCTCAAGGAACACGTCGCCCCGATGGCAGTAGTTGAGGGGCGGTTGGGGCTTGGGGCGCTGACTGGGGGGACGGTTGGCGATCGCCTTCAAGCTCTGCATCAACCCATCAATCTCTTGCCGCAAACGCTGGGCCGCCTCAGGACTGAAGGGAAAAGAAACAGAACCTTGGCTGAGATTGAGCGTGAGTTGGCGCATGGTCAAATCGCCTCGGCCTGAGGCTGGCAACACAACGGACAAAACGAACTGGTAAGACAGTACCAGACAAAGGCACGCGCCGAGCCCAACGGTAGCCCAGCGAGAATAGGCCGGTCATCCGGTGACGATTTCCGCTAGGATGACAACGAACAAACTGACGGCCGTCTGGGCAGTCTGGCCTTAAAGGTGCATCTCGATGTACTCCGTTCTGGAGGCCCTCATCCCCCAGCTCCTTTTCCCCAAGCTGGGAGAAGGGGAGCCAGAGGTCTCTCTCCCAATCTTGGGCAAGGGATGCAAAGGTTTCTAATCCGGAATGGTCCCAACCCTGAGGCGTTACGTCCGGTTTTCGCAACGCTAAGGATAACGCAGGGGTCCAGGGGAAAGCTAGCCGCGTTATTCGCCTAAGATGCTTGTTGAATGTCATTTATTAACCGCGCTTCTAAGCGCCTGCTATCGCTGGATGTGTTTCGGGGTTTGGCGATCGCCAGCATGATCTTGGTCAACAACCCCGGGAGCTGGCAACACGTCTACTCACCTTTGCTCCATGCCGAGTGGCATGGTTTTACCCCCACAGACCTGATCTTTCCCGCCTTCCTCTTCATCGCCGGCGTGGCCATGGCCTTCTCGTTCGCCAAATATACGAAAAGCCTCCAGCCAGATCCGCGCGTGTATTGGCGGATTGGCCGTCGCTGCCTGATCCTATTTCTCCTCGGCCTGCTCCTCAACGGCTTCCCCACCTACAACTGGAGCGAGCTGCGGCTCCTAGGCGTCTTGCAGCGGATCAGCCTCGCTTACCTCCTGGCCGCCCTAGCCGCCCTCAAATTGCCGCGCCTGGGTCTCTGGGTGCTCTCCGCCACGATTTTGCTCGGCTACTGGGGCGCGCTGATGGTAATCCCGGTGCCCGGCTTTGGGGCTGGGGATCTCAGCCCCGAGGGCAACCTGATTGGCTACATCGATCGGCTACTCCTGGGTCAGCAGCACCTCTACCGCCAGGGAGACTTCGATCCTGAGGGCCTGCTGAGCACCTTGCCAGCGGTGGTGACCGTGCTGACGGGCTATCTCACCGGCTCCTGGCTCCGAGATCAGCCCCGCCAGTCCCTGACGAGCCTGACGCTGCTTTCCTTCGGCATCATCGGTATCGTGGTGGGATGGTATTGGGGCAATCTGTTTCCCCTGAACAAGCAATTATGGACCAGTCCCTTTGTGCTCCTGAGTAGCGGCTGGTCCCTAGTACTGCTCGCGATTTGCTACGAGATCATCGAAGTCTGGCGGTTGCGGCGCTGGGCAACCCCGCTCGAGATTATGGGCTTGAATGCTATTGCCCTCTTCGTGGGTTCGGGCCTGGTCGCTCGCCTCCTCTACCGCCTTCCCCTCGGCCGCGAGGCGGATGCTCCGAGTACCTACACTTGGCTCTACCAGACACTATTTGTACCTTGGGCTGGGGAACTGAATGGCTCGCTGCTGTTTGCCCTGACCTGGGTGTTGCTTTGGTGGTTGGTGCTCTACCTACTCTACCGGCGCGGCTGGTTTCTGAAGGTCTAGGGCTGATCGAGGGTGAACGAAATTTTACGCGGGATGTTTGTACACCTTCGCTCAGCCCTCACCCTAAACCCCACTCCCAAGCTTAGGCGAGGGCCTTCTAGCTCCTCGGCTCCCAGCTTTGGGAGCCGGGGTCGGAGGATGTAGACGCGCAGCGGCTTCTCGCAGAGAGAGCCCGGTAACACTGTTCGCGCTAGCGTCGCGGAGCGATAGAGGGCGACCCTCTGCCCCTTGAGCCATCGCTCAAAATTCAGGGGAGCCGCGCTTTTTTTCGTCCACCCGCTGATGGATGTCCAGCCCGGGTGCATCTCACTTTGGCGACTCCCCTTCGTCCTACTTGGGAGAAGGGGCCGGGGGAGACGCGCAGCGGCTTCTCGCAGAGGGGGCAAACTTGCCTAACTGAGATGCACCCTAGAGGACCCAGACCCACCAGGATCTCAGGAAGGTTAGCAGGGTTCTCCAGGATCTAGGGTGGAAATGGCCGAGCGCACGCGCCAGCGTCCCCAATCACCTAGAGGCTTGATCTCCAAGTCCAGAGCTACTGAGGGTTTAGTCTCCAAACCCCGACCCAGGCAAGGGTTGCTTTGCTACACAAAATTACCGTGAATCTTGGCGAGCCGTTGGCAAAAGAGTATCGGGTCGGCCGAGCCCATTTCGCCAAAATTCAGAGCCACCAATCTGGAGCGCTCCCTTTAGCTGAAGTCACGCAGCATCTTCTTGATTTCGAGATTGTGCAGCTCCTCTTGACCAATTTTAGTGCGAGCATATTCTTCCAAATAGATGCTGGCATCGGTGACAGCATCTAGCAGGACTTTATACATGTCTAGGGCTGTTTGCTCATGGTTGAGGCTTTCTTGCAGCAGATCCCGAACCCCGTGGCGATGCGTTTCTTCAATGGGAGCAATGCGTTGTGTCGGATGTCCCTCTAGGCCCGTCACGATCTCCCCTGCTTCTTGGGCGTGTAGGAGAGACTCGCTGGCCTGGGCCTTGAAGAAGTTCACGATCGGGATGCGGTTGGGGCCCGTCACCATCAGGGCATAGTGGGTATAGCGAACCACTCCCGCGAGTTCAAACTCAATGATGCGGTTGAGGATGTCGATGGCTTTGCTGAGATCGAGGTTTTTCATGCGGTCCGCGTTGGTGGTTGTGGGATTTAGAAATTCTACCTTACTTAATCCCCGACTTGAGTAGCCTGCACTTGCTCGTGGATCTCGGCCCAGACGATCGCGAGGGAACTAGAGCCCAAGCGCGGGTGGGGTGCGAGGTCAGCGATGAAAAAGGTCAGGGCGATCGCCAAGAGTAGGCGGTGCAATTTAATCGGGAAGTGGGATGCCGTCATGGCTGTCAAGCTCCAGAAGCCTCGGAATAAATGTTGTCGCTGTCTACATCTTCAGGGTATCGTGCCATGTTAGCGTTGTCAACATAACGAATTGTTGCAGATCCGGTCTTTTGACAACAAGGCTTACTCCTTTTGCGTTTTGGGTATGCAGCGTTTCTCTCCCAGGGGAGTGAGCCAGCCCTTACCCCCCATCGCTTTCCCCAAGCGGGATCTGAGCTTTAAGGCGCATCGCCCTCGCTGGCAAGCCGCTGGAGGAGGTTGGTGACTCGATCCTGAACTTGGGTTAAATGTGTGCCAATTCGTTACATTATCAGTGGTAATTGTAAAATTTTTGTAAAGTAGTCTGCATTGGGGTGGACGAAAAAAAGCGCGGCTCCCCTGAATTTTGAGCGATGGCTCCAGGAGCAGAGGGTCGCCCTCTATCGCTCCGCGACGCTAGCGCGAACAGCG
>CAYNIP010000085.1:0-11987 GCA_964397305.1 uncultured bacterium
GAGAAGGGGAGTCTCCCAAGGGAGCTGCGCTCAGTTTGCCCTCATCCCCCGGCCCCTTCTCCCAGGTAGGGCGAAGGGGAGTCTCCCAAGTTAGAGGCCCCCTGCAACCCCAGCGCCTTCTTTTTCATCAATTGGAAAATATTGTAGAAGCCATTCGCTCGGGACGGAGTGAGGCTGACCTTTAAGCCGGTAGTCTCGATAAAGTCTGGCGAGACCTGCAAGATCTCCTCTGGAGTCAGGTCGTTCAATCCCGCGATTAGCAAGGCTACGAGGCCTTTCACCAACTGAGCATCGGAGTCACCCTGGTACTGGACCTTACCGTCCTGAAGGGTCGCGGTAATGTAGACCTGGGACACACAGCCCGACACCTTATTATCGGGAATCTTCGCCTCCTCCGGTAAGGTTGGGAGCTTTTGGGCATACCAGAGCAGTTGTTGGTACTTCTGCTTGGGGTCATCGCGCCGCTGGAAGCGCTGGACAATACGATCAAGGCTCGGCGGGAGGGTCGAGGCAGACATGGCGTTGAGCAAGGGGAGCAGATTGAGACAACAACAGCAGCAGGAGGCCTGAGAGCATTGGCGATCGCGAACTAGCAGCCGGGATTACCTTCACAAACTCCTGCTCAATCCTAGCAAGCTTGCGGCCCCAAGGGGAGTGAACTCAGGGGGTGCATCTCACTGGGGAGGACGATGATTGGGGCACGGATTGGGTGCATCTCAGTTAGGCAAGTTAGCCCACTCTGCGAGAAGCCGCTGCGCGTCTACATCCCCCGGCCCCTTCTCCCAAGGAGGGCGAAGGGGAGTCTCCAAAGTGAGATGCACCCTGTGACTGTGGCCGATCGCTTCTGCTTTCACGCGCGGATTCGACCAAAATCGGCGATGTTCTTCGCTTCGCTGCGGCGGCCGGCTGAGTACTTTCAGGGTTTGTCGCAGCCGTTTGGCGTGATGTAGGTTGGCGCAGTAGGCTGGATTAATTGCTTAGCTGAGCCAAGCGGGCATGGCTTGATTCGCTCCTCGCTGCCGCTAAGCTGGTTTATATCTTCTAGTCTAAGCACTGCCGCTCCTCGTGGGAGCAACTCCTGAGAGCGGTGTGGCTCTATTTATCCTGGCGGGCTTTTTCTGAAAACCATGCTGGGCGTTCCTTTCCCCGACTTTTGGGTAATGGATAGGCCCTCTGGGAGAGAGATTCAGGGGGAGGGCCCCAAGCTGGGATGCTCTCCCGGAGGCGGCCCCGCCTCAATGCACCGTTTCGGGCTGGAAGACATGTTGAAACCAGGGAGGTAGCATTATGGGCCCAGACCACCAGACTCACCGCAAAAGTCGTCTCATTGCTGCTTCGCCAATTTACTACGGCTGGCTGGTGCTCGGCGCTGGCACCCTGGGATTGTTGATGACCACCCCCGGCCAAACCGTCGGGGTGTCCGTATTCCTAGACCCCATGATCACGGATTTGGGGCTTTCCCGGGCTGAGGTATCGCTGCTGTATATGCTGGGGACGCTGACCGGATCGCTGGCCCTGCCCTGGGTGGGGCGCTGGCTCGACCGCTACGGGCCCCGGCGGGCGGTGGTGGCGATCGCAGCTCTCTTCGCCGCAGCCTGTGTGGGGATGGGGTTTGTCCAGGGCCTCGTGACCTTGGGCTTCGGCTTTATTGCCCTTCGCGGCCTCGGCCAAGGAGCTTTGGGCCTCGTCAGTGTGAATGCGATCAATCTCTGGTTTGTCCAGCGGCGCGGCTTGGCGATCAGTATCTCAGGGGTGGGTTTTGCCCTGGGCATTGGGGCCTTTCCGCTCCTGATCGAAGGGCTGATTCACCACTATGGCTGGCGCTGGGCCTACATCGCCCTCGGGGGCTTGGTGGCGATCACCATCCTGCCCATCGGAGCCCTCATCTACCGCCGCCAGCCCGAGCAGTACGGCCTACAACCCGATGGCAGCGATCGCCAAGCCGTAGTTGCCTCCGTGGCGGAAGTGAATCTTACCCTGGCGGAAGCCCGCCGCACTGTCACCTTTTGGCTATTTGCCGCCGGCAATATCTTGGTGGCCGCCCTAGGGACCGGCCTGGTGTTTCATCACTATTCGATCATGGCGGCGGCCGGCATCGAACGGGCGATCGCCGCCTTAGTATTCGTCCCCTACGGTCTCGTGACAGCCAGCACGAATGTGCTCAGTGGCGTCCTATTTGATCGCATCTCACCCCGCTTTTTGTTGAGTGCCATGCTGGGGCTCTTGGGCCTAGCCCTCTTGTTGTCAGTACGGGTGAGCGATCCTGAAATGATGCTGCTCTACGGCGTCTTGCTGGGACTCATGCAGGGCATCAACGGCGTGTTACAAGCCGGCGTCTATGCCAACTACTTTGGTCGCACTCATCTGGGGAGTATCAGCGGCTTCGCAACTACGCTAATGGTGGCAGGAACTGCCCTCGGCCCCCTGCTCTTTGCCCTCGGCCAAGCGCAGTTCGGCAGCTACACTCCCTTGCTCACAGCCGCCGTAGGGCTGCCGCTGGGCCTGAGCCTGATTGCTTTGGGGCTCGAGGTTCAGGAGCGCCACCAGGCCTGACCCCAGCAGCCCGCAAGAGCGGGCAGCCGTCCCTAGCTCATCGGGGAGAAGAGCAGAATCGGGAACCAACTGCGTCGCACCATTTCGTTGGCGAAGCTGGGGGTGGCTAGGTCGAGCACAGCCCCCCGAGAGATATAGGATGTGGCGATCACGCTGATGTCGAACTCCAGGGCCGCATCGACAATTTCCGTAAAAGTATCTCCCTGGCGCACCTCCATGTGAACCACGAGACCCGTCGCCGCTTCTAGCTCAGCTTTCACAATCGCCAGCCGCTCCCGCGCCTGCTGGAGGCGGTATTCATTGCGCTCAGTCCCTTCCCGGCGGCTCCCCGACGGGACGACCCAAACCAACATACAGTACTTGGGAAAGTTGGGGCGCTGTTCTTGAGCGTACTGCTTCAGGGTCGTGAGGAGATACTGAGCCGCCTCACTGTCGTTGTAGGGAATCAGCAGGTAGCGCCACAGAGAACGGCAGCGGAGGGCCAGCTCTTCGCGGGTGTAGGTGGAGATCAGTTGTGGGCGCAACACTATCAGCGGCACCCGAGTCCCCTTGGCAACCGCAAGAGTGGTACTGCCAAAGACTTTCTCCTGCATAAAGCTGCGGGTAGAAGCCCCTGTTACGATCACATCAATCTCGTGCTGCTTGACTAGCTTCGGGAGTGTATCCGCCGGCCGCCCCGAGGGCACTTCAAGAATCACTTCCAGGCCGCCCGTATCGGTGGGGAGTTGCGACTGGAGGCGATCGCGAGCAGCTTGAATACCGGCTTCATCCACGCGCGGAATGCCCCCCTCTTCCCAGAGAGGAACACTGTGAGCAAATACCAGGCGCTCCAAGCCCCCAGCAGCCAAATCGGGGGCGCACTTCAGCAGGCGCTGCAAACCGTCCTCGAAGTCCGTGCAAATCAGACCGTGGCGAAACATAAGGCTGTGCGACAAATTCAGCGGGAGAATCGCTAGCAGCTTAGGCTAACGGCAACTCCTTCCCCCACTATACGCCGCAAATCAGCTATCTGCCGAGGAATTCCCCGGCCCAGGATTCAAGTCAAGCGGGGCTGAAGAGCCGCTGGGATGAAGTGGGTTCCCAGACAGCAACAACGAACCGGAGCGAAAGGGGGACGAAGAGTGAAGAACAGCGATTACCAGCAGCGAAGCAAGCGGTCTCCATAGCCCAAGACGATACTCGGTCAAAACTGAGTCAGACGCCCCGCATCCCCAGCTTCTGCCTCCTGAAGAGGCGCAAGCGAGAGCCAGGAGGTCGTCACCCTCAGTCCTCAGCCGCAACTACGGCTGACCAGACCAGATGCTGGGGCCAATCCCCCACTCGTGTTTGATGAACTCCTTGTACATATTCTCGCGAGACAGCATTTGCTCGTAGAGCTTCACCAAGAAGTCTTGAGCCTGTTCACGGCTCATCTTCTGCACCTGGGTCTCAAACGAGCGCAGACTAAACTGCTGCTCCAGCGTGAGTTCGGCCGGATTAGACATGGTTTTCAACTCCAGACTGCGACAGGGTACGGATGAACGAAGCTAGGCGCTTCGCACCGAAGTTACGAAACCGCAAGCTTGTCATGTTAAGAAATATAACAAATCTTTGACAAGATTGCCAGCACTAGATACTCAGACAGTCGGATAGGGCTAGGGGTTGCCGCTTGACTATTGAGTTTTGTAACTACAGCTTGTCTCCGTTGTAGCAACTATGCACAGGGGCGTTTGCTCGCTGCGAACAATTGTTGAGCATATGTACTCAGCTCCCTCGAGGCCTAGCTAGCCCAGAAAATCTACCTTGCGACGTTGGCGGCTGCGGCCCTGCGTGGTACGCTGACTATTGATGTAAATATTCTGTAATACTTAAACAAGTTGGGCGTGGCGTGTAGGCTAGCTGTGAACACCAGTTTGAGGCTGTGGGCGGGTGAACGAGCGTGAGACGCGCCCGCCCATGGCGTTGCTGGGCTCGCCAGCTCCTCGAAGAGGTTGGGCGGACTGGAGGCGGGCAGCAAGTTTGATAGCAGGTTTGGTGGAGTGTGACGGGGTTCCGGTGTTTCGCTGGCTTGGCTGTCACGAGAGGAAGGTTTGATTGCAGTTCCGTGTTGGAGACTAGAGGACTTATGTCTGTTCGTTTATATGTGGGCAATTTGCCGAAGGATTCGGTAGACCGACAAGCCCTGCAAGCGATGTTTGCAGATTTCGGTGAAGAGGTTTCTACGAAGGTCATCAAAGATCGCCGCACGGGTAAGTGTCGTGGTTTTGCCTTTGTCACCGTCCCAACGGACGAGATGGCGGATGAGCTGATCGAAAAACACAATGGTCAGCCCTTCATGGACAGCACCCTCAAGATTGAGAAGGCGTTGCCGCGCGCGAAGGGCAAGCCAGAGGAGCCCGTGAGCGCTAGTACGGCTCCCGCGCCCAGCCGGCGCAGTCAGGCCAGTAGCCCAAGTGGCGGTGGTGGTGCTGCTGCTGCTGCCAGCAGCAGTTCGGGAAGTTCTAAGGCGCGCCGCAGTGCGAGCAGCAGCGACACGGCCCAACCGGACCCCCGCTGGGCCGGTGAGCTAGCGAAGCTGAAGGAGATGCTCGCTACTCAGACCACCAATTCCTAGGCAGGCGGGCTCGGTTCGCTCGGGTAGGGTGGCCTTCGTGTAGCTCCCCGAAGCCTAGCTTGGGGAGCAGTGAGGATGTAGACGCTCAGCCCCTTCTCCCAAGTAGGGCGAAGGGGAGTCTCCCAAGTGAGATGCCCCCGCTGCTCCTAGGGGGTCCTCCGGGAGGCTTGCAGGATCGGCCCTCGCTTGGGCTGTCCCCGTCTGGCCTGAAGGGGGGGTGGAGCAAATTTTTGAGTCTTGATCGAGGTTGTAAAAGCTCTAGGCGCCTCGGGCCGCGGCGTCTGGGGCGAGGCTGGCTCGCCCTAGGAGGCGCAACGCTACCGGGAACCTTTGGGGCTGGCTGCCGTCCCAGCAGCCTGTTGTCGGTTCCCCTTGCGGTGATCTGTGGTATGTTTCTGCGCCCTTGCTTGCTTCTTCCCTTCGGCTTGGTAGCCCTGGTGCTGACAGCAGCTCCCGGCCAGGCTCAAAATTCTGATTTGGGTCGGGGGCTCACTTGCGCTGAACCCTGGGCGGCCCAGCGCGAAACGCAGCTTTTGGAGGCGATCGCCCAAGCCCGCTCTGAGCGCGCGGGCAACACTGTCAGCCTGGGGGAAGCCCTCCGCTCGGTGACAGGGATGATGCCAGGGGGCGCGGGCGGTGCTGAGATGGCCAACCTGCTCAGCCGCTTGGAAATGGCGCTGGCCTTGTTTGGCGGTGCTGAGGCCCTACAGGGCATGGATTTTGGGGAAGTCGCGGTGGTGATGGGGCCGCTGCGCGATCGCCTCGCGCCGCTATTTCGCCGCAATCTGAACGCGGAGGACCCCCTGGCGATGATGCAGGTGGCGATGGCCGCCGTGACCGAAATTCGCCAGCTCCAGACTGAGCGAGCCCGAGTCGCGCCCAATCGCCTCGAGGGCCTCCAGCAAGAGTTGCGGGCCCTGCAACAGCAATGCCGGGGGGCGGCTACTCCCGCTACAGGACCCCAGCGGCAGGCTCCCAGCCCTGGCCCGACGGCTCCACCGCTACCGACCCCCGAGCCGACGGTGACCGCTCGCAATGTGTTTGGGGAAGCCTGCGATCGCCAGGGGGGCTCAGCGATCACCTACTACGAAGGGCAACCCACCACAGCGGGCGGTGAATTAGTTTATGAGCAGGTCCTGGAATGCCTGCCGGGGTCAACGCCCCTCGGAGCCGAAACGCTCCAGGCTGCTTGCGACCAGCTCCAGGGCCGCTTCGACTCGGCTCCCCCAAACCCGACTTGCCGCCTGGATGCAGCCGTTCCCCAGCTTTAATCTAGAGTTCGACGAATCGATCTTACTTAAGCCTTGCCAGAGGAGCCCCCGGATGGTGGCCTGTGGAATGGGCGCAAGGGGGTTGACTGGCTGAGGGAGGGCCTCTCCCCAGTTGGGAGAGGCGCTTCTAGTTCCCCTGCTCCCAGCTTTGGGAGCAGGGGCCGGGGGAGGTCAACGCGCAGCGGCTTCTCGCCGACTGAACCACCGTAATGCCGACGTGGTATGCGCCCCTAACAAAGCGGTACAGTTGAAGCTGAAACCTACGCTAACCCCCCAGTCACGCATGGCGCTGCTTGTTTACGGCATCCCGAATTGTGGTACTTGCAAGAAGGCCCTGGCTTGGCTCGCTGCCCAAGGTCTGGACTATGAATTTGTCAACACCAAAGAGCAGCCCCCTACGTCGGAGAGCATCGCTGCCTGGGCTGCCACCCTGGGAACGAGGGCCCTGCGGAATACCTCTGGCCAGTCCTACCGCGCCCTGGGAGAGGCCCGCAACCAGTGGACTGATGAGCAGTGGATTGCGGCCTTTGCCCAGGATGCCATGCTGCTGAAGCGGCCCCTGTTTGTCAAAGATGGTCAGGCCGTGCTGGTGGGCTTCCGGGCGACGGAGGCCGTGCTGCGGGCAACTTTGGCAGGATGAGGTGCGGCCGAGGGTCTGGGTGGGGGCTGGGACTGGCGCTGGTGGTGGCGATCGCCAGCCTCTGGAGCTGGGCCCCCCACCCCAGTTTTGCCGCTGGCTCAGCCTTGGAGCCGCTGACGGTGGAGTTATTGGCCCAGCGTCTCGCCGCGCCCCGCACCTCAGCCGGTTTGCAGACCCTGGATCTCAGCCACCTGCGGATTAACCTGGAGGAGCCGGAGCTGCGCGATCACTTCTATCGGCAGCTCCGGGAACAGATGGAGCGCCAGGCCCAGCCCTTGGGCCTGGATTTGAGCCAGTCGGTGATCCAGGGGGATTTGGCCCTGACCCAGTTGGCCCAGACGGTGCCCCTGGTGGCGGAGGCCCTGGCAACGCTGTTGACGCCGACGGAGCGCGATCGCCTACCGGCCGATTTACAGCAACTGCGGCCTCCCGGGGTCAACCCAGAGCAGGTAAGCCCGATCAAGCTCCTGCGCTGGGCCCTGAAGCTGAAAGGGACCCAGATTCTCGGCGCTGTTCAGGCTAGCAACCTCGTGCTGTTGCAGCCCGTGCAAGCGGAGGGCGTGGTCCTTCAGGGCCCCGTGATCGCTCCTGCTGCCTATGTCGCCCGGGAGGTGCAGGCTGCCGGGGCTGTCTTTCGCCAGACGGTGAACTGGACTGGGAGCCAGTTTGCGGGCCCGGTGTGGTTAACCAACAGTGAATTCCAGGGGGCCCTTGAGGCAGCGGGGACTCAATTCCAAGCCGGAGGCGACTTTAGCGGTAGCACGTTCTTGGGCGCGAGCGACTGGCGGCGATCGCAATGGTCTGAGGCCGCCAACTTTGCCCAAACCGCTTGGCGCGATCGCTTGCGCTTGAGCAAGAGCCGTTTCCTCAGCCAGCTCGACTTCGGGGGCGCGACCTTTGAGCAGGCGGTGGCCCTGCGCTCAGCTCGTTTCAATGGGCTGGTGCAGTTGTCGGAGGCTAGTTTGCTCCAGCAACTGGATTTTAGTGATGCTGTCTTCGCCCCCCAGGCCCGGGTCCTCGCCGACGGACTCGCCTTCGATGCCGACACAGCGCGGCTGCTGGGCGATCGCAATCGGATTGGCCAGGTCCTGCAAGTCTCCGAACTCTCCGGCAATGAGGCCGTATTCGGCAACTTGATCCGCAACTTTCGCCGCCTGGAACAGGTGGGCGATGCCAATCACCTAGAATACAGCCTGCAACAGTTGCGGCTGCAACAATTGTTCACACGCATTCGAGGCACACCTCGGGACTGGCGCTTCCTCTGGCGACAGGGGCCAACGCTGGCGGCCTGGGCTGGGTTGAATGTGCTACTCCTGTTGAGCAACTACGGGACGAATGCGCGCTTGGTGCTGAGTTGCGGGGCCGTGATGGTGGCAGGGTTCAGTGTATTGATCTGGGGCATTGACCGCTGGCGCGGTCCCCAAAGCCCCCTGCATCCCCGTTGGCCGGAGAGCGCTTGGATGGTGGGTAGTGCCGTGGGGTTGCTGCTGCTGGGCGGGATGGCGATCGCCCAAACCTCAACCCATCCCGTCGCGACACTGCTTTGCTTGGGGTTATTGCTGCTGCCTGGGCTGGTGCTGGCCGCCCAACACTATCGCCAAGGGCGCGGCGGGGTTGCTGATTCCTCAGGAACGGCTGGCCCACGGCGGGCAGAGCCCTATCTTCTGGAAAATGGCGGCGAGCGCCAGTGGGGATTAGGCCTGGTGCGCTTGCCGGTCGTGCCCAAGTTTCCGTTTTATCGCGATCGTTACACCCCCATTCCTTGGAACCGTCGCTGGAATTGGCTCAACTACTACGGCTTTAGTCTCAATATGTTCCTTAAGCTCAGCTTCAATGACCTCCGTCTGCGGGACAAAGGGTTGCCCAGCGTCATTAGTGCGATTACCTGGTATCAGTGGAGCCTGGGTCTACTCTACAGTGTGTTGCTATTCTGGACACTCTCCCGCACAATTCCCGGCCTGAATCTCTTGCTTTACCTGAGCTAAGGGGTGCATCTCAGTTAGGCAATTTGGCCCCCTCTGAGAGAAGCCGCTGCGCGTTGACCTCCCCCGGCCCCTTGCATATTAGAGTCAGAGCAATAGACCGTCCCCCTAATAATCGCTTCTCCCCAGTCGGGCGAAGGGGAGTTAGAAGCCCCTCTCCCAAGTAGGGAGAGGGGTTGGGGTGAGGGCTTAGCGAAGGAGTACCAGCATCCCGCGTAAAATTTCGTTCACCCATGCAGGTAGCACGGGGTGCTCGCCCAACCCAAGACTCCACCCGCTAGGCGTGCGGGTGCAGCTCGGTTCGAGGGTCGCCGGTCTCGCTTGGGGCTCCATTCGCTACAGTGGGGTTTGAAGAACTCCGAGGAGATGGTTATGACTGCGAGCCAACCCTTAACTGGCGTGGAATTGGTCAACTGCGCCCGGGCGAACGCGCGGCAGGGTCTGGCGATCGCCGCCAAACTCTGTGGCTATGGCACGGATGGCGAGGCCTTTGAGCGTGAGCTGGCTCAGGCCTGCCAGGCGATGGGGCTTGCTAGGACCACTTTGGGAGATCTGGCTGCGACCCCGACACCGTTCGCGGCTCCGGGGCGGGCGATCGCCCCGGAAACCGACTCGCAGCTCTGAGCCCCGCAGCCCAACCGCCGCGAGTAGAGCCTCTAGAAAAGTATTTTCAGCCTGAGAGGCTGCCAGAGCAGCGTCAGCCCTGGTTGCGATCCTGAAAGCCGCAGTGCTAGGCTGGGACGGAGCGATCGCCTCCGGAGGAAGCATGACACAGCATTGGCAGCGGGGTTTGGGCCTGGGCTTGGCGCTGAACTTGGCCCTAGGGCTTCAGGCCGCCGCTCAAACCGGCAGTTGTCCCCCACCGGCCCTCTCACAACTGATCAACCATCGCGTCCAGCCCGGCGAATCCTTCGTCACCATTGGCGCACAGTACGGGCTGGCTCCCGCGATTGTGGGCCACTTCAATCCCAGCCTGTCCCCCCTGAATCCACCGCCGGGACGGGAGCTGACCCTGCCGCCCGTCAACGGGGTGCAGGTGAATGTCCCGACTGGAACCACCTGGCAGGACTTGGCGGCGGTCTATGGTGTGCGGGCTGATGTGCTGTTCGAGGTCAATGGCTGCGTGGCTCAGCCAGCCGCGATCGCCTTCATTCCCGGTACTCACGGGTTCGCCGCCCCGACGCCAGCCGTGCAGAACTACACGGGCTTGAGCCAAGCGCCGCTACCAGGTTCCCTCGTCGTGGGCTTGGCCTACGGCTGGCGACCAGCTCCGGCGGGGGAAGAGCGGCAACTCCACAGCGGCCTCGACCTCCTGGCAGAGCCGGGAACGCCGGTGCTGGCAGCAGAAGCGGGGACGGTGGTTTTTGCCGGACCCCAAGGCGACTATGGCAACCTGGTGGCCCTGGAACACGCGGGGGGCTGGCAGACCCGCTACGCTCACTTGGCGACGATCACGGTCAGCCCGGGGCAATTTGTGGCGGCTGGCCACACCCTTGGCACAGTCGGCACTACGGGCCGCCCCGATATCGCTGCTCCCCACTTGCATTTTGAAGTCCGCTCCCAGTCCCCCATCGGCTGGGTTGCACAGGATCCAGCCTTGCATCTACAGTTGGAGACACCAAATCGCGAGCTGTGGGGAACCCAGCCCTGAGCCTATCGGCGACTCGCGGTTGATCCTTGCCCCCTGCGCTGCCTATGTCGCTGGTCATTGCCTACCTCGGGCCGGAGGGAACCTACGCGGAGACGGTGGCCCTCGCCTATGAGCGCTGGCTGACGGCCCAGGGCGAGACGGTGGCGGCCTTGCAGCCCTACCCGACGATTAACGCTACCTTGCAGGCGATCGCCGAGGCCCAGGCCGACCATGCCGTCGTGCCGGTGGAGAACTCGATTCATGGCAGTGTGGCGATCACGCTCGACGTTCTCTGGCAGCTAGAATTGCCAATCCGCCAAGCCCTCGTGTTGCCGATCCAGCACACGCTCCTGTCCCACGCCTTGACCCTGGCTGCGATCACGACGGTCTACTCCCACCCCCAGGCCTTGGCCCAGTGCCAGAGTTGGCTGGAGAGCCATGTGCCCCAGGCGCAATTGGTGGCAACCCATTCAACCACAGCGGTGCTGCGCCAACTGATCCAGGAGCCGACGGCGGCGGCGATCGCCTCCCCCCGAGCCGCCACCCTCTACCAAGTTCCCACCCTCGCGACTAGCCTCAACGACTACCCGGAAAACTACACCCGCTTCTGGATCGTCGGCCGCGAAGGGGTGTCCCAGGGCAACCACGTCGCCCTAGCCTTCAGCACCCCGGCCAATCGGCCGGGGGCCCTCGTGACTCCCTTGCAAGTCTTCGCCCAGCGGGGCATTAACCTTTCCCGCATTGAGTCGCGGCCCACAAAGCGCCTGCTGGGGGAGTATCTCTTTTTTATTGAACTGGAAGGATCAATGACCACGGCAGCGGTGCAAGAGGCCCTCGCGGAGTTGCCGCGCTATACGGAGGTGCTCAAGATTTTTGGCAGCTACAGCATTTGGCCCATCCGGGACGGGGCGATCGCCGCCCCCTAGACCATCTCGGGTGGACGAAAAAAAGCGCGGCTCCCCTAAATTTTGAGCGATGGTTCCAGGAGCAGAGGGTCGCCCTCTATCGCTACGCGACGCTAGCGCGAACAGCGTTACCGGGCCCTCATCCCCCGGCCCCTGCTCCCAAAGCTGGGAGCAGGGGAGCTAGAAGCCCCTCTCCCAACTTGGGAGAGCGATTATGTCGAAAGTCAACTTAACCCATGGTCTGAGTAAGCAGCTGCCAGTCCACACCATAGCGGAGCATCGCGTTGAGAATCGTGAGCAGCTTCCGCGCCCAGGCCATGAGCGCCACCTTCTTTTCCTTACCGCGTGCCAGCCGCCGCTGGCAGAAATCACGGATCACCGGATTGAACCGCGAAGCAGATAGCACCGCCCCG
>CAYNIP010000086.1:0-11548 GCA_964397305.1 uncultured bacterium
ACAAAACGATCTCAAAGTCCCTCTCCCGCTCTGGGAGAGGGATTTAGGGTGAGGGCCCGTCTTAAGCGATGGCTGAACAAGCTGTAGGCATTGAGAAACTCTTTTGATCGCTGCACTATAGCCCCTCCACGAATCATACAAAACGATCTCAAAGTCCCTCTCCCGCTCTGGGAGAGGGATTTAGGGTGAGGGCCCGTCTTAAGCGATGGCTGAACAAGCTGTAGGCATTGAGAAACTCTTTTGATCGCTGCACTATAGCCCCTCCACGAATCATACAAAACGATCTCAAAGTCCCTCTCCCGCTCTGGGAGAGGGATTTAGGGTGAGGGCCCGTCTTAAGCGATTGCCATAGCCAAGCAGGCCGAGATTATGACTTGCGCCAAATTTTTGACAATACGTTGGTGCAGCAACAGCTGACCCTAGCGGTGACGCTGGTGGACAATCACGATTCTCAGCCCTTGCAGGCCTTGGAGTCGGGGGTTGAGGGCTGGTTTAAGCCCTTAGCCTATGCGCTGATCTTGCTGCGGCAGGAGGGCTATCCCTGCATTTTCTGCGCCGACTACTATGGCGCTCACTATCGGGATCAGGGGCGGGATGGTCAGGAGTATGAAAATGGAGGTAGGAGCCCCGCTGGCGACCTATGTGGACATAACGGAGCACATTGAGGAGCCCGTGATGTCTAATGAGGAGGGCTGGGCAGATTTCCGCTGCCTAGGAGGCTCGGTGTCAGTGTGGGTTCCTGCTACTGACCGTTGAGGGGCTGGCTTGCTGCTGTGGCCTGGGCTTCTAGTCCCTTGGGCGGGCTGGAGCCCCGTGCTAGGATGTATCGTCAAGTCAGTTGCTAACTGTCTGCAAGGTAATCATGAAGTTCCGTTTTCTTGCCTGTCTGGGTAGCTCTGTGCTAGCGACGGCTTGGCTCGCCTGGCCGGGGCACGCCCAATTCAGCCAATTCCCGGGGCCGCCGCTGTTTGAGAGTGTGGTGCTGCGGCTGGGCTTTGCCCCAGACCCGACGGTGCTGCGGGGGATTAGTGGTGGCGAGCTGCCGGCCCGGGAGGTGGCGAGCCGGGTAGAGACGCCGACGGGGCCTTGTGCGGGGTTTGTGGATCGCCAGCCGGATCACCTTGTGACCCTGACGGAGTTTTTTGACTACCTTGATCTTCAGGTCTATAGCCCGGAGGATACGACGCTGATCGTGACGGGGCCGGGGGGGACTTGGTGCAACGATGATCTTGTGGATCGCAGTCCGGGGATCGCGGGTCAATGGCTCCCCGGTCGCTATCAAATCTGGGTCGGCTCCTATCGCCAGCACGCTTATCACCCCTATATTCTGCGGCTCAGCCAGGTGCGCTGAGGTTGGCAGCCTCTAGAAAATACGCAACTGTTCGGCGTCGGTGGATTCGGGCGGGGTTTCTAAAACCTTGGGGGCAGATTTGCTGGCCTTGGTGCTGCTTTTACGCAGGCCGAGGGCAATTTTGCTGTGTTTTTCAATCTGACTCATCACCTGTTTAGCGCGGGCAATAACGGGGGCTGGTAGGCCTGCGAGGCGACCGGCTTCGATGCCGTAGGAGCGATCGGCTCCTCCGGGCTGAACTTGGTGTAGAAAGACAATTTTATCGGGCAGTTCCTTCACGGTGACTTGGTAGTTCGCCACATTCTCGAGCAGCGAGGCCAGTTCATTGAGTTCGTGGTAGTGGGTGGCAAAGATGGAGCGGGCTCTAATGTCTTGGGCTAAGTATTCTGCGACGGCCCAAGCAATCGAAAGGCCGTCAAAGGTGGCGGTGCCGCGCCCGATTTCATCCAGCAAGACCAGGGATTTTTCTGTGGCATGGTTGAGGATATTGGCGGTTTCGTTCATTTCCACCATAAAGGTCGATTGACCCGTGGCGAGATCGTCCACAGCCCCGACGCGGGTGAAAATGCGATCGCAAATTCCCAACCGTGCTTGGGTTGCGGGCACAAAGCTGCCGATTTGGGCTAGGAGTTGGATCAAGCCCACTTGTCGCAGGTAGCAGCTTTTCCCACTGGCATTGGGTCCTGTGAGCACGATCAAGTCGGGAGCGGCCTGGGTGGCCTCGGCGCCCAAATGGGTGTCGTTGGGGACAAAGAAACCGGCGGGTAGCGATTGCTCCACCACGGGATGGCGACCTGCCAAGATTTCAAGGCTGCGGCCGTCCGTCAGCTCGGGGCGGCAGTAGTTTTGGCTGGCTGCGACTTCTGCGAGACTGGCGAGGACATCCAGGGTGGCGATCGCCTGAGCCACCGCTCGAATGGCTGATACCTCTTCCCCTACCTGGTCCCGCAAGTGGGTGAAAACGTCATATTCGAGCTGGTTCATGGCCTCGGCAGCGCTGAGAATGCGGGCCTCCCGTTCCTTCAGCTCGGAGGTGATGTAGCGTTCCTCGTTAGCCAGGGTTTGCTTGCGGGTGTAGTCGGCCGGAACCTTGCTGGCTTCACTGCGGGGCAGGCTCAGGTAGTAGCCAAAGACCTTGTTGTAGCCGACCTTGAGCTTGGTCGTGCCGAGGCGATCGCGCTCAGCGACTTCCAGATCCGCCAGCCATTGCCGGTCCGCCGCGAGTTGCTGGCGACGTTCATCCAGCAACGGGTTCACCCCATCACGGATCACGCCGCCCTCCTTGAGGTGGAGGGGCGGTGCTTCGACTAGGTGAGCAAGCACATGGCGGCCGAGGTGCTCGAGGTCTGCGGGAGGGTGCTGGAGGGCTTGGAGGTGGGGGGCTTGGCCTCGCTGGGCGATCGCCCCCAAGTCCGTCAAGCGCACCAGGGAATCCGCCAAGCTCACCAGATCCCGGGCCGTAGCCCGGCCCGCACCGACCCGCCCACTGAGGCGCTCCAGGTCGTAGAATTGCCGCAACAGTTGGCGTAGCTCGGTGCGGAGTTCCAGATCGGCCACCAGCTCTTGGATCGTCGCTTGCCGGGCCTGGATCGCCGGCCGGTCCAGGAGGGGTTGCAACAGCCAGCGACGCAGGGCCCGGCCTCCCATCGCTGTCTGGGTGCGATCCAGGGCCCAGAGCAAGGAGCCGTGGAGGCTGCCATCGCGGACGGTTTGGGTGATCTCCAGATTGCGGCGGCTTTGGTGGTCGAGGATGAGGTAATCGGCGATCGCATAGGTGCGGAGTAGTTGCAGCGGAACTCGGTGGGCCTTCTGGGTGGTTTCCAGGTACTCCAGCAATCCCCCGGCCGCCCGGACCCCCAGGGGCAAATGCTCGCAGCCCAGGCCCTCCAGGGAACGCAACGCAAAGCTGCCCAAGAGGCGGCTCCGCGCTTCTCCCAGCTCAAAAGGTCGCTGGGGCCGCAGCGAGTAGCAAAAACAGTCGGGCAACCCTTCAGGAATCTCGCTGGAGCTTTGCCCCGGCCGCAGCAAGGCCCCTAGGTCTGGAGCCTTGCTGGGAAGGAGCACTTCTGCTGGTTGCAAGCGCAGCAATTCCTGCTCTAGCACCTCTAGGTCCTGGGCCTGAGTGGTGAAGAACTCCCCGGTAGAAATGTCTGCATAGGCCAGGCCCCAATGCTGTTTTGCGAAGACCACGGCCACCAGGAAGTTATTGCGGCGGGCGGCTAGCATCCCGTCCTCCGTCAGGGTTCCCGGCGTCAGGAGCCGTGTCACTTGGCGTTCTACCATGCGCCGCTCCGCCGCCGCCTGGGCCGCATCTTCTACCTGGTCACAAATGGCGACAGCATATCCCTTCTCAACCAGTTGAGCGCTGTAGCGATCGAGGGCGTGGTGAGGAACGCCGGTCATGCAAACACGCCCAATGTCTTTGCCTCCTTCTTTGCTAGTGAGTACCAGCTCTAGTTCTTGGGCAATGGTCACGGCATCCTGGAAGAAGCACTCAAAGAAGTCGCCGACGCGATAAAGGAGTAGGGCCTGGGGGTATTGTTCTTTCACCGCGATGTAGTGCTGCATCATCGGGGAAAGTTTGTCCCGGTCTAAGGGGCGATAGTCGGGGTGGGGAGCAGTCAATTCAGGCATGGAGGCGGTGGCTGCGAGGGGGCGACGGCAATCAAGCTTCTATTGTAGAGAATGGCTGCCCCTTTGCCGGCTGGGGCCCTGGGCGATTGACTGGACGGGTGGACGAAATTTGACGCGGGATGTTGGTATTCCTTCGTGAAGCCCTCACCCCAACCCCTCTCCCAAGTTGGGAGAGGGGCTTCTAACTCCCCTTCTCCCAGCCTTGGGAGAAGGGGCCGGGGGATGTAGACGCGCAGCGGCTTCTCGCAGAGTGGGCCCCGTAACCCTAAAGAGGGCGACCCTCTGATCCTGGAACCAGCGCTCAAAATTCCGGGGAGCCGCGCTTTTTTTCGTTCACCCTGGGCTGGACTCTGGGCGATCGCCTCTCCCGATTGCGGGGTATAATCGAAGACTTGCAATCATCGGGCCCTGGCCTGCGCCAAGGCGCATTCCTAACGTTGCCATGAAACACACCCTTTCTGTGTTGGTTGAGGATGAAGCCGGGGTGCTGACCCGCATTGCGGGTCTGTTTGCCCGTCGAGGCTTCAACATCGAGAGTCTGGCGGTCGGCCCGGCGGAAAAAGTCGGGATCTCCCGGATCACGATGGTCGTTCCCGGGGATGACACCAGCATTGAGCAAGTTACCAAGCAGCTCTACAAGCTGATCAGTGTCCTCAAGGTGCAGGACATTACCCAGATTCCGTGTGTGGAGCGGGAGCTGATGCTGATCAAGGTCAATGCTCCAGCGGCCAGCCGGGCCGAAGTCATTGAGCTGGCTCAGGTGTTTCGGGCTCGCATTGTCGATATTTCCGAGGAAACCCTGACCATTGAAGTGGTCGGCGACCCCGGCAAGATGGTGGCGATCGTGCAGATGCTCAACAAGTTCGGCATCCGCGAAATCGCCCGCACGGGGAAGATTGCCCTCCAGCGGGAGTCCGGGGTCAACACCGAGTACCTGAAATCCCTAGAAGCCAAGGTCTAGGGCGAGCGGCCTGACACCGCTCGCTGGCTAGGAATTGCCAAGGGTTTTGAGCGGGGGCCTCTCACTGGAGAGACGCCCCTGCGCCCTACTGGGGAGCAGGGGCTGGGGGATGTAGGCGCGCAGCGGCTTCTCGCAGAGCGGGTAAACTTGCCTAACTGAGATGCACCCTTTTGAGCCTTGTGTCAGGCCATCAGGGCTTGGGGTCAGTCGCCCAGCTCCGGCAGCAACTCCTGGCGAGGGTTGAAAGACTCGCAGGTGCGGAGTTGCTCATAAAGCTCGCGCTCGGCTGGCGTGATCTCCGTGGGGATTACTACCTGAAGCTCGACCAATTGATCCCCGCGCCGACTCTGGCCACGGGGATAGCCCTTATTGGCCAAGCGGAGCCGTTGGCCCGATCGCACCCCTGGCGGTACATTCATCTTCACCGGGCCGTCCAGCGTGGGAACCGGGATCGGCCCCCCGAGGACTGCCTCACTGGGCGTCAGGGGCACACGGCAGAAAATATCCGCACCTTGCAGCTCAAAATAGCCGTGGGGCTCGATCATGATTTTCAAGTAAAGATCGCCGCCGTGGAGTCCCTGACCCTTGAGGCGGATCTTTTGGCCCGCCAGCGTGCCAGGGGGCATCTCCACTTCCAGAGAGCGACCATCCTCGAGTCGGATGCGCTCGTGGCCGCCTTTATAGGCCTTTTCCAGCGGCAGGCTGAGGCGAGCTTCCACATCTCGGGGGCGCTCTCGTTTGGGCTCGGGAGGGCGGGGAGTCGGCCGCGGCTCCCGGGGGGGCACGGCTTCCCGCTCTCGGACCGCTGCGGCTCCCGGCCGCTTGCCGCTAGAGCGCGGCCGGGCTTCCACGGTGTAGGCTGTTTTTGTAGTCCCCGGCCGGTAAGCATCCGGGGCACGGGCATCGACGCGGGCGCTGGGCTCGCGGTTCAGCAGTTGCTCCACGAAGCTGTTGAAATCACGGTACTCGCCATAGTCCACTCCATTCCCGTTGCGGGCCGCCTTGCGGGCTGCTGCCTTGCGAGCAAAGCCATTTTGCTGCCAAAAACGGGCGAATTGGTCGTATTGCGATCGCTTCACCTCGTCCGAAAGAATTTCATAGGCCTCGTTAATGTCCTTGAACTTATCCTCGGCGGTTTTGTCGCCGGGGTTGAGGTCAGGGTGATAACGGCGGGCCAAGCGGCGAAAGGCCTGCTTGATGGCTTCGCCGGTCGCCGTGCTTTCAACGTCTAGGATCTCGTAGTAGTTGCGGAAATTTTTCATGGAACGGAGTGCGCTCACCTCAGCAGTCGGGTTGACCCTGGGTCCAGGGTGCTCATGGTAGCAGCTAAGGGTGGACTGCTACGGCAACCCCTAAAACCAATCATCATCGTCGTCGTCCCAGTTATTGTCGTAGTTTGGCCGCGCCGGGGGGCGACGGCGTTCGTAGCGGCGGGGTTGGTTGTAGGGATCGGTGTAAGAAGGGTCGCGACTGCGTTCGCGGCTGGGCTCGCGACGCGGCTCGCGCCGGGGGTAGAGTTCCGGCTCCCGGTAGGGGGGGTAGTCATAGGGATCGCTGCTGTAGGGGGGGCGATCGCGCCGCTCCCGATCACTATCCCCTAGCAGGGTCCGCTTGATCGAGCCCAGGAGGTTCTCATCCTCATCGGCATATTGCAGCCGCACCTCCCGATTCAGCTCATAGAGAGCGTCTTGCAAATCCGCCTGGAGGCGATCGATGCCCCGCTCATCGTCCCGCTCCAGACTCGCCTCCAACTCCCGCACCAAGGATTCGATCTGGCGGCGGTAGTAGCTGGCGAACTGCATCCCAAAGTCGAGGGCCAACTCCTTCAAGCGCCGCTGAGCCTGGTCGATCAGGGCACGAGCGCGGTTGCGCTTCTCGACGCGCTCGCGGCGTTCTCGGTCTTCGCGCGCAAACTCCTCCGCCTCGCGGATCATGGCGTTCACTTCCGCCTCGCTGAGGGTCGAAGCGCCATGAACCACGATGCTCTGCTCGCGGCCCGTTGTGCGATCCATCGCCGTCACTTGCAAAATCCCGTTGGCATCGATATCGAAGGCCACCTGGATCTGCGGAATCCCTCGGGGCGCGGGGGGAATGCCCGTCAGCTTGAAGCGGCCCAGGGACTTGTTATCCCGGGCCATCTCGCGCTCCCCTTGCAGGACATGGACTTCCACCAGGGTTTGGTTGTTATCCGCCGTCGAGAAAATGTCCGAGCGCCGCACGGGGATTGTGGTATTGCGGGGAATCAGCTTCTTGGTTACGCCACTGATGGTTTCCAGGCCCAGGGAGAGGGGGGTCACGTCTAGGAGGAGGACATCCTTCACGCTGCCAGCGAGGATGCCGGCCTGGATCGCGGCGCCGACGGCCACCACTTCATCGGGGTTCACGTTCTGATTGGGCTCGCGGTCGATCAGGCTCCGCACTAAGTCCTTGACCATGGGGATGCGGGTGGAGCCCCCGACCAACACCACTTCATCGATCTGCATCGGGTTCAGGCCGGCATCTTTGAGAGCCCGCTTCAGGGGGCGGCGCAGGCGGTTGATCAGGTCGCCGCACATTTCTTCAAACTCGGTGCGGGTGAGGCGGGTTTCGATGTGCTTGGGCCCGTCTTCCGTCGCGGTGATGAAGGGCAGGTTAAGGTCGGTGATGCTGACGCCGGAGAGTTCGATCTTGGCCTTCTCAGCGGCTTCGGTGAGGCGCTGGAGGGCTTGGCGATCGCTCCGCCGCAGATCAATCCCCTCCGCCGCGAGAAATTGTTCCGCCAACCAGTTCACGATCTTATCGTCAAAATCGTTGCCCCCCAACTGGGTGTCGCCACTCGTGGCCCGGACCTCAAACACCCCGTCCCCCACCTCAAGAATGGAAACGTCAAAGGTCCCGCCTCCGAGGTCAAAGACCATAATCGTGCGATTGTCGCTGCGCTCGAGCCCGTAGGCGAGGGAGGCCGCCGTCGGCTCGTTGATAATCCGCAGCACCTCAAGGCCGGCAACCCGGCCCGCATCTCGGGTCGCCTGACGCTGGGAGTCGTTGAAGTAGGCCGGGACGGTGATCACGGCTCCCGTCACGGGTTCTCCGAGGTAGCGCTCAGCCTCCTCTGCGAGGCGGCGCAAGACAAAGGCCGAGACTTCCTCCGGCGCAAAGTCTTTCTTCAGGCGAGGGCAGGGGATTTTGATGTTGCCGCTCTCGTCGCGGCGCACGGTGTAGGGGACGCGCTTGGATTCGGGGGTCAGCTCAGCATACTTGCGGCCGATGAAGCGCTTGACGCCGTAAAAGGTATTTTGGGGGTTCAACACCGCCTGACGCCGGGCCAGTTGACCGACGACGAGTTCTCCGTCCTTGTTGAACCCGACAACGGAGGGGGTGGTACGCATCCCTTCGGAGTTGGGGATGACGAGGGGCTTATCACCCTCCATCACCGCCACAACTGAGTTGGTGGTGCCCAAGTCGATGCCGACTACTCTACCCATTCGCGCTGCTAATTCCTAAATCTATGTTAAGACTCATTCCCGCTTATTCTATCGCGTTGCTCGGCTCGGGCTGGCCCGGTCATCAATTCGAGAATTAATCGTACCCTCGTCCGAGCACTGGGTCCCAGTCCTCAATCGCGTCCAGCGATCACGTTGCGGACAGGGTGAAGTAGAAGGTTGCACCGCGATCCACAGCCGCCTCCGCCCAGATTCGGCCCCCGTGGCGCTGGATGATCCGCTGCACGGTCGAGAGCCCGATCCCTGTGCCTTCAAACTCGCTCTGGGAGTGGAGGCGGCCAAAAACGCTGAACAGATTGTCAGCATAGTTCATGTCAAAGCCAGCGCCATTGTCCCGCAGGAAATAAATCAGCGTGTCTGGGGGTAGATCCTCCCGCGCCAACTCCCGCGCCCGGCAGAGGTTGAATTCAATCCGGGCTAACTCCCGCTTACTGGTGTATTTCCACGCATTGCCCAGCAGGTTTTCTAGGGCTACCCGCAGGAGGCGGGCATTGCCTCGCGCCGTGATACCGTCGGCGATCGCAAACTCCACCCGTCGGCCATTAGCCTGCCGTTGCAAGCTCTGGGCGATCGTCAGCGTCAGCTCGCTAAGATTCACCTCCGCCATCTCCAGATCACTGCGCGTCACCTGGGCCAACTGCAACAGATCCTCGATCAAATGTCGCATTCGCTGACAGGCATGGGCGACTTGTTCAATATAATCTTGACCTTCGGCATCGAGACGGTCGGCGTACTCCTCCCGTAACATTTGGTTAAAGAACTCCGCATGGGAGAGGGGAGTGCGTAAGTCGTGGGACACCGTGCGCGAGAATGATTCGAGTTCTGAATTTAAGGCCTCGAGCTCGGCCGTCCGCTGCTGCAAGGACGCATTGAGCTGATGAATCTTGCTCTCCGCTTGGCGACGCTGAGTAATATCGCGACCGACGTAAACATACTCGGTTAGGTCCTCTTCTGTCTGAATTGTGCCGCAGGAAAAGGCCACGACAATAGCCTGACCATCACAACGCTGGCAGGTGACTTCTACCTGGGAGGCTTCGTCTAGTTGGCGCAACTGGTGACTCTCGGGCACGAAGCGATCCAGGGATTTGCCGAGAAATTCCGACTCATCGGAGCCAAAGAGGCGCTGAGTGGCGCGATTCACGTTCTTAATCGTACCCGCGCGATCCGTGACGATCAGGGCGTCCGCCATCGCCGCCAAGATTTGCGCGATGTAGTCTTTCGTGACCATGAGCCGCTTGAGCAGGATTTGGGCCTCGTTGGCGCTGTGGATGAGGCGCTGCTGGAAGACCATCCGCTCTGTAGCATCACTCAGCAGCACGATCAGATTCTCGGCGGCGTCGATGTTGGCCGGGTAACGGGTGATGTAGAGGTCAAAGTAGAGGGCTGGATCGCGCTCCATGAATCGCCCAATTCCTGAAAGCTCAAAGCTCCGCTCCCGCCCTTGCATAATTGAGACCAGCAGACTTTCAACCCCGGTCAATTCGGGGAAACTTTGGCGGACATCGTTGCCGGTAATCGAGATGGCCCCCGGCTCCGCAAAGCGCTCAACGCCCGGGGATGTTTCCCGAACGGTAAAGTCAGCATTGAGAATCAGGTATTCCTGATGGGCGTCCACGGAGCCGCGCGTGATATCGCTGCCGGTGTCCGGCTGGGTGTCGAGCAGCAGGTTGCTAATCAGTTGCTGCATGAGACTGGCCCGATCGAGGATGCTGTTGAGGTAAACCTCGGCCTCACGCTCCCGTTCCACCAGGGTGGTGGGTTGTTGGACGAGTTCTGTCAGTTGCTTTTTAACTTGCACCAGGGTTTGGCGCAGGTGGTGGCTGGCGATGTAGGGAAATTGGCGCAGGGCGGCGTTGCGGATGCTGCGGGGGTAGCTGCTGCGGCCGGTATTTTGGCTGCTGCGGGTGAGTTCGCTCAGGCGTTCCCGCAGGCGGCGATCAGTCTGGCGCTCGATGACACTGAGCCGTAGTTGCAGGGTGAGGAGATCGTAGGGCAACGCGAGGTAGTCATCGGCTCCTGCTTGCAGGCCTGCCTCGACCACTTCCAGATTCTCGGCGGGAATGAGGGCGATCGCCGTGGTGCGGGGGGTGTTCGAGCGGCGGGCGGCTTCGCTCACTCGCAGTTGTCGCAGCAGTTGTAGGGACTTGCCGGGGGCCGCCATCAGGCCGATAAACAGCAGCACATAGGGATGCTCCTGGTGCGCGGACCAAGCCGTTAGAGGACTCTGACAGGTTTCAACCTCATGACCGCGAGCCTGCAACTCGGATACTAGGAGCGACTGAGCGCCAACCCCATCTTCAACAATCAGTACCCTCATCGGTTTCCCCCGTCATGAGCCGACTGGCTAGCCGCAAGTCTGCACCCCATCCTTGATTGTCCCAGTTTCTCTCTCAATCATAAACAGTTTCTGAGGGGGATTTAGCTAGGTGGAGTTGGCGGTTCTGGAATCTGGGGGAGCCGACGGCAGGTGACGAATAAACTCGAGGGGCAGGCCGTCAGCATCGGCTAGAAACGCGACTTCGTAGAGGCGATCGCCAATCATCTGCTGCTGGGGCGCGAGCAGCACCCGCAGCGGCGGCAGGCCCTCAGCCTGGGCCAAGGTTGCTTGTAACGATTGCAGCCAACTGGGCAGATCCGGGGCCAAGTCCGTGAGATCGAAGGAGAGATGGTAGTAGCCCACATAGTGGGGATCGTGGAAGGCATCAGGAGCCGGCTGGGGCTCAGGAATTTGAATCAGCTCGATCCGTCCCCCCAGGCCAGTCAGCCAGCAGGCCAGGGTGTAGCCGGTCGTGAAGCGTTCTTGAACAGTGAAGCCGAGGGCCTCGTAGAAGGCGATCGCCCGGTGAATATCAGCCGTGCGCAGGGAAACATGGTGCAGCATAACCGGGTGTCAAGGTTCGCTCCCATCCTACCTAAAAATTCCCACCCCCTCAGCGGGTTCTCAGTCAGCTGCCAACAGCCGCTGTAACTGCTCTAGGTCTAGCCCAGTCATCTGAGCAATCTCCACCTCGGGCAAGCCCGCCCGAGCCAGATTTCGCACAATTTGCAGCACTTGACCCTCCGCTTGCTCCGCCCGCTGGCGCTCCTGCTCCGCCCGCTGGCGCTCTTGCAACACTTGCT
>CAYNIP010000087.1:0-10601 GCA_964397305.1 uncultured bacterium
TCCGGGCTTGGATGGCTCCCCAAGACCAACCCCACGAACGTTTTGAATTCCCTGAAGAAGTGCTGCCTCGCGGCAATGCTCTCTAGGATGTCTTGCTAGGGTTGTCGGGCCCACCCAAGGCCTGGCAGCAATGGAGGGGTGGGGGTAAAAACCCACCCCTTCCTTTTGTTGACAGCCGATCCCTAAGGGGCAGGGGGAACAAAATTTGGCGCGGGATGTTGGTACTCCTCCCAACTTGGGAGAGGGGCTTCTAACTCCCCTTCTCCCAGCTTTGGGAGAAGGGGCCGGGGGATGAGGGCCCGGTAACACTGAAGCGGGCAACCCAACTTGGTAGAGGGGCTTCTAACTCCCCTGCTCCCAGCTTTGGGAGAAGGGGCCGGGGGATGAAGGCCCGGTAACACTGAAGCGGGCGACCCGCTGCTCCTTGAACCCTCGCTCAACATTCAGGGGAGCCGCGCTTTTGCTCGTCCACCCTTAAGGGGCAGACCCCCTTGGCACGATTACCCAGGCCTGTGGTATGGTGGGACTTAATCCAATGGTTGGCTCTGTCCATCACCGTTGGTCCACCTTGAGATTAAAAACCATTTAGGTGAACAGGAGGTGATGCCCATGAATGACAGTAGTAAAAGCGTGGGTTTCCTAACGGCGATGAATCGGCTGTGCGCCGGGGCTGCTCTCTAGCTAGCTTAGTTCCCGTGAACTGGCTTGCTCGGTTCCTCCCGGCAGTCAGATGCAGTGATTGGAAACCCAACTACACCGCTCCTAGTTGACAGCACTGTTAAGTTTAACGGCTTGCCAACTAGGAGCGGATAGTTTTGAGAGCCTTTACACCCTGAAGGCTGGATAGTTGTTGCTCTTAGGAGGGAATGATCCCCGATGGCTCAGTTGTTGAGTGACATGGAGATTCAAGCTCGCGCTCGCGAACTGCCGGACTGGCAGGTTCAGGGGCGGGCGATCGCCAAGACCTTCCAATTCAAGGACTTTGTGGCCGCGATCGACTTCGTGAACAAACTGGTCGGGCCCGCCGAGGCGGCTGGGCATCACCCAGATCTTTCAATCTCGTACAATAAAGTAACGGTCAGTCTCACCAGCCACGATGCTGGCGGCTTGACCCAAGCCGATTTTGATTTGGCCCAGCAAGTCAGCCAAATTGCCTAGATAGCCTAGGGTATCGGCTCGGCTGTGGGCCAATTCGGACCACCCCTCTCTCACTGCGTGCGACTTAATAGCTTACATATTGCAGTTAGGCAACTGGCTGTCCTTATGGCGGCTGTTCTGCTGCCGCAGAGAGGTGTATAATGAGCCGGAAAAATGCACTCGGTTGTCAGTCATTTTTTGAGTTTAAGGTGTGAGGATAAGCGTAGGATGGCTAATCTGCTCTGGAGAATTCAATCCGTCAGCCCGGCGCTACTCGGTTTAGTGCTGGCTGCAACCTCGACCTCGGCAGCCTTTGCCGCAGGTCAACAAGCCGTTCCTGAGGTGAGCCTCCCGGCTACCCTGGAATTGGAAGCCTTGGACAAAGAAATGGTGGTGGCCCTCGACGACCTAGAGCCGGCTGCTCCGGTAGAAGTTGCGGCGGTCCAGCCGCTGGCGGAGGAAACGCTGGATGAGCTGGTGCGTACTGAGGAAGGCTTGGTCGGCGCACTCCCTGAGCCGGATCTCGTTGCTCAAGCTCAGCCGGCCAATGCGGAGCTGCTGGATCAGATCAACCGCTACAGCACCGAAGACACCAATGGCAGCCTGGGTCAAGGCCTGCCTGGCGCTGCTCAGTTCAGTGATGTCAGCCCCAGCGACTGGGCTTACCAAGCGCTGGATGATCTGGTGCGCCGTTACGACTGCTTGAAAGGCTATCCAGACGGAACCTATCGGGGTCGGGCGTCCCTCTCTCGCTACGAGTTTGCCGCTGGCTTGAATGCCTGCTTGCAACAGATCGAGCGCTTGATTGCGGCCTCGACAGCGGACTTTGTGACCCGGGATGATCTCGAAGCCCTGCAACGCCTAATTCAAGAGTTTGAAGCCGAACTGGCAACCTTGGGTACGCGGGTGGATAGCCTCGAAGGCCGTGTTGCCTTCCTGGAAGATCACCAGTTCTCGACCACGACGAAGTTGAGCGGGGAAGTGATCTTCGCCCTGACCAATGATTTTGGCGGCGGTGAAACCGGTAGCATCACTGGAGCCGCTAGTGATGCGTTCAGCAATCTGGGTCAAGCTGCTTTCGGCAACCGGGTGCGCTTGGACTTCAACACCAGCTTCACCGGTCGCGATCGCTTGGTGACGCGCCTGAATGCTGGCAACCTCTCCCCGTTCCGTTTGGGGCAAGTGGGGGGCTTCCCGAACACCAGCGCTTTCTCGGCAACTCAGACCTTCAACATCGGCGAGAACCGTAACAATGTGGATCTCGACTGGTTGGCCTACTACTTCCCCTACCAAAACTCCCAAGCCTATGTGGTGGCGACGGGTGGTACGTGGAGCGACATTGCCCCGACTCTGAATCCTTACTTTGAGGACTTTGACGGCGGTAATGGCTCGATCTCGACGTTCTCCCAGCGCAGCCCCATCTTCCGCATTGGTGGTGGCTCCGGTGCAGCCGTCAGCTTGGGCTTCACCCCGATTGAAAGCATCCTCGGCCCCAGCACGCTGACCTTCGGCTACATGGCGGGCAGCAATGCCGCCAATCCGGGAGCTGGTCAAGGGCTTCTGGATGGAGACTACTCCATTCTGGGCCAGGTGAACTTCAATGCCTTTGATGCAGTCGCCGTCGGTCTCACCTATATGCATGGCTATCACGCGAGTCGTAGCCCGATCTTCGGTCAGGGCGAGGCGCGCAACCCGCAAGCAGGCTTGGTCGGTAGCTATACGGCAAACAATCCTTGGGTGTTGCTGACAGACAACGCTAATGTGCCGATGGTGACGAACTCCTACGGCGGCCAGTTTGCCTTTAACCTGAGCGAAAGCATCACGGCGAGTGGCTTTATCTCCTGGACCGATGCCCGTCTGATCGGTCGGGGGGATGCGGACGTTTGGACCTATGGCTTGGGTCTGTCGCTGCCGGACCTCGGCAAGCCGGGCAGTGTCCTCGGCCTGTTCGGAGGTATCCAGCCGACCCTGCGCGGTATCCAGGCTTCAGGTTTGGAGCGTGAGCGCGGTCGTGTGGATGACATCTGGCACGTTGAGGGCTTCTACAAATACCAGCTCACCGACAACATCACGATTACGCCGGGGGTGGTTTGGGTGATGAGCCCGAACCAAGATGCCCGCGATAGCTCCAATGTGATCGGGACGCTGCGGACGACCTTCTCGTTCTAACGGCCTGATTGCGGTGATTTGGAGTTGGTTCCGAAGGAAAACCCTGCCTCAGGCAGGGTTTTTTCATGTCGTTATGTTGCGAATCCTGCAAATCCCAGTGGGGAATGGGAGTATAATGACTCCCAAACTTGTTTGTGGCTGCTGACCCTAAACCCACTGTGGAATTGTCTTGTCGTATCGAATACGCGCTCTTGGCGCTTCTGGAACTTGCAGCTTGCTATCCGCAGGGGGAGCCGCTCCAGATCCGCCAGATCGCGGCTCAGCAAAATATTCCTGACCGCTACCTCGAGCAGATCCTCGCCGCTCTGCGTCGGGGGGGGCTCGTGCTCAGTCAGCGGGGGGCCAAGGGGGGCTATTTGCTGGCGCGGGAGCCCTGGCTGATTACGCTCTGGGATGCGATTGACTGTCTCGAGGGGGGGGAACCAGGGCAGCGCAAGGATGCTAATGCTCAGGCGACCGATAGCGAGGTGATTGCGGTCATCTGGCAAGAGGTTGCAGCGGGTGCTCGTGGAATCTGGCAGCGCTACACTCTTCAGGATCTCTGCGAACAGCGTCGCGCCCGCTCCCAGGCTAACCTCATGTATTACATCTAGTGAGAGCGCGATCGCGCTGCTCTAAATCCTATGCGTATCGCTGAGAATATCACCGAATTGGTCGGACGCACACCCCTGGTACGCCTCAATCGTATTCCCCAGGCTGAGGGCTGCGGCGCGCAAATCCTGGTCAAGCTGGAGGGGTTGAACCCCTCGGCCTCCGTCAAGGACCGCATTGGCGTCAATATGGTGGACGCGGCTGAAAAACAGGGCAAGATTACGCCGGGGAAAACGATTCTTGTGGAGCCCACCTCGGGCAATACCGGCATTGCCCTGGCGATGACGGCGGCGGCTCGCGGCTACCAGCTCATCCTGACCATGCCCGAAACCATGAGCAGCGAACGACGGGCGATGCTGCGGGCCTACGGGGCACAACTGGAGCTGACCCCCGGTGCTGGGGGCATGAGTGCCTGTATTCGCCGGGCTCAGGAAATTGTGGCGACGCTCCCCAATGCCTATATGCTGCAACAGTTTAGTAACCCGGCAAACCCGGCGGTCCATCGTCGCACCACGGCGGAAGAAATCTGGGCCGATACGGAAGGGCAAGTGGACATCGTGGTGGCGGGCGTTGGTACCGGGGGCACGATTACGGGCGTGGCCGAAGTCCTGAAGCAGTATAAGCCGGAGTTTAAGGCGATCGCCGTCGAACCGGCCAATAGCCCCGTCCTCTCGGGGGGCCAGCCTGGCCCCCACAAGATCCAGGGCATCGGCGCGGGGTTCATTCCCGATGTGCTCAAGGTCGAGCTGATCGATGAGGCAATCACCGTGACGGATGACGAGGCGATCGCCTACGGCCGCCGCCTCGCCCGGGAAGAGGGCCTGCTCTCCGGCATTTCCACGGGGGCCGCCCTCTGGGCCGCGATCCAAGTTGCCAAGCGGCCAGAGAATAAGGGACGATTGATCGTAATGATCCAGCCCAGCTTTGGCGAGCGTTATTTGAGTACGCCGCTCTTCCAAGACCTCGAGCCCCAGGAAGTAGCGCTCCTCACCTAAGGCGATCGCCCCGGGCGCTGCTTCCGGGGTCTACCCGGGCCCTCCTATGTCCGCGCCCACCCACTACCAAACCCTCGGCCTCAGTCCCCAGGCCACCTCCCAAGAGATCAAGCAGGCCTACCGTCGCTTGGTCAAACAATTTCACCCCGACAGCCAGACTGCCGACGCCGACCGCGAAACCACCGTCGCCCTCAACGCAGCCTATGAGGTGCTCAGCGACCCCCAGCGTCGCTGCCACTATGATCGTGAGCTAGCTGACACCGCCGTTCCCCAGCGCCAGCGCCGCACTGTTCGCAATCAGCGTCACTACCAGCAGGCCCGCCAGCAAAACGCCACCCGTGAGCCCGACCTCGAGGCCTGGCTCACGGGCGTTTATGGGCCAGTGCAGCAACTGATCGGCCAAATTCTCCAACCCTTAACCACCCAGCTCGACGACCTCGCCGCCGATCCCTTTGATGATGACCTCATGGCCGACTTCCAGGACTATCTGGCGACTTGCCGCGATCGCCTCCACCAGGCCCAGCAACACTTCTGCTCCCAGCCCAACCCCGCCCAAGCAGCCCGCGCCGCCGCCCACCTCTACTACTGCCTCAACCACCTCGGCGATGGCCTGGACGAATTCGAGTGGTTCGTCCTCAACTACGACGACAGTTACCTGCACGCCGGCTACGAGTTTTTCCGGCGAGCCCAGGGCCTCTGGGCCGAAGCCCTGGGAGATCTCAAGCGCTGGCTCTAGAGCCCCAGCCCGCTCAGGCTCCTAGGACGATGGCAAGCGCGGCGCTGTCGCAGCCGGTTCCATCAGCCCAGAGCGCAGCGCCACTGGCGGCTCCGGAGCTGGTGCTACCAAGCTCGGCACGGCCTGCCGCAGGCGCACCGTCAGGGCCTCCACCGTCGGCTCATAGATTTGCGTCACGAGCTTGGGATAGAGCCCGATACCAATGATCGGCACCAGCAGCGCCCCGATAATAAACACCTCCCGGGGCTCCGCATCCACCAAGACCTCGTGGGCCACCAGCTCCTCGTTTTCCTGCCCGAAGAAAATCTCCCGCAGCATTGAAAGTAAGTAGATCGGCGTCAGAATCACCCCCACAGCCGCTAGCAACACCACCACCACCCGGAAGGGCAAACTGTAGGCATCGCTGCTGGCAAAGCCCAAGAAAACCATCAACTCAGCGACAAACCCACTCATCCCCGGCAGGGCTAGCGAGGCCAGCGAGCAAGCCGTCCACATAGCGAAGACCTTCTTCATCTTCTGACCCACGCCCCCCATCTCATCCAACATCAGGGTATGGGTGCGGTCATAGGTTGCCCCCACCATAAAGAAGAGACTCGCCCCAATCAGCCCGTGGGAGATCATTTGCAAAACAGCCCCCGTCAGGCCGAGGTCCGTGAACGAGGCAATACCAATGAGCACGAACCCCATATGGGAGATCGAAGAATAAGCAATCTTCCGCTTCAGATTACGCTGAGCAAAGGAGGTCAGGGCTGCGTAGACAATATTCACCACCCCCAAAATCACCAGCACCGGCGCGAAGGTAGCATGAGCGTCGGGTAACATCCCCGCATTCATACGAATCAGGGCATAGCCCCCCATTTTCAGCAAAATCCCCGCCAGCAGCATGTGGGCCGGAGCCGTCGCCTCGCCGTGAGCATCCGGCAGCCAGGTGTGTAGGGGGAAGATCGGCAACTTCACGCCGTAGGCAATGAGCAGACCACCGTAGAGCAACAGTTGCAGCGTCAAGGGAAAGCCCTTCGCCGCAATCTCAGCCATATCAAAACTGACCGTATCGCCGTAAAAGGCCATGGTCAGCGCCGCCACCAAGATGAAGAGCGAACTCCCCGCCGTGTAGAGAATAAACTTCGTAGCCGCATAGAGCCGCTTCTTGCCACCCCAGATGGACAGAATCAGGTACACCGGCACTAGCTCCAGCTCCCAGACCAGGAAGAAGAGCAGCATATCCTGCACCGCGAAGACAGCGATCTGGCCCCCGTACATCGCCAGCATCAGGAAATAAAAGAGCTTCGGCTTCAGGGTTACGGGCCAGGCCGCCATCGTCGCCAGGGTAGTGATAAAGCCCGTCAGCAGGATCAGCGGCATGGAGAGACCATCGGCTGCTACGGACCACTTGAGGTCGAGGTCGGGAATCCAGGTGTAGCTTTCTACAAGCTGGAGGCCGGGCTCCGAGAGGTCGTAGCCGGTGCAGAAGGCATAGACCAAGATTGCGAAGTCAATCAGCCCCACAGTGAGGGCATACCAGCGCACGGTCTTCCCGTCTTTGTCCGGAATCAGGGGAATCGCGAGACCGGCGACGATGGGCAAAAGAATGCTCGTCGTGAGCCAGGGAAAAGGGGCAGTCAGCATGGCAAATGACAAATGACGGTAGCAGGTCCCTCAAGGGGGGCGGCCTCATTGCCAGCCGCCCCCGCTAGCATACGCCACAGGGTCGGTCTAGCCAAGGCTGGAGACGACCACGAAGCCCAGTACAGCCGCAAAGACGATCAGGGCATAGAATTGTGCGCGACCGTTCTCCAGGTACTTGAGACCTTGGCCGGTGACGATCGCCAACAGGCCCGTAGCATTCACCGCGCCGTCGATCACCCGGTAATCGATCTCTAGCATCTGGCGCGCCAGGCGGCGGCAGCCGATGACAAAGACGCGGTGATAGAGATCATCGAAGTACCACTTGTTGAGGGAGAAGCGGTAGAGCGTGGGGATTTTCTGGGCGATCGCCCCCGGATCAAGCCGGTGCTGCCAGTACATCAGCGAGGCGAAGGTGATACCGATCAAGGCAATCCCCACCGAGTTACCCGCCATAATCAGGAACTCCGTGCGGTCAAACTCCGCCGCCATCTCCGCCAGGGTCGGCACTAGCTCCCCGGGCGCGTGAACAAAGACCTCGAACTGGTTTGCCCAGGGCCGCCCCAGCCAGCCCAAGGCGACGGAGGGGATCGCCAGCATCACCAGGGGCAGGGTCATCGTCCAGGGAGATTCATGGGGCTCACGGCTGTGTTCGCCGCCGTGACCATCGTGGCCGTGCTCCAGCTCGGCCGGGTCCATCGCTCCGGGCCCAAAGGCCGGTTGCAGCGTCAATTCCGCCTCGGCTGAGGCTGCTGCTGCTCCTTTCAACCGAGCCCGCAGGCCGAGATCATGGCCCCGGAAGGACCCCTCAAAGGTGGTGAAGTACATCCGGAACATATAGAAGGCCGTGATCCCCGCCGTGAGCCAGCCTACCAGCCAGAGAGCTGGATTGGCGGTGAAGGCTTGGCCGAGAATTTCATCCTTGGACCAGAAGCCAGCAAAGGGCGGGATACCACAAATCGCCAGGGTTCCCACCAAGAAGGTGGTCGCGGTAATCGGCATGTAGCGCCGCAGGCCGCCCATGAGGCGCATGTCCTGAGCGAGATCCGGATCATGACCGACCACGGCCTCCATGCCGTGAATCACCGAGCCGGAGCAGAGAAAGAGCATCGCCTTGAAGTAGGCGTGGGTCATGAGGTGGAACAGGCCGGCCGTGTAAGACCCCAGGCCCATGGCCATGACCATGTAGCCCAGTTGCGAGATGGTGGAGTAGGCGAGACCCTTTTTAATATCGTTTTGGGTAATGGCAATCGAAGCCCCGAGGAAGGCCGTGAAGGCTCCCGTCCAGGCCACCACTGTCATTGCCGTCGGCAGGTGCTCGAAGACCGGGTACATCCGCGCCAAGAGGAAGACCCCGGCGGCCACCATGGTGGCGGCGTGGATCAGGGCCGAGATCGGCGTCGGGCCTTCCATAGCGTCGGGCAGCCAGACTTGTAGGGGGAACTGGGCCGACTTCGCCACCGGGCCGAGGAAGACGAGGATCGCCAGCAGGGCGGCGATCGCCCCGGGCAGGCTGCCCTCCAGGACGAGTTCATGGAGGCGATCGCCCATAGGCCCGAAGTCAAAGCTACCGGTAGCCCAGTAGAGCCCCAGAATCCCCAAGAGCAGGCCGAAGTCCCCCACCCGGTTGACGACAAAGGCCTTTTGGCAGGCCTCGGCCGCCGCCGGGCGGTCGTACCAGAAGCCGATCAGCAGGTAGGAGCACATCCCCACCAGTTCCCAGAAGACGTAAACCTGCACCAGGTTGGGGCTGATCACTAGCCCCAGCATGGAGGCACTAAAAATACTGAGATAGGCATAGAAACGTACATAGCCGCGATCATGGGCCATGTAGCCATCGGTGTAGAGCATCACCAACAGCGCCACCGTCGTCACCACCGCCAGCATCACTGCCGTCAGGGGATCGATCAGGTAGCCCATGGAGAGGTGAAAGGTCCCCGCCGCGGCCCACTCAAAGCTTCGCTCATAGGGAGCATGGCCTTGAATCTGACTCCAGAGCAGGGCAAAGGAGAGAGCCGTGGAGAGGCCAAGCAAGGTCATAATCAGCGCGGCGTTGAGCTGGCGCAGTTGATTCGTCAAGCGGTTGACGGAGATCAGGCCAAGGCCTACAGCCGTCGCGCCAGCCAGGGGCAAGGCGGGAATCAGCCAGGCATAGTCGTAGAGCAGTTCCATTGCAGTCACGGATGCCAAAGTTGAGAAGGTCGCGTGCTTGGGAGCACATTGTTAACAATTGTGACACACGAGTTTCATTCCGAAAGTATTCCTACCTACGCAGCCTGGTGGGTAGTTCTTCTGGCGCGTATCATGGTGCTTCCCAAGCCACAGCTTAGCAGCCGGTTGCACCGAGGGCGACCATCTCTATTTAGGATGACGATCTGGAATGAAGTGCGCTAGGGTGGAGCCGCTGAAACGTTCATTGACTTATGCTAGAACGCTACTTCAAAATCCTGAGTGCCACGATTATTCTCCTGGGGGGAGCCCAACTGATCGCACTCATGCCGGCCCTCTCGCCCGCCCCCGCCCTCGCCGCGACGGCCAAGCAAGCAAGCTCGGTTAGCTCCCAGGAGCTGGCCCAGTTCGCCCAGGCCCTCCGAGCCGTGCGCGAGCTGGATCGGGCCAGTCGCCAGACGATGGTTGCCTTAGTGCAAGACGCAGGCTTTGAGCCCCAGCGCTTTGGGGCGATCGCCGAGTCCCTCCAGACCGAGGCCGAGCCGCAACCCCCCGTCAGCGCCGACGAGCAACAGCGCTTTATCCAAGTAGCGACCCAGATCAGCCAAGTTCAAGAGCGCACCCAAGCCGAGATGGTGGCCGCCGTGCAAGCCGAGGGACTCGAGCCCGAGCGCTTCCAGGAAATCTTTGCGGTGGTGCGCGAAAGCGAAGCGCTCCAGCAGCAAGTAGAACAACTGATGCAGGAATAATCGGGCCCTGGCCCAGGGCTCTCCCCAATCGCTAGAGCCCCACTGTAGCCACCGTCAGCCGGGAAGTCATTCCTCCGCTGGGCTGGACGGTGGCGCTGGCGCTGCTGCCGGCACTGGCGGGGGTGGCGGTGGCGCCTCGGCGGCCGGAGGAGTCGCGGGTTTGGGAGCTGGTTCCGGGCGCTCCACCGTGGGGCTCGGGGCTGGCGTGGGACTCGGGGCCGGCTCAGTCGGTTCCGGGCGCTCCACCGTGGGGCTCGGGGTCGGCTCCGCCGGAGCAGCCTCAGCCCTCGGAGCGGGTTCGGGGCGATTCTCGTCCGTTGCCGCAGCGGCTGGAGTGGGGTTGGGAGCCGGGCTGGGGCGGGTCGTAGGAGTGACTTGGGTGGAGGTGCGATCGCCCCGCTGTTGGGCTGCCCGGTGGCGATCGCTTCCCTC
>CAYNIP010000088.1:0-10327 GCA_964397305.1 uncultured bacterium
GGGGAGTTAGAAGCCCCTCTCCAACTTGGGAGAGGGGTTGGGGTGAGGGTTTAGCGAAGGAGTACCAACATAGAGTGTAGCCCTCTTCAGTGTTGCCGGGCCCTCATCCCCCGGCCCCTTCTCCCAAGCTGGGAGAAGGGGAGTTAGAAGCCCCTCTCCAACTTGGGAGAGGGGTTGGGGTGAGGGTTTAGCGAAGGAGTACGAACATAGAGTGTAGCCCTCTTCAGTGTTGCCGGGCCCTCATCCCCCGGCTCCTTCTCCCAAGCTGGGAGAAGGGGAGTTAGAAGCCCCTCTCCAACTTGGGAGAGGGGTTGGGGTGAGGGTTTAGCACAGGAGTACGAACATAGAGTGTAGCCCTCTTCAGTAGACGCGCAGCGGCTTCTCGCAGAGTGGGCTGCTGCCTATCTGTCTCATTCTTGGCTGAATAACTATATCCGCTATCCTCGAACCACACCACCGCTCCCGGCGGGAGTGGGCCTAGGGGGGCTTAAGCCCAACCCCGCTTCCGGATAACCACCGTGGAGTCGGTTGGGTACAATGAGGGCAACCCAACGAGCAGCAGCAGTTGCTACTGTTATAGTTAAAATTTCGCGGTAGTTTTTCATGGACACCCGCTACCTTTCCGGAGGCGGCGATCGAGGGTATTGATGGGCGCAATCCAAGCAATCCGAGGCACGCGAGACGTATTGCCGGCTGAGGTTCCCTATTGGCAGCAGGTGGAGGCTACGGCCCGTAGCTTGTTTCAGCGGGCGGCTTATCAGGAGATTCGGCCCCCGATCTTTGAGGCGACGGAGCTGTTTGCGCGCGGCATCGGTGAAGCCACTGATGTCGTCGGCAAGGAGATGTATAGCTTTGTCGATCGGGGCGATCGCGCCCTCACCTTGCGCCCCGAGCTGACGGCTGGCGTTGCCCGGGCCTGTATCCAAAATGGCTTGGTGAAACCGGGCAGTGTCCAGCGGCTTTGGTACGCCGGCCCCGCCTTCCGTTACGAACGTCCCCAAGCCGGCCGCCAGCGCCAGTTCCATCAAATCGGGGTGGAGTGCTTGGGCAGCGAGTCCCCCTTGGCGGATGTGGAGGCGATCGCCCTTGCCACGGATCTGCTGCGGGCCCTCGGCCTCCAGGTCTTGCGCCTCGACATCAACTCCGTGGGTCGCGGCGAAGACCGCCAGCGCTATCGGGAAGCCCTGGTCGAGTACCTCACCCCCTATCGCGACGATCTTGATCCCGACTCCCAAGATCGCCTGAACCGCAACCCCCTGCGGATTCTCGACAGCAAAAACGAGCGCACCCAGGCCATCGTCCGCGACGCCCCCACCCTCCTCGACTATCTCAGCCCCGATTCCCAGGCTCATTTCGCGCAAGTGCAGGCGAGCTTGGGGGACCTAGGCATCGCGTATCAGATTAACCCGCGTCTGGTGCGCGGTCTCGATTACTATACCCACACTGCCTTTGAAATCCAGTCCGACGACTTGGGAGCCCAGGCTACGGTCTGTGGCGGCGGTCGCTATGACGGCCTGCTCGCCACCCTCGGGGGGCCGGACACCCCAGCGGTTGGCTGGGCCCTGGGGATGGAGCGCTTGATCCTGCTACTGCAAAGCCTGCATGAGCCCCCGGCCGCGACCCTGGATTTCTACGTGGTTTCTCGGGGAACAGCGGCCAAGGCCCAGGCCCTGGTCCTGGCCCAAAAGCTCCGTCAAGCCGGGTTTGCCCTGGAGCTGGACCTGAGCAACAGCGGCTTTGGCAACCAGTTCAAGCGGGCGGACCGCAGCGGGGCGATCGCCTGTCTCGTGCTCGGGGACGCCGAGGCCGAGCAGGGAACCGTGGGCCTAAAGTGGTTGCCGACCCAAGCTCAAGACACCTGCACCCAGGCCCAACTCCTAGCTGACCCTGACGCCCTCCGCCAGAAAATCGCGCAGTTGCGGCTTTGCTCAACTGTGGCGCCTCCGTCCTAAATGCCTCGCCGTAGACCTAGCAGCGAACCGACAGCGCATGGAATCCTGGGAATTTCTACTGCAACGAAAGGGCACGCGCACCTGGCTCCCGATTGCGCGTCGCCAGGGCTCACACGCGATCAGCCATCGCTACCTTCAAGTCGAAGCCGGAACCTACCGCATCGTTGCCCAGGCCTGCCGCGCCAACATTGAGGTAGAAATTCGCATTGCCTACCAACCCCAGCCGGGCTTGCCGCCGCAACGGCGAACCCAGAAACGCCGCTGCCGCACCAGTCCTGAGGGTCTGATGGTGGTCATTCCTTTTCTGGAGCTGGAGCCCGGGCGCTGGGAGTTTCGCTGTGCCTGTGAGCTGCCCACCGGGCCCACGGGAGAACCCCAGCGCGCCCTTGTGGTCCTGGAAGCGACCCCGGCTCGCTTGGGGGCCCGACCCGAGCCGCTGACGCTCCAGCAGGTCAGCGGCGGGCCGGGTTCCTATCCCGCCGCAGGCCTCAGTTCCACCTTGGTGGCGCTGCGAGAGCAGCTCACCCCCACGTTAGAAATCACGGCCCGTCCCGTCTTGGAGGAGTCCCGCCCTCCCCTCACCGTCACCCCTCCGGCGATCGCCCCCCGGGGGCCCGGCCTCCCAACGGGCCTCAGCCCAAGGCCCCCCATCCCCCCTCTGCCACCGCACCGGGAGCAGGAGATCGTTGTGGATGATCCGGACCCAGAACCCGCATCGCCCCCAAGGGTCGCCGCCCCCGAACCCGCTCCTACCGGGCCGGAGTCTCCCCAGCCTGAGCCAGCCCCCACACCGGCGCCCGAAGCAGCCGCGGGGGTTGAGATTGCGCCCTTTGCCACCCCGGCCCCGGCTGCGGAGCCGGAGGAGGAGCCCGAATCCGTCCAACCCGCAGAGCCGGCTGTCGAGCTAGCCCCTGAACCGGAGTCTGACGCTATCCTCCCGGCCGCGTCCCCGCCGGTGGTGGCCCCCGCACCGGAGCCCGAAGCAGTAGCGGGGGTTGAGATTGCCCCCTTTACCACCCCGGCCCTGGCTGCGGAGCCGGCGGTGGAGGCGATGGAGCCCGACTCTGCCCGACTCTCGGAGCCCAGGACCGCCGTGGCCCCAGAATCGGCTCCTTGGGTCGCGCTCACCCCGGCGGTGGCTCCAGAACCGGCTCCCTGGGCTGAACAAACCCCAGCGGCGGCCCCAGAACCAGCTCCCTGGGTCGCGCTCACCCCGGCGGTGGCCTCAGAACCGCAGCCCATCCCCGCGGCCGCGCCGGAGCCGGAACCAGGGGTTGAAATTGCGCCCTTTACCTCCCCAGAACCGACCCCTAGGGTTGAGCCCGAGCCCGTCCCTCGAGCCGAGCCTGGGGTGGCGTTGGCTCCTGAATCGCAGCCCGAACCCGCCCTCACGACTGAGCCTACCCCGGAAGTGGCCCCCGCACCGGAGCCTGAATCAGAGCCTATTCTGTCGGCGGAGCCCATCCCGGAAGCGGCCCCGGAACCGGAGCCGGAACCCGCTCTCTGGGGCGAGCCTAGCCCGGAGTCTGTCCCGGAACCGGAGCCTACCCTGTTGGCGGAGCCCATCCCGGAAGTAGCCCCGGAACCGGAGCTGGAACCCGCTCCCTTGGCTGAGCCGCCCCCCGCGATGGCTCCCGATGTGGCGAGTCTGGCCCCGGAGTCGCCGCCGTTGGCCGCGCAGGGGCCGGAGCTGGAACCAGAACTGGAGACCGCCGCAAAAGCTGAGGAGGTCGCTTCTCCCGTCGAGTCGGAACCCAGCGCTATTCCCACGCCGGTCACGGAGGATGTCTGGGCAACGGCCCTGGAGCCAGAATCGGCCTCTGAACGGGTGGAGCTTGAACCGGAACCAGAATCGGAGTCGGAACCAGAGCTGGAGTCAGAATTGCCTCCAACTACACCGCCTCCGAAGCAGCGCCTAGACGGGATTCCGGTCTTGAAACCGCCCTCACCGCTCCCCGCCCTGGGAGACTCTCCAGAATCCCCGGCAACCTATCGCCAGGAGGTTGTCGTTGAGCCGGAGCCGGAACCGGAGCCCGAACCCGAACCGGAGGTGCGGGTGGCGGCGGTTGAGATTGCCAACTGGGAGCCGGGGGCCCTGGAGCGTCGGGCCCGCGAGCCGCAACCCCTGCCGTTGCCTGAGTTGCAGCCCGATGACTTCCAGGATGACGTGGTAGCTCCCTACCTGCGTGAGTTGGCCTCCCAGTATGCGGAGCGCTCGGCTGGCACGCCCGGGGATCTGGATTTGCTGGAGGCCCACTCGCTGCTCGAGGAGTCGATCCAGAGCTTGGAGGAAATCCTGCGGCAGGTTACAGACGCACCGCCGGAGCCAGCGGAACCGGGGTCGTCCGCTTTGGAGGCGATCGCCCCGGCTACGGACCCATCGCCCCCGACCGCAACGCCCCCACAACCAACCCTCGCTCCTCTTAAGATCACCCTCAGCCAGGATCACTTCACTTGGCGACGGGGGGAGCCTCTGCTCTTGGCCGGCCACATCGATGCTACCCATCCGGGTCAGCCCAGCCCGTTCCAGAGTGGCTTTGCGGGGGTGATTCGCTACGAACTCCGAGAACCTCAGGGGGGAGAGGTTTTGCTGGAGGTGGAGCAACCCCTGAAAGATGCCACGACGCCGCTGGTGTTCAACTACTTGCTGGAGATCCCGGCCCGGTATCAAACCCAGCTCCTCCTCGGGGAAATTAGCTTGGATGTGCAGCTCGAGGGAGCGGCGGAGCTGGTGAAATTGACTAGCCAGACCTTCTCGATCGCCGCCGATGTCAGCGATTTGCTCAACCATGTGCGCCAATTTCCGCCGCCGGAGCCGGAGCCGACCCAACCCCTGGACTTGCCCGATCCCCATAAATTTGCCGCCAAGACCCTGGCCCAAGCGCCGGCCACCCTAGAGCCTGATCCGGAGCGCCAGGAGACCGGGGCAACTCCGCCTCCGGTGCTACCACCCCGGATCGCTCCCCAGAGTAAGCGGCGCACCCTCGATCTACCCCGTTTCAGCCCTCCACCCCCCCAAGGCAGCCCTCCTCTGCCCGATCTGCCAGTTTCCTCGGCGCCCGATGCTGCGCCTGCTAACTCCCCTGAACCGTCTCAACCCGACCCTGAAAGGGCTGAAACCTCCGAGCCGACGGCTACGGACGCCAGCGATCGGGCTGGGACGCTCCCCCCGGCTGAGCTAGCCACTGCCGGGGAGCCGTTGGCTGCCGCCGAGGCGTCGGGGGTTAGCCCGGACGGGCCCGAGACCCCCCCGGAGACGGAGGCCGCCGCGGTTGATGGGGCAGCGGGTGAGACGGCTCCAGCCGCCGAGGCGTCAGGGGTCAGCCCAGAGGTGCTTGCGGCGATGCCAACGGAGAACCCCCCTGACGCGCCGGAGGAAGCGGCGGCCTTGGACAGCCACTTCAACGCCTTGCGGACGCAGGAGCGCTTTTGGGAGCGGGTTAATTCCCTGGCGAGTGAGCGGGAGGCCGAGGCTGAGGCCTCGCCCGTGGCGAGCCCCAGCTCACCGGAGCCAGAGTCAGCCCCGGCAACAACCGCTTGGACCGTGCGAGAAGTGGTGGTGGACGATGACGAGCTGGAGGAGGAAACGGTCTTGGCTCTGCCCCGGGAGCGGCTCCGGAACCACGACAGCTCTGGCTTGCCCTATCCAGAGACCTTGAGCCAAGCGGCGGCCCAGCAACGCATCCCGACCGCCCCGCCGCCGGTAGCGCTCCCGCCGGCCGCAGCACCGGAGGCGCCGCCGCCAGCGGCGAGTTCCCGACCGCCCCGCCGCCGTCGTGCTGCGCCTGAGCCTGAGGTCAGTGTGCCGACTCCGGAGTTGGCGATCGCCCCCGGGGAGCTGGAAGCCGGCGCCCTGATCCTGATCCGCGTCCGGCTCAAGGCCCAGGCCGGCGCGGTCTATGTGAAGCTCTGGGTGGTGGATGTGGAAACGCGCCAACTGCTGGACGGGCCTCGGGCCTTTGTGGATTTTGACCGCACGGCTTCGGGGGATTGGGAAACGATGACCCAGTTGATTGTCCCCATGGGCACGATGGCCGTGCGGTTTGAGGCGATCGCCATTGATGTCAAGTCCTGCCGCGAGAGCCATAAGGTCGCGATCGAGCGCTCGGTGGTGCCCTCGGAGCTGTACAAGGTTCCCTTTGAAACCTACTAGCACGGTCTAGAACCCCAGTCCCCTTTTTGGCCCTGTCGATCGCTCCCCATCGGTTTTTAACCCCAGGCTCCCTTGACTGTGACGGCCCCGCCCCAACGCTCCCTGATCTTGGTTACGGGCCCTGCGAGCTCTGGCAAGAGTGAGTGGGCCGAGCATTTGGCGGCCCAAAGCGGCTTACCGGTCTGCTATGTGGCCACCGCTGAGGCCGATCCCAATGATCCCGAATGGCAAGCGAAGCTCGCTCGCCACCGCCAGCGCCGGCCCCCCCACTGGCAGACGGTTTGGGCGCCCCGGGAGTTAGCGGCGGTGTTGGCGGCGCCGAACCCGGAGTGTTGCTGGTTGGTGGACTCCCTGGGCACTTGGGTCGCCAATACCCTGGCCTGGGATGAGCCAACCTGGGCCCAGGCGGTGCAAGACCTAGTGACGAACCTGGGACAGGGTTCGGGCCGGGTGATTGTGGTGGCCGAGGAGACGGGCTGGGGCGTTGTGCCGGCCTATCCCCTGGGGCGACAGTTTCGCGATCGCCTCGGCCGCTTGACTCGACAGGTCGGGGCGATCGCCCAGGCCGTTTACCTAGTCACCGGGGGCTACGCCCTCGACCTGGTGCAACTGGGTCAGCCCTTGCCCCCGGCGGCAAACTCCCAATTGATTTAACATCCAAGACCTAGAGGCCTCGCTAAGATCAGGGTAAAGCCTTTGTTGTTGGCCCTGCTCGCGACTGAGGCTGCCGCATTCCTGAGAGAGTTTATGGCTTCTGAAGCGCGCGTCAAAGAGTATCTCGCCTGCTGGTTTCAGCTTGGCAAAGCCGTGGTCCTCAACGGAAGCACCACCACCATCCTGCCCCAGCCGGTGTTTCAGGGCGATCGCTACTCCCCCGCCTTCGAGCGCTGCTGGTACGACATCATTCTCCCCTATCGTGATCACTGTGTCCTCACGGGCACTCACCAAACCATTGGCGAGCTGCTCTCCCCCACCTGGGACATCGACCGCTGCGCGCGCTGCACCATGCCCTCCCCCCAACGGGAGCAGGGGATGCCCCCTCCAACCTGTCCCTGCGCGGACCTGCCGGAGTGGCCCAACCTCGACTTGCCAGTGCCCCATGGGCCGCCGGATAGCCAAGCTCACCTCGGGAAGATTCGCGATCGCCTCCAAGCAAACCACCGCCACGAGGACTCCCCAGCACCGGGAAAGCCAGCGACCCCCGGGAGGGCTGAGCCGGCCCCCAAGGTCGCGGCGGCCCCATCACCCGGCTTGCTCTACGCCCTCGGCCTCCAGCGCCAAAAGCAAGCCCAGCCCCAACCCGGCCCAAAACCGCCCACGCCCGGTTACTATGCTCTGCCCACGGAGCCGCCACCGACCAGCGACGCACCGGCTAGCATCCCCCTTGAGAACGAGGCGGAGCGGTAGCCCTGCCCTGGCACTAATCCTGACCCCCTCCGCGTAGTCCCTCGACCTTGTTTCGCCGCTTAATCGACGATATCTATGCCCACGCTTGTAAGGGATAATGGGTGTTAGTTCCATTCACTCAAACCATAACACTAGCGCGATTGGTCGTGCCTGATTTGACCGGTACAATTGCCTTCGAGACGATCGGCACAGCCTCACTGATGACTGTGTTTTAAGCTAGCCGATCCAAATTCTCATAGAGAGCTGCGATGGAGCAACTAAAGCCAAGACTTGGGCCTTCAAGCCTGCTCCCAGCGCGATAGATTTGCGGAACCCAGAGGTTATCGGACTTGCGCTGAAAGTGCTCGACTAAGCGTTGGTTCTGATGAATCAGAATATAGTCCTCGAGTTCAGTGATCGCCTTATAGTTCGCAAACTTCTCGCCCCGATCGAAGGCCTCCGTAGAATCTGACAGAACTTCCACAATCAGTTTGGGATGGAGGATGAAAGCATCGTCCGAGGCGCGATCGCGCTCGTCGCACGTTACCGCCAGATCCGCATAGTAGAAAAGGTTCAGCGTTGGCAGGCGTACTTTCATGTCCGAGGCATAGGCAAGACAGCCGCTACCGCGCAGATGATTGACAAGGAGCGCCCAGAGGTTGCCGACAATGATGACATGAGCTTTGCTCGCACCCGCCATAGCCACGAGTTGACCTTGGAAGTACTCGTGCTTAATGGGACTGAGCCGCTCAATCTCTAAGTAGTCTTCTGGCGTAAAGTAAGGCTGACGATTGCCCAGATTCATGGATACTCTTTCCTGTTTTGATGCGTGAGGCAAGCTGGACAAAGGGCCGTGATTGCTGGTCGTCCATCCAGAAAACACTGGCTTAGTATGCCTACAACCCGGTTTCTTCCTAGGTTGGCTGGATTAGATTCTTGTTGGCAGAGAAACCGAGTTTCTGTGCTGGCGATCGTCCCTCCGGGACACTGCGCCGCAGGATAGATATACACGCCCTGGCCGGGCAGCCCAGCCGAGATTCTAGTTCCATCTTAAGAGAGGCTGTCCCCGGCTGGATTCGCCTCAACCCCACACCCGCCGCAACTCCAGCCGGAACCCCGGCAGCACGTTCTCCCCCGACAGTTCGCCGGGATCGTCGAGCACCTCTACCGCCTGACCCGGCCGGTAAACCTCCACCCGCCGCGTCACCGGGTCGAGCAGCCAGCCCAGTCTCGCCCCGTTCTCGCGGTACTCCGCCAGCTTGGCTTGCAGCTCCGGCAGCCGGTCGGAGCGGGAGCGCAGCTCCACCACGAAGTCCGGGCAGACTGCCGCGAACATCGCCGTCTGCTCCGGTGTCAAGGCCTCCCAGCGTTCCGGACTCACCCAGGCAGCATCCGGCGAGCGGATCGCGCCGTTGGGCAGGACAAATCCCGTCGAGGAATCGAAGGCCTTGCCCGGTTCGCCAGCACTGCGCCACCAGAGATAGAGTTCGCCAGCCAAACTCCAATTCTGTTCCCCGGTCTCCCAACCCGTTGGTGGATTCACAACTAACTCTCCTGATGCAGTGCGTTCGAGGTGCAGGTCGCGGTTGGCGGCGGCTAGGGCAGCAAACTGCTCCCGCGTCACCTGCAATCCCAAGGCTTTGGGTAACTGGAGCAACACGGTGTCAGGGTTCGTCTTGGGATGCGGACGGTGCTGGACGGTGGCCATCTCCACGGCTCTCCTGGGCGCTGAATATCGCAGTAGCTCGGATGGGTGTTGGGGAGCAATCGGGCTGAATCGCTGGCTCTATCTTAATCCGGTGGACAGCACCGCATCAGACTGAGCGGCTGGGCAGGGCGGCAACCATCGCAGCGACCGCGCCACCTCCTGGGCGATCGCCCTGGTGCTTCTAACAACCGCACAGCATCCCAGATAATGAACGCAATCAAGTCCCCAAGCAGATCGCACGATGACTGAAGCAGCGCCACCCACAGCACTACCCGCCGGGGAAGTTCCCGTCAGAACCAAGCCCTCCAACTACCCAGAACCCTTTGCCACCAGGATGTCGGGTCGAGAGAAGCGTTCGCTGGGCGATTACTTTGGTCTCGTCAGTTTTGGCGTCAACCTGACCCGGCTGGCTCCCGGCGCCATGTCAGCCCTGCGCCACGCGCACGCGGTCCAGGATGAGTTGATTTACATTCTGGCGGGCGAGCCTACACTGGTTACGAATGCGGGCAGCATCCAGTTGCAGCCGGGGATGTGTGCAGGCTTCAAGGCTGGGACTGGTGACGCGCATCACCTGATTAACCGCACTGACCAAGTTGTGGCATATCTCGAGATCGGCGATCGCCAAGCCGGGGATTCGGTTCAGTATCCAGATGACGACTTGCAAGCTGTCCGGGACGAACGCGGCGGCTGGCAGTTCTTACACAAGGACGGCTCGCCCTACTGAGAACGCAGGATTGCGCGAGCAGGTGTTTGGGAAAGTCTGGCCTCAATCTGGGCACGGCGCTTTGTCGGTGAAAAGTCCAGCAGCACGACCAGCATCGCGCCACTACGTGCGGGTGGACGAAAAAAAGCGCGGCTCCCCGGAATTGTGAGCGATTGCTCAAGAAGCAGAGGGTCGCCCGCTTCAGGGTTACGGGGCCCACTCTTCGAGAAGCTGCTGCGCGTCTATATCCCCCGGCCCCTTCTCCCAAGGCTGGGAGAAGGGGAGTTAGAAGTCCCTCAGGGTTACGGGACCCTCATCCCCCGGCCCCTTCTCCCAAGGCTGGGAGAAGGGGAGTTAGAAGTCCCTCAGGGTTACGGGGCCCTCATCCCCCGGCCCCTTCTCCCAAGGCTGGGAGAAGGGGAGTT
>CAYNIP010000089.1:0-9956 GCA_964397305.1 uncultured bacterium
AGGACATCGAACCATCCCCGTTGTGCTGGCGCGCGTCCGACTGCGATGGTCATAACTGGAAAACCTCTTGCTTAATGAGCTAACGGCAAGATTTCTTAACGAAGGGGACAAATAGGAACCACTTGATTCGAGCGGGCAGGCGATAAAAGTACCTAGCCTAGAGTCCAGGAGTCCCCTAGAGCCCCTTCGCGACTTCTTAATTAGAAGCCTTCCTTACGACCGTTCAATGCGTCAAATCCCCAGATCGGGGGCATTGGGATCAGAAAGCTTTCAATAATTATGACCGAAAATTTTACAAATTGACACATCTTCCCTCAGAATCCGATCCGGGGCCCTTACCAGGCCGGCCGGGGCGGGGGGCGTGAGGAGCCGGCAGCTCCCCTAGGGGTCGGCGCTGATATAGCCCAGCAGCGCTTGGAAGTTGCTGAAAAAGCGGCTGGCCCGCAGGTGAGGCGGCAGCCACGTCCCGGGCAGCAACAGCCCGAGGCCGAGGCGCGCCAGGATGCGAAGGTTGACCCGGGTTCGCAGCAGGGCCGGCTCTTGGGCGATCGCCCGGACCCAGTAGCCAGCCGCTGCGCGGCTGTGAGCCCGCGTCCAGGGTTTTTGCAAGGCGCGGTAGGTCAAGTACTTGTACAGATTGGCCAGGCTCCGCGATCGCAAGGGTTGCAGAGCCGGAGGCGCTTGGTTAAAGGCCTTGGCAATCACCCGCCGGCCGTTGGTTTCTAGGCGCTGAAGATTGGCCGACACCGATCCGGTAATCACCCGGTAGAGGACATGAACCTCGGGGACCAGCACAAAAGGATAGCGGGCTGCGAGGCGAATGTAGAGATCCCAGTCCTGGCCCGCCGTGAGGGATTCATCAAACGAGCCTACAGCGTCAAGAGCGCTGCGACGAATGAGCACGTTGGAGCCATTCTCCGTAATGTCCGACAGCAGCAGGGGGACCAACACCTGCCCGCTCAAGGGCCGATGCCCCCCCCGCCGCAGCCAGCGGCCCTGCTCATCGATGCAGTCGCACCAACTGTAGGCCACCCCCGCCTCGGGCTGCGCCGCCAAGGCCGCCCGTTGCGCCGCTAGTTTCGTCGGTTGCCAGAGGTCATCAGCATCCAGAGAGGCGATCAGCTCCCCCTGGGCCTGGGCGAGGCCGCGATTGCGGCTAACGGCGATGCCTGCATTGGCGTAGGAGAAGAGGCGAATGCGGGGATCGGGGTAGCGCTGGACGACGGCTACGGTGTCGTCCTGGGAGCCGTCGTCGATAATGATCAGCTCAAAGTCCGGCTCGGTCTGGGCGAGAACGGACTCGATCGTAGCACCGATGGTCTGCTGGGCGTTGTAAGCGGGGGTGATGATGGAAATGGTGGGCATGAACGCCGTCCCTGCCAACGAGTTGAACCGAGTGGATCGGTGTGGATATCTGAGGGCCCTAACAGCCCCCAGGGCTTTGGGCTTTGGCCCTGGCCTGGATGTACAGACGGTTGCAGTGCCGTTCAGATCGAGCCAGGAGCAAGTGTTGTTTATAGAGCCGGTACAGGATGTTTTTGAGCTTGGTACTGTTCAAGATAAACAGCTTGTTCCCCAGCAGCAGGTCGATGAGCCCCTTCCGCCAACTGCGCTGCTCCAGAAAGATGACGTGCTCGATCTCGAAACAATCGGCTAGGAGGGCTTGGAGTTCCGCCAAGGTGAAGTGGCGGTAGTGCTTGGGGTCGAGGGGCAGATTCCGGTGGGGCACGGTCAAGTGGAGGCGGCCGCCGGGCCGGAGCAGGCGCTGGGCGATCGCCGCGAGGAAAGCAGGCCCCCGCTCTGGAGGGATGTGCTCGAAGACTTCGACCAGCAGGGCAATATCATACCGCTGCCCCCAGTCGTCTTGGACGATATCAGCGCAGCGATACTGACCGCGTGGGTTCATCAGTTGCGCTAGTTGCACCGCTCGCTGCGAATAATCGACTCCTTCGATAGACTGCTGGGGAAAGCGTCGCCCGACTTCTTGGGTGATGCGGCCATCGCCACAGCCGACATCAATCAGGGTCTCGAAGGGTTCCTGGCCCAGTTGCTGAAGAAGGAATTCCAAGCTGGCCGCATAGTTAATCCCCCAGGCAAAGTAGTAGCACTGATTGAAGTGGGGGCGAAACTGAGCAATGTAGTGATACGGAAACTGGTAGGCGTCTTCTTGGATCTTTTGGGTGGGGTCAAGGATCATGGCAGCAGTAGGAGCTAGCAGCAGGGAGCGCCGAGATGCAGCCGGAGACTGGGATACTCCGCAGGGGTTAGGTTCTCTTGGGTGCATCTCACTTTAGAGACTCCCCTTCGCTCTCCTTGGGAGAAGGGGTAGGGGGATGAGAGCAAACTGGTCTAGTGTCTTTTACCGCACTGAGATGCACCCGGTTCTCTCCGCTTTTCAGTCTAGTTCATGGGGTCGGCAAGCTGGGCCTAATCGGGCCGCCGCCTACTCGTTCTGCCAGACAAAATCACTGGGCGATCGCCCCTGATCCGGAGCCAAATCCGCGGGCGGGTTCAACAGCACGGTCGCCTGCACCAGGTCCGAGCCCAGGCGGCGAGCCACCCGATCCGGGATACCGTAGCCGTAGATGATATGACCGCGACCGGCGATCACCAGGATCTGGTACTCCGGGTTGGCCTGGTGAAAGTCGGCGATCGTTGCTGCCATGGTCTCATCCCAGACCACCTGAGCGGCGATAAAATTCTCCAGCTCAAGACCGCCGTGGGCGGCGTGGGCCTCGAGGGCTTGGCGCAGCCAGCGGTGATAGCGGTCGTTGCTGAGGTCCAGCTCCTCCCGGGGGGGAATCTGGGCCTGGGCCGTGGCGTCCAGACTGTCCAGGCCCTGACGGGCGATCTGGCGCGTCACCTCGGTGGGGGCATTGAGAGCGATCACGGGCAACTGGTTCGCCTTGGCAAAGCGAAGCAGAGGGGCGTAGGATTCCCAGGGAAAGCCCCAGCGCTGCTCGTACTCGCTCTGTTCTATCAGCTCCGCCTCGTCGATCTCGCCCGCTAGGTAGCGATCCAGGGCCGGCTGAAAGGGGCGCTGGAACATTTCCAGGGCGATCGCCAGCCGTGGCTGCGTCGCGTGCAGAGCTTGCAAAATCGCCAACTGGGCCGCGTGGTCGGCGGCGCGATCATGCTGCTCCCCCAAGTAAACGATGTTGGCCTGGCGCAACTGGGCCAAGCTTTCCGCCTCAGCCCCCAGGCCCAAGGACCCCCTGGGGGCAGCCTGGCAAGCGAAGGTGGTGGCTAGGAGAAGACTGGTGGCGATCGCGAGGCTGGCTCGCCGGGCCCGCTGCCGGGGGGTGAAGCCAGCAACGGCCCTGACAATCCGCGCTAAGAGCTGCATTCAATACCTACCGGGAACCCTGACAACGGCCGGGGAAAGTTCCCTGGTTTACCAATATAGGCTAGCGCCTAGGGCCGTGGGCCACAAGAATACCCGCTGGACTCGAGCTTGCTAAAGGAGTAGTAATGCCAGGAGGCGGATTTGAACCGCCGACACGAGGATTTTCAGTCCTCTGCTCTACCAACTGAGCTATCCCGGCTTTTTGGTCAACGGTCTATCATTATAGCGAAGTTGCGGGCTGCTTGGCAAGCAAATTTTAGGGACTGGCAGGGCTACCGCCGCCTAACGATGATTTTCCGGCCCTGGCTAGACGGGCGGCCACTCCCAGCATCTGGAGCAAAGCTGGAATTGGCCGCACCCAGGCCCTTTACAACCCCACCTGCGCCCGCACCCAAGCCCGTACCGCCCGCCGTAGTGCCCGCCGCCCCGCTTGGCGGTGGGTCGCGATGAGTTGGGGCAGTTCGCGGATAGGCACTTGCGGCAACGCGAGACTCACTTCCGCCTCCCGATACTCACCATCGCGTAGGTGGTAGATGTGCAGCTCCCCCGCCTCGTAGCACCAGAGTTCCGGCACTTCCAGCCGGGCGTAGATGGGAAAACGATTGAGGGATTTGCGGGTGATGTCAATCTCCAGGGCCAGATCCGGGGGCGGATCGCCCCGACTGAGATCCAAGTCCAGCCGCCCGCGCACCTCCGCCTCGCGCTGAATGTAGAAGCAGTTGTCCGGCTCGACGCCCGCCAATTGCAGTTGCTGGCGCCAAGTGGTCGAGCCGTAGCTCTCGTAGTCGATCGCCAGTTCTTCAGCGATGTCTTTTACCGCGTCGCCAAGGACTTCCTTAAGATGTTCGTGTTCCGGTAACGGCGTCATAATCTCCAGCGTCCCCTGGTCATAAGCGAGGCGAGCGGCGCGGCGATCGCCCAGATCCCGCAGCAAATTCTCAAACTGCTCCCAACTGATCTGATGGAGCAGCACCCGATCTGCCTGTCCTACTGTTGCTACCATTGCGCGACCCCGCCACGAAACTGTTTTTAGCGTAACCGCCGGAGGCTTGCAGGAGCTTGGGTCCGGACGCGCAACTACGAACTAATCAGCGTGGCGAGGTCGTCGAGCTTGGTTTGCCAGTCCTGAGCGGTAGGTAGTCGGCTCAGGATTCGAGATTGGTGCGATTGGCGCGGGCGGTGCGATCGCGCCCCTGCGGCTCCGGCCCGTCATGGACCGAGCCATCGCAGAACAGCCTAGAATTGCCGCACCAGAAATCTTGGGCTGCTCAAGCCGGGTGAAGAAATGTTGTGCGGGATGTTTGTACTCCTTCGCTCAGCCCTCACTCCCAAGTTGAGAGAGGAGCTTCTAGCTCCCTTTCCCCCAGCTTGGGGAGAGGGGGCCAGGGGATGCGGGCTCCGTAACACTGAAGAGGGCTACACTCTGCTTCTCGAAGCAATCGCTCAAAACTCAGAGGAGCCGCGCTTTTTTTCGTCCACCCCGTAAGTCAGGGCAGAATTGAGACATCATACAGAATCCTGAGTCCAGAAGTTGGCACAGTTTAGCATAACCCTTTGCTTTAGCGATCTTTGTTTTAAACTTCTTTCCCAGAAGGTAAGGGGCTTTGACTCCTCTTCCCCTTCAAGGAAAAGGGGCTGGGAGATGAAGTTTCCATAACGCTTGCCTGACAGAAGAATTCCGTCTTATTCGCCTTGCTAGATGAGAGAGTCTAGCAATTCATCGATCAGTTGCCGCAGTTCGCTGGGCAATGTTGCTACCGTGTCGTACTGGCTGTCAATGAGGTATTCGAGATCGGTTGAAGTGTCTGCGCCCGTGCGGATGTTCTCGAGGACTATCGCTAAGCAGGCCGCATATTCGCGATCGCGACCCGGTTGCAGCCAACTCTTCCCCAGCTCAATCACCTCATACGGAAACCAATACTCCTGCTCCATATCAACCTGACCGCCGCGCGCTAGTACCAAGTCCAAGGCCAAGCGGTGCTTGAGCCGGTCTTGACCGTAATCTAAGCCAGCAATAAAATCGCGTTCTTCATCCGCGAGCGAGTTCAATAATTCGGCAAGTTCCATCACTGCTATAGCAAGCGTAACAACCCCAATCCTTAGAACCCTTCCCAGGGCAGGGTAAGCGCAAGAAAAAAAAGCTCAAAGTCTGGTAGGAGAGGAGAGTCGAGCCCAGAAGAGAAATGAGCCAAGGATTCAGCCGCCAGCAAACCCCAGTCAAGCTAGCGAAGCGGCTCACCAAAGCAGCTGAGTGGCAGAGCCAGTTCAGCGCGCTCGAAGACCCGCGCGGAGCGCAAGGAGTGCAACACCCCTTCCTGAGCATCGTACTGATTGCCATCCTAGCGACCATAGCGGGAGCGCAAGGCTGGGAAGACATCGAACTCTACGCCGAAAGCCACGAGGAGTGGCTGCAACCCTTCCTAGAGCTACCGCGCGGCATCCCCCACGCTGACACCTATCGGCGGGTCTTCGAGCAACTCGACCCCGCCGCTCTAGAGCGCTGCTTCCGGAACTGGGTTAAGCAAATCGTCAGTGCCAGTAGCGCACAAGCGATCCCGATTGACGGCAAGACCGCGCGGGGCTCCTACGACCGCCATCAAGGACAGTCAGCCATGCACTGCGTCAGCGCTTGGTCGAGCGAGCACCGCTTGGTGTTAGGACCAGTGAAAGCCGAGAGTAAAACCAATGAAATCCAAGCCATAACCGCCTTGCTTGAACTGCTCGACCTCAACGGCTGCATCATCACGATTGACGCCATAGGGACGCAAACCGAGATTGCTCGCCAGGTTGCCAGCCAAGGCAGCGACTACATCCTGGCACTGAAAGGGAACCAAGGGAAGCTGCACCAAGCGACCCGCCACTGGTTCGAGCCAGCCGAAACTAACGGCTGGCCTGAGGACATCGTCAGTTTTGACGACCTAGTAGAAGCCGGACACCCTCGCCACGAACGGCGTCAGGTGTGGGCAGTGCCGGTTACTGTGTTGGGTGACTTATCTCGAATTCAAGATTGGCAAGGGTTACAGACGTTGGTGATGGTGAAGCGGGTGCGGCATTTGTGGAGCCAAGTGACTGAGGAAGTGATGTTTTATCTCACCTCTTTGCCGCCTCAGGCGTCACGGCTTGGCAGCGCAATTCGCTCTCACTGGGGTATCGAGAATTCTCTGCCTTGGGTTCTCGGTGTCACCTTTGGCGAGGATGCCTCTCGGGTTCGGTCGGGACACGCTCCGGAGAATCTGGCGCTCCTGCGGCCGTTTGCCCTCGGGGCTTTGAATCAGGAGCAATCGACTAAACGCAGTCTGCACCAGAAAACGAAGCGGGCGGCGATGAGCCCGGACTATAGGCTGACGGTTCTGGCGGCGGCTCTGCCTGTGTAGCACTGTTTGCTCCTTTTTTTCTTGCACTTACCCTGATCGCCAGGGTTAGAGTTGGGTTGACGAAGGAAACCCAACTGACGAACTGAGGCAAGGGTTGCTTCGCTGCACGAAATCACTGTGAATCCTGGAGAGCCCTTTTCATTAGGATCATCTTCTCCTGCCAGGCCAAGGCCTTGGACAACGCTTCGTGATCGCCTGCGCGCTGCTTGGCGGCCTGCAAGGGTAGACCCATGGGGGTGGGGGCGGATCCAACTCGTCCGGGATGAGGTGAAGCGCCAGGTGGCTAACCCCAACCCGCACGGTGAGGTTGCCTTGGAGGTCAAGGGGCAAGTTGGTGGAGTCTGGCGGGGCGAGAATCCCTCCGGGACGCTTCGCGATCGCTTGGGTTGCTTTGCGGTCTCACGTTCCTAGTCAGCGGTTGCTGAGATCTTCGCAACACCACAAGAGGCTTGGGTCAATCCGCTGCACCAGGGTTGTTAGCCTGCACAACTAATCTCCACTGATTTCTACTAATGTCTCGCCATCAACTAAGAGTTCTAAAGCTCTAGGTAACGTCTCGCTCAGAATTTCGCGCAACCTAGCATTGGAGGTATTGCCACAAGTCAACCAAATGATTTGTGGCGGCGAACCCAACCGCTCGACCAGATCCACAAAGTCACTGTCTTTAGTTATCAAAATAGCTTCTTGAGCCTTAGCCGCTTCAAAAATTTCAGGGTCTTCTGCATCCCTTAGCCCAAGATCACGCAAGGCTATTGCTTCAACCTCAAATGTACTGGTAATCCAAGTCGCTATTCCCGGAGACAAGTGTGCATCTACCCAGATTGTCATGCCACTAAAATTGGGTGGTTGAGTTTCCGCGAAGCATAGAGAAGTGATGCCTTCAGATCATCTGCTTCAAGATCAGGCATCTCCTCTAAGATCTCTCCTGCACTAAGACCTGCTGCAAATAAGTCAAGTACATCCGATACGCGAATTCTCATCCCCCTAATGCAAGGACGACCACCACATTGTCTAGGATTAACTGTAATTCTGCTCAGTAGATCAGACATAAGACCAGAAATGTTGAATGACGGGATATTTCTCTCAAAAAAGGCACCCAAATTGGTAAACTGGGAGCCAGAGAACCAGTATTTATAATCAGGATCTATGATATTTAAATTCCCAGAAATCGTCAAGTGCCATCTTAGCCACCTGCCGAAAGATGACTATCCAGTATTCAACACCTTTCTCTTCGTCTCAACTTGGCTGCACCTCGTGCTGGGTCAAGGCGCGACGAGTATGAGAAGCGTGTTCAGGCGACTGAATTTTCGAGGTGTTAACGTGGACATACCAACCTTCTCGAAAGCCGGCAAGAAACGAGATCCGCAGGTTTGCCACCAATTTTCTTACGGCTAAAAGAGCAGCCAAAAAAGCAGAGTAAAGCTTCAAGAGAATTGAAGGTATGTCCCATTGACTCAACGATTGTTACGCTGACCTGCAAACTACTATGGTGTCAAGATTTCCCCTAAGTGAAGCTCTTCAGTGGCTTGAATCTCTCCAGCGGAGAACCGGATGGCATCTTAATTCACGACAGATGCATCTACGCGAATTCCAAAGGTTCTCCAGGATCTAGGGTGGAAATGACGGGGCGATCACCTAGAGGCTTGGTCTCCGAGCCCAGAGCTGCTGAGAGTTTGGAGACCAAACCCCGACTGAGGCCGGGGTTGCTTCGCTGCACGAAATCACTGTGAATCCTGGAGAGCCCAGCAAAGTAACCCTTCCCTTGTCTTGCCTCACAATACTCACAGAGCATCAGCTTGCTGCTGCACATTCGCTAAGACCCTGCGCCTAACGGTGAAGCTCAACGGCGGCAGGCAACCTCTTGCCTCTGACAGACCAACTAACTGCCGTCCGTTGCAGCGAGGTGTTAGCATGCTCTAAACTTAGGTATACCTAAGCAACCTATCCATATTATGAGCTATCGCGACATCATTACGATTGAACCTGATAAGCGTGGTGGCAAGCCCTGCATCCGCCGGATGCGGATTACGGTCTACGATGTCCTGGGCTGGTTAGCGGCTGGCATGTCTAACGCTGAGATCATCGACGACTTTCCAGAACTGACGGAAACTGATATTAGAGCCTGCTTGGAATTCGCCGCTGATCGTGAGCATCGTTTAGTTGCATCAGTGAGTGCCGCTTGAAACTTCTGTTTGACCAAAATCTAAGTCGGAAGCTAGTCAATCGTCTAGTAGACACTTTCCCTGGCTCTAGCCATGTTCAATTTCATAAATTTGCAGAGAAAACAGATACTGAGATCTGGGAATTTGCCAAAGCAAACGACTTCTGTATTGTCACCCAAGATGCAGATTTTGCTGAGAGAAGCCGACTGTATGGCTCTCCACCCAAAGTCATTTGGTTGCGATGTGGTAATACGCCAACCAAAGAAGTTGAAATCCTAATTCGATCTGGCACAGAAGCAATTCAAGAACTTTTGAACGACTCTAGATTGCACTGCCTTGAGCTTCACTAGGTTCCCAGAAAAAGTTAAAGGGTAGTATCAAGAGAAGCAGAAATGTTGAACGGTATATTTGAACTATTTGAAATAGGGTATATTAATCCTTTCAGTAACCTCATTCAACAACTCAGAACCATCCTCTTAAACCAATGCACGTAACTGATATTCTCACACATGAAAGCCTGCATGTATCGCAGTCTATCTAACAACTTAGAGCCAAACTCTTTCGGAATCTCAACCAATTGCAGCAAGACATATCCGATCAAACAGGCGTAGATCTGAATCTCGATTCCGTTCGTGTTTTTTGTGATTAATCTGTCTAGCTTAAGATGCATCTTGAGAAACTTCCAAAGTAACTCAATTTGCCAGCGTTGGCGGTAAAAATCACCAACCTCTTCATTGCTAAAACCCTCTTCGTTAGGCCCTGCCAAGTTCGTGACTAGTCGGAATTCGCACTGGGTCTCTAGATCGCAAAAGTTAACTACTCTGGCTTTGACTTGATCTTTGCCTTTCCCAATCAAAAATTGACCGTCTGACAACATCTCTAACGTGATGTTGTTGTTGATTCGCAATAGAAAAAAACGACCCTCTTGCGCCATTAACTCTACAATTCTCTTGAGCTTGCAAAAGCCTCTATCCATTATGCTGAGCCCGTTTTCAGGATTGGCATCAATGGTCTCATCGCCAGGGTAAACGCATATAAAAGTGTAGCCAAAAAGACAGAAAAAGCTTGAGAGAA
>CAYNIP010000090.1:0-9471 GCA_964397305.1 uncultured bacterium
GGTGAGGGCTGTCCCGCAGGATTTAGCCCACTGTGCCTTCTAGCTTCAGGCTCAGGAGCTTGTCCGCCTCAGCGGCGAACTCCATCGGCAGTTGGTTGAAGACATCTTTACAGAAGCCACTGATCAGCATTGAGATCGCATCTTCGCTACTGATGCCCCGCTGAGCAAAGTAGAAGAGTTGATCTTCGCCGATCTTGGAAGTGGATGCCTCGTGCTCGACCTTAGCCGATTGGTTTTCCACCTGGATGTAAGGGAAGGTATTGGCCTCTGCTTGGTCGCCAATGAGCATGGAGTCGCACTGGGAGTAGTTCCGGGCTCCCTTCGCTTTGGGGCCCATTTTCACCAGGCCACGGTAGCTGTTCTGGGAGTGGCTGGCGGAGATGCCTTTGGAAATGATGGTGCTGCGGGTGTTGCAGCCGATGTGGATCATTTTCGTCCCCGTATCGGCCTGTTGGCGGTTGTTGGTGAGGGCGATGGAGTAAAATTCGCCCACGGAATGATCCCCGACTAGGACGCAGCTTGGGTATTTCCAGGTGATCGCAGAGCCGGTCTCAACTTGTGTCCAGGAGATTTTCGAGTGAGCCCCTTTGCAGAGGCCGCGCTTGGTGACGAAGTTGTAGATGCCGCCTTTGCCGTTTTCGTCCCCAGCGTACCAGTTTTGGACGGTGGAATACTTGATGTCGGCGTGATCCAGGGCGACCAGTTCCACGATGGCGGCGTGGAGTTGGTTGCTGTCGTACATGGGGGCGGTGCAGCCTTCCAGGTAGCTCACTGAAGCACCTTCTTCGGCGACGATCAGGGTGCGTTCAAATTGGCCCGTATCGCCGTCGTTGATGCGGAAGTAGGTGGACAGTTCCATCGGGCAGGTGACGCCCTTCGGAATGTAGACGAAGGAGCCATCGCTAAAGACGGCGGAGTTGAGGGCGGCGAAATAGTTGTCGCCAATGGGAACGACGGAGCCCAGGTATTTCTGAACCAGCTCTGGATGTTCCTGAACTGCTTCCGAGATCGAGCAGAAGATCACGCCCGCTTCGGCGAGTTTTTCCTTGAAGGTGGTGCCGATGGATACGCTGTCAAAGATGGCATCGACGGCGACATTCGCCAGGCGCTTCTGCTCCGAGAGGGGGATGCCCAGCTTTTCAAAGGTGTCGAGCAGGGCCGGATCAACTTCCTCGAGGCTGCTGAGTTTTTTGTCGCCTTTCTGCTTTGGGGCGGAGTAGTAGACGATGTTTTGATAGTCGATCGGGGGGTACTGGACGTGGGGCCAAGTGGGTTCAGCCATCGTCAGCCACTGCCGATAGGCGCGCAACCGAAAGTCGAGCATAAAGGGGGGCTCGTTCTTTTTCGCGGAGATCAGGCGCACCACGTCCTCGCTCAAGCCACGGGGGATGGTGTCTTTCTCGATGGTGGTGGTGAAGCCGTACTTGTAGGGCTGATTGACGAGGGTTTTAACCTTGGTTGCGCTCATAACGGTGCTCTCTCAATACGTGGGGATTCGGCGGGGTGGTTGGAGGTTGCCGCTGGCCCTGAGGCCGCCGATCAGGTTCTGGGTAGGACGGGGGTGGCGACTTTGGGGTAGGATGGGAAGCGAGTTAAGCAACGGTCTTGTTGTTTAACCCTGCTCTTAGGCTACATTAACAACAAACTTATTGTCAAAGTTGTTAAGCTCAGGGTGATTAGGTTCAATCTCCGCGTCTTAACGGTATCCCGATGACGGCTTCTCAGCACGCCTCGACAAAAGACGATATCCTCCAGTACTTGCTCAAGCGGGGGAGTGCCACCGCGCAGGAATTGGCGGAGGCCCTGGCGATTAGCCCCCAGGCGACGCGGCGACACCTGAAAGATTTGGCCGCGGAAGCACTGATCGAATATCGCTCGGTGCAGACTGGTATGGGCCGCCCCCAGCACCACTATTCGCTGAGCCGCCGGGGGCGCGATCGCTTTCCCCAGCGCCATGGGGAGTTCGCGGTCTCGTTCCTGGACACCTTGGTGGAAACGGTGGGGGAGGAGCAAGTGAGTGTTGTGCTCCGCAAGCAGTGGGAGCGCAAGGCTCGAAATTACCGCGATCGCATTGGCCAGGGCAGCTTATTGGAGCGGGTGGCCAACTTGGTGCAACTGCGTCAGGTGGAGGGTTACATGGCGGAGTGGTATCGGGTCAGCCCTCTGGGCGATAATGCCGCCGGGACGCTTCGCGAACGCGAGCAATATATTTTGGCGGAGCACAATTGCGCCATTGCCGAAGTAGCAGAGTCCTTTCCCAGCATCTGCGGCCATGAGTTGGAAATGTTCGCCGCGATCTTGCCGGACTGTACGGTGGAGCGGACCCAGTGGCTCAATAATGGCGAACATCGTTGTGGCTATCTGATTCAGCGGCGGGATTAGTGGGGGCTTTGGGCGGCTGCATCTTGGGTGTAGCGGTGGGCGATCGCCGTTACCTTGGCGGCGTCAATGGGCTTGCTGAGGAAATCAGTGGCGCCGACCATTTTGGCTCGAACCCGATCCACGATGCCATCATTGCCGGTGAGGATAACCACGGGGGTGGCTTTGAAGGCGGAAACGCGGCGGATCTGGGTACAGATCTCGTAGCCGCTGGCGATGGGCATCACTAGGTCTAGGAAGATGAGGTCGGGCTTGTGTTTCAGCAGGGTGGGCAGGGCCTGGACCGCTTCCTGCACGGCGACGAGCTGGTAGCCCGCCCCCTCGAGCAGTTCGGCCATCACTTGGCAAATTTGGGGGTTGTCGTCGATGCAGACGATCAGATGGCGGCGATCGCGCTGCGAGGTCCTGACGGCCGCCGTCTGGGGAGGGGGGGCGGCTTCGGAGTCTGTGTCGGGGGTGCGAGCAAAGGCCGGCAGGGGCAGATCGGGGATTTCAACCAGACTAATGCTCTGCTGGCGAAGGTAGGGGAGGAGCGATCGCGTCAGCCCGAGCAAATCTTTCTTGAGCAACACGGCCAGGTCCCGGAGGCTCCGTTTGCCGTTGATGGCTTCGCAGAGGGTTTGGTAGACCTTGGGGGAGGTTTTTTGTTGGAGGAGCTGGGGCTGGCGCAGGATGGGGGCCAAGTTGGGCGAGCAGCGAGCCAGGCCCGCCGCCGCCCAGTGCTGCCAAATGTCCTGGGTGAGTTTCAGGGCTGGCGCGATCTCCACGGTCCAGGCGCGGGGCAAGATCCCCGTGTCGGTGGTGGAGGGTCGCATCCCGAGGCGAGGGATGATGGCACAGGCTAGGGGCTCAGCCAGGGTGAGGCAAGCCTCAGGGTCGGCTGCAAGACAGTCAGCACTGGCGGCGAGAGGCCCTGCTTGGCTAGTAAGGCCGGCCAACTGCACGATCTCAAGCAACACTTCGGCCACAATCCCTTGAATCACGGCGATCACTTGTTCGGTCGTCGCTTGTTTGCGCTGGGCCAGCAGGGTCAACACCTGGTAGTCCCAGCACTCAAAGCGATCGCTCTGCCGCAGGCGAATCTTGCTGGCGCTGGCAAACAGGCCGCTGCGAATCATCTGACGACGCCAGCGGCGGGTCGGATGGCAGCCCCCCGTCGCCCAGGCAAATCGCCCCAAGGCAAGATACAGATACCAGGTTTGATCGCCAACGCTGACATCCAGCCGCCCGGTAAACTGACGCTCCTGGAAGGGGGCGAGCTGCTTGCCAAGGTAGTCAATGGCCTGATTAGGGCATCGATCAAGGGGGATCATCGGTTGTGGTGGCCTAGGAAGGGACTGTCCATGACCATAACTGGACTGGGCAACAAAATGGGCGAGTGTTGCATCCACAGCGTTTCTTAAATTGGAGAACTGTTAAACCTTTGTTAACAACATTCTAGGTTGTGCAATGGCGGCGATGGCTACAACATTGCGGAGTGTTAAGTAAAGATTCCGTTAAGTTCGCTCATCAGTCAGTCGCGCCAGTAGGAGGTTGAGGGCGGGAAACCCCAGCGGGAGTAACTCGCTGAAACGCTTGCCCCGTCGCCACTTCAGCGTCGCGCTGCCCCCATGGCCCTGAGGCCATCCGCCAGCTCTGCACAGCTCGAGGGACCTGCCTCAATTCAGTAAAGTATGAAGTGATGTTAAGTAAAACTCAGGCGGTGTATCTCAATTTTTAGGGGAAGGCCGACTGACAGAACCGGGAGGATCTTGCCGAAGTTGGGAGCGAGATTGAGGGCAAGCGTTCACGCAATTGAGTGCTTTCAACCTTACTTAAAGATTCAATGGACCGAGGCCCATTTTTAGCCTTTGGGCGGCCTGGGTTGACTGGACCCAACGGCGGAACGAACCGGCGAGGGGGTTCAGCCGGCGCTCTCCGGATCGAGGCGCTCCTGTACCGTGCCGTCGATGATCTCATAGCCCCATTCTGGATGGGTGGCTGCAAGGTGGCGGGCGCGATCGCTCTCCCCTAGGCGGCAGAGTTCTAGCAACCAAGCATAGCCGGCGGCCTGGTCGGCCTGCTGTTGCTGCTGCTGGGCGGCCCGGCGTTGGGCCCCCTTCGCTAAAGGGCGACCCGGCTGGAGCGGATCAATCTGGCCGAGGGGTTGCATGGGGTTGCTCCGGTGGGGACTCGCGTTCAACTACGGTTCCGGCCTCTAGCCGATAGCCCCAGTCTGGGTGGTCGGCCAACTGTTGCTCCACAATTTTGCGGCCTAGGGGCGACTGGTAGATCGCTCGCAGGGTGGCGAGGGGAGGCTTGGGGCTGTTGGCGGGGGGCGGGAGGGGGGGCGGGTCTGGGGGGGGGGGTAAGGGGGCGGGGTCTAAGGCGGCGAGCTTGGCCATGACTTGGTGCTTGGTGGGCTGCGATCGCTCTGTAAAGGCCGGGGGCAAGTAGGGGGTTCGCACTCCCAGAGCTTGGGCCTTGCGAGCTTCCTCGGCGAGGCGATCGCACTTGCGGAGGAAGCCATCCCAAAGATCCTGCCCCTGCACCGGATCGCGCAGGTCGCGTCGCGCGCGGGCCACGGCCGCTTCGATCGGTTCGCCCCGGTGCCGGTAGTACTGGATGCGGTCTTCCTCAAAGGCGGGATAGGGAACTCCGGGGGCCAGTTCCCAGTCCCGCTGCACCTGCTGCGAGGAGCCGAGGGGCTGTCCGGCGGCAAATTCATCCCAGTAAGGAGAGATCAGGCCTTTGGCGAGGCCGTCGATGGTCCAAAAGGCCTTGTCGGCTGGGGAGCGGGCGCCCTGTTGTTTGAAATGCTCCACGAGGGTCCGCTGGAACTGCTCTAACTCCTCGGGCGATCGCCAGGGGCCGACAAAGCGGTAGTGGGGAGCGACCTGAATCTGGGGCTGTGGGCGGGGAGCGGGAAAGTGGGCGTCGGTTGTGGCGGGTTCCAGCGTGGCGGCCGGGGGTTGCCCGAGGAATTGGGCGAAGGCAGCAAGGCGTTGCTGCAAGGACTCCCGGTTCACGCGCCCCTGAACCCGGACCCGATCGGGGGCCAACTGTTCGTGGAGCAGATCCCGATCCCGCAACTGTCGCCGGGCGGCCCCGAGCTCCTCGGGGTTCAAGCCGAGGGCGGCGGTAATCCCTGCTGGGGTCAAGTCGCCGGTGGCCTCGGGCTGCTGGAGCAGATACTCCAACAGTAGGGCGGCGGCGGCCCCGCCCGCCAGCCGGGCCAGGTGCGGGGAGTAGGGGCGGCGATCGCCCAACGGCGGGACAAGATCTGGGCAGGCCTCGGACATGGGCATCGACTTCCAGGCACACTTCCTCTACTCTAGCCCTTGCCGACCAGCGAAGGGGTCTGATACGCTCGCTGCAAACGATTGACTTGCTCCCTCGATGACCATCCCTGAATTTGCGGCTCCGGCCCTGATCGCTCCGACGCTGGCGGCCTGGCCTCGATTTGACCCCCCTCTGGCCTTGGGGGTGCTGGCCTCGGGGAGTGGCAGCAACTTTGAGGCGATCGCGACGGCGATCGCCGCCGGCCAGCTCCAGGCCGAGATTCGGGTTTTGGTCTACAACAATCCCGAGGCTCGCGTGGCGGCCCGGGCCGCCCGCTGGGGTGTTCCGGCCGTGTTGGTGAATCATCGCCAGTTCCGCCAGCGCCAGGACTGCGATCGCGCCATCGTGGCGATCCTGAACCAGTATCAGGTCGAATGGGTGGTCATGGCGGGCTGGTTGCGGATTGTCACGGCGGAACTCCTCGAGGCCTTCCCCCACCGGGTGCTCAATATTCATCCCAGCCTCTTGCCCAGCTTTCCCGGCCTCCACGCCCTCGATCAGGCCCTGGCGGCTGGGGTCAAGATCACGGGCTGTACGGTTCACCTAGCGAGCCTCGCGGTGGATAGCGGCCCGATTTTGATGCAGGCGGCGGTGCCGATACAACCGGACGACACACCGGAGCAGCTCCACGCCCGCGTGCAGGTTCAGGAACATCGCATCTTCCCAGCCGCGATCGCCCTCGCGGCCCACCAGGCGGGTCGTGGGTTGGGGGCGCTGACGGAGCGATCGCCGTAGGACGATCCACTAGGGGACGCGCCTAGAAATTGGTCGGGAAGATGTAGCCAACGCCGACGGTTAGGCCGATGTCCGTACTATCCCGGAGAAAACCGGCATTGATCCCCGTGTTGATCACAATGCTCTCGCTCACCCGGACATCTAGGCCGCCACTGATCAAGGGGCCGAAGTTGTAGCCGTCGTGGGTGGTGACGACCAGGCCGCCCCCGAGGTAGGGCACGAAGGTGGCGGGCCGGAAGGGGTCGCTCTGGCCGATGGCCAAGTCGTAGGTGACAGGCAGCAGAAAGGTGGCGCGATCGCCGAGGAGCGCCGCTGGCCGCACCGAGAGGTAGGGCAGGAAGCCAATCTTGCTGTTGATCGCAAAGGCTGTATCGCTCAGCTCTGTTTTGCCCTCATTGAGCCCAAAATTGCCACCGACGCTGATGTAGCTCCAGGGCCGCTCCACATAGCGCGGGGTGGCCGAGCGTTGGGCCAGGATCTGGGCTGCCTCTGGAGCCTCGGGCTTCCGCAGCAGAGCGGCCGAGGTGGCCGAGCCATCGAGGGCACGGCCGGGGGGGTCAAGGGGAGCGCTCGTGGCCCCCGGAGACGGCAGCATTGGGGCCTGGGGCCGCAGGCCCACGGAGGCCGTCAGTTGGGGGCCCAGGGCGCGAGGCGAGGTGGTGGCCCCTTTTTGCTTGACGATGCGGCCAAAGGAACGGGAGACCGAGATCGGTGAAGGGTGGTTAGCCAGCGCTTGGAGATGGCTGGCGGTCGCTGAGCCTGGCTCCAGAACGGGACCGGCTGGCTCCACGCTGGCCTCTACCGCGTCCTGGGGCGGCGGCGGCTCAGCCGTGGAGACGGCGGGTGACGCGGCGGCCTCCTCCAGGGGCAGGGGAGCAGCCACGTAGTCAGGCTTGACAGCCTCCAGTTTCGAGGCAGCCAGTTCTAGGTTCGGGTCCTCTGGCTGGGGGGGAGCCGGTAATTCAACGGCTGGAGCGGCGAGGAGGGCCTCGTCGGGGCTCGAGGCTCGCTCCAGGGCTGGCAGCGCCCCCGTGTTGTGCTCGAAGCGAGTGGTGGCACTGGTGGGGGCGATCGCCCCCAAGGGCTGCTCGCGGGGGCTAATGGTTTTGGCGATGCCCAGCTCCACAGTGCCCGGCTGAATGCGTGCCGTATGGTGGTACTCTAAGGGCTTTGCCTGGACTGCCTCGGCCTCCCTCAGGGGCTCGAGCTCGAGGTCACGGAGGACCTTGGTATCTTTGGTCGCTTGCGCGGTCAAATGGGTAGCCGAGGCCGTCAGAGCTGCCAACACCGCCAACGACGCCACAGACTTGTGCGGAAACCTACTCACATTCACTCCTCACCATGGGGTTGATCGCGGGGGCCATTTGCCCGCTACTCTATCGGATTCTGGGCGCGATCGCCAGCCGCCTCGCGACTCAGCGTAGCCACGGCCTGGGCGAAGGCCTGCGAGATCCGAGGTAGCAACTCGCGGCTCTGGCTCTGGAGACCGCCCGCCGTGAACACTACGAGTAAATACGGATGCGCCCCGGGACTTTCAATATACGCGACATCGTGCCGCACTTGACTCGTCCACCCCGCCTTCGACCAGAGGCGCGTCCCCTCCGGCAGCCCATCCCCTAGAAAGCCGTTGACCTGATTTTCCTCCCCCAGGGGTGGTGGCGGCAGGTTCGGCGAGCGGCGCAGCAGGGCTAGCATAGCCTGGCTGCGGGGGGCTGAAACCGCAACCCCCCCCACGATGCTATGGAGCAGGCGAGCACAGGCATCGGTGGTCAGTCGGTTGCGATTCTCTAAGGCCGGGCCCACGAAGGCTCGCTCGCGTCCGTAGGGGCCGTCGCTCCAGGTTTTTTGGTTGACATTGATGCTCTCCAACTCTTCCCAGCCCAGGGCCTGGTAGTAGCGATTCACAAGGTTGCGCTGTTGCTGCCAACTGGCGAAGGGGCCGGGGGGCAGCTCCGGGCCGCTAGTCGTCCCGGTGAGGGTGTCTACCAGTAAGCTGGCGGCGTCATTGCTGGACAGGGCGATCGCATCGTGCAAGGCCCGCTCCAGCTCCGGGGAGGGCTCGATCATGCTCTTGTCCAGCCACTCCTGCACGGCGACGAGATAGAACAGCTTGACAACACTGGCGGGATAGATTCCCTCGAGACCACGGTAGCTGTAGCCAGCCGGGCGGTATTGCCAGAAATCTTCGGGGGCGATCGCCCCGCCAGTATTCACCCGATAGGGCGGCTCATAGAGCACCCAGGTCAAGGCCAATTGGTTGCGAGCCAGGCCGGGGAACTCCTGCCAAATCGTCTCGAGAATCGCCGTAGCGGGCTGAATCAGGCGCTCATCGGGCACAAAGAAAGGCATAGGTCGAGTCAACGGAGATCGGGATTGATTGTAACAAGGGTCCTCCCCAGCCGCTATCCTGGCGGCCTCTCCCTGCCTCCAGCTTTCTGCGACCCTCCAGCCGCCGAGATCATCGCTGCGGGCAGCTCAAACTACCCTAGGGTAATCGAAAGCTCCGGCCAGGGAGGGAGAGATTTTGGCGACGATTTGACCGCAAATCAACACTTAATCGCTTTTAAGTGATTAAAGATTTTGTTGTCTAGAGACGGCTCACTCTTTTGTGTTGACCCTATCCAAGCTGAGTTTATAGATCAGATATTCTGATACAAAAAATCTTTATCTCTCAGCTCATTTTCGGAGAAAATTGCTTAAACTAGGCAACACTGATTCAGCGATTGACTAGCGTAGAATTATAGAGCGCTTATCACATCAGGAGTCTGGGTTGCTTGGCAACTCTGCTGGTCTACTTGCTTCTGGGAATTTACCTAGAAGTCGTTCTCTGGGCTTCCCTGAATCGCCTGCATGAAGCGCTGGAGCAGGTTTTCTGCGCGTTAACTGAATGGAAGGTAACTCTGGAGGAAATGCCATGAAATTTCGCAATTGGATGATGCTGGCTTTGGTGATGTTCTTATGCCTTGGCGCTGGCTTTGGCTGTGCCACACCCCAGGCTGATGAGGTGGAGCCAGCCCCTATGGATGTTATGGAAGA
>CAYNIP010000091.1:0-8334 GCA_964397305.1 uncultured bacterium
TTCTCTCAAGCTTTTTCTGTCTTTTTGGCTACACTTTTATATGCGTTTACCCTGGTTTCTAGTTCCCCCTGACCGCCAACATTGGTGAAATAGCAAGCTAGGGAAAATTCGTAATTATCCCCAGCAATGCTGACGAACTCTTGGGTTTTGTTAAAAGCTATGGATGACCCAAACACGGCTTGCAGGCATGTATTGACCCAAGCTAGCCGCTCGACTTCTGAAAGATTATCACAGTCAAGGACTAAACCTGCTTTACGAATGTTTTTCTTCTGAGCATCAGCCTGTAGCGCCTTCAGAGATGTCGTTACTTTTTTGGAATCGAGGCCGTTCAAGCAATCGTAGTCATCAATTTGAATGGGAGAATCAACAGCAATCTCGGCATTCATATAGGCGATAAGTGCCTCAAGGAAAATTTTGTCATTCTTACTTTCGACAATTAAAACATTACTCACCGCGAACCCCTTTGCCACGCTCGAGGGCATAGTCAAGGCTTTCTAAATCGCGATGGATCGCTATGATCTTGCCAGTCGTCTCGTGGCGCGCGAGTTCGAGATAGGCGCAACTTAAAGGATTCAGTGCCAGTCCTGCTGTAGCAAAGGCGCGAATCATTTCCAGGCTATGGGTTGTTGCAAAGATCTGAACATTTAATTTTTTCGTTAGTTCAATCAACAACCTCCAAAAATCAACCTGACTGCTGTAATGAATACCGTTCTCGATTTCATCGATCAGCATGACTTTATGTTCGTTATTAATCAACTTGAGGATAATATCAGCAATGCGATTAACGGCATCACCAAAAGCAGCGATCGGCAATCGCGCTTGTCCTGTTCGCGTTAAGTAAAGCGTTGGTTCGCCGACTGAAAAACTTTCGATGTCGACGATCGCAGGATCGAGGATTTGGAGGGCTTGCAAAACGTCCGCTTCTTTATCGTCAAGCCTTGCCCTGTCATAAGCTGTAGTTAAGTCTTTGGTATCGGTTCTAGATCCGGAGGGGATTAGGGGGATTGTGGAGGAGGAGGATTGATCGCCAAAGCCAAAAAATCCCCTGGAGCTTGCCACTAGAGAGACTTGCTTGGTTGGGCGATCGCCAGAAACCTGAAAATTAAGCGCAGCCGCGCCGCTCATGGTAGACAAGAAATCAGGGTCTTGAAGGCCGTGTTTAATGAGCAACTCTTGGCTCACGGCATCCTCAAAAGAAATTGTTATTTCTTGGTAAACCCGACCGTCTTGGTAGGCAGTAAGCTCGATCGGGTCGTGCTTCTGGCGGTTGAAGAAAAAGGTGTCCCAGGCTCGTTCGGGTAGAGCCTTGAGAACTTCAACCGACTCTCGCCTACTTTCTTTGATCGTCAGAGCTGCCTGCGCTGGCGGAGTTGCGAGCAACAAAATTGCTTCCAAGAAAGCGGTTTTACCAGAATTGTTCTTGCCGCCGATGAGGTTGACGCGGGACAAACCCGATACTTTCAGATCTTGGAAGCATCGAAATGCTTTGATTTCAACAGTTGTTAACATCGTGCCTCGGTTTGCTTAGAACTGACCCGCGATCGCCCCCACACAGCGCTCGCAAAGAGTCGGATCATCGCTCGACTCACCCACCCGCGTCGAGTAGTTCCAGCAGCGATCGCACTTCTCCCCCTCCGCCTTGACCACACCCACCGCGAGCCAATCTGTTTCGCTGCGGTAGTCCGCCCCTTGGATGGCGGCGGCGGACTCAGCCAACTCCACCTGCGACGCCAGCACCAGGTAGCGGAGCGCATCCACCCGCTGCTCGCCCAGGCTGTCAGCAGGATTCATCCGTGCCAGGAGCGCCTGCAACTCAGGGTCGGGGGCATACAGCAACACCTTGGCATCCAGCGAAGAACCGATCGCCTTTTCCGAGCGGGCCTGATCTAACACCTTGTTGACCTCAGCCCGAACAGCGCGCAGATGCTCCCACGTAGCGGCTAACTCGGGTTGCGTCCATTGCTCCTCAGGCTGCACCCAGCCCGCCGCAAAGACCGACGGGTGAGGCGTCGGGTAGGGCAAAAACTGCCAGACATCCTCCGCCATGTGCGGGAGAACCGGCGCGATCGCCTTCGCCAGATTTTCCAGGGCGATCGCCAGCACCGTCTGACAACTGCGGCGGCGCGGCGAATCCAGGGCAGAGATGTAGAGGCGATCTTTCGCGACATCCAGGTAGAAATTCGAGAGATCGACAACACAGAAATTTTGCACGGCCTGGAAGAACCGGAAGAACTGGAAGCTCTCAAAGGCTTCCGTCACTTCGCCAAATACTTCGCTGATGCGGTGCAGCATATAGCGATCCAGCTCCGGCAAGCCTGAGTAAGCAACCGCGTGCTGGGCCGGGTCGAAATCGTGCAGATTGCCCAGCAAGAAGCGTGCCGTATTGCGGATCTTGCGATAGACATCAGCAAGCTGCTTGAGGATCGTCTTACCGATCGTCACGTCCGAAGAATAGTCCACCGACGACACCCAGAGCCGCAGAATATCCGCCCCATAGGGCGGGTCTTGCTGCTGATTCTTACCCCCGTTGATGATCACCAGGGGATCGACCACATTGCCCAGGGACTTACTCATCTTGTGGCCCTTTTCGTCGAGGGCAAAGCCGTGAGTGAGTACCGTTTTGTAGGGCGCGCAGTCGTTGGTCGCGACACTGGTGAGCAAGCTGGACTGGAACCAGCCCCGGTGCTGGTCAGAGCCTTCCAGGTACAGATCGGCTGGATAGCTCAATTCTTCCCGCTGCTGCGCCACAGCCGCCCAAGAGGAACCCGAGTCAAACCAGACATCCATCGTGTCGGTTCCTTTGCGGTAGGTGCGGCCGTTGTTGCGGTAGGCTTCCGGCAGCAAGTCCTCGAGCGGTAACTCCCACCAGGCATTGGAGCCGTGCTGAGCGAACACCGCTTGGATGTGTTCAAGGGTTTCTTGATTGAGTAAGGGCTCGTTAGTTTCCTCGTCGTAGAAAACTGGGATCGGCACGCCCCAGCTACGTTGACGCGAGATGCACCAGTCCGAGCGATCGCCCACCATGCCAACAATCCGGTTTTCACCCTGAGCGGGAATCCAGCGAACTTGGGCGATCGCCGCCAGCGCGGCCTCGCGGAAGCCTTCGACCGATGCAAACCACTGCTCTGTGGCCCGGAAGATCGTCGGCTGCTTCGTCCGCCAGTCGTAGGGGTAGCGGTGAACGTAGGCCTCCTCGAGTAACAGCGCGCTCGCGTCGGTCAGCGCTTGGATCACGGCCTCGTTGCCACCCTTGAGCACGTTCAGCCCAGCGAAGGGCCCCGCTTCGGCGTTGAAGTTGCCTTGCGCGTCTACTGGCGAGAGGATCGGCAGCCCGTAGCGCTGGCCGACGAGGAAATCTTCTTGACCATGACCGGGGGCCGTATGGACTAAGCCCGTGCCCGATTCTGTGGTCACGTAGTCGCCGCCGATGACGATCGGGCTCTCGCGGTCAAAGAGGGGATGGCGATAGGTACAGCCCTCGAGTTGTTGGCCGGAGAATTGGGCTTTGATCGTCAGCGATGCGCCGAATTTATCGGCTAAGCGTTCCACTAGGTCGGTTGCTACCACCAGGTAGGGCATCCCGTTCTTGGTCGGGGAAACCTCCACCACCGCATAGCTCAACGCTGGGTTGACGGCTACGGCCAGGTTCGCCGGAATCGTCCAGGGCGTCGTTGTCCAGATCGCGATGCCGAGCTGGGGCAGGAAGGGAGCCAGTTGGTCGGCGATCGCGGGCGTGGCCTGGGTCATGGGAAAGGCGGCGTAGATGCTGCGCGAGGTGTGACCCTCGGGGTACTCCAGCTCTGCTTCCGCCAGGGCCGTGCGTGAGCTGGGGCTCCAATGCACCACCTTCAAGCCACGATAGATGTAGCCTTTGAGGGCCATGCGGCCGAAGACGGCGATTTGCGCGGCTTCGTACTCCGGCTGCAAGGTTAGATAAGGATTGTCCCAGTCTCCCCAGACCCCAAAGCGTTTGAAGCCCTGGCGCTGTTCGTCCATCACCTCGAGGGCGAAGGCCTGGGCCCGGTGGCGTAACTCGAGGGGGGTCAGACCTTGGCGCTCCTGGGCCGACATGGCCTGTAGCACTTTCAGCTCGATCGGTAGGCCATGACAGTCCCAGCCCGGCACGTAGCGGACTTTGTAGCCCCGCATCAATTTGTACTTATTGATGATGTCTTTGAGGATCTTGTTCAGGGCGTGGCCCATGTGGAGGGAGCCGTTGGCGTAGGGGGGCCCGTCGTGGAGGATGAAGCGATCGCCCGGATTCTCTGTGGCTAAGCGCTGGCAAGTCTGCTGCTCTTCCCAAAAGGCCTGCAACTCCGGCTCGCGCTGGACGGAGTTCGCCCGCATACTGAACTGAGTTTGGGGCAGATTAACGGTGTCTTTGTAGCTTTTGGGTGCGCTCACGGCAGATTTGGGGAGGGATAGACGGGTGCTTTCCCATTATCAATGACTCGCCGCGCGTGCTTCAAGTTGACCGGCCGCAATTCTGCCCTGGCGCTGAAGACGTGCAGCCCTCTAGGGGAGCGACGACCGGTTAGCGAAGGTCTCCCATCGCTGTTCTGGGAGCGTTGCTGAGTTTTGGCCGCCCTGATGCGAGGAATCAGGAGGGTGCATCTCAGTTAAGCCGGTTTACCCACTCTGCGAGAAGCCGCTGCGCGTCTACATCCCCCGGCCCCTTCTCCCAAGCTGGGCTACTCAGTACACACATCTCGTCACAGCCCCAACTGACCGTTTTTAGCCCCCCTAGCCCCCCGATTTCGGGGGGGGAACGGAATTCCCAGTCCCTCAGAATTGGGGGATCTAGGGGGCAAAAGCGGGGAAAATGCAGCCAAACAGGACTTGTGTGTAGGGAGTAGCCCAAGCTAGGAGAAGGGGAGTTAGAAGCCCCTCTCCCAAGTTGGGAGAGGGGTTGGGGTGAGGGCTGAGCGCAGGAGTACCAACATCCCGCGTAAAATTTCGTCCACCTGGTCCCCGGCCACGAGAATCCCCCCAGCAGCGCGGCCCTGAAGAACAGCCCATCCGGCCCATCCTCTCCGGATAGGCCAGCCTCAGCCCTGAAAGAACACTTTTGTTACCGTCTTTGTTGCCAATCCTCACCAGGGAGTTTGCGATGATGTCCCTCAAGCCCCTTGCCCCGATCGCCGCTGGCTTAGCGATCGCCAGCACCAGTAGCTACCTTGGCTATGCCGCCGCCAGCCACTTCCTCCCCCAGCCGGCCGACCATGCCGCCCAGCCCCCGGCCACCCTCGTGACCGCCCCAGCCCCGGGCCAGACCCTCACCCTAGCCGCGACTCCGGAGCTACCCGCTGAGATCACGATCGAGACGGCCCAGGCAGCCCCCGCCAACCGCGTCACGGTGCAGATCTTCCGCCCTGATCCCACCTGTGAAACCCTCATCGCCGAGGCGATCGCCGTCCCAGCCGAAGCAGCCCTCGACACCGCCGTACAGCGGACCTTGGCCCAGGGTCTCGGCCCGGATTTTCCCCTCGCGGGCTACCGCATCCACCGGGAGCAGGCGGTGGCTAGTGTGGAATTGCGCTTGCCCCCCGAGGCCAAGCGCACGTTCCAGTCCCTCTCCCCCTGCGAGCAATTCACCCTCTTTGGGAGCCTGCGAGCGACCCTGACGGAGAATGACGCTTGGCAAATTGATGACGTGCGCTTTACCCAGCAGGGCGAGGAACTCTACCTCTAGCGGATTGGTAGCCCCCGCAGCTCAGCCCTGGGCTCAACGCAACCCCAAGGCCGAGCGCGTCGTCGCCCCCACCACGCCATCGGCCTCAATCCCTTGGCGTTGCTGAAACTCCTTCACCGCCCGCTCCGTTGCCGGCCCAAAGACGCCATCCGTGCCGACCCGGCCGCTCGCTTGCCGTAGGGCCGCTTGTAACAGGCGCACATCGTTGCCCCGTAACGGAGGATTCTCCAGCCGCAGTAGGCGGGGCGCGGGGCTGCTGCTCCCCGCCGGAGCGGCGCGCAGGGCCGCCAGGGCTGCCTGGGTCGAAGCCCCGATCACCCCATCCACGGTTAGGCCCCGCTGTTGCTGGAACTGGCGGACGGCGTCGGCCGTACCGGGGCCAAAGACCCCATCAAGGCTGACCTCCAGCCCTGCTTGGCGGAGGGCGGTCTGGAGGGCGTGGACTGCTTCTCCCTGCTGCGGGGGGTCCGTCAGTTGCAGGGGCCTGGGGTCAGTGGCGGCTGGACTCGCGGTCGCGCTGGCGGGGGCCGGTTCCTCTTCGCCAATCCGCAGGGCGGTGCGCGTGGCCGGCCCCACAGTGCCGTCGGCGTGCAGACCCTGCTGGCGCTGGAAGGCCTCGACGACGGCGGCCGTGTCTTGGCCATAGACCCCATCGAGTTCGGTTTGGAAGCCGGCGCGCCGTAGGGCTGTTTGGACAGCTTGGACATCGGCGCCGCTCATGTAGGGTACTCGCAGGCGCAGCAGACGCTCGGGGGCGATGTCGGCTGAGCCCCGGAGGGGGGGCACGAGGGCTTCTTCATCCACCCGCAGGCCGCGGATTGTGAAGGGGAGTTTTAGCTCCCAGTTGCCTTCGTTCATCAGCTTGAGGAAGGCCTCCATGCGATAAACGGTCTGGTTGAGGATGCGGATGCGGTGGTTGGCGAGCCAGTGGCGGCGGGTTTCGACGTAGCGACGCATCCAGATGGCTTCGCCGAGGCGGCTGAGGGGCCCGTGGTTTTGATTGACGCGATCGCGCAGCAGATGCCAGGAGCCGTGAATGCGGCTGTCGTAGATGATCGCCATCCCCAGGGCTGTTTTCGCGCCAATGTAGGCGGCACTTTGCTCGGCCGGTTGCCAGTAGATGCGGTGGAAGAAGTCGTCCTGGGTAGTCCGCATTACGGGGTCTTGGCCGGCCTCTTCCAGGAGGCGACGCAGGCGGCGATCGCGGTTCAAGCTGCTGTCCTGCCGCTCTAAGCGACTGAGATAGGGCCGCAACTCCTGGGCGAGGGCCCCCTGGGCTTCGACGTAGGCGACGATCAGCAGGGAGAGATTGCCACTGGTGAGGGTGGTTTGCGATCGCCCATAGGTCAATCCCCCCGGATCACCGGGAATGAAGGTGACATTGCTATAGTCTCCTTGTAAGCTCCCGGTCTCAAAGCTATTGACGATGGCCTGGGCAGCTTTTTTCTGTAAATCTGATGGCATCTCCACCCCCTCGCGGTACGCAACCCGCACATGACTACCCGCTAGCTTAGGCAACCGGGGGCAAAATCCCAAGCCTTGGTCACTCTTCGACCCGGTAGCCAAACTCCGCGAGGTGTCGCCGGGACTGTCGCCACTGGGTTTCGACTTTGACGAACAGCTCTAGGTAAACTTTGCCGGCGATGAGGGCCTGAATCTGCTGGCGGGCGGCGCTGCCGATGGTCTTGAGCATACTGCCCTGCTTGCCGATGAGAATCCCTTTTTGGGACGCTCGCTCCACGGCGATCGCCGCGTGGACACGGGTGATCTCTGGTAGCTCCTCCACGCGCTCAATGGCGATCGCGACTGAGTGCGGCACTTCCTGGTGGGTGTGGAGCAGGATTTGCTCGCGGATCAGTTCTCCCATGATGAAGCGCTCGGGCTGGTCGGTCACGAGGTCGGGGGGATAGTAGTAGGGGCCGGGCTCTAGGCGGGCGATCGCCCGTTGCCGCAGTTCCTCCAGCCCCGCCCCCGTCAGGGCCGAGAACGAGAGCCACTCCCAGCCCGCTGCCGTAGCCAGGGCCTGGTAGCTGGCCGTGGCTCCCTCCGCCCCCGGGCAGTCGGCCTTGTTCAGCCCCAGGAGCACGGGGACGCCGGCCTGGGTGAGCAGGTCGGCGATGTAGCGATCGCCTCCCCCCACGAGCGTGCTGCCATCGACCACAAAGAGCACGAGATCCACGGCGGCGATCGCCAAGCGTGCGTTCTGCACCAGCACTCGACCCAGTTCGTGGTGGGGTTTATGAATCCCCGGCGTATCTACAAAGATGATCTGGGCGGTGTCGGTTGTGAGGATGCCCCGCAGGCGATTGCGGGTCGTCTGAGCGACGGGGGAGGTAATGGCAATCTTTTGACCCACCAACTGATTCATCAGTGTGGACTTGCCCACGTTGGGCCGGCCGACGATGGCGATAAACCCGGACTTGAAGCCCGGCGGCGCGATAGGAATTTCGGGGAGTGGAGCAAGGGCAGGGGCAGTGTCGGCATTCATAGGCCTGGGAGTCGTCAACGGTAGCCAATGTCTCCCACGATAACGGATCGCTCCCCCCCCAGCCGCAAGCCTGACGGTCTGACGGGGGAACGAAATTTCGTGCGGGCTGTTGGAACTCCTTCGCACAGCCCTCACCCCAACCCCTTGTAGGTTG
>CAYNIP010000092.1:0-8095 GCA_964397305.1 uncultured bacterium
TTAAGCCTCTGCGCCTCCCTTCGGGGGGGCGCTTTTTGGTGGGGGGGTGGGCGGGAATTCCCCCCGGCTCCCCTTGGAAAAGGGGGGATAGGCACTTCACTGATTTTTTAACGGGCTCTAAACCGGTAGAGCGGCGGGGGAATCTGTTTGGAGAATATCGGTCAACAGTGACTCAGGCCGTTGTTCGTGGGGCCAGGCAAAGGCATGACGGAAGGCTGCCTCCTGACAGGCCTCCAGTTGGCGAAAGTCAATGATGTCATAAGTCAGCAGGTTCTCGTACTCGAAGGGCAGGCGCACATTGTGCAGACCGGCGTTGTCGGTACAAATCGCAATATCCACACCCGCCTCAAAGCAACGATCAAAGACCAATTTCAGATCCCGCAAATCCTCAAGCGTTCCCGTTTTCAGGTAAGTCGTTGGGCACACTTCTAGGCACTGTCCAGCGGCGGCTACTTGAGGCAGCAGCTCAGGATACCGCAGGGGAATTTGAATCCCGTGGCCAATCCGCATCAGGTAGGGCAAGAGTTCCGGATAGCAGCCGTCGGGGGTTTCGTAGAGATGGCCGGTGGTTTTCAGGCCGTAGGAACGGGCTAGCTCATAGAGTTGGGCAAACTCTTCCAGGCGATCGCGATAATGAGCATCTCCCCCGGCCACATCCACGGCACAGACGTAATCGGGGTGGGCCGCAGCCAGTTCAACAATGGCGCGATTCACCGCGTAGGGCAACCGCGAGTGCATACAGAGAATCTGGCTGGTGACAATCGGACATTCGCGAATCCGAGCCGCCCGGCCGACGATTTCGACGATCGCGTGCATCGCCTCAATACGCTCATTTTGCGCCAAATGCTCTGGGGTGCGGAGGTAGGGAGTGTAGCGCAACTCTAGGTAGGCGAGGTTCTCAAAAATATAGGCCCCACGCATCAGGCGGTAGATGAAGTAAGGCAGCGCCCCCTCCGTCTGAACGTGCTCTACCAAGGTGTGCAGCTCCAAATATTCATCCAGCGTGTTGCGAGGCCGGGTGTAGAAGTCTTCAAAGGCGTCATACTCCGGAAAGCGCTGAGCCAAGCCGGGCTCATGCCGCTGAAAGTAGCGCCAGAGAATGCGCGGTACAACGGAGCCACCCAGGTGTCGATGCAGGTCTGCGTGTAAAGCCATGATGAGGGTAAGCCGGGAAGGGGCGAGCCAAGTATTAAGGGTTAGTGTAGCGCGCCGATCCCGATTGCGGCGGTTCGCAAAGCTAGGAAAGCTAGTCCTAAGCTTGACACAATCCACCTCGTTTCGGGATAATGATAGTTTGTGAAAACTCTAGTATTAGCACGCAAGACCCTTGGCTAACGTTATTGTGATCGGGGCCCAGTGGGGGGACGAAGGCAAAGGTAAAATCACCGATTTGCTGAGTCGGTCGGCGGATGTAGTGGTGCGCTACCAAGGGGGCGTCAACGCCGGCCATACGGTGGTCGTCCGCGACCAAACCTTTAAGCTCCACTTGATCCCTTCCGGCATCCTCTACCCCAAAACGGAGTGCGTCATTGCGTCGGGCACAGTGATCGATCCGCAGGTTCTGCTCGAGGAAATCGATCAGCTCACGGCCCTCAGTGTTAGCACGGACAACCTCTTTATCTCCCAAACAGCCCATGTCACCATGCCCTACCACCGGCTGATTGACAGTGCGGCGGAAGATGAACGGGGTGATCGCAAAATCGGCACTACCAAACGCGGCATCGGCCCCACTTATGCCGACAAGTCGGAGCGCACGGGCATCCGCATGATCGACCTGATGGATGGGAACGACCTGCGGGACCAACTCCACTGGGCCGTGAGCTACAAAAATACGATTATTGAAAAGCTCTACGGCCTGCCTCCCCTGGACCCCGAAGCGGTGATCACACAGTACCTTGCCTATGCCGAGCGACTGCGCCCCCATGTAGTCGATAGCTCCCTGAAAATCAGCGAGGCGGTACGCCAGCGCCAAAATATCCTCTTTGAGGGGGCCCAAGGAACACTCCTGGATCTCGACCACGGCACCTATCCTTACGTCACCTCCTCCAACCCAATTGCTGGTGGAGCCTGCGTCGGGGCTGGCGTCGGCCCGACGATCATCGACCGGGTGATTGGCGTCGCCAAGGCCTACACCACTCGCGTCGGGGAGGGGCCCTTTCCCACGGAGCTGCATGGGGAGGTAGGGGAGCTCCTGGGCGATCGCGGCGCAGAGTTTGGCACCACCACAGGTCGGCGGCGGCGCTGTGGCTGGTTTGATGCGGTCATCGGCCGTTATGCAGTCCGCATCAACGGCTTGGATTGCCTCGCAATCACTAAGCTGGATGTGCTCGATGAGCTGCCAGAGATCAAGGTCTGCGTGGCCTACGATCTGGAGGGCGAAACGTGCCGGGAGTTTCCCAGCAGCGCCCGCCAGTTCGCCAAGTGTCGCCCGATCTACAAAACCCTAGCGGGCTGGCAGCGCTCGACCGCTGATTGCCGCTCCCTAGAAGATCTCCCCAGCCAAGCCCTGGACTATCTCAAGTTCCTGGCCGAACTGATGGAGATCCCGATCGCGATCGTCTCCCTAGGGGCGAGTCGCGATCAAACGATCGTGGTCGAAGACCCAATCCACGGGCCCAAACGAGCCTTGCTCAATGACAATGGCGCGCCGATCTAGGCCTGTTATTGTCACTCAATCCTGTTCTTTTTGCATTAAACCCATGTCTCTCAGCATTGAATGTCACAAGCGCCCCGAAGGTAGCAAACCCCGCGCCCTGCGCCGTCAGGGACAACTCCCAGCGACGATCTACGGCCACCAAGGGGCTGAATCCTGGTTGCTGGTCGTGAATGCCAAGGATGCAGAAACCCTCCTGCGCCAAGTCAAGCTCAACGAGACCCCGATCGAAGTCAAGATTCCCGACCTAGACTGGTCAGGTCAAGCCCTCATCCGCGAGGTCCAGTACCATCCTTGGCGACGGAACCTGTATCATCTCAGCTTTTTTGTCGCTCCCTCCCCCGTAGCCGTTGAAGCCTAAGGCTTGGTTTCCTGTTGATCCTAGGCTCGTTACAACATCTGCAACCTCCGGATGAGAGGCAGGAACGCTGATGCACCTGCTCCAGTTTAGTACCTCCCACTACTGCCGTAAAGCACGGCTGGTCTTGGGCTACAAGGGCCTGATCTACAGTGTCGAGAATCTGACCCCCGGGCTCCATATCCTAAAGCTGAGGCCCCTGACCGGCCTAACCACGCTGCCAGTTTTGGCGCCCCAGCGTCCTGGAGAACCCGAGGCGATCGCCGACTCCACGGCGATCTGGCGCTACCTGGAGCAGGTACAACCGGAGCCGCCTCTCACCCTCCCAGAACCGGAACGGCAACAGCAGGCGGAACTGCTCGAGGACTGGCTCGATGAAAGCATCGGCCCTGCTACCCGCTTCGTGTACTACGACTATCGGGCTAAGGAAGGCAAGCACCTCGACCCGTCGCTGCTGAGTCAGGCAGTGATCGCGATCGTGCGCCGCCAGTACAGCATCACCCCCGCCGCCGTTGCCCAGGCCCGCACACGGCTCCAACTCGCCTTCCAAGTGCTGACCCCGTGGCAAAATCAGCCCTTTCTGCTGGGGGGCGATCGCCCGAGCATCGCTGACCTGAGCGCCGCCGCTCTCCTCAGTCCCCTAGCCCGCCTGCCCGACTATCGCCAGGGCTACCCCTGGCTCTTTGAGCGCCTGGGAGAAATTCACGCTCGCTGTGGCGAGCCGTTGCCCCCGGGCTTGGAGTCGGGGACTTAAGGCAAGGGGGCTCGGCCGTCAGGGGTTGATCGGGGTACATCTTGCTTCGGGCTTGCGGCGGGCGGAGAGGTGCGGCCGTTGGTTTTTCCTCTAATCTCCAATCCCCAATCTCCAATCCCGCCAAGGGCCCGTGCTAGGATGCAGGATGCACAGCGGCCGTCCAGGATTGCCCATGACCGAACCCTTGCTCACCGTCAACCACTTGCGCGTTGCTTACGGCGGGGGACAGGCCAGCGCGAGCCCCGCTTGGGCCATCGATGGTATTTCCTTCCAACTCGCGGCCGGAGAGCGCTTAGGGCTGGTGGGCGAATCCGGCTGCGGTAAATCGACCTTGGGCCGGGCCGCCCTGCGCCTCTTGCCCCCCTCCGCTCGCCTGGAGGGACAGGTTCGGTTTGGCGATCGCGATGTCTTCGCTCTCAAGTCCGAGGAGCTGCGGCGCTTTCGGGGTGAGGCTGTGGCCCTGGTGTTTCAAGACCCGATGACCCGGCTTGATCCCTTGATGAGCATCGGGGAGCATTGTCTGGAAACCCTCCAGGCCCACCAGCCCGGCCTGAGCCGAGCCCAAGCTAAGATCAAGGCTCTGGAAACCTTGGCGGCCGTTCGCATTCCGGCCGAGCGCTGGGCCCAGTATCCCCACGAGTTCAGTGGCGGGATGCGCCAGCGGGTGGCGATCGCCCTGGCGCTGCTCCTCGACCCCAAGCTGATCGTCGCTGATGAGCCTACAACTAGCCTCGATGTCACTGTAGCGGCGGAAATTTTGCAAGAGCTGACCCGCCTCTGTCGGGAGCGTAACCTAGCCCTCTTGCTCATCTCTCATGATCTGGCTCTGGTGGGGGAATATTGCGATCGCGTCGCGGTCATGTACCAGGGCAAAATCGTTGAAATCGGGGCGGCACGGGGATTGCTGGCCCGACCCCAGCACGACTACACGCGATCGCTGCTGGAGTCAGCATTACATATTCATAGTCTTACTACCGTCAGCGATCGCAGTTCTGGCGCGATCGCTGGGCTACAACCCTTGCTACGCCTCCATCAGCTCGAAAAGCACTACAGCCTCGAGGGCAACCTCCTCACCCAACTCCTTGGCCGCCAGAGTACTCCGATCAAAGCTGTGGATGGAGTCAGCTTTGAGCTATATCCGGGGGAAATCTTTGGCCTCGTAGGCGAATCGGGCTGTGGTAAGTCCACTCTCTCGCGCACGATCTTGCAGTTGATCAAACCCACAGGCGGCACAGTTGAGTTTGACGGCTCTGAATTGGGTACTTTACCGGCCGGGAAACTGCGCCAAAAGCGTCGCCAAATGCAGATGATTTTTCAAGATCCCCTCGCTTGCCTCAATCCCTTAATGACCCTCGGAGCCAGCATTGCCGATCCCCTGTTTATTCACGGCCTCGCGACGCTGGCCGAAGCACGGCAACGGGTGGCGTCGATGCTCGAGCGGGTGGGCTTAACTCCCGTGGCGGACTATTACCACCGCTTCCCCCGAGAGCTTTCCGGGGGGCAACAGCAGCGGGTGGCGATCGCCCGGGCCCTGATCTTGCAGCCGAAGCTACTCATCTGCGATGAACCTGTGAGTATGCTGGACGCGAGCGTGCAGGCCCAGGTGCTAGCCCTTATGCGCTCCCTCAAGGATGAGTTCAACCTCACCTACCTTTTCATTACCCATGATCTCTGGGTGGCCCGTTTTTTGTGCGATCGCATTGCCGTGATGCAAGCAGGCCGGATTGTGGAATTGGGCCCCACGGAAGCAATCTTCCAAACCCCCCAGCATCCCTATACCCAGACCTTACTTCAGGCCGCACCCCTGCTAGTGAAAGTCGAGAGCGGGGAATGGCGAGCAGAAAGCAGAGAATAGAGTTTAGTTCTTGAAAACTACCCCCAACATCTTAAGCCTTATCTACCTCCAAGTCTCCAGCATCTTGGCATTGTGGTGGTCTAAGGAGCCGCGCGCAGTTCCCGCAGCGGCAGCCGCCTCACTCCGTCGTCGCCGCCATCTCCTCGGGCTCCTCCTCCACCGTACAGAGCGCGAACTCCTCCCACTCCAGGAACTCAGACTCGCGCTCCGCCTCCCAGGGATAACCCTCCGCTACGGTGCAAGCCACTGCTGCTAACGCTTCCTCAACCTCCCAGGGTAGCGGCCGCGTAAACGGCTCCGGCGGGCCGCTGGCGTTCGCGCCGGCCGCTGCCGCCGCCGTGCCGCTAAAAGTGACATTGCCGAAGTTGGCGCTACTGGCGAGGATCTGGAAGTTGCTGCCGCTCTGGAGCGTGAAGAAGTTGAGAGCGATGCCTTGGGCATTGGTGAAAACCGTCGTGCCGTTGCTGAAGAAGCCCGTCGCGCTGCCTTGGGGAGCGTAGTTGACGCTGATACCCGCTAGAGGCAGGGGGGCATTGAAGGCAGTCTCCACAACGCGGACGCTGACATCAAAGGTCGTCGGCAAGCTGCTGGCGCTGAGGCTCAGGGAGCCGACAGGCGCGAGGCCGAAACCGGCTGACTCATAAGCGCCGATGTCCACAACCCCGCCGCTAATCCGGGGCGCGCCGCGCTGGTCACTGGTTCCGGCGGCGAGGGCGTTGCTGCCAGCGTTCAGGGCAGGGCTGTCGGGGCGGAGGGCGTGGGTTTGGGTGGGGCCGCCGTAGTTGCCGAGGGGGAAGAGACCGGGATCGACGCCGACGCGGTTCCCAGCTCCCAGGGTGACGTTGGTTGCGCCGGCGGTGCTGCCCAGCAGGTTGAAGCTGAAGGTGCTACCTGCGAAGTCGCCTGCCAGTTCAGGAGCTTGACCGCCGAGGTCGCGGTTGCCCGCGATGATGCTGTTCTCGATCGTGAAGGTTCCGGCTGTCCGGAGAAGCCCACCGCCATCGCCCGTACCGTTGCCATCAGCATCAGCCACGTTGTTGGTAATGGTGCTATTACGAATCGTGCCGCCGCCATCGCTGAAAATCCCGCCGCCGGAGAAGCCCGCCGAATTGCCGCTGAGGGTGCTGTTCGTCAACGTCACCGCGCCAGCGCTGAAAATCCCGCCGCCGAAGCCGAAGTTGCCCGCCGAATTGCCGCTGAGGGTGCTGTTCGTCACTGTCACCGCATTGCTGAAAATCCCGCCGCCGCTGGCGACCGACGAATTGCCGCTGATTGTACTATTCGTCACCGTCACCGCGCCAACGCTGTAAATCCCGCCGCCGGTGTCTGCCGAATTGCCGCTGATCGTGCTGTTCGTCACCGTCACCGCGCCACTGCTGTTGATACCGCCGCCGAGGGCGCCCGCCGAGTTGGTGCTGACGGTACTGTTCGTCACCGCCACCACAGCATTGCTGGCAATCCCACCGCCGCTGTTGACCGCCGAATTGCCGCTGATCGTGCTGTTCGTCACCGTCACCCCCGTCACCACGCCATTGCTGAAAATCCCGCCGCCGCTGGTGCCCGCCGAATTGCCGCTGACAGTGCTGTTCGTCACCGTCACCGCGACATTGCTGCGAATCCCGCCGCCGAGGGCGCCCGCCGAATTGCCGCTGATCGTGCTGTTCGTTACTGTTACCGCGCCAATGCTGTTAATCCCGCCGCCATTTTGCCCGGCACCAACATTCCCACCCCGAATCGTCAGGAAATCAAAGGTCGTCGGTACAACTGCCATCACGTTGAAGATTCGGAAGGTGTTGTTGCCCTGGATCGTGACATTCGTGCCCTGCCCCGTAATGGTGAGGGCATCGGCGATGTTGGGCAGCGCGGCTCCCAAGCTAATCAGCGTCACCCCCGGCGCAAAGCGGATCTCGTCCGCGCCGCCCGCGCCATTGGCAGCCGTGATGGCAGCCGCCAGACTCGCAGCATCCGAAGCCGTGAAAACCGCCAGCGTGTCGGCATAGTCCGCCAGCACTTGGGGATTGAACGCTAAGCTCGCTTCAATATTGCCGGTGTTCGCTTCCAGAACCCAATCGCCCCCCAGAGCAGCGCTGCCCGTTAGATTCGTAGAGGCAGCCACATCTGCGCCAGTCAAATCAGCGAGCGTGTTGATAAACGCCTCGCCCATTTCTCCCAGAGCCGTGAAGCAACTGTAGAGCAAAATATCGGCGCCCTCAGTCAAGTTTCTCGCCCAACTTTGCAACTGTTCCTGATATTGACCGAGCGTGTCAGCCGACACGAAATCGCGGCCAAGCCAGAAATTGCCTACATTTCCCTCAGCAACGATGTGAACCTCATCAACGGGACGTGCTGAATTTGCCAACGTTTCTGTTATCGTAGCGATGCCTGATTCTTGAGGAGTAATCGCAATGGTTGTCGTCCCCGCCCGGCCGCCATAGAGCAGCCTTTCGTAATCAGGAACGGTAATGTCTAGAAACG
>CAYNIP010000093.1:0-7880 GCA_964397305.1 uncultured bacterium
GATTGATCAGGCCAAAATAGTCAAAGGTATGGACGGCCTCGGTTTTGGTCGCGGCCAATTGTCCCCAAAAAGCATCCTGTTTCAGTTGCTCCAGGAGGTTTTCCTCTGTTTCCACCACCAGCAATAGCTCGGGGTTCGCCGCTAAAACCTGCTCCTCCGAGAGCGTGACATAACCGCCCAGGCTACTATCCCCCTGAAGATCGGCGGTGAGATTCTGAAACCGGAACTGCGTGAGAAAATCCCCGGCCCAACTCTCCCGATTGGGGGAGAGCAGGGGTTGGCGACTGACCAAGACAAGGGCCGTGGGGGCCTGGGCCGGAGTCTGGGCCAAGCAGTCTTGATAACGAGCCAGCAAGGGCGAGCTATCAGCCCCGAGCCGCTCCGCCAAATCTTGGGTTACGGACTCGAGGGCGTCCCAACTGGCCACCTCCACCGTCAACACGGGAACGCCCAATTCCTCCAGACGAGCCAGGACTTTATCGTGGAATCCTTTCGCCCCCAGGACTAAATCCGGCTCGAGGGCAATGATTTTTTCCAAGTTCGGCTCCACTCGCCCCTCACTGACAACGGTCGCCGCCGCAAAGCGGGGATCGTTGCGGAGCAGCGAACTACCCGGGATACCGACGAGGCGATCGCCCGCCAGAGTAGCCACTAAGTCCGCCGTGAGGGAGGTGAGGGCGACCACTCGAGTTGCGGCGCTGTCCTGAGCGGATGCTGAGCTACCTTGGGCCGAGTCCGAGGGGGGCGGCACCGGGGTCGTACAAGCCGCTAGAGTGGCCAAAAGCAAGGCAACAAAACCACGGCGGCTGAGGTTGAACAGCACTGAAACAGTCGGAACACGCATACAGTTTCTCCGTGTTGGTAAAGGGTTGTGTTGCGAGAGCCTCCTCGAGGAGGAAGCGAGAAGGCTGGTGGAGCGATAAAACTTGCGGGCTAGATCCTTGAAGGCCCTCACCTTAGACCTCTTCCCAGGGGAGAGGGAACCGAAGGGATGTCTTAGCTCCCCTCGCCCTTTGGGAGAGGAGCTGGGGGCGAGGGCTCTACCTAGAAGGTGTAATTGAGGCCAAGGCGGAGGTTGGTTCCGGGTTGGCTAAACTGCCGAACAGCATCCGGAATATTCTGGCGGTTGCGGACCTCAGAATAGGTGTAGTACTCCTGGTTCAACAGGTTATAGACCCCCAAACTCAGCCCCAGATTCGGTGTGATGTTGTAACGGCCGACTAGATCCACGACGGCATAGGCCTTGGGAATAAAGGACGTTGTGCCCTCGGGAACCCGGGGGGTGTCGACAAAGGTGCTAATCAACTCGGCACGCCACCGATCGTCTGGAGCACGGTAGCGCAACCCGACGACGGCTGTGACGGGATCGATGGTTTCCAGGGGGCGATCGCGGCTCAAGTCATCTCCCTGAACTAGGGCGGCGCTGGCGAGCAAGCTGAAGCCACTCTCTCCCGGGGTAAAGCGATATTCTCCCCCCAATTCCAAACCATAAATGCGGGCACTGCCGATATTGATGGACTGGAACCGGTTCACAATTTGGGTGGGAGGACAGACGGGCGCTGGAATGAGACAGCGCTGCCCCACCAGTTGATTTGTGGCGATGAAGTCATCGTAGGTGTTGTGAAACCCAACGAGACGAAAATCTCCCCAATCATATTGCCCCCGCAAACCCACCTCAAAACTGTCGCTGGATTCTGGTTGGAGATTGGGATTCGACAGGGTTTCATATTTGAAAAATTGCCCCGCTAAATTGGTGAAGCCACTGGTGATTTCACTGTACAAGGGCGCACGAAATCCCCGCGCATACTGCGTATAGAGGGCCAGCTCTGGAGTAGCGCGGTAGAGCAGCGCGAGGCGCGGCGACAGGGCTGAGGTATTGAGGCTCACGGCTTGGCCCTGGAACGCACTATCTTTTTTCGTCTGTAGATCGTAGCTATCGAAGCGGAGGCCGGCGATCAGGTCAAAATTTCCCAGGGTGATCTGATCCTGAAGGTAGGCCCCGAAGCGGAACGTGTCGCCATCGGCAAAGTCCTTCAGGGGGAATACATCTCCGGCGATCACGTTCGTAGTGGCTCCGGTGCGGAGGTTGGTTTGGGTGCGATCGCGCGGCCGGGAGTTGAAGGTGGTGGAAACATCCAGGCCGTAGGTCAGGCGGTGGGAGGCCTCGCCAGTGGTGAAGTCACTGCGTAGCTGAATATCGCCCCCATAGCTGTCGGCGATGAAGCGGTTGCGGCTGTCCCGACGGGCGGGGGCGCCGGCAAACCCAGGGCCGATCCCAGATGGGCGAAACTCCAGCGTCGTTTCAGTCGTGGTAGCGGTTTGGTAAAACAGTTGGGCGCGGGCGTATTGCAACCAGCCAGGCTGATCGGGAGCGTCGAACTCGTAGGCGAGGCTGAGGCGGGTACGGTCGATCTGGTTTTCCCCCGTGTTGCGGAGATTGGTGGCAGTCGGTGGGCCCGTGAGCAGGTTCCCCGGCGCTACGACGTACTCGGTGCGGCGGTTGATGTCTTCGACAATGAAGCTGAGTTGGCTCACGTCCGACGGGTTATAGACCAGGTTGCCGTAAAAATTGGTGTCCCCTCGGCTGATGCCATCCCGGAAGCGATCGCTCCCGAAGTTGCTCAGCTCCCGCCCATCCTGACGGCTGATCACCACCACGCCTTCAGCCGGTCCTTGGCGTAGAGCCAGCCGCCCCACTTGGTCAAATCCCCCCGTGGCGCTGCGGTAGAGCGTCGAGACATCCCCGGCCACCGTGCGATCCGGACCGAGTAGATCCGCTGGGCGGAGGGAGCGGTACGTCACCACCCCTCCCAAGGCATCACTGCCGTAGAGGGTCGAGGCCGGCCCCCGCAGCACTTCGATGGCCTGCAAGGTGGCAAAGTCCACATACTCACCGCGCCCAATATTGAACGGCCCAAAAAGGAACCGCTCTGGCAGCCGAATCCCATCCACTTGGAATAGAATCCGGTTGCCCTCAATGCCGCGAATATTCACGTCCTGGGCCCCATAGCGGGCATCCTCGCGGACCGACACCCCCGGCTCGTAGCGGAACAGGTCCCGCAGAGAGTTCACCTGATAGAACTGAAAGTCTTCCTGCTCAAAAACGCTCACGGTAGCGGGTAGGTCAAAGATAGGCAGGCGGGTGCGCGTGCCCGTGATCGTGAAACGCAGCCCCTCGGGTCCGTCGGGGAGCAGGAAGGGCCTCGGGGCCACGGGGTCTGCTGCTTCGGGGTCGGCTTCTTCCGGGTCAACTGCGTCGGTTTCTGGAGCGAGGAGGTCTTGCGCCGTCAAGCTGTAGTCTTGAGCTAACTGCAAAGAGTTTTCAACTTCACTGGCCGAAGGATTGGTTGATACCGAGGTGTTCGCGCTGGTATGAGTGGTAGTGGCTTGAGCGATCGCGCTCTCCCCTAGCAACATTGCCCCAGCACTAAGTAGAAAGATTCTCAATAAAAAAGTTGATTTCATGGCCTAGAAAGCATGGAAGGGTAGATGGATTTTGCGGCGTGGGAACAGCCTCCCTCAGGAAGCGGCGTGGCTGGCGATGGTTTTAGGTCATTGCGGCCACCGGATCGCTGGCCGCTAGAGGGCAAATTTGCAAACCGACGGGGGTTTGGAGCAGGGCTACCTCGACCCCAAACACCTGCCGTAGCAGGTCTGGGGTGAGGGTCGTGGCTGGCGGGCCCACAGCCCAGAGGCAGCCCTGGCGCAGGAGGGCGAGGCGATCGCTATACCGGGCGGCGAGATTGACATCGTGCAGCACCGTGATGATCGAGAGACCGCGATCGCGGTGGAGGCGGTGGAGGAGTTCCAAGAGTTGCAACTGGTAATGAATATCGAGAAACGTGGTCGGTTCATCCAGGAGCAACACTTGGGGGTCTTGGGCGAGGGCGAGGGCCAAGAAGGCCCGTTGACGCTCCCCGCCCGACAGTTCGGCTACAGGACGGTCGGCGTAATGCTCCAACTCGGTCCAGGCCAAGGCCTGAGCCACGGCCTGCCGCCCGGCCGCGTCCAGTTCCCACTGCCACCAGGGCTGATGGGGCGATCGCCCCAAGCTCACCAGTTGCACCACGGTCAACCCCGCTGGCAGGATTTGGTGCTGGGGCAGGAGGGCGAGGCGACGAGCCACGGCCGTGGGGGAAAGCTGGTGAATATCCCGCCCGGCCAGGAGGACCGTGCCGCCCTGGGGGGTGAGGATACGGCTGAGCAGGCGCAGGAGTGTGGACTTGCCGGAGCCGTTCGCTCCCAAAAGGCTCAGCCACTCCCCCGATTCCAGATGGAGGTCCAGGGCGGTCACAATGGGGCGATCGCCATAGCCCCCCGTCAAGTTCTGGGCGGCCAGGGGCATCACGCACCCCCCCGGCGGTGCTGCCGCTGCAAGAGGGCGATGAACACGGGCGCCCCCAGCATTGCCGTCACCACCCCGACCGGCAACTCCACGGGCCCCGTGCGGGCGAGCAGATCGGCCCCGGACAACACTAGCGCGCCCCCTAAGACTGAAAAGGGCAGCACCAAGCGGTAATCCGTGCCCACCAACAGGCGAACCCCGTGGGGGACGATCAGACCCACAAACCCCACCAGGCCGGCGATGCTGACAGCCCCGGCGGCGAGGAACGTGGCCACAGCCCCGATCAGGAGGCGCGATCGCCCCAGGCCCACTCCCAAGCTCGTGGCCAAATCATCCCCCAAACTCAGGAGATTCAACGGCCGCGCCAACAGGCACCCGACCCCCAAGGCCACCAACACCCCCGGCCCCACCAGGCGCACCTCCGTCCAGCCCCGCCCATTCAGGCTCCCGATCAGCCAGTTGAGGGCCGCCTGGATCTGGCCATCAGGAGAGAGCAGTAAGAGCAGGGATTGCACCGCCCCAAACAGCGAGGAAAAAGCCACTCCCCCCAAGACCAACCGCTCCACCGACAGGGTTGCCCCCGTCCGCGCCAGCAGGTACACCAAAAATGTAGTGATGACGGCTCCCAGCCAGGCCCCCAAGGGAACCCAGAGTTGCACCAGGCCGACCCCGACCGTCAGGACCACCATCAGCCCCGCCCCGGCCGAAATTCCCAGCAGGAAAGGGCTGGCGAGACCGTTGCGGAGCATTCCCTGCAACAGGGCTCCCGCGAGACCCAGGGCCGCCCCGACGAGGAGAGCGGCGAGCACTCGAGGGAGGCGCAAGTCCCAAAAAATGGTTTGGTGTAGGGGGAGTCCCCGCCCCAGGGCGGCGGCCCAGAGTTCAGCCGGGGTCAAGGGAACAGCCCCTTGGGTGAGGGAGAGAAAGAGGATCAGCCCCAGTCCAGCCAGCAACAGGACAGCAGCGAGCCCAACTTGTTGCTGAGGGCAGACCCTCGCTGCCCGGGGTCGCCAGGATTGGGGTAGGGATGATCGCAATTCCTTCGTATCAACAGGCTCACTCATCAGTCTTCAAGGGTTGGGGGTCGGTGGCAATGGCGAGGATGGCTCCCTCGAGGGCGCGCAGCGCATCCATCACGGCGATGACCTGGCCGTGGGAGGCTTGGGCATCGGCTTGGATCGTGATTGTGGGGGTGGCGTCGGCTGGGAGGGAGGCGGCGATCGCCGCCGTCAACTCCTCGAGGGCGATGGGCTGGCGATCGAGGCTGATGTTCCCCCCGGCCTCCAGGGTGACGGTAAAATCCGCTGTCACCTGGGGAGTCGCGGTCGTAGCGCTGGGCAGGTTCACAGGCAAGCCCTCGGCGCGGGTGAGGAAGAGCGTCGAGACGATGAAAAAGGTCAAGATCGCGAAAATGACATCGATCATGGGCAGGATATTCACCTCCAGGGTCTCGTCCGGTTCGTTATCCCAAACTCGCATGGGCTGGCTCCTGATGAGCGTGATGGGCGCGATAGTGCCACTCGTAGAGGATCTCTAGCTGGCTGCCGTACTCCTGCAAGAGGGCGACTTGGCGTTTGTAGAGGCCGCGAAAGAGGTTGGCCGCCAAGAGGGTGAAGATAGCCACCACCATGCCCGCCGCTGTGGAAACTAGAGCTTCACTGATCCCGCCCGTGACGGCTGCGGCATTGGCTCCCAGGTCCCCGATTTGCAGCGAGGCAAAGGAGCGAATGAGGCCCAGAATCGTCCCCAAGAGTCCCAGGAGGGGGGCAACGGCGATGATGGTCTGCATCACGGTGCCGAACCGCTTGAGCAGCGGGATTTCTGCTTGGGTGGCTCCCTCCAAGGCGAGGCGGAACTGAGTAGGGGAGGCTCCTTCGAGTTCCAAGGCTTCGAGGAAGATACGGGCAATGGGTAAATGCCGCTGGCGGTGCAGGCGGTCAAAGACGGCCGCCGGGTCCGTGCGGTAGGTGTGAAGCAGGCTTTTGATAATCGGGCGCTGCTGGCGGGTGATGCGGAACCAGAAGATGGCGCGCTCTAGGGAGAGGGCGATCGCCACGATGGAAAACAGCAGCAACGGAACCATGACAATTCCGCCTGCCCGCAACAGTTCAAGCATGGACATGGGCAGCTCGCAGGGGATGGGGCTGGGGCGCGTCTTGGCTAGATCGCACCCTGGCGTATGACTATACGCTTACTGAAACTTAGTGTCAATAGCTTGGGCAGGAGTAATGGGCGAACCCTCAGGCCTTCAGTACGGCACCACAACCCGCTAGAGCCTCGCCGTGATCCTGGCAAACCCAAGCTGACTCTAGGATTAGGCGGCCAGATTCCCAGTCGCCCTGACTTTGGCGACGGCGCTGCCTCCCGCCAGCGCAACCAAGCCGCCATTTTTCTCGTGCTAAATAAGATTAATATGCAGTATAGATAACAATAAATCTCATTACTAGAACCATGGCACTGTCCTCTACCTGCATAGAGCAACATCGCCAAGAACACCGCCTCACCCGGCGCTGGGTCAGCGTCGGTCTACTGGGTGCGACGGGGTTCCACGGAGGCATCCTGGCAGTTCTCAGTTTTTCCCCTGCGTCTCTAGTGGCCTTGACGCCCCCTGAGGCGATCCAGGTGATGATCACCCCCGCCGCCACGACGGCTACGGTGGAGACTGGGGCTGAAACGGCACGATTAAAGACTCCCCCCCCGGATGGGGCTGCTGCCCCGGCCACCCAGATCGCCCCGCTTCCCCCGGCCGCAACCCTCAGTCCAGCCGTCGCCCCCGAGGCCGCGCTCCCAGAGCAGCCCGCGAGGTCGGAGGAGATGATCGAGGACCAGCAAGATACGGACGTTTCTGAGGACGTTGATACGGCTGAAGCAACTGAAGCGAGCGCTGATCAGGCTGCACTGGAGGACGTTGATACAGCTGAAGCAACTGAAGCGAGCGCTGATCAGGCTGCACTGGAGGACGTTGATACGGCGGATGCAGGACTGGCCCTGGAGGAGACAGGGGGGGACATGGCGGCCCCGGACTCTCCTGAGCCAGCTCGCGAGGACCTTGCCACGAGTCCCACCAACCCAGGGCCGCCAGCAGCGAGTCCCAGCCCCAGAGCCCCGAGGGAGACTGCGGCGATCGCCCCGGCAGCTTCCCACCGCACCCCGGAGCCCCGGCGATCCCCGGCGGCTGAACCGGCTACCCCCACGGCCCGCCGCCCGGACCCCCCCCAGCCTCCCAGCGATCGCCAAGCTGTATCTTGCCGACGTTGCCAGCGGCCTGATTACCCGGAGGCCCTCCGGCGGCAGGGGGTTGAAGGGGAACCCGTGGTGGTGGCGGATTTTGATGCGCGGGGCAATGTCGTGGGCGTGCGGTTACAACGATCGAGCGGCAATGCGGCCCTCGACCAGGCGGCCATGAATGCGGTGCGGCGGTGGCAGTTCCAGACCGGCGGCCAGGCTGGCTCGGTGCCGGTTGAGTTGCCGTTTGTCCTGGAGGGAAGCGATCGCCACCGGGCAGCCCAACAGCGGGGCGATCGCACCTCCACCC
>CAYNIP010000094.1:0-7627 GCA_964397305.1 uncultured bacterium
AAGACAACGGCGGTTTTATTGAGTGGGTAACGGGACAGACTTGCTTGCATAAGACTCTCTTTAGATCGCTTGAGAAAAGACAGGTTCGGGACGGTGTATGAGGTACGTGTCAAACACCGCCGCAATGTTACGAATCAGCAACCGGCCGGTCGGTGTCACCTCCAGCCCATCGCTCCAGCGCCGCAGGAGTCCGTCTGCTTCCAGGGCCTCCAAGCGCGGTAATTCTGCTGCGAAGTAGTCATTAAAATCCTGCCCTAGATTGATCTGGTACTTTGCTGCCAAATCCGGGGCCGACACTTGAAACTGGCACATTAGCTCTTTGATCACAGCCCGCCGAATCAAATCCTGCGGCTGTAGTTGTAGCCCCTTCTCAATCGGTAACGAGTGGGCATCCAGAGCATGATAAAACCCCTGGAGGCGCTTTTGACTCTGGACATAGACATCCTGCAACATACTAATCGCCGTCATGCCAAAGCCCAACAAATCAGATTCTGGCTGCGTCGTATAGCCCTGGAAATTACGGTGCAGTTGGCCGGACTGTTGGGCGATCGCCAGCTCATCCGTTGGCTTGGCAAAGTGATCCATGCCGATGAACTGATACCCTTGATGGGTCAGTTGCGCGATCGCCTGCTGAAAAATCGCCAACTTCTCCGCCGCCTGCGGCAAGGCCGCTGCTGGCATCCGCTTCTGAACCGGCTTCAGCCACGGCACATAGGCGAAATTAAACACCGCAATCCGATCGGGATCGAGTTGAATGGTTTTCTGCAACGTATCCCGAAAGGTTGCCAATGTTTGGAAGGGCAGCCCGTAAATGAGATCAACATTCACGCTGCTAAACCCAACCGCACGGGCCCAATCCATCACTTCAAAGATCATCGCTTCCGGTTGAAGGCGATTCACCGCTGCCTGCACTTGGGGGTTAAAGTCCTGAAGCCCAAAACTCAGGCGGTTGAAGCCCAGATCCCGCAGGTGCTTTAAGTAGTCGCGGGTGATCCCCCGAGGGTTGATCTCGATGGAAACTTCTGCTGCTGTTGCAAGCTGGAAATGGGAGGTGAGAACGTGCCACAGCCGCTCGACTTGCGCTGGCTGAAGGTAATTGGGCGTCCCACCCCCCCAGTGGACTTGAACAACGGGGCGATCGCCATCCATCCGGGCCGCTACCTGGCGAATATGGCGGCTCAAGTAGTCCACATAAACGCCTGCAAACTCTTGCCGCTGGGTAATTACAGTATTGCAGCCACAGAAGTAGCAGGGGGTGTCACAAAAAGGAATGTGGCAATAGAGGGACAGGGGCGTTTGCTCACGATGGCCCAGGGCGATCGCCCGTTCAAAAGCGCCCGGATCAAAGGCTGGCGTTAACTGCGTTGCCGGGGGATAGCTGGTATAGCGTGGCAGGGCCTGATTGTACTTGTGCAACAGTGCCGTATCAAACTCAACAGCGGGAGATAGGGGTTTCATGAAATCTTGCTAAAACGGTTGCTATGACTGTCAATCAATTCGCTTCACAAAGCTCTCCCAGCTCGAGGGGGAAAAAGGCATCTCAGCTTGATAGGTCGGGTCCTAAACTCCTGACTCCAACTTGATCGAGGGACTGCCAACCTCCTGCCCCCAAGACTGGGAGCAGAGGCAGGTTGCTAACTGAAACTTGGCCGCTTGATCGGGAGTTCTGAAGCAGCCTAGCTCACAAATTCTGGCGTTGACTCCGGGGACTGACGCCGGGTGCTGCCAGGACGATCTTGGCGGGTCAATAAATCAAAAACATGTTCCCCAACAGCAGCTTTCACATCTGCTTCAAGGGCCTGCATTAAGGCCCGATTGAGGGCAAAGGCATGATTGGCCTCAGCAACGATGCGGTCTGCCAGCACGGCATCAACGGGCAAGCGATCCAGGATTTGGCGGTACTGGTCCTTGAAGTGGTGTCGGGATTCTGGCGTGGGCAGCTCCGGAAATTCATACAAGGCTGTACCTTGGTCGGGGGGCAAGGCGAGGGCTGAACGGATAATCCGCTTGAGGCTTTGGCCCCCCGAGAGATCGCCCAGATAGCGTGTGTACGCATGGGCAACCAAGAGCGGTGGCTCTGTGGTGGCGATCGCCTGCAAGTGGTCGCGATACTCGCCAGCGGCGGGGGATGGGGCGATCGCTTGGGGCCACTGCTCCCCGCAGAAGAAGGTCAGATCCTGAGTGAGGGCGGCCGTGCGGTACAGCAGCGGCAGGTTGATCGGGCCGACGATGGGATGCTCGGCGTGGCGCTGCAAAGCAGCCTCGAGGGTGCTGTACACCTCATACAAGTCAGCCAATAGTTTCCGCAGGGGTTCCCGTTCTACAATGCCTTTTACAAAGCATTTCATGAAGGCTGTATTTTCAGCCGCTGTATGGGATGGCTGTGTTCCTTCCCGTAGCCGTTGCGATAAAGAACTCATATCAGTATTACGTCAAGGATGAATTAGTAAACCATCGTCCGCGCCTGTTCAGCATCGACGGCGGGCAAGCAATAGAGCCATAACATTTGCCCCATGATCTGGGCTAGCCAGGGGAGCTTCCGCAGGGCCTTGAGCCAGCCGGGGGCAGTGCTAGCAGCGATCGCCGCTAGTTTCTGGTTGGCGATCGCACATTGCTCCAAGCGCGGGAAAAACTCTGGGTGGTCAGTGTCTAGAACACTGGGAAAAGCACGCTCAGCGGTGTGATTTGTTCGGCGAATCACGTCCTGGTTGTACTCGTGGGGATCGATGCCAATGGAGGTGTAAAACGTGGTCCTTTCTAGAACTGTCAGGGTGTGTGTGACAAACACGGTGAGCAAAAAGAACCGCGCCCACAGCCGGGCTCGCCAGCCCCGCCACAGGGGAGCTTGCGATCGCAGCAGCACCTTAAAGAAATCCCCGTGGCGATTTTCGTCCTGACACCAGCTTTCAAAATAGCGAAACAGCGGATAAATCTGGTGCTCAGGATGCTGTTCTAGATGGCGATAGACGAGACTATAGCGCCAATAGCCAATCTTTTCTGAAAGATACACCGCATAGATGATCCAGGCGGGGGGAAAGAAGGTGTAGGTACGATTTTTGGTCAAAAAGCCTAGATCCAGGGACAGCCCAAAATCGCTCATGGCTTTGTTCAAAAACCCAGCATGACGCGCTTCGTCTCGGGCTAAGAGCCCAAACGCTTCTGCGAGTAAGGGTTGACGCCCTTTTAGCTTGCGGCTCAGCTCTTTGAAGAGCAAAAAGCCAGAGAACTCGGAGGTACAAGAGCGCTCCAGGAAGTCGATGAAGGCAAGACGGGTCTCAGGATCAATCCGGGACCAGTCCTGTTCAAAGGCGTCGTTGCGAACAAAGTGATCGCGGTTGTAGTCAGCTCGCAACTCGGCCAGCACGGCGTCTAAATCATCCTGATGATTGGATAGATCCAGTTGTGCAACGGCCTCAAAATCAGTTGTATAAAACCGGGGTGTTAAAAGGGTTTCCCCGGCCGGAGTTTTGACGCCAATGTTTGGGTTGGCTGCCTCTGGCTTCGGCAGTGAACTTACCATAGATCAAGGGGGTTTCCTGTTTGATGGAGCGGGTACATCCTGCTTTGGCGCTGGGCTTGCTCTCATCCCCCGGTCCCTGCTCTCAAGGCTGGGAGAAGGGGAGCTAGAAGTCCCTCTACTAAGGTTGGGAGAGGGATTTAGGGGGAAGGCTGCCAAACTGAGATGCTCCCGACTGAGCCTCATCTTTCCCTGAAGTCGTTGCCAACGGCAAGTCTGTTACCGCGACGTACCTAGGGGGAGGGGCAGGAAAGCATTGTGGTGGTGTCTAGGGTTGATGTACTTCTAAAGAAATGTTAAAATTCGCCTACCTTTGCCCTAAACTGGAGCGCCGCTGCTTTGGGTGCATCTCAGTTAAGCAAGTTTGCCCTCATCCCCCGGCCCCTTCTTCCAGGTAGGGCGAAGGGGAGTCTCCAAAGTGAGATGCACCCGCTGCTTCGCCGCCTGCCTGAAGCTATGCCAACGCCAAATCCATCGCCAAGTCCATCACCGCATCTTTGTTTAGAAACTCAGTGCCCGATCCAATTCGTGGTGAACTTGCTGGATAGTAAGTGGTCAATTCTGGTTTTGCGGGAACTTTTTGAGGGCGATCGCCGCACCGGTGAACTTCAGGCTGCCCTCGCCGGGATCAGTACCAAAACCCTCACGAAGGAACTGAAAAAACTCGCGGCTCATGGGCTGATCGAGCGGCGGGCCTATGCAGAGATTCCGCCCCGGGTCGAATATGCCCTGACAGCCAAGGGTCGCCAACTCCAGCCGGTCATGGCGGCCTTGCACGCCCTGGGCTCCCAGTGGCTGGGACGGCAGCCCTGCCACTGCGTCCTAACGCTCCCGGTCACCAACACCCCGTCTACCTAGGCTGAATTGGCCTGCTGCTCAATCCCGAGAGCATTTATTTTTCCCAGCCCAGCCTCTACTCTGGAAACAGGCATCAGCCTGGACTGACCTTGTGGCCTTTTCAATCCTATGACTTTAGATACGCTCATTGTCGGGGCTGGCATCAGCGGCCTGACCATTGCCTGGAGCCTAGCGGATACTGGGACATCCCTGGTGCTGGCTGAGAGCCGCGATCGCGTCGGGGGCAACATCATTAGCCAACAGCGGGAGGGCTTCTGCTGGGAAGAAGGCCCGAACAGCTTTTTACCAACGCCGCCCCTGCTAGAACTCGCTCTGGAAGTGGGCTTGGGCGACGAGCTGTGCTTTGCCGATCCCAAGCTGCCTCGCTACATCTACTGGCAGGGCCGCCTACAACCCGTTCCCATGAGCCCGCCGGCGGCGATCGCCTCCGCGCTCCTGAGTCCTTGGGGCAAGCTGCGGGCCCTGGTGGGGGCCATGGGTTGGGTTGCTCCGGCCCAGAGTGAGGACGAGAGTGTCGCCGCTTTCTTCCGTCGTCATCTGGGCCGCGAAGTAGCTGAACGGCTGGTGGCCCCCTATGTGTCGGGGGTTTATGCTGGTGATCCCCAGCAATTGAGTGCAGCGGCCGCCTTTAGCCGAGTCACACGCCTGGAAACCCTGGGTGGCGGACTCTTGGCCGGAGCCCTGCGGGCCCGCCGCGCCGCGCCCGCTGCGGCCCCGGTCAATCCGGCCTTGCCCAAGCCGCCCCGGGGCTCCCTCGGCCGCTGCCGCCAGGGGTTGCAGCAGTTGCCGGAGGCGATCGCTGCCCGTCTGGGCGATCGCCTCCGCTATCAGTGGACCCTGAACCACCTAGAGCCTACGGACCAAGGCACGTACCAAGCGCACTTCCACACCCCCGAGGGAGAGCAGACGGTTCAGGCTCGTAGTGTTGCCCTCTGCCTCCCCGCTTACACGATTGCTCCCCTCCTGCAAGCCTGGCAACCTGTCGCCAGCCAGGCCCTGGCTGCCATTCCCTACCCGCCGGTTGCTTGCGTTGTGCTGGCCTATCCCAACCAGGCCCTACGGCAACCTCTCCAGGGCTTCGGTAACTTGATCCCCCGGGGCCAAGGTTGCCGCGTGTTGGGCACGATCTGGTCTTCGAGCCTCTTTCCCGACTGTGCGCCCCCAGGCTGGCAACTGTTTACCAGTTTTATCGGCGGTGCGACGGACCCGGGGGTCGCGGAGCTGACCCCGGAGCAACTGGTCGCGGCTGTGCATCAAGATTTGCAGACTCTGATTCTGAAACCCGAGGCTGAGCCCCGCCCCTTGGCGGTGCGGCTCTGGCCCCGGGCGATTCCTCAGTACAACCAGGGGCATCGCCAGCGCCTAGCGATGCTGACGGCGGCCTTGCAGCAGCAGCCCGGCCTCTTCCTCTGTAGCAATTTCACCGATAGCGTGGCCCTGGGGGACTGTGTGCGCCGGGGTCGCACGACGGCCCAGGCGGTTCAAGCCTATCTGGTCGTTGGGGACTAGAAGCGGGGGTTGGGGTCAGGCCTGGGAGCCTGAGAAAATTTCCGGCTCCCGCTGGTCCACGGCCTAGCCGGGCAAACTCCCTAGCAGCCGGCCGATGCCCTCGCGATCCAGACTGAGCTTGATTTCGAGCTGCTGCTGGCGATCGCGCAGCAGCAACACACAGCCCGCCGCCGTTTCTGCGCCCACAATGTCAGGATTGTGCAACTCGAAGGTTTCGTAGTGAACCCCTGGAACCGCAACCCGCATAACCACTTGCCGTTGAGCTTGGGAGTAGATATAGAGCCGCTTGGCGATGGGCTCGAGCTCGAGCTTACGTACTGTGATGCTTTGTTCGTGCTCGCTCCCCGGTTTCCGCCAGTAGAGGGTGACACCACCGACTCGCGGGCCCTGGATCTGGAAGTGCTCGTCGAAACGTTGGGACTGCCAATCCACAGCCTCTAAGTCGTCGCTCTCGGGGAGTAGCCGTTGGGCAAGGCTGATCTCCTGCTGATCGAGGGCGGTCCACCATTGGGCGATCGCCTTGAAGTTTTCCACATTCGCCGGATCACTGCTGCCCTGTTGCCAGATAGTACGGCTGCCAGTCATTGGGTTATCTCCTCCCTGAGCGCAGATTGATGGGTAAACTACAGTACAAAACTGCCCCTTGCAAGCAGCTATCAGAGTCATTCTAGGGCGACCGCGACCCTGGTAGGAGCGCTGAGGGGATGAGAGCCGCGAGGAGCCCCTTGGGTTTTCTGACTCCAGCCGGCCGATGATGCCGGGTTTCCGGCTGGAGGGCGAGCCCTCAGGTTCCAGCAAAGCGGATGCCAGAATCCCGCCTCAGAAATAAACTACAGTGAATTCTGTCCTAAAAAATTTGCAACCAGCCCCCCTTAGCGGCACAACCCTGCTCCTATGTCCTATTGCTACGAGTTTCCGCGCCCAGCTCTCACGGTGGATTGTGTCGTCTTTGGGTTAGACGAGCGCCCGGTCTTGCAAGTATTGCTGATTCGGCGCAACTTATCACCCTTTCAGAACCAGTGGGCTCTGCCAGGGGGCTTTGTGCGCCTGGAGGAATCCCTAGAAGCGGCGGCGCGGCGGGAACTGGGGGAGGAGACGGGGCTGCACAATATTTTTCTAGAGCAGCTTTACACGTTTGGCGATCTGGAGCGCGATCCGCGCGATCGCGTTGTCACCGTTGCCTACTATGCCCTCGTTAACCTCACCGAGCAGCCCCTCCAAGCCGCTACCGATGCGGATGAAGCCCGCTGGTTTCCCTACAATGACTTACCGGATCTCGCCTTTGATCACCACCGCATTTTCACCGCCGCCTTGCAGCGCCTGCAAGGTAAGCTGCGCTATGAACCAATCGGCTTTGAACTGTTGCCCGAAAAATTCTCTCTCTCCCAACTACAACGGCTCTATGAAATCGTGTTGAACCAACTGCTAGACAAGCGCAATTTTCGCAAGAAGTTACTTAAAATGGGCCTGCTAATTGAACTCGAAGAGCGGCAAACGGGGGTGGCCCATCGGGCGGCGCGGCTCTATCAGTTCGACAAGCACAAGTATGAACAATTGAAACAACAGGGGTTTAATTTTGAGTTGTAACGGGGTAAAGTCATGATACCCAAGGCCACAATTACCGGCTGCAAGTCCTAGCTAGGTGGATTGGGGGGCATCCCACCTTGGCGTTACGGTAGCCCTCATCCCCCGGCCCCTTCTCCCAAGTAGGGAGAAGGGGAGTCTCCAAGGTGAGATGCACCC
>CAYNIP010000095.1:0-7470 GCA_964397305.1 uncultured bacterium
GCTTTTGTAAGCTCAAGAGAATTGTAGAGTTAATGGCGAAAAAGGGTCGTTTTTTCCTATTGCGAATCAACAACAAAATCACGTTAGAGATGTTGCCAGACGGTCAATTTTTGATTGGGAAAGGCAAAGATCAAGTCAAAGCCAGAGTGGTTAACTTTTGCGATCTAGAGACCCGGTGCGAATTCCGACTAGTCACGAACTTGGCAGGGCCTAACGAAGAGGGTTTTAGCAATGAAGAGGTTGGTGATTTTTACCGCCGACGCTGGCAAATTGAGTTGTTTTGGAGGTTTCTCAAGATGCATCTTAAGTTGGACAGATTAATCCCGAAAAACATGAACGGAATCGAGATTCAGATCTACGCCTGTTTGATCGGGTATGTCTTGCTACAATTGGCTGGGATTCCAAAAGAGTTTGGCTCTAAGCTGTTAGATGGACTGCGATAGATGCAGGCTTTCATGGGTGAGAATATCAGCTACGTGCATTGATTCAAGAGGATAGCTCTAAGTTGTTGAATGAGGTGACTGATAGGATTCATATATCCTTTTTTGAGTAGTTCAAACGTACCGTTCAACATTTCTGGGTCTATCGCTCTGACTCCAACATACAAGGGGCTGGGGGATGTAGACGCGCAGCGGCTTCTCGCAGAGGGGGCAAACTTGCCTAACTGGGATGCACCCTGTCCCAGCCTTTGCCGCTGAATTAACTGATAAAAGTTATCAGCTAAGGGCCTTAAGCTCCTGCGGCTAGGGGAGCCAGCGAATGCCGGTTGCCAGGAAGCTGATGTCATGGCAGGACCTCGTCACCATGGCACTTTCGGGGATTTTGCAGCTCCAACTAGAAGCTTGGTTAGGGTTAGAGATCTCGATATTTTTTGGGTCAATAAGCAAGCTTAACCAGGGTCTTTCCGATTTAAGCAATTAGTTCGTTGCTTAACGCAACACTTCGTAAAGCGAAGTGGCCGAATTGTTGAATAAATCTAAATTTGTTCCCTGGTCCGAGTAAGCCGTTTCACAATAGATACCAGACCACAGATCCGCTCTCTACGTCCTGCCGCTCCTAAAACCGCATCGTGGGGGGATCAAGTGTGCAACCGTTAGCCACGTCCACGTCCTGCCTGGGGAGTGTGTTGTTTGCGGAGCTGAAGGGTTTGTATCATCGCCCAGAGAGGGAACTGCATTATGCCCGCTACTGCACCGGCTCAGACTCCGACCTCGGAGGCTAAGCCCAAAGTGGACAAGCGCTTGAAGGTCATTGACGTGACCATGAAGCGCAACCACTTCCGCCAAGATGCCCTGATTGAAGTGCTGCACAAGGCTCAAGAAGCGTTTGGCTATCTGGAGCCTGAAATTCTCGAGTATGTCGCTCGTCAACTCAAACTGCCTCTCAGCCGTGTCTACGGTGTCGCCACTTTCTATCACCTCTTCTCCCTCAAACCCAGTGGGGCTCACACCTGCGTGGTCTGTATGGGAACAGCCTGCTATGTCAAAGGCAGTGGCAAGCTGCTGGACAAGTTGCAGGCGGAGCTGGGCATCGAAGTCGGCGAGACGACGGAGGACGACCAAGTGTCCCTCGTGGCGGCCCGCTGCCTGGGGGCCTGTGGCATTGCCCCGGCGGTGGTGTTTGATGGGGCAGTGGCTGGCAAGGTGGAACCGGAGGCGGCCCTGGTCCGCATCAAGGCTTGGCAGCAGTAGAACCTGGCTGAGCCAGCAATTCCGGTTTATTTTTTCCCTGAGGACCCTATGGATCTACAAGAACTTCAGGCCCTGGGTGCGGCCGAACGCGATCGCCAAAAACCGATCCGCATCCACTGCTGCACCTCCACGGGCTGTCAGGCGGCCAACTCCCTGAGTCTCAAGCGCAATCTCGAAACGGCGGTCAAGGCCCAGGGCCTGGGCGATCGCACCGAAGTCATTGGCGTTGGTTGCATGGGCTTCTGCGGTCGTGGCCCCCTGGTCCAGATCGAGCCGGACAACGCTCTGTTTGAAGAGGTAACCCCCGAAGAGGCGGAGGGCATTGTCAGCACCCTCAGCGGCGGCACGGCCACTGCTATTAAGGGCGATCCCCAACACCCCTTCTTCAGCCGCCAACTGTTGGTCGTGCGCGAGAACAGCGGGCGCATCGATCCTGAACGGATTGAAGAGTACATCGCCGTCGGCGGTTACGAGGCCTTGCACAAGGCCCTCTACGACCTCTCCCCCAGCGAGGTCGTGCAAGAAATTACCACCAGCGGCCTGCGGGGGCGCGGCGGCGGCGGCTATCCCACGGGGCTGAAGTGGGCAACAGTGGCGAAGATGCCCGGCGACCAGAAGTACATCATTTGCAACGGGGATGAAGGCGACCCTGGGGCCTTCATGGATCGCAGTGTGCTGGAGAGTGACCCGCACCTGATCCTGGAGGGCATGGCGATCGCGGGCTACGCCGTCGGCGCCAACCACGGCTATATCTACGTCCGTGCTGAATATCCCCTCGCCATTTCTCGCCTGCAAAAAGCGATCCAGCAGGCCAAGCAAAAGGGGCTACTCGGCAGCCAAATTCTTGGTTCCCCCTTTGACTTCAAGATCGATATCCGCATCGGGGCCGGAGCCTTCGTCTGCGGCGAAGAAACGGCCCTGATCCAGTCCATCGAAGGCCGGCGCGGCAACCCCGTGCCCCGTCCCCCCTACCCGGCCCAAAAGGGTCTCTGGGGCTGCCCCACCCTGATCAACAACGTTGAGACCTTTGGGAACATTGCTCCGATCCTGCGGAAAGGCGGCGCTTGGTACGCTACCATCGGCACCGAGAAAAGCAAAGGGACAAAAATCTTCGCACTCACCGGCAAGATTCGCAACAACGGCCTGATCGAAGTGCCGATGGGGATCACCCTGCGGGAGATTGTCGAAGAAATGGGCGGCGGCGTACCCGACGGCGAAGTGAAAGCGGTGCAAACCGGTGGTCCCTCTGGCGGTTGTATCCCCCTCTCCATGCTCGATACCCCGGTCGATTACGACTCCCTGAAAGCAGTCGGCTCCATGATGGGATCGGGGGGCATGGTCGTCATGGATGCAGAAACCAGCATGGTAGAAGTAGCACGCTTCTACATGGAGTTTTGTCGCGGGGAAACCTGTGGCAAGTGCGTCCCCTGTCGCACAGGAACTGTGCAGCTCTATGCCCTGCTCACCAAGATCCTCAAGGGTCAGGCCACGGCGGTTGATATTGCGGTTATGGAAGATCTTTGCCACATGGTCCGCGATACGAGCCTCTGCGGCCTGGGGATGACAGCGCCTAACCCGGTGCTGAGCACGCTGCAATATTTCAAGCAGGAGTATACCGATTTGCTCCAACCCAGTCCCGTGACGACCAATGGTCGGGTGTCTTAAACCCAGGCCGGTCTAGCTGACTCATCTGCTTGTCCATGTTTCGGGAGAATTGCGATGTCCGTTGTCACGCTGAAAATCAATGACCAAGAGCTTGCCATCGAAGCGGGGAAGACGATTCTCGCGGCGGCGAAAGAAGCAGGGATTCGGATTCCGACCCTCTGCCATTTGGAGGGAGTGTCGGATATTGGGGCCTGCCGCCTCTGCCTCGTGGAACTGAAGGGCAGCCCCAAACTCTTCCCCGCCTGTGTCACGGCTGTGGCCGAGGGCATGGAGATCGAAACCCATACGGAAAAGCTGCAAACCTATCGGCGCATGACGGTGGAGTTGCTCTTCTCGGAAGGCAATCACGTTTGCTCCATTTGTGTGGCGAATAACAACTGCGAGCTGCAAGATGCAGCGGTGGAAGTGGGCATGGACCATACCCGCTTCCCCTACCGATTTCCTGAGCGGCCGATTGACCTCTCTCACTCACAATTTGGCATTGACCACAACCGCTGTATTCTCTGTACCCGCTGTGTGCGGGTCTGTGATGAAATTGAAGGGGCCCACGTCTGGGATGTGGCCCAGCGGGGGGCGGCGGAGTACATTGTCTCGGGGCTGAATCAGCCCTGGGGCGAGGTAGATGCTTGCACTTCCTGCGGCAAATGTGTGGATGCTTGCCCGACGGGCTCGATCTTCCGCAAGGGGACGACGACGGCGGAGAAGGTGGGCGATCGCGACAAGTTCCAATTCCTAGTCACGGCCCGCACCGAAGGCCAGTGGACTCGCTAGTACCCGCTCAGACTGCCCGTAACCGATTGTTGAGGAATAAGAACCGTGGCTAAAATTCGCTTTGCAACGGCCTGGTTGGCTGGCTGTTCCGGCTGCCATATGTCGTTTCTGGATCTAGACGAATGGCTGATCGAATTGGCGGCTCAGATCGAGGTCGTCTTCAGCCCCGTCGGCTCCGATCTCAAGGACTACCCCGAAAACGTTGATGTCTGCCTGGTCGAAGGGGGAATCGCCAACGAAGAAAACTTGGAACTGGCCTTGAAACTGCGCCAGCGCACGAAAACCGTGATCTCCTTCGGCGACTGTGCAGTGACGGCCAATGTCCCGGCGATGCGGAATATGCTGGGGGGCGCGGAGCCAGTCTTGAAGCGGGCCTATCTTGAACTGGGAGACAGCACCCCCCAGTTACCCTACGCACCGGGCATCGTGCCGGAACTGCTGGACAAGGTGCAGCCCTTGCACTCTGTCATTCCAGTAGATATTTTTATGCCAGGCTGCCCCCCCTCAGCGGATCGCATTCGGGCGACGCTGGAGCCACTGCTGCGCGGTGAACAACCGGTCATGGCTGGGCGCGAGATGATCAAGTTTGGTTGACACAACGCTTCAACTGGGTGCATCTCAATTAGGCAAGTTTACCCTCATCCCCCGGCCCCTTCTCCCAGGTAGGGCGAAGGGGAGTCTCCAAAGTGAGATGCACCCGCTTCAACTTTGAGGCAGGCCGGGCGTATTTCCATCTCGCGAGAGCCCCTCGCCCTCGGAGCACAAGATTTGGATGAGGGCAACACTTTCTGACTGAGGGAATGCGGCCAGAAGCCTAGGCAACAGCACCACTCAACGGGTTCTTAACAACAGCTATGGCAAACACAATTGTGATCGATCCGGTGACTCGCATTGAGGGTCACGCCAAAATTTCTATCTACTTGAACGATGCGAACGAGGTCGATGATGCTCGCTTCCATGTGGTGGAATATCGTGGCTTTGAAAAGTTCTGCGAGGGTCGGCCCTTTACAGAAATGGCCGGGATTACCGCCCGGATCTGTGGCATCTGCCCCGTCAGCCATCTGCTCGCGGCGGCCAAAACAGGGGACAAGGTTCTCGCTGTCAACGTGCCGCCGGCCGGGGAAAAGTTGCGCCGCTTGATGAACTTAGGGCAGATTGTCCAATCCCACGCCCTCTCGTTTTTCCACCTCAGTAGTCCTGACTTTCTTTTGGGGTGGGACAGTGATCCCGCGACGCGCAATGTCTTCGGCCTGATCGCGGCTAATCCGGAGCTGGCTCGGGCCGGGATTCGTCTGCGCCAGTTCGGCCAGACCGTGATTGAAAAGTTAGGAGCCCGCAAGATTCACGCGGCTTGGGCCGTGCCGGGGGGGGTGCGATCGCCCCTGTCCGAAGCGGGTCGCACCTGGATTCGCGATCGCCTCCCCGAGTCCTTTGCCACGATCCGCACGGCCCTCGATCTGTTCAAGGGCTTCCTCGATCAGTTCGCCGACGAAGCTCAGTTCTTTGGCACATTTCCCTCCCTGTTTATGGGCCTAGTCGCCGCCAATGGCGATTGGGAACACTATGGCGGCCACCTGCGCTTCACGGACAGCGACGGGCAGATCGTGGCCGATCATTTGAGTGAAGACAACTACCAAGATTTCATCGGTGAGGCGGTGGAGTCCTGGTCCTATCTCAAATTCCCTTACTACAAGCCCTTCGGCTACCCTGAAGGTCTCTACCGGGTCGGGCCCTTGGCGCGCTTGAATGTCTGCGATCGCATTGGCACGGAAGCCGCCGACCGGGAATTGCAGGCCCTGCGCGATCGCGCCGGAGGCGTCCCCACCAACTCGTTCTTGTACCATTACGCCCGCCTGATCGAGATCCTGGCTTGCTTGGAAAAAATCCAGCAGCTCATGGACGATCCCGACCTAGTTTCTGGGCGGGTACGGGCGGAGGCTGGTATCAATGCGCTGGAGGCGATTGGTGTCAGTGAGGCGCCGCGCGGCACTCTTTTTCACCATTACCAAGTGGATGAAAACGGCTTGATTCAAAAAGTGAATCTGATCATCGCCACGGGTCAAAACAATCTGGCAATGAACAAGACCGTCACCCAGATCGCGCGGCAGTATGTCCGGGGGGCCGAGATCCAGGAGGGAATGCTCAATCGGGTTGAGGCTGGCATTCGCTGCTTCGATCCCTGCCTCTCTTGCTCCACCCACGCCGCGGGCCAAATGCCTTTGCGGGTGGAGATTGTCGCCGCCGATGGTCAGGTCCTGCGAGAACTGACCCGCCATTGATGAGTACGATTCGACAGTTGTTTGGTTGTGACTCTCCGCGCTGATCGAGCGCGGTTTTTTTTTGCCGGTGTATGTCATGGCCTACGGCAGGGCGATCGCGCCAAGTCCCGCTGCAAGCGGCTCAAGGGCGCTGCTGAATGTTTGGCGTCGGCGGGCTCAGCCCGAAATCTGGCGCTCCTCAATTCTGGCGCGGCGATCTGCACGGCCCGCCAACTGGACTGCGCGCATTGTCCGCTGGATTCTCAGTGTAATTACTTATAAAACAGGCTGCTCTCTCACGGCTAATCCCCTTCAGGGGCTTTATATTTTTGTGTACTTGACTCTGGCAACGGGTAAAGAGCGATACATACTTAGCTACATGGCGGATGACTTTTGGCCCATCACGCTGGAGTCTACCCAAGACTGGATGGCTTTCAGGGAAGATGTGGCAGGGCATTATGGTTGTCTTCCGCCAAACCTGATATGGTTGCTCAAAGGCTTCTAGATATTTTACCTACGGTGGAGATGGAACTGACAGAAGGTGCGGCAATTACGATTAGCGATGACTCTGGGCGTGTTCGTAAACTTCCAATTCGACGAAGCGATGTCTAACACTGCGTTGGTGCAGACGGTACAGAAATTACCTGTAGGTGTTCGAGGTTATCTGCCGCCGCTCAACTTCACCGTTATGCACAAGTAATCGCAACAGAATTTTCACAATGACGAGTATCCAACAACGCGCCGCCCTACAACGCCAAATCTGGCAGATCGCGAACGATGTTCGCGGCTCCGTCGATGGCTGGGATTTTAAGCAATATGTCTTGGGCACGCTGTTTTACCGCTTTATCAGTGAAAACTTTACCAGCTACATCGAGGCCGACGATGACAGCATCCATTACGCCGAGCTGCCCGATAGTATTATTACCGACGACATCAAAGACGATGCCGTTAAAACCAAAGGCTACTTTATTTATCCCAGCCAGTTGTTTGCCAATGTCGTCGCCGGGGCCAACACCAACGAAAGCCTGAATACCAGAAATGTTGAATGATGGGATATTTCTCCAAAAAAAGGCACCTAAATTGGT
>CAYNIP010000096.1:0-6977 GCA_964397305.1 uncultured bacterium
GAGTGCTCGCAATCTCGCTCGCTTGTCGCTGAACGTTGGGAGTGCTGGCAGTTTCGCTCGCTTGCCGCTGAACGGTGGTGGCATCAGCCGGGGAGGAGGCGATCGCCTGCCGCTGAATGTTGGAAGTGCTAGCCGAGTCGTTGGGTTGGCGCTGAAGGCTGGGCGTTGTAGAGGAGGGTGTCGATGCGGCTAAGGATTCTCCCGGACCGAGGGCTGGCTGACGCTGTACGGTTTCCCCCAGGGGCTCCGCCCTTGATAAAGGCAACAGTTGTAAGACTGTCAGCGATCGCGCCCCCAGCGGCGAGAGAAACTTGGGCGACAGAAAAGTTTGCCCGAGGGGCGTTCGGGCCCCGAGGGTTGCTCTGTCCGTGTGTGGATCGCCAACAGCCATGGAGTTATCTAGGCCCTAGCGCCCGAGTCTCGGTAAAGAAGGCCGTCCCAGGAAGTTAGGGGAAGTGGATAAAGTCGTCGGAGCCTGGCGGACAGACGCTACCTGATCGCTTGTGGGGGTTGCTTCTTCCTGGCGAACCGGGACAGTCTCCGGTTGCGGGCCCGCATTGGCTGCCTCAATACTCGAGTTGCCGAAGTAGCCCAAAGCGTCGCGGCCTTGGGGCTGAGACATACCGCCGCCGCCGCCACCGACAATCACCTTAACCCCTTCGTACTGAATTTCCAGTTCTTCAACAGCAACTTTTTTAGACTTGGCTTTGAACTTGGGGCTTTTCCAGCCGATAGGGATAGCTCCCACCAGCGCCCAGCTCTGCATCGTTTCCCCAGCTTGGTTGAACATGAGGATATTGATATTGCGGCGTTTAACAGACGATTGTGGGTCCCAAACTTGGTTAATCCATTCCCAGAATAGGGGGCTATTCGTCACACCGCGCTTGAGCTTGACAGGCTTAAACTTGGGGGGCTCGACGAGAATCCGTTCCTGGTCATTCACCCCGCCCTCATAGAAGCGCGTGACTTTGGCCTTAAAACTCAGGCCAGCACACTCGCTGAAGTAGGCCGTGAGTTGGCTTTCCATTTCGATGTAGAAACGGTTTTCGAGGACGTAATTGAGGACGTAATCTTGGGGCTCGCTCATGGTGAGTCAGGAATGTTTAGGATCAATCTCGCGATCGCTGCTCGAGCTCGGCTTGGAAGAGGGCGTAAATGCGATCGCCCAAGCGCCCCATCAACAGCGGATCTCGTAAAACAAGACCCGCCGTTTTGCTCAAACGCGCCCGGTAGTCAGTGCGCTGGAGTTGGATCGCGGCGGGGGCATTGTAGCTGGCGGGCCGGGCTGCCGACCCCATGGGCGATCGGGAGGGCTGGACCTCACCTCGGGCAAGACCGCGATCGCGCGCTTGACGAAACGGAAACCGACTCCCCATGAACCACGCTGCTCCCAACGAATCACCGGCCCTGACAACAACGGTCTCCTGCAAGATTATCAAGGCTCGCCACAACCGTGGCAGTAGCCGAAAGTCGAATGCTGAGAGCCGGCCCAGGGCAAGGGTTTAGGGGCGAGTCAGTCCGGGTTGTGCCGCCGGGGCCGTAGTCGCAGGTTGCTGGAGCGGCCGCAGGGGCGTGAGGCCGATTTTCGCCAACATCTGCTGACTTTCCTCCGTTTGCAGCATGGCCGCGAACTTGCGGCCGATGGAGGAGCGGCTGTTGTCGAAGGGGTGAATGACCGCGAGGGGATAGGCGAGAGGATAGCGGCCGGAGCGAATTGTGTCTACGGCAAGGCGGTAGCTCCCCTTCGCATCACAGAGATCAATGCCGGGATGAATCGGCCGGCCGTGGCGATCTTCCAGGGCCTGGCTAGGGGGCTGGCGACCATCGCTCAAGGCCAAGGGATAGACCGAGCACTGGCCAAATACCTTGCTGAGGGAGCCAAACCCAATCGCCCCGATGCCATCATCCTCAAAGTTGCGAATCACGGTTCGCAACATCGTGAAGGTTTCTAACTGGGTAATGGGCGTGGCAAAGTTGGCAAAGCTATCGGATTGGTCCGGGTCACTGTCCCAGAGGCTGCGGAAGGCCGCGATCGCATTTTCATCCTGTAACACCCGCTGCTCAAAAAGCCGGATCGCTTCGCGATCGCGCGGCACATAGACCTTAATCGGCAGATCCGGCCCCCCTAACTCGCGCCAATTGGTCACCTCGCCCGTGAAAATTTGCCGCAACTGGTCGAAGCTAACTTGACCCTTCAGGCGGCGGGGCAGGCTCTGGCGGCGGCGGGCATAACTAAAGGCCACAAAGACCGCCAGGCCATCGTAGGCCACACGAGTCGCGCGTAACTCATTGGCCAACTCCAGCTCATCAGGCTGAGCCGGGTTCTGATCCAGGGCTATGAGGCCAAAATCAGCCTCACCCCGTTCAATGCGGGCGATCGCCAAGCTCCCCGTGCGCTCCGAGCGATACTCCAGCGTCAGGTCCTCCCGACGGGATTCCAGCTCATCCTCCAGGTTGCCCCCCCGTCCCACCAGATTCGGCTGACGCATGACATATTCCCCCGTACTACGCTGGGCCGCCGTGTAGTGAAAGACGCCCCGAGGCACGGCCGGCACTTGGTCAATGCAACAGATCACCGGTTGCGCCTGGGCCTGATTCATGCGGCGCAACACCCACCAAGCCAGCCCCCCCGCCAACACACCCAGCAGCAGGGCCAAGAGCACCCACTTCCACCAGCCCCGACGACGGCTTAGGGTATCTACATCTTGAGGGGCGGTCTCATCGTCCTCCCCGGCTGAGCCCGGCTCTACCGGGAGCGATCGCAGCGCCCGGCGGGCCACCACCGCACTTTCAAACGGGGCATCAAGGCCCAAGAGCCGCTGGACAAAGCGATTGAGGCTCGGGTCTCGGGAAAACCAGTTTTCCGAGTCCCGGGGGTTGAGGGGCCTACCCGTGCGGTCCGCCGTGCGGCCGGCCAGGAGACAAAAGCCCACATAGCCCAAGGCCGTCAAATCCTTGGTGGGAGTATGGTGCGTCGGAGGCAAGTCCGGGGGCAAAAAAATGTCCTCCCAGAGCGCCAGATCGCAGAGGTAGATGAAAAACTGCCGATCCTGAGGCGGCAAATTAGGGTCCGTCGGCGAGATCAGCAAGCTCTCCAAGCTCAAATTGCCGTGGGCCAGACCCGCCTGCACTTGCCCCGAAGGGAGAGAGAACTTCTGGCCATGCAGGGACTCCAGCGTTTGCAAAACCTGGTAGAGAATCTGGCGCACTTGGGCTGGCGGCAGGGGCCCTCGTTCGGATAGATAGTGGCGCAGACTGGGATACAGATCCGGGTCGCCCCGGGACACGAGGTAGCAGCGGGGTTCCTGCTGGTCACTGATCGCGTCCCAGGGTTCGACCAAGCGCAAATTATGGGGGCGGCCGTCCGCCAAGCGCAGGCCACCGCGCAGCATCAGAACTTCCTTGCGCGCACGGACCTCCCGATCACTGAAGTGTTGTGGCGGCAGGAGATACTCCCGCACCGCCACCCGTTGCTCGTTGGCCAAATCAGTCCCCTGGTAGACTCGCCCCCGTCCCCGCACGCTGTGGAGGTAATTGAGGCGGTAGCGGCCGCGCAGGCCGACAATCTCAGACTGCTCGGCTAAGGGGGGGAGGAGGAGGGTATCTGCCACCTCAGGCCGGATCTCCACCGCCAAGGCGGCAGCGGCTTCAGCCTCTGCTAACTCCTCTTCGCGGCTCAGGGCCTCCAAGCCCGCCTCTTGCACAAAGGGCACAAGCCAGCGGAAGCGGGCGGGGATCAGCATCAGCAGCCGCGCGCCAGCGGCACTGCGAACAAAGCTGACCCGGCTCAGGAGACGGCCGCGCTCACGTTTGACCAGTTCCTTACTGAGGTCGCGCTTGGGTTGGCGGGGTCGCTTTTGAATCACGGTGGCTGCCTGAGAACGAGCGGGCGACGGACGAAGCTAGTTTAGTATGGCAGCGGGGAGCTGAGGGCTCAATTAGCCAAAGGGCTAGGGTTGTTGCAGGCCAAAGACAGCGATCCCGCCCCGGCTGAGCGGGAGTTGAGGGTTTCCCACCAGGGTTGGCAATGATCCTAGCGCTGGGTTGCCGCGCCGGGGGAGGCTTCTTAAAACGATCCGCAGATTTGCCGACCGGGTTGGGAGGCGGCTTTATTCTCGGGGAGAATTGGGCTACAAACGTCACTTAAGGAGCGAGAACGTGCAGCTCGAGCGCGTCATCATCGTACACAAGGCTCGCAACCGCCAGAGCCAAGTCTGGGCGGAGCGCTGCGCCCGGGAGCTGGAGCAGTTGGGAGCCCAAGTGTTGCTGGGGCCGAGCGGCTTCCAGGACAATCCCTACCCCGTGTTTCTCGCGTCCACGGCAGCCAAGATTGATGCGGCGATCGTCTTAGGCGGTGACGGTACAGCCTTGGCGGCGGCGCGCAATTTAGCGGCGGAGGAGATCCCGATTCTGGCGGTGAATGTGGGGGGGCATTTGGGCTTTCTCACGGAGCCCTTTGAGGCCTTTAAGGAGACCGCTCAGGTCTGGGAACGCCTACAGACGGATCGCTATGCGGTGCAGCGACGGATGATGTTGCAGGCCTATCTGCTGGCGGGCGATCGCATTGATCCCGAGGTGATGAGCGATCGCTTTTTGAGCCTGAATGAAATGTGCATCAAACCAGCCAGCGTCGATCGGATGCCTACCTGCGTCCTGGAAATGGAAGTGGATGGGGAGGTGGTGGATCAATACCACGGAGATGGCCTCATCGTCTCGAGTCCCACGGGCTCGACCTGTTACAACGCTTCGGCGAATGGGCCGATCCTCCACGCCGGCATGGAAGCGATGGCGATTACGCCCATTTGCCCCCTGAGCTTGTCCACCCGGCCGATTGTGGTGCCGCCGCGATCGCTCGTCAACATCTGGCCCCTGGGTGATCCGGAGTTGAACACCAAGCTCTGGGCCGATGGCTCCCTGGCGACGACGATCTGGCCAGGACAGCGAGTGGAGGTCAGCATGGCCGACTGCCAAGCTAAGTTCATTGTCCTGCGGGAGAACAATTCGTTCTATCAAACACTCCACGACAAACTTCAGTGGGCCGGTACGCGCATTCCCTACGAGAATAACCACAATCATCAGGACGGGCCTTAACGCATTCCTGGTGCTGGCGACCGGCCCCAAAATCCCCGCTTGGGTCTGTCATCATTAGGCTTGCAGCCCAATTTTTGGCAATATCTTTTAAGGGTGCTCCTTGACTCCCCAGGCCAGGGCCGCCAGCAAGCGCTGGTTGTCCGCTGACGTGCGAACTGCGACCCGAAAATAGCGATCGCCCAGCTCCGGAAAACTGCCGCAGTCGCGAATCAGAATCTGATGCTGCTGTAGAAGCGCGGCCTGGAGGTCCCGGCTCGAACCGGTCGTCGCGACGAGGAGGAAATTCGCGGCTCCCCTCAGGGGCTGTAGTCCCGGCAGCGCGGCTAAGCCTGCGTACAACTCCGACCGTGCTGGAGGCAGCCAACGCCAAGTTCGCTCCTGAAAGTCCCGATCGGTGAGCACCGCCAAGCCCGCCGCCACCGCGAGACTGTTGACTGGCCAAGGATCGCGCCAGCGCTGCCAGCGTTGTAGGCCCTCGGGGTGGGCGATCGCGTAGCCCAGTCGCAGGCCCGGCAGGCTGTAGAACTTGGTGAGCGATCGCAAAATCACCAAGTTCGGGTGCTGCCCCACCAGCCCGACCAAGCTCTCCTGGGCCTGAGGTGGCAAAAAATCCATGAAGGCTTCATCCACCACCACGAGGGCAAAGGCCGCGAGCAGCGGTTCTAGGTGCTGCCGGGACCACAGCTTACCGGTGGGATTGTGAGGATTGTTGAGCAGGAGGCCACAACGGCGGGGGGGTAAAGGGCCCTGGGTGAAATCCGGAAGATCCCCCGCTGGCAAGGCCAAGGCATAGCCGCGCTGAGCCGCGCCAAAGGTGGTCAAGGCCCTGGCGTAGTCCGCAAAGCCAGGAACGAGCCAGCGGGTCTCGGCACAGGTGGCGGCGAGGTCGCGGGCCGCCCACGTCAACAGTTCGGCCGCGCCATTGCCGGGCAAGATCCAGGCGGGATCGAGGTCATGGTGCTGGGCGATCGCCCCGCGCAAGGCCCGGTAGTCGGGGTCAGGGTAGGCCTGGATCTGGGACAGATGCGCCTGCAAGCTGGCGATCGCGCTGGCGGGGGGCCCCAGGGGATTGATGCTCGCCGAAAAATCCAAAATTGCAGCGGGAGCCACCCCAGCCTGCTCAGCCGCCCAAGCTAAATTCCCCCCATGAGTCGGTCGCGTCGTCATCTCTGAAGCATCTCCCCTTGGCAATCCCCGGCCTCGAGGCGCGGGGATGCTCAGTTGATCGGGTGCATCTCAAGTGAGATGCGCCCAGCTTAACAGACCACTAGGGCGAACGATCCGCATGGGCCTGGACAAAGCGATCCTCGAACAGGTTGTCTAGGTCTGGCTCTTGGCTAATCAGGCCCACGTCCAGCATGAAATCAGCCATCTGCTCCGCCGCATAGGGCATATGCTGCATCCCTTCCCCATCCCGGAAGGCCTCAAGGTTGTCCTCAATCGTAAAGAAGCGTGTTCCTTCCTTGAATTGCTGGAATTCTTCGACCGAGACATTGGCCCGTTCTGCCATGATTTCATCGGCTCGCTCCGGATTTTCTGCCATAAATTCGCGGATGTCAAACCAGGTATCAATCAGAGCCTGCACTTGGTCAGGACGCTCCTCGATCAACGACTGCCGAACCACCAAGAGATCGGGGATCGCCCCTGGGTAGTCCGCCGAGCTGAGCAGCTCTTTGCTACCCTCCCGCTCCAGGGCGGTGAGCCAGAAGGGGGGAAAGGCTCCGACAGCCTCCACTTGCCCCGAGGCAAAGGCCGCCGCCGCCGCCCCCGTTTCCAGGTTGACGATTTCGATATCCTCCCGGGACATCTCGTTTTCTTCCAGGGCTAGGGTCAGCAAAAAGTCATCGACTAGCCCTTCTTCCAGGGCAACTTTTTTGCCGGCTAAG
>CAYNIP010000097.1:0-6777 GCA_964397305.1 uncultured bacterium
TTTTCGGTTTCCTGCATTCTAGCCAAGACGACTGGCGGGCTGGGGAGGCGATCGCTCAAGACTGCCCCTGATTTTGCCCGTAGGGCAAGCGGGCCCCCGCCCTGGAGAAACAGCGGTAGAGGTAGTAGGCCAGCAGCGGTCCAGAAATCGCCACCAGGGCCGCGCCCCGGGGCCACTCTTCAGCCAGGAGTTGCGCCAGCTCTGGGCCGCTCAGAGGCTCAGCAGCGGGAGTCCCCCAGAGGCTGAAGGCATAGACCGCGGCATTGTTCAGCAGGTGGGCGAGGATCGGCCCCCAGAGGCTACCGCTTTGGAGGTAGAGCAGAGCCCAAACGAGCCCGACGACGGTGAGGCCGATGGGGTTGGCGTGGCCGAGGCCAAAGAGGAGGGAGGACAGCAGTAAGGCTGGCAGGACACCCCACTTCTCAGCCCAGCGGTGCAGCAGCACGCCACGAAAGAGGAATTCCTCGGCCACGGGAGCGACAAGCAGCAGGGCGATCGCCTCCAGCCCGCGATACAGTTGCGGCCACTGGGAGGTGTTCTGGCCCAGGTCGAGCAGAGACTCTGCCTGCTCCAGGGTCCAGTCCGGGGCGGCCTGGTAGAGCAGGGCATAGGAGAGCAGGCCGGAGCCGAGGGAGAAGCAGATCAGGGGAATCACCAGGCCCAAGGCCAGCCCCCAGTGGTAGCGCCGGGGTCGCGAGCCCAGGAGTTGTCTTGGTTTCAGGCCCAAGCGCTGCAAGTAGCCCCAAGCGGCGGCGGCGGTGAGGCTGACGCTGAGAATGAAGACCAGGTAAGTCAGCAGGGGATCGTTGAAGTCGAGGCCGATCAGGCTGCTCGCCAGGCCCGTCACCAAGCCGACCCAAAACGAGAGGGCAAAGAACAGCAGCAAGAGGTAGCGGCTGCGAACCGGAGCAAAGGGGTGGTCGTTGGGAGCAACGGGCATGGTGCTAAGGCGCGGGTGTTGTGGCCGGGGGGGTTTGGGTCACTTCTAAGTAAATATGCTCGAGGCCTACGGGCTGGCGGGCGATCGAGTCCAGGGGAACACCCGCAAAGCGAGCGATTAACTCTGCCAGCTCTAGGGTTTCGGGCAGCCAGAAGGCGAGGTCGCGGCCGTAGCGGCGGTGGGGATAGCCGAGGGCCTCGGCCCGGGCGATCGCCCGGGCCTCATCCGGCGTCGTCAACACCACGATCTCTTGAGCCGGGACGTGCTGGCGGAGGTCTGCTAGGGAACCCTCCGCAACGATGCGGCCGGCCTTGAGAATCCCGATGCGCTGACAGAGCCGCTCAGCCTCATCGAGCAGGTGAGTCGTGAGCAGGATCGTCATGCCCTGGGCCTGCAACTGGCGGATCAGCTCCCAAATTTCGTAGCGGGCTTCGATGTCGAGGCCCGTGGTCGGCTCATCCAGGATCAGGAGCTTGGGCTGGTGGACGATGGCGGCGGCAATGTTGACCCGGCGCTGCATCCCGCCGCTGAGGGTCTCGACGCGGCTGTGGGCGCGATCGCTCAGATTCACAGCCGCCAAGCTCTCCGCCACCCGCCGCCGCCGCTGCGAGCGATTCAGACCATAAAGCTGAGCAAAAAAGTGCAGATTTTCAGCCACCGACAGGGTGCGATAGAGCAAATTCTCCTGGGGGGCCACCCCGAGCCAAGGCTTACTCCCCTGGCCAAGGGGCTGACCATTCAGCCAGATCCGGCCCCGGTCAGGGGCGACAACTTGGCAGAGGATATTGATCGTGGTGGTTTTGCCAGCTCCATTAGGACCCAGCAGGCCGTAGATTTCCCCCGCTTGCAGATGGAGATCCAGATGATCCAGCACAAGGCGCCGGCCGTAGGTTTTGCAGAGTTGTTCGAGGGTCAACATCACAACATCCTACCTAGAGGGCAGGCAGTTCCAGCTTGGGCGAACGAAATTTTACGCGGGATGTTGGTACTCCTTAGCTGAGCCCTCACCCCAAACCCCTCTCCCAAGTGGGGAGAGGGGCTTCTGAATTTTACGCGGGATGTTGGTACTCCTTAGCTGAGCCCTCACCCCAAACCCCTCTCCCAAGTGGGGAGAGGGGCTTCTGAATTTTACGCGGGATGTTGGTACTCCTTAGCTAAGCCCTCACCCCAAACCCCTCTCCCAAGTGGGGAGAGGGGCTTCTAAGTCCTCTTCTCCCAGCTTGGGGAGCAGGGGCCGGGGGAGGTCAACGCGCAGCGACTTCTCGCAGAGGGGGCCCCGTAACCCTGTTCGCGCTAGCGTCGCGGAGCGATAGAGGGCTACCCTCTGCTTCTGAAACCAGCGCTCAAAATTCAGGGGAGCCGCACTTTTTTTCGTCCACCCGGTTCCAGCTTAGCGCGTGGGGGCGATCCGCTCTAGGATGCAGGGGCAAGGTCTGAGCAAGAGGATGATGATGATGACAGGCGAAACAATCCGCGTGGTGACGGCGGCGGCTGGCGGTGTAGCCCCCGAGGCAACCGCGACGAGCGGCCGCAAAGATCCGATCGGCGTCGCGGCGAGTCTTTGGGCCGAAGCGGGCGAGTCCGCGAGCCCGGCGCTGCCGGAGGAGCCGGGGCTGAGGTTTCAGGATGTCCCAGCGGCGGTGCTGGAGGAGAGCTTGACGCAGTTGCTGGCGGTGCTGGATCGGACCGTGCAACGGGCCGCCGCCCAGGCCAATATGCAGGCTTTGGTGCTGGAGGAAGCGGTGATTTCAGTGGGCGTGGCGGCGAATGGCTCCCTGGCGGTGCTGGGGATTGGCGCGGGGGTGGCGGGGACGACGAGCATCGCGCTGAAGTTCAAGCCGAAGCCCTGAAGACGTGCAGGGATGCGGCTGCCCGATGGCGCGCGCGGCTAGCCAACACCCAAACCCGTGTACTGGCGCAGTTCAGGCGGCTGGAGTCCCAGGACAATATCGTCTTTGGGAACGCCCAGCGCCAGGAGATCGGCGGTCAGGGAGCGATCGGTCTGGTTGCGTTGAATCCAGATTTTGCCGTCGCGAATTTCGAGATGGAGCAGACAGGCATAGATGCGGCGCGAGCCATTCCAGCCGAGATCGACGAGCAGGTAACGATCGGCGCTGACATCAAACACGGTCTCTGATTCAATCTCTCCCCCTAACGGGTTGCCCTGGGCGTAGTCTGTCAGCAGGGTTTGGACGATCTGGCGATAGTCATTCAAGCGATCCATTGCTCAATTACCTCTGCTTTCGGCTCGTAGACAATCAACTTGACTTGATACGTTTGGACTGCGGCTCGCGGTAGATCTCGAACGAAAAAGGCTTCGTAAGCTGAGGTGGGAACAGCTAAGTAGAGCGTGCGGTCAGGCTCGACGGCATTTAAGACCAGACGGTAGTTCAAAAATTGCCCTAATGCGAGATGGAAATCCAACAGGGCGGAGTCGCTCAGAAAGCTTTTGATTTCAACCGCAATTTTCTCACCTATCCGTTGCGCTCCCAGGATTTGCTGTGCTCCGAGGTCAACCTCTACGCGATCATCTTCACCAAATTCTAGACGGAGTGGATCGTGGGTGATCTCCCAGCCCTCTTTTTCCAAACCCAACCTGACAGCGCGATGGAATTTGTCTCTCGCCATACTCTGTCAGGCCTCGTGCAGCACGTTGTCGATGAATGCCTCGCATTCGGCTTCGTCCAGATCGTCCCAGACACGGCCGCGCTCGGTGGCAACGAGGCGGGCGCGTTCGGCTCCGTAGTGCGAGAGCGATTCCCAGCGCGGCCAGTGCTGGCGTAGGAGTACGCTGAAGACTTCAAGTTGCTGTTCGGGAGAGAGTTGCTGCACTAAGTCAATGACTTGGGCGCTGGTGAGGTTGGCAGCGGACATGAGTTTTTGGGCAACGTGCAATAGGGCTACGCCTCAAGCTTAGCGAACCCCGAATGACCGCTTACAATACGGGCAGCAATCTAGCGATACCTGAGAATTTTGCCATGACGGACGCACTCGCAGACTTGATGATCGAGCTGGTCGATCCTCGCTTGAGCGAGAGTAAGCTTCAGGATGCAACCCAAAATCTACGCTCCGAACTCCAACGTGCTGAAGGCGTGCGGCGAGTGGACTTTGTATCGGTTGATCAAGCGCCAGCAGACTCGAAGGGGTTTGGTGGTTTTGTGCTGGGGTTGCTCCAGGCGGAAGTGAGTCTGGAGAATATCGCGAAGGTGACGCGCTTCATCGCGGATCGTACCTTTGGTCGCACAATTAAGATAGCGGCGAAGGATGCGAACACGGGGCGCGAGCTAGCGATCGAAATTTGCCGTCCGGAGGACTTGGATGCAGTATTACCGAAGGTTGAAGAGTTTCTGAAGGGTTAGGCGTGGCGAAAATTGCCTTGTTGGTCGGGGTCAGTGACTATCAGCCGGAATCGGGGCTGCCTGCATTGCCGAATGCCGCAAACGATCCTCAGGCGATGAAGCGTGTGCTGGAGGCTGCGGAGATTGGCGGCTTTGATGAGGCGAGGCTGCTGCTGAATCCGGCCCGTCAGGAACTCGAGATGGCGATTTACGAATTGTTCGTAAACCGGGCTGCTGATGATGTGTTGCTGTTCTATTTTTCGGGTCATGGTGTTCTGGATCAGAACTATAACCTTTACCTGACTGTGCCGAAAACGCAAAAGGATCGTGCTGGGGCGGTCATTCCACCGACGGCGGTTGCGGCGAGCTACTTGCAGGCACAGATGAACAACACGCTTTCAGAGCGGGTTGCTACTGTGCTGGATTGCTGTTTCAGTGGCAAATTCGGTGAGGGGTTGACGGCTAAAGATGGTGGCAGTCTGGATCTGGAGCAATTTCTGGGTGGTCCGGGGCGAGCGATTCTGACTTCATCCAACTCGACGCAGTATTCCTTTCAGCAAAAGAATGCGGAGCTGTCGATCTACACGCAATTTTTGGTGGAGGGGCTGGAAACGGGTGCGGCGGATCGCGACCAAGATGGCTGGATCTCGGCGGACGAGCTGCATCGCTATGCGAGTGAGAAGGTGTGCGAGCAAGCGCCCGCGATGACGCCGCAGTTTTTTCCGGTGCGGGATGGGCATCGCATCAAGCTAGCGCGTGCGCCGCAGGATGACCCGGAGCTGGGGTATCGCCGCGAGGTGGAGCGGATCGTGGCAGAGGATGCGGAGGACGCGGAGGACATCGATTTTCTGGCGGGTGAGTTTGGTTTCCTAAGTCGGGTTTACCTGGATGAACACCGGGAGCGGCTGGGCGTCCCGGCCGAACTGGCGCGCGAGATCGAGCTGGCAGTGCTGAAGCCGCATCGTCAGCGACAGCAGAAGCTCCAGGACTATGAGCAGCTACTTGCCCAGGCCGTGGAGCAACGCTATCCGCTCAAGGCCAATGACCAGCGGCGCTTGCAAGAGATCCAGCAGATCTGGGGACTGCGAGATGAGGATGTCACACCGATCGTGGCAAAACTAACCCCTCAAACTGCGACTCCCAAGACTCCTGCGACTGAGACCAAACCAGCCCGACTAACCTTCAGCTTCAAGACGGTGCGGGTGGATGAGCGGGGCCGGATCGTCGAGGAGCGGGACGGCACAGCCGAGTACTTCGATGAAGACCTGGGGAAGGGGGTCAAGCTGCGGATGGTGGCGATCCCGGGCGGCCAGTTCCGGATGGGGTCGCCGAAGAATGAGGCACAACGGTGGGACTCTGAAGGGCCGCAGCATGAGGTGAGGGTGTCGCCGTTCTGCTTGGGTGAGTTCCCGGTGACGCAGGCCCAGTGGCGAGCGGTGGCGCAGCAGGGGGCGAAGGTCGAACGCGGCCTCAAGCCGGAGCCGTCCAACTTTTCAGGAAGCGATGAATTGCGCGTGGAGCAGGTGTCTTGGGACGATGCGGTAGAGTTTTGCGCGCGGCTATCAAAGCTGACTGGCAAGGACTACCGGCTGCCGAACGAGGCGGAGTGGGAGTATGCCTGTCGCGCCGGGACAACGACGCCCTTTCACTTCGGGCCGACGATCACCCCCGACCTCGCCAACTACCGTGGCAACGTCACCTATGCCTCCGGCCCCAAGGGAGTCTACCGAGAGAAGACGACGCCACGCGGGACGTTCAAATTTGCCAACGCCTTTGGTTTGCTGGATATGCACGGGAACGTCTGGGAGTGGTGCGCCGATCCTTGGCACGACAACTATCAGGGCGCTCCTGACAAGGCCGTTATATGGTCATCCAGTGATGAAAGCGAAACTAGAAGAGTGCTGCGCGGCGGTTCCTGGAGCAGCAATCCGTGGAACTGCCGCTCTGCGAACCGCGGCAGGAGCAATCGCGACAACCGCAGCCACGTCATCGGTTTTCGTGTTGCCTGCGGTGCGGCGAGGACTCTTCCCTCTTCCCTTTAGCCCTTTTACCCTCTACACTAAATTCTCTTTTCTCTCTTCTTGCGCGCGCAGCGCGCTCCTTAAATTTTTTTGCGATTTTTAACGTTTTATTGCAATGGACGAGTTGCCGATTGTCCAAAAGGCTTACGACCTGATTCAATGGTATATCCCAATCTTGAACCGCTTGCCGCGCAATCACAAATTCAACCTTGGCGATCGGATGGTGGGTGGACTCTATGACCTGCTAGAAGGGCTTATCTTAGCCCGCTACGCGCGTCAGAAACTCGACCAACTCGAATTGCTCAATAGCAAGCTGGCTGTCCTGCGCTACCAGACCCGATTACTCCTAGATTTTACCCTAATTTCGGTTCAGCGCTATGAATATGCCAGCAAGCAAATTGACGCAATCGGTAGCGATCTAGGCCAGAAATGTTGAACGGTACATTTGAACTATTTAAAAAAGGGTATATTAATCCTG
>CAYNIP010000098.1:0-5959 GCA_964397305.1 uncultured bacterium
CCCAAGTTGGGAGAGGGGCTTCTAGCTCTCCTGCTCCCAGCTCTGGGAGCAGGGGCCGGGGGATGTAGACGCGCAGCGGCTTCTCGCAAAGGGGGCCCCCGTAACACTGTTCGCGCTAGCGTCGCGTAGCGATCGAGGGCTACCCTCTGCTCCTTGAACCAGCGCTCAAAAGTCAAGGGAGTCGCGTTTTTTTTCGTCCACCCTAGACCGGGAGCAGCAGGGCGATCGCCAACCAGAGCAGCAGCGTCGCGCGCATCAGGCCCAGGGCTCGCCGGAGAACCGGAGCACCGAGGGGCTGCCAGGGTTCCCCTAAGAGTGGCTTCGCTCGGGGCTGACCCTGGTAGTAGTTTGTGCCACCCAACTGCACCCCCAGGGCAGCGGCATAGGCACATTCACTCCAGCCGGAATTCGGGCTGGGGTCTTGGCGAGCATCCCGCCAGCACCAGCGCCAGACGCGGCCCGGTCGCCCCGATAGCAGGGCCAGGCTGAGCACCGTCAATCGGCAGGGGAGCCAGGTCAAGGCATCCTCTAGGCGGGCGCTGCACCAGCCCAGCTCCCGGTAGGGGGGCCGCCGGTAGCCGACCATCGAATCCAGGGTGCTGGCCGCCTTGTAGCCCAGGGCGAGGGGCACGCTACCGCAGGGGAGCCCGAGGCCCAGGAGGGCGTAGAACAGGGGGGCGGTCGCGCCATCCGTCGTGTTCTCGGCCACGGTTTCCAGGAGGGCTCGCCAGAGTTCGGGGGGGGTCAACTCAGCCGTATCTCGGCCGACGTAGCGCTGGAGGCGATCGCGGGCCGCCTGCAAATCCCCCGCTTCCAGGGGCTCTAACACCTCCAGGGCCGCGAGCCGCAAGCTCCGCCCCGCCAGGCAGCTCGCCAGGAGAATGGCGGCGACAGCCTGGCCCAGCCAGGAGTGGACCTGAGTGCTGGCCCAGACCAACAGCCAACCCAGGCTGGCGCTACCGGCGATCGCGCTCAGGGCGAGCCCCACCCCCGCCCCCCGCCGTTGCCAGGGTCGGGGAAAGGTTCCCAGGGCCCAGCGACGGTAGCCGTTGATGTAGGCTCCCAGCCATCGCACCGGATGGGGCCAGCCCCAAGGATCTCCCAGCAGCCAGTCCAGGAGAGTGGCACTGAGCAGCAGGCGCTGGGACGGCTCCAAGGGCAGCAACATCTGCTAAACGGGGCTAGGCGGGGGGGGTGGGACGGGTGAAGCAGCGGTAGTAGAGGGAGACGGCGAGTTCCTTGAGGGGAAAGGCTACGTAGGTCAAGGGATTGATCGTCACGATGATGTTGCGGGTGTCGCGAACCGCTAAGTTCACAATCTGCTGCGCCACCCAGTCGGCCGAGAGGACGCCGATCGGGTTGAGGCTGCTCTTGAAGGGGCCAAGGATCAGCTTGCGAAGGATGCAGGGGGCCTCCAGGCGGCGGAGGGTCACGAGATCGCCGAGGGTGCGCTTGCTCAGCTCGTAGAGAGGGCTAAAGGCGGGGCTCACTTCCGCTTCGGAGGTATTCACCCACACTTCTTTCGTTGCCTTCGCGGCATTGTCGCGCACGGTCGTCAGGAAGAGTTCCAACAAACGCCATTGGGAAAAGGCATTGACCGCGTAGGAGCGCTCGATGGCGGTGGCATCGCGATCGCCGTGGACATTGATGCCGTGGTTGAGGATCAGAATATCGATGGCCTCCAACTCCGTCGCCAAGGCCGCCTCGTCCCCCACCCGCCAGGTCAACGTCCGCCAGGGTTGGGAGCCATCCGCGAGGTGAATCGGCTCTGGCTGGGAGGTCAGCGCGATCACCCGCGCGCCGCGCGCCTTCAGGTGGTAGAGCAGGGCACGACCCAGGGCCCCGGAGGCTCCCGTAACGGCAATGCGTTTCCCCGTGAGCGAGAGGGCAGTTCCCATCAGCTTATCCACCAGAGTGAGCGTGCCACAGTAATAGGCCTGCTGGTTGTCGAAGTGATGCCGCCAGTGGTAGGAGCGGTTCACCTGCCAACGGCCGGGGAGCTGCTGGAACTCCCCCGGTCGGTGGGTGAGATCCGTTAGCTCGTCGGCGTAGGCGAGGCCGCTACCCCGGGCGATCGCCCCCAGGAGAAAGGTCAGGGTGTAGAGGGAGCCCAGGGCCGCCACCCCGGGGTGAGGCCAAGCGAGCGCCAGGGCCAGACTCAGGGGCAGACTGCTACTGGCGAGCATGACCAGCGCCTCTGGCACGTCATTGTACCAGTGGGCGCGGCGGTAGATTTCGAGGCTCACGGGAGTGAGGTCGCGCCGAAAGACGCGGTGATGCCAGACATGGAGCCGGTAGAGGGGGGGCCAAGCATGGGCGAGGACATGATAAACATCCCGCACCAGTTCTACCCAGAGTAATGATGCCAAGCCTAGGGCGATCGCCCCGGTCCAAGTCCCTAGCATTGACCCTATCCCACCATTGAGTGGTAATACCTGCATCCCACCAGTTGTCGGCCTGAGGAGCGGGACCGCGCAACCCGATTCGTTAAAGAATCGTAACAGTTTTCGCTAGAATAAGGGGCAAAAGTCGCAAAATTTCGCCGTGCAGCCGGGTTGCCGTGCTGGTCCTTGGGTCAGCAGGTTCCCCCGCCGGCGGTCTGTCCTAAAAGCGTTTCGTCACCCCGGAGATTGCCATTTCTACCCATGGCTATTAACAACGACTGGTTCCCCGAAGACGCCCGCTCTGATTCCGATCCCCTTGGCTCCCTCCTCCCTGACTGGGATGACCCAGAAGCCGACGAGGAGGAGTTTCGCAGTGACTTCTTTCAGGGCATGGCGGGCCGCCGCAGCAAAGCCGCCTTTGTCCTGATGGCAATCTGGGGGGTGACGGTGGCCGTCCATCTGGTGTCTTGGGGCTTCTGGTTCGTGCTGGCCCTGGCCGGGGTCGCCGCCCTGCTCTCCCTGCGGCTGATCGCAGCTCGCCCCGCCCCGCCCCCCGCTCCCCTGACCGATGCCGCCCTCGCGGCCTCTCCCCGCGTGGCTCTGCTCGTGGCGGCCAAGAATGAGGAAGCGGTGATTGGTCGTTTGGCGCGGCGCTTGTGCAGCCTGGACTACCCGCGCGATCGCTACGAAGTCTGGGTTGTCGATGACGCTAGCACCGACCGTACCCCGGCAATTTTAGAAGACCTGGCAACGGAGTACCCTCAGTTGCACTGGGTCAGCCGCCCGGCCGGGGCCACCGGGGGCAAGTCCGGAGCCCTCAATCAGGTGCTCCGCCGGGTTCAGGGCGATATTATTGGCGTCTTTGATGCCGATGCAACGGTTCCCCTGGATCTCTTGCGGCAGGTCGTGCCCTACTTCGACCCGCCCCAGGTGGGGGCCCTGCAACTGCGAAAGGCGATCGCCAACGCCAAGGACAATTTCTGGACCCAAGGCCAAGCGTCAGAAATGCGCCTCGATGCCTACTGGCAACAACAGCGGGTAGCCGTCTGGGGCCTGGGGGAATTGCGGGGCAACGGCCAGTTTGTCCGCCGCACGGCCCTGGAGAGCTGCGGTCGCTGGAATGAACAGACGATCACCGATGATCTCGATCTGACGATTCGCCTCCACCTGGACGGCTGGGATATTGCGGTCTGCCCGCAACCGGCCGTAGGGGAAGAGGGGGTGACGACCGCCCAGGCCCTCTGGCATCAACGCAATCGCTGGGCGGAAGGCGGCTACCAACGCTACCTCGACTATTGGCGCTGGCTCGCCCGCAATCGCCTCGGCTGGGCCAAGTCCCTGGACCTCGCCTTCTTTGCCGCCGTGCAGTACGTCCTGCCCACAGCCGCAATCCCAGATTTCTGCATGGCCCTGCTCCGCTGGCAATCCCCCCGGCTCTATCCCCTGTCGGGCGTCATCTTCGCCCTAGCGATGGTGGGGATGTTCCTCAGCCTCTATCGCCAGCACCGCCAGACGACTTCCTGGCTCGCGGCCGGTTGGCGCGCCCTGCGGCAAACGCTCCAGGGGGCACTGTACATGATCCACTGGCTGATCGTCATGCCCTGCACGACGGGCCGGATGTCCATCCGGCCCAAGCGCCTCAAGTGGGTGAAAACGACCCACCAAGGGGGCGGTGAGGACGGCCTTGAGGCCTCGTGCCCAGAATCCTGAGCACAGCAGCCGGGCCCCGCAAGACCCTGAGCGGCCGTTCGTGGGATGCACCCCGTCTAGGCTGGGTTCAACCGTAGTAGCGCTTGTGGACCAGCGTTGCTCCCGACCCTGCTGCGGTCAGCTCCGGGGGCTACAGAATCCTCTAGCCATTGGCAGGCGCGGGCAATTTGCTCGGGCGTGCGATCACTGATGTCAATGACGTTGGGTTCCATCCGGTTCCATCCGCAGGCGCTGCGACGACGGGCATCGCCTTCGCTCCCATCGTAGCGGGGGCGGGCTGGGCTAGAATGAAGCCGATCGAGTGGGCGGCGAGGATGGCAACAGGGCAGGCGGAATGTCCGTTCTACGCGGGGTCGATGATTACCGACTCGCGCTACTTCGTGGGGCGGGAGGAGGTGCTGCGATCGCTGACAGAGAAGCTGGTCGGAGCGCAGCCGATCAGTGTCAATGTGGTGGGCGAGCCGCGCATCGGCAAGTCGTCACTGCTCTATCACTTTTTTCTCACCTACGAGCAGCGGGTGCAGGCACGCCAAGCAAATCCTAACCGCGTCTATGCCCTGATCTACCTGTCGCTGAAGCAAGCGCAGTGCCAAGAGCAGGCCGGCTTTTATCAGGCGGTGGCCCAGAAGCTCCTGCACTGGGCGCAAGCTCAGCAAAAGCCAGAGCTGATGGCAGCTTGGGGCGTTGTTGATAATTTAGATCGCTGCCAATTCTCGGCGGCCCTGGATGCCTGGCACGAGCGGGGCGTGTTGCCTGCGGTCTGTCTGGATGAGTTTGAGGAGTTCTTGGAGCAGCCAGAGCAGTTCGACGACCATTTTTTCGACCACTTGCGGGCCTTGTTGGATCGGCAGGTGTTGATGGTGGTGGTGGCGTCCCAGCGGGCCTTGGATGCTTACCTGCGCCAATATTCGCAGTTATCCAGGTTGCCTAACGTGATGTACATTGAGCCGCTGACCAGTTTTGTGGACTATGAGGTGCGGGCGCTGCTGCGCCTACCGCCAGGGTTTGATACAGCGGCAGAAGCCGCGCTGAGTTATCAGCAGCGAGAGGTGGCGAAGCGCTGGGGCGGGCGGCATCCGTATTTGTTGCAGTTGGCGGCGTCGAAGTTGTGGGAGGCGAAGGTCCACGCTAAGTCGCAGCAGTGGGCGAAGCGGGAGTTTGACCGGCAGGCAAATCGGCTGGCGCTGTCGCGGCACGATCCGCGCCGCTGGCGGCCGTTGCGCTGGTTGGTCTGGGAAGTGCCGATTCGGGTTGGCCGGTTGGCAAACTATGTTGGGGCAAATCTCGATGCGGTCAAGAGTTGGCTGGTGGGAATGGTCATTCTAGGGATGGTTGCTCTCGCAGTTTTGCAAGTTGTGCCTTGGCAAGATTTCAAAGAATTGGCTGAGAAGGTTTTGGGCGGTTAAGCTGGATACTGTGGCGATCGTTATGGGTGATTCAATGCTGCGATCTTGGGCGTTTTGGCGCGAGTGCTTGCAAATCCTGTGTTGGACATATTTCAAACCCTATACACTCCAAAATTATGTGAATAGCCTTCATCCGCAACTATCAGCATTTGGCAATGCTTGGGTACTACGAGCTGAGTTTGCTGACAACCCCAGACTGCGGCGCTACGCTGAGCAGAGTTGGTGGTTGACAATACTAGTGCCGATTGCAGCGATTCTCTTGGTTGCCCCGATTTATAGTACTTTTGCTGCTGAAGAATTCGATTTTTTGACGAGCGGTCTCTTCATTCTAGGGTGGTCAATTGGACTGTTTTTCGCACGCGGCGGTAATAAAAAAAGTAGCAATTACTTCACTGTACTTTTGTATATCGTTTCTGGTATAATTTTTTTATTCACCATTAGCAGCAATTTTTTTTCAAT
>CAYNIP010000099.1:0-5794 GCA_964397305.1 uncultured bacterium
CTAACAACTTGGGAGAGGGGTTGGGGTGAGGGTCTAACTAAGGAGTACCAACATCCCGCGCAAAGTTTCGTCCACCCGCCGAGATGGCTATCCCGGAACAATCCCGGAACAATAGGCCATAATCATTGTTACCTCGATATCTTAGAACGACTGCCCCGCGCACCGCTCTCCATGACTGAAGCCATTGCCCGCCGCGCTGCCCCTGCTATCATTGCCTCGCCCCGGTTCCACTATGAGGTGGCGCTCCCCGACCCGGCTAACCACCTGTTTGAGGTGACGCTCCAGATCGAGTCCTGGTCAGAGCCGACCTGTGATCTGAAGATGCCTGTTTGGACCCCCGGCTCCTACTTGGTGCGGGAGTATGCGAAACAAGTGCAAGCGTTCACGGCTTGGGCCGGTTTGGGGGAGCGGGCGGCGGGCGATCGCCCCCTGCCCAGCCATAAACAGGCGAAAAATCACTGGCAGATTCAAACCGAGGGTGTTCGGGATTTCACCCTCCACTACCGAGTTTTTGCTAACGATCTCAGCGTCCGCACCAACCACCTCGACGCCAGCCACGGCTATTTCAACGGCGCGGCCCTGTTCATGTATGTTCCCGGCCAAGCGCACCAGCCCCTGCGCGTCAGCATCCGGCCGCCCCACCCGGACTGGCGCGTCACCACGGCCCTGCCCGCCACGGAGCAGCCGAACCAGTTCCTGGCCCAGGATTTTGATACGTTGGTGGACAGTCCCTTTGAGATCGGAGCCCACGCCTGCTATGAGTTCACCGTGCGCGGTAAACCCCACCAACTCGCGGTTTGGGGCTGGGGAAATCTTGAGGCTGAACGGGCGATCGCCGACATCCGCCGCCTGATCGAAACCGAAGCGGACCTGTTTGGGGAGCTACCCTACGAGCACTACCTGTTCATCCTCCACTTAGTTGCCAACAGCTTTGGCGGCTTGGAGCACAAAAATTCCTGCTCCCTGATCTATCCCCGCTTTGGGTTCCGAAATACGGACCGCTACAACCGCTTTTTGCAATTGGTAGCCCATGAATTTTTCCACCTCTGGAACGTCAAACGCATCCGGCCTCGGGCCCTGGAAACCTTTGACTACGACCAGGAAAACTACACCCCGTCCCTCTGGTTTTGTGAAGGAACTACCAGTTACTACGACACCCTCATTCCCTGCTGGGCTGGGATCTACGGTGGGCGTGCTGTTCTGGATTTGTTGGGCAAAGATATCACCCGCTTCTTGCTCACCCCCGGGCGCAAGGTTCAGCCCCTGAGTGAATCTAGCTTTGATGCTTGGATCAAGCTCTACCGCCGCGATGCCAATAGCGACAATGCCCAGATTTCCTATTACCTGAAGGGGGAGCTGGTTTCCCTGCTGCTCGATTTGACCATCCGGGCACGACACCGGAATCAGCGATCGCTCAATCAAGTACTGCAACAGATGTGGCAGCAATTTGGTCGCGAGGAACGGGGCTTTACCCCGGCCGACCTGCGGGGCGTGCTAGAAGCCGTTGCGGGTTTTGACCTCGGCGACTTCTACGCCCGCTACATCGACGGCCTGGACGACTTGCCCTTTGAGGAGGCCTTCGCACCCTTGGGTCTGCGACTCCAGGCCAGCCCCGCCCAGGACAATCCCCCCCATCTTGGCCTGCGCCTCACTGCCCATCGGGAGCGGGCTGAAGTCCAGTTCATCGAAGCCGGTTCCCCGGCGGCCCAGGCTGGGCTGGATGTGGGAGACGAGGTGCTGGCCCTGGACGGTCTGCGGGTGGCTTCGGAGCAGTTGAGCGATCGCCTGCGGGACTATCAGCCGGGGGATCAGGTCCTGATCACCGCCTTTCACCGGGATGAACTCACCTCCTACACCGTGACTCTGGGCGAACCGCAGCCGACCTCCTATCGCCTCGTGCTCGCCGAAGACCCGACACCAGAGCAACAGGAACTCCTGGCCGGTTGGCTCCGCGTCGAGGGGGCTTCCCTGTGGGCTTAACAATCACGACTTCAACCCCGCACCAGCCGCACGCCTCCCGAAGGCACGATGGTGATGCCCCGCCGCACCGGTCGAATCGGGGCCTGGGGGGCTAACTGGAGCTGGCAGGTTTGGAGCAGTGTTGCCAGAATCAGCTTCATCTCGTAGAGGGCAAAAGCTGCGCCAATGCAACTGCGGGAGCCGCCGCCGAAGGGGAAGAACTCATAGGCGGAGAAGGAACCCTCCAGAAACCGTTCCGGCCGGAAGCACTGAGGGTCGGCAAAGGTCGCTGCCCGCTGGTGAGCAAGGTAAATGCAGGCCACCAGGATCGCTCCCGGGGGGAACTCGTGGCCTTGGCAGGCAAAGGGCTGGCGGACCACCCGAGGCTGGGCGATCAGGGCAATCGGGTAGAGGCGCAGGGCCTCTTGGCAGAGAGCGTTGAGGTAGGGCAACCGGGCGATCGCCTCCGGCTCTGCCACCCCGGCCAGTTCGTCCCGCAGCCGGGGCAAGATCCCGGGTTGGGAATGCAGCCAATAGAGGGCCCAGGCCAGGGAGGACGCGGTGGTTTCATGGCCCAGGAGCAGCAGCGTCACCAACTGATCCCGCAGCTCTTGGGCTGTCAAGCCTTCCCCTTGCTCCTCTCGAGCCGCCAGCAGCAGGCTGAGAATGTCAGGGCGATCGCCCGCATCCCGCGACCGCGCCGCAATTTCCGCAAAGATCAACGCATCAATAGCCGCCAAGCGCCGCCGGAAGTGCCCCCAAGGACTCCAGGGGCCCCAGTCTTGTTGCAGCAGGGGAAAAAAGAAGAGGCTGGAATAGAGCGGATCGGTAATCGACTCCAGCAGGCGGCTGATGAGCTGGTGCAACTGGTCGTAGCGCGGCCCGGCCTGGAGACCGAAGACGACCTGCAAGATGATGTGGAGCGTGATCTCAGCCAGGGGCTGCCGGATGACCACGGCGCGATCGCGGGGGAGAGCCTCAGCGATGCGGCGGGTAATCGCGGTGATCGCCTCCCCGTAGGCCCGCAGGCGATCGCCATGCAGGGGCGGCATCAGCAAGCGGCGCTGGCGCTGGTGCTCGCGGCCGTCTAGGGCAATCAGGGAGCGATCGCCCGTCAGGGGCCGAAAGACCTGGGTGACTTGCCCCAGGGCGAACTGCTCCGGGGGCGCGGTGAAAATCGCTTGCACCCAGGCCGGATCGCCGGTGAACAGGACGGGGGGCGATCGCCAGCCCAGCACCCGCGCCGAGAAGGTATCCCCATAGCGCTGCTGTTGGCGGGCCAAGAAACGGATCGGGTCCGCCACCAGGGCCAGGGTCTGGCCCAAGGCCGAGCCCGGCAGTTCGGGAACCGAACAAGGAGGCGCGATGACCATAACTCACCTAACTAGCACTTAGCTATTCTCTCATACCCGCCCCGGTCTCAGCAAGGGACCGGCGGCGAGGGGGCAAGGGCTGGAAGCTCGTCAACACTTGCTCCAGGGCCGGCAGCAGCCGGTTGACCTGCTTAGCCCGAATCAGCAGATCCCAGACCGGCTCACACTTTTTCCAGCCCCCCGCATAGGCTAGGTGACGCAGCCGCCCCGGCCAAGTGGGTTTTACCGCTGCGCCTCGGGCGATCGCGCCCCAGCGGTAAAAATCCCGATAAGCCCGCCAGTACCCGGCCTCCAAGGCCTCGGGACTCAGCCGCGCTGGTTGATAGACGACGTGGCGGGTGTCATACCGCTCCCAGTTGGTGCTGGTGATCCGGCCCTGGGCTTGGAGACGCGCATGGAGGGGCGTACCAGGATAGGGGGTGAGAACGTGGAAGGTTGCCGTTTCAATACCTTGACCGACGGCCCACTCCACCGTGCGAGCAAATACGCTCTCGTCGTCATCATCCATCCCGAAGACAAAGCTAGCATTCACCATCACGCCGTGATCCCGGAGCCGCTGAATCGCGGTGGTGTAGTCCCGGTGGAGGTTGTGGTACTTGTGCTGCTCCCGGAGGTTGTTGGGGTTCAGACTTTCAAAGCCCACAAACAGGCTCCGGAGCCCTGCCGCTACAGCCTGTTCTAAGAGACCCGGCTGGAGGATCGAGGTTACGGTGGCCGCCGCCTGCCAGACCCGCCCCATTCCCCGCATCCCGGCAAACAGCTCGCTGGCAAAGGCAGGATTGCCAAACAGGTGATCATCGAGAAAGTAAAGGTGGCGACCCGGCAAGCGCGCCATTTCCGCCAAGGCAGCGTCAACGGTCTGGGTATAAAACGACTTGCCGCCCTGGTAGAAGGCGTCTTTGTAGCAAAAATCGCAGTGGTGGGGGCAGCCCCGGGAGACGACCAGGGAGTTTGGCACTAGGTACAGGGAACGCCGGATCAGGTCGCGCCGGATCGGGGGAACGCCGACGAGCGATCGCACCGTTGAGCGATAGACCGACTGCGGCACACCGGCCCGAAAGTCCCGCAAGAAAATTGGCCAAGTATCTTCCCCCGGACCGAGAAAGATCGTATCAGCCCAGACCTGGGCTTCCGCCGGTAAGGCGGTGACGTGCAGACCACCGAGCACGACGTAAATACCACGCTGGCGATACTGGTCGGCGATTTGATAGGCCCGATAAGCGTTGGTGATGTAAACCTGGATCACGACCAGATCCGGTTCGTCCTCCAAGTGCAGGGTTTCAACGTGTTCGTCTTGCAGCTCCAGCTCGTCTTCGGGAGCAAAGTAGCTGGCAATCGTGGCGAGTCCCAGGGGCGGAAATAGATGGTACTTAATCGGCCGCCAGAAAGGACTTTTGGCCTCGGTCAGAGCTGGCAAAATTAGTTTCGCTTTCATCGTCAGCCTCGCAAAGAGCTAGGGTCATGGCAACACAATCAAGACACCCAACATTCACCAAACTTTCACCTCCCCTAGCTCACCGACGCCACATCCCAGATTGGCAGCTCTCCCCCCAAAGTCCTCTCCCAGCCTTGGGAGCAGGGGCAAGAGCGGCGCTAAAGCAGGATGCACCCCGCCGGAGCGGGCCTGAAATGGGACTCCAAGCCTACAGGTTACACTGGATGAGCAGCGTGACGAACGCTGAAGATGCGGTTGGGGTGAACAAACTTTTACGCGGGATGTTGGTACTCCTTCGCCCAGCCCTCACCCCAACCCCTCTCCCAAGTTGGAGGGGGTGCTTCTAGTTCCCCTGCTCCCAGCTTTGGGAGCAGGGGCCGGCGGATGTAGACGCGCAGCGGCTTCTTGCAGAGAGGGCCAACTTGCCTCACTGAATCATGACGAACTGCTATGCCCAAAACAAAAGCCCCTAAACAGCAGGATAGTGAATCCCTAGAGCAGAAGCTCTGGAAAGCAGCGGACAAGCTGCGGAAGAACATTGATGCTGCGGAGTACAAGCACATCGTTCTAGGGTTGATTTTCCTCAAGTACATCTCTGATGCCTTTGAGCAGCTCCATGAAAAGCTGATGGCCGGGGAAGGGGACTACGCAGGAGCCGACCCGGAAGATCCCGATGAGTACAAGGCCGAGAACATCTTCTTTGTACCGGAGGCAGCCCGATGGTCAACGCTTCAGGCCCAGGCAAAACAGCCGACCATCGGGCAGTTAGTCGATGGAGCGATGGCGGCGATCGAGCAGGCCAACCCTAAGGCGCTGAAGGGGATTTTGCCGAAGGTCTACGGTCAGCAGAAGCTCGACCCCACTTCCTTAGGGGGGCTGATCGACAGGATCGGCAGCGTCAACCTGGCCAGGACTAAGGAAGAGTCTGGCGGGCCACTGGAGCTGGAGACCGACCCCCTCGAGCCCAAGGCAGAACTCCGGCAGGCTGACCTCTTGGGGCAGGTGTATGAATACTTCCTGGGAGAGT
>CAYNIP010000100.1:0-5386 GCA_964397305.1 uncultured bacterium
CGACCTTGGCGAAGTCATGCAGCGAAGCTTCATGCTCGGTCGGGAGAAGGATCTCTTGGTCTACGGACCGTCCGGGACCGACGCCATCGTACAGGGTTTCAATGCCATCTACGCCGAGGACTCGGACTACCGCACGCTGCATCACACCGAGGAGTGGATGCCGTCGGAGTTCCACTTTGCGACGGCCTCGGAGTTCAGCGCGGAGGAGACAGTCGTTGAGGTGTACCGAAACGACGGGGTCGTAGTGACCGCCTTTCGAGTCGCGCACCCGCCGGTCGAGCCGGTGTTTGGCTACACGATTGAGTTTGCGGGCAAGAAGGTCGTGATCTCAAGCGACACCCTGATCACGGAGGAGCTGCGTAATCAGTCGAGAGACGCGGATCTTCTCGTCATGGACGTCATGAACTACGAGCTGGTCGAGCTGATGGAAAACACCTTCCGCGAAGTTGGTGACGAGCGGAATGCCGTAATTTTCTACGACATTCGCGAGTATCACCCGGATGTCAACGACGTTGGAGTTATGGCCGAGCAACAAGGTGTCAAGCGAATGGCGCTCACGCACTTCGCACCATCGCTTCCAAGACGGTCCCTAATGAACCGCTACTATGTGAGCCCGATCAAGGAGCACTACTCGGGTGAGGTGTTCGCGGACGGTGATGGGACGACAGTGAGGATTCCTCTGGACTGAGGGCTGGTGAGCGCATGAAAAGGCTTATAAAGAACCCTAGGGCGTCAGACTGTGGACAGAGCAGATCGCTGCAATAAACAGCCTGCACAAAAAACGCAGAACAAGGCGCTGCACCTGACCGCTATTCCGCTGCGCTTCATAGCGGCAGGTGAGCTTGGTCGTTAGCTGGCTTCGTAAACTTGGTTGGGGCAGTAGTTGAAGTTTCTGTGTGATGGCTGGGGGTTTGTAAATTTCAGCTTGATGTGGGGAAAACTATAAGATGACATGATTTTCTGTAAATAACTATAGAGACTGCTAGAGGTAGAGTAATGACAGTTGCGGAAGACTTCAATTTCGAGACTGCGGTTAAGGATGCTCTACATGAGGCTTTGAGGGAACGTGGTCATGTCAATGTCCTAATTGCTGGGCGTACTGGGGTAGGTAAGAGTCAGAAATGTTGAATGACGGGATATTTCTCTCAAAAAAGGCACCCAAATTGGTAAACTGGGAGCCAGAGAACCAGTATTTATAATCAGGATCTATGATATTGAAATTCCCAGAAATCGTCAAGCGCTATCTTAGCCGCCTGCCACAAGACGACTATCCAGTCCTCAACACCTTTCTCTTCGTCTCAACGTGGCTGCACTTCGTGCTGGATCAAGGTGAGGCGAGCATGAGAAGTGTGTTCAGACGACTGAATTTTCGAGGTATCAACGTGGACATATCGTAACTATTCAGGTGTTGGCATTGACAGAGCGACTTTTTTGTTTAGTCAACCCTTGGAAAGCCGTATTTAGTCGATTTAAGACTAAACTTGGTGTCCAGAGATACATTTCTGGGAAGTTTGCCGTCGAGATGCACAGATTTGCATTCAATGCAACTCTATGACCTGAATAGTTACACGCTGGCAAGTTGAGTTATTTTGGAAGTTTCTCAAGATGCATCTTAAGTTAGACAGATTAATCACAAAAAACACGAACGGAATCGAGATTCAGATCTACGCCTGTTTGATCGGGTATGTCTTGCCTCAATTGGTTGAGATTCCAAAAGAGTTTGGCTCTAAGCTGTTAGATAGACTGCGATAGATGCAGGCTTTCATGGGTGAGAATATCAGCTACGTGCATTGGTTCAAGATGATAGTTCTAAGTTGTTGGATGAGGTTACTGATAGGATTAAATATATCCTTTTTTGGGTAGTTCAAACGTACCGTTCAACATTTCTGGGGTCAAACAACTTTGAGACCCTCTGAAATGGCTGCAATTCTTGCTTAGCAAGGATTTCGTGGTTGACCCATCTCATCCTTAACGGAAACAACTCTATCAAATGATTGGCCGTAATCCCAGTGGTGGGGGCAGCCCTGGGAGACGGTCAGGGAGTTTGGACCTCAGCGCAGGGAACGCTTCGGGGGAACGCCGAGGAGCGATCGCGCAGCGCCAACGCAGGATGTACCTCTAGAGGATGACGCTCCCGTTAGGAATGGACCAAGCCCTGGCTACCAATCCACCCCTGACCCCAGAGTTAGGGGCGGCGGTCTTCGTCCTCAAGCCCAGGGCGTGGTAAGGGTGCGATGCGACGGCGGCTGAGCTGGCGCAGCCAGACCCCACCCCCGACCGCGATCGCCAGCCACAGCCAGCCCGTTCCGCTCTGCAACAGCAGGAATCCCCCCACAGTGAACATCGTGCCCACGAGCAGCAGGGTCGCCGCCACGACCTTAAGGCTATCGCGGCCCAGGTCTTGCAATGGCTCGAGGCCGCTTTGTTGCCGTTGCCGCTGCCAGCCTGGGCCCCCCGGTCGCACCTTTTGGTAAAAGGCCAGGAGCGTCTCCTCCGACTCCGGCGGCGTCAGCAGCATGGCTCCGATCCAGATAATCGCCGTCAAGCCAGAAATCACGAACAGCCGCAGGCCGAAATCGGCTAGGGGCCCTTGGCTGAGGGCGGGCGTGAGGCTGGTGATCAGGCCGATCCCCAGACCAGATACCAGGGCCGCCAGCTCGGCCGCCGCATTGATGCGCCACCAGAACCAGCGCAGGATCAACATCAGTCCTGGCCCTGTGCCCATCGCGATCACGAGGCGGAAGACTGTGCCGACATTCTCAGCATAGAAGGCAGCGATCGCCCCCAAGATCGTCACCAAAATCGAGGCCAAGCGGCCCGCCAGCACCAGTTCTGCCTGGGTTGCCTCAGAGCGCAGGAAGCGCAGGTAGAGGTCGTTGGTTAAATACGACGCGCCCCAGTTGATCGACGTAGACACCGTGCTCATAAAAGCGGCCACCAAGGAGGCGACGACCAGACCCAGGAGGCCGGTGGGCAAGAAGGCCAGCATCAGCTTAGGATAGCCCAGCTCAGGGTCCTCCAAGTCGGGAAACACGGCGATCGCCACCAAGGCCACCACCACCCAGGGCCAGGTGCGGACGATGTAGTGGAGCAGGTTAAACCACCAGGCCGCCCGCTCCGCCTCCCGCTCGTCTCGAGCCGCCGCCAGGCGCTGGATAAACTCACCCCCGCCATCGCTGCGCCGGAAGGACCACCACTGCACCAGGAGGTAGGCGGCGAACGTCGTGCCGCTGATCCCGGCCGCATCACTCCAACGCCAGCCGCTCGTCAGGGGGAGAAACGCAAGGGCGTCGAAGTCCGTCTGGGCTTGAACCTGCTCAATCAGGGGACTGATACCGCCGACGCTGTTTACAGCCACCACCGCCACCAGAATCGCCCCAAACAGGGCGAGGAAAAACTGGAAGAAGTCGGTGGCGACGACTCCCCAGAGACCCGAGAAGCCAGAGTAGATCAGGACGAACAGGCTGACACCGATGACACTCAGGAGCTTGAGATTTCCCCCCGGCTCGAGCCCCAGACTTTGCCAGAGTTCCAGGGCGTCCACGACCTTAACCATGGCCAACATGGCATAGCCGATGCCGATGCAATTGATCGGCACGGCAAAGAGAAAGGCCTTCACCCCCCGCAGGGTGGCCGCCATCGCGCCACCGTAGCGCAGCTCCGTCAACTCCGCGTCGGTGACGATCTCCGACCGTCGCCAGAGCCGCGCAAAGATGTAGATGAGAATGACGTGGGCGATCGCAAAGTTCCACCATTCCCAGTTGCCCGCGATCCCGCGCGTCGCCACGACCCCAGCGATGTACAGGGGCGTGTCAATGGAAAAGGTCGTCGCCGCCATGCTGGTCCCCGCCAGCCACCAGGGAAGCGATCGCCCGGAGACAAAGAAATCCACCATACTCTTGGCCCCGCGCCGCGTCAGATAGAGCCCCAAGCCCATGGCTAACACCAAGTAGGCCAGCACGATCAACCAATCAATCCATTGCATGGGGCTCTCTCCCTCCATTCCGGCTGGAGCTATCTTGCCACATTGCGGCCGGCTCCCTGCTCAACGGGGCACGGGCACTTGGGCCACGACCTTGGCGATCGCCTGCTCGATCGGCACACCGTCCAGTTGCGCTTCCGGCTCGAGCAGCAGCCGGTGACGCAGCAGCGGAGCCGCCAGCACCTTGACATCATCCGGCGTGACATAATCCCGCCCCTGGAGCCAGGCCCGAGCCTTGCTGGCCTGGAGCCAGGCGATCGCCGCCCGGGGCGAGGCCCCCAGGGCCAAGTCAGCCGCTTGGCGCGAGCGTTGCACCAGGGCCAGCACATAGTCCAGCAGCGCCGGGGAAATCTTCACGGTCCCCACGGCCTGGCGAGCCTGGAGAATCATCATGACATTAGCCACGGGCTGGAGCTGGGCCAGCTCAGCCCGCTGGGCCCCCAGCCCCCGTTGCGCCTTGAGCAACATCTGGCGCTCGGCCTCCGGATCAGGGTAGCTGACGAGTAGTTTGAACAGAAAACGATCAAGCTGAGCCTCGGGCAGCGGATAAGTTCCTTCAAACTCCAGGGGATTTTGGGTCGCCACCGTCCAGAACAGTTCCGGCAAGAACAGGGTGTCGCCGTCGAGAGTCACTTGCTGCTCCTCCATCGCCTCGAGCAAGGCCGCTTGAGTCTTCGGGGGCGTGCGGTTGATTTCATCAGCGAGCAGAATCTCGGTGAACACAGGCCCCTGCTTGAGAGTGAAGCTGCGGCTGCTCAGGTCAAAAATGCTCGTACCCAGGATGTCAGCCGGGAGAATGTCGGGGGTGAGCTGAATGCGGCGAAACTCAGCGGCGATCAGGCGGGCGATCGCCTTCACCAGCAGCGTCTTCCCCGTTCCGGGCACACCCTCCAGAATGACATGGCCACCACTGAGCAAGGCCACCAACAACTGCTCCACAATGGCAGCCTGACCCATCACAATTTGACCGAGGGCCTGGCCTAGGTACTGGAATGCCGCCCTCTCCGCGTCTGCCATGTCTACCCTTGATAAATCCTGCCCAAGCCAGCTTAACGGATCGAGTCGCAAAACAGTGCTGGAGCCGCCCTACTAGCGCCCTGATCCTAGCACCTGGTCGCACCAGAACCCTAGAGTCTGCCATCAATACAGGATGAGAGGGGAGTCCTAGCCGCAATCCTCACCGGCATGACAACCCAACGCTAGGCACTGCGAGATGACCCAAAGGAACAGCTTCAGGATTGACTTCCCGGCTCCCAAAACTGGGTCGGCGTGACAGCTCAGAGCAAGGTTTATAGCTTCAAGGCAGCCAGAAATATTGCTCAGTCAAATACAGATTACTGAACAAACTGTAACGCGAAGGATGATCCCCGGCCGGAGCTTTTGAACCGACCTGGCAAGCGCTAC
>CAYNIP010000101.1:0-5384 GCA_964397305.1 uncultured bacterium
CACCCGACGGTATGAAGAAGCCCTTTACCGACGAGTGCAACAATCGAGCCTGACGCAAGTAGGTCGCGAGGAGGGTTTGAAGTTTGACGCTGTGGAGGGGATCTTTAAGCATCAGTGCTCGAAAAGCAAGGAATTGAAGCCTGCCAAAAAGCCAAGTATCGATGAGTTCAGCCACCGTAAAGGTTGAGGAAAATTTGCGCCGGTCATCAGTGATATAGAGGCAGGGGAGTGGGTGCATCTCAGTTGGGCAAGTTGGCCCATGGCGAGAAGCCGTTGCGCGTCTACATTCCCCGGCCCCTTCTCCCAAGTAGGGCGAAGGGGAGTCTCCAAGCTGAAGCCCTCAGCCTTTTTCTGACCGCTGCTGGACTGCTGCTACAGGATAACCACCGGGCTGAGTCGGCAGTAGCCCGGCGATCGCGAGGCGCGAACCCGGCCCAGTAAGCGCGCGAAAGGGTGGTAATCTGAGAGGTGGAAAATTTCACGCCAGCTTAAGATTGTTCGTCCCCCCTCCCTCCCACCTCCAGTCTAAGCGGGCCTGGGGCGGTGGTCTGGACGGACAGCGAGCGAACTACTACACGAAGACACAAGCATGGTAGCCACAACAGAGAAGACGGGGACTGGTCGGATTATCCAGGTTATCGGCCCGGTCGTCGATGTCGGATTTCCCAGCGGCGAGATGCCGAAGATCTACAACGCCCTCCGCGTCTCCGGCAAGAATTCGGCGGGCAATGATGTTGCTGTAACCTGCGAAGTGCAGCAGCTCCTCGGCGACCACAAAGTTCGCGCCGTGGCCATGAGCAGCACGGATGGCTTGGTTCGAGGCATGGAGGCTGTGGATACGGGGGCGCCGATCAGCGTCCCCGTGGGTAAGGTGACGCTGGGTCGTATTTTCAACGTCCTGGGCGAGCCGGTCGATAACAAAGGCGCGGTGGGAACCTCGGAAACCTTCCCGATTCACCGCGAAGCGCCGAAGCTCGTCGATCTGGAAACTAAGCCGACGGTGTTTGAAACCGGCATCAAGGTGATCGATTTGCTGACCCCCTACCGACGCGGCGGCAAGATCGGCCTCTTCGGTGGCGCGGGCGTGGGCAAAACCGTGATCATGATGGAACTGATCAACAACATCGCCATTAACCACGGCGGTGTGTCGGTGTTCGGCGGTGTGGGCGAGCGCACCCGCGAGGGCAATGACCTCTACAACGAAATGATCGAGTCCAAGGTCATCAACCCGGACAACCTTAACGAGTCCAAGATCGCCCTAGTTTACGGCCAGATGAACGAGCCCCCCGGAGCCCGGATGCGGGTAGGGCTGTCGGCCTTGACTATGGCGGAGTACTTCCGTGATGTCAACAAGCAGGACGTGCTGCTGTTTATTGACAATATTTTCCGCTTTGTGCAAGCGGGCTCTGAGGTGTCGGCGCTCTTGGGCCGGATGCCCTCGGCGGTGGGCTACCAGCCAACCCTGGGCACGGACATGGGTGAGCTGCAAGAGCGGATCGCTTCGACGAAGGAAGGGTCGATCACGTCGATTCAGGCTGTCTATGTGCCAGCGGACGACTTGACCGACCCCGCGCCAGCTACCACCTTCGCTCACTTGGATGGGACGACGGTGCTCTCCCGTTCCCTGGCCTCGAAGGGCATCTACCCGGCGGTGGACCCCCTGAACTCCAACTCGACGATGTTGCAGCCGGACATTGTGGGGGCAGAGCACTACGACACAGCCCGGTCGGTGCAAGCGACTTTGCAGCGCTACAAGGAGTTGCAAGACATCATCGCTATTCTTGGCCTGGATGAACTCTCGGAAGACGATCGGCGCACGGTGGATCGGGCCCGGAAGGTTGAGCGCTTCCTGTCCCAGCCTTTCTTTGTGGCGGAGGTCTTTACGGGGGCTCCGGGCAAGTATGTCACCCTGGAGGAAACGATCAAGGGTTTCCAGATGATCCTGAACGGTGAGTTGGACGACCTGCCGGAACAGGCCTTCTACCTGGTGGGCAATATTGAAGAAGCCAAGGCAAAAGCTGAGAAGCTGAAGGGCTAAGGCGATCGCCCCCGGAGTCGCCCGTCGCTGGGGGCTCCGGGGGCTCAACAGGACAGTTCATTGTTAGGAAGCGAAGCGCATGGCATTACAGGTTCGCGTCATTGCCCCCGATAAGACGGTGTGGGATGACGCTGCGGAAGAGGTGATCTTGCCGAGTACGACGGGGCAACTGGGGATCTTGACCAACCACGCCCCGCTGCTGACGGCCCTGGATGTGGGGGTGATGCGGCTGCGAGCGAATCAGGATTGGCTGGTGATCGCCCTGCTCGGAGGCTTTGCCGAAGTGGAAAATAATACCGTCACAGTGCTGGTGAATGGGGCGGAGCGGGGCGATCGCATTGACCGCGAGGTGACCCAAGCCGCTCTCACCACGGCTGAGGCGGAACTGGCGGCAGTGAAAGAGGAAGATCGCTCTAGCAAAATGCAGGCGGAGCAGACGGTGAAGCGCCTACGTGCCCTCCTGCAAGCGGCGGGCGGTGTCACGCCTGCAAGCCTCTAGGGAGCAGGATTCCCCCGGTGGGGCCACCTCGCCGGGGGGAGAGCCTGGGCTTGACTCTGCTGGTGGCAGGCTGAGGGTTTGAGCAACCCCCGGAGCGGTTGCCGCATTCCTCATCCTGGCTTCAGCTAGCGTCCGCTCAAGTCGGACTTGACCGCCACAGCCCTAATTGCTGCCGGTAAATAGGACTTCTGGGAATTTCTCCTGAGCTGCACCCATGGACGTTTTCTTGCCATGTTCTTGCCAAAAGTTGATCACTTCAGTCGCCTTGTTCAGCAAGGCAACGCGCTCCGGTTCAGCGATCCAGCTTTTGCTTTCCAATTCTTGCTTGAGTTGCTCCCAGGCATCATGCCGTGGCCAGAAATAGTAGGGCGTCAGCGGGCTTGTGCCTTTGCCAACGACCTGATCGACAGCGATCGCCACGTTTGCGTCGAGCCAAAGGATTTTGAGGACAAAGCGGGCATCTGTGGGAAGTTCTGTGACGTTGCTATCCACCAAGTTCCTACCAAATTCACAATTTATCATTATAGCCTAACTCTCAAGGTTGCCGCGAGGTCCTGGGGAGTTTTATGCCTGGAGGGGTGACAAGATGCTGGCGATCTTTGATATTGACGGTGTGATTCGTGATGTGAGCGGTTCCTATCGGCGGGCGATCGCCGACACGGTGGAGACCTTCACCCAAGGGGCCTACCGGCCCAGCTTGACTGACATCGACCAACTCAAGGCCGAGGGGATCTGGAACAACGACTGGGAAGCCTCCCGCGAACTGATCCTGCGATACTGGTTCTTGCAGGGCCGGGAGCGCGAGGCGATCGACCTCGACTACACCCAAGTGATCGACTTTTTTCAGTCCCGCTACCGGGGCACGAACTGGGATGGCTACATCGCTCAGGAACCGCTCTTAGTCGATGTGGGCTACTTCCAAACCCTCACCACCGCTGGGATCGCTTGGGGGTTCTTTAGCGGCGCGACTCGCGGCTCGGCCGAGTACGTCTTGGTCAAGCGCCTGGGCCTGGTCGAGCCAGTGTTGCAGGCGATGGAGGATGCCCCCGGCAAACCCGATCCCACGGGAATGCTGCGGGCGATCGCCCAGCTCGAAGCGAGGGAAGGTCTGCCCCCCCAGCAGCCCGTGATTTATGCCGGCGACACCGTGGGAGATATGCAGACGGTAGCCCGGGCTCGGGCGGAGCACCCCCAGCGACTGTGGCTGGGGGTTGGCCTCCTGCCCCCCCATGTCCAGGCCGCCGCCGCGCGCATCCCCGTCTATACTGAACAATTGCGGCAAGCGGGCGCAGCGGTCGTGCTATCTCGGGTCACGGACTTGACCCCGGCCCGGATGCGCGACTTGGTGGCTGATTGGACCCCTTGAGCCCAGGTGCTGACGGCCTGACTTCTCCTGTTTGCGCCGCGTCTCCGCCGGAGATCCCCCCGCCGCTGTCAGGATCGCGTTGGGCGGTTGGCATCAACCCCAGCGACCGATTATCCAGGATTTCAGGCGTTGCAGTGGGCCGTCAGGCCCGGATGCCCCTGCTCTTGTCCGATACAGAATCCCCATGCGACAAACTTTTATTAAAACTCTGGTAGACCTGGCAGCAGGCGATCGCCGGGTTCTCTTGCTCACGGGCGACCTCGGCTACACAGTGCTGGAACCCTTTGCCCAACAGTTCCCCGACCGCTTCTTCAATGTCGGCGTGGCGGAGCAAAACATGGTTGGCCTCGCCACGGGCCTAGCCGAAGCGGGCTTCCTGCCCTTCCTGTACTCGATCGCCACCTTTGCCTCGCTGCGGCCCTACGAGTTCCTCCGCAACGGCCCGGTCTTGCAGCAACTGCCCGTGCGGGTGATCGGCGTCGGCGGCGGTTTTGAATACGGCCACGCCGGCTCCACCCACCACGGCCTGGAAGACATTGGAGCCATGCGCCTCCAGCCAGGCCTGATCACCCTCGCCCCCGCTGACTATGCCCAAGCTCGCAGCGCCCTCCTGGCCACTTGGGAACAGCCGCAGCCCGTCTATTACCGCCTCGGTAAGGATGATCGCAATCTCGTGCCAGGACTCGAAGGCCGCTTTGGGTTAGGAGACCTGGAATGCTTGGGCCAGGGTCGTGATGTGCTGCTCGTGACCATGGGCAGCATCAGTCGCGAAGTCGTCGCCGCGGCGGCCTCGCTACGGACGGCCGGCATCGACAGCACGGTAGCCATCCTCGCCAGCCTCAACCCCGCACCGCTGGAGCCCCTCACCCACTGGCTCCGCCAAGTCCCGCTGGCGGTCTCGGTGGAAGCCCACTACATCACGGGTGGAGTGGGTTCCCTGGTGGCGGAGGCGATCGCGGAGTCGGGCTGTGCCTGCCGCCTGATTCGCTGCGGGGTTCGCCAAGTCCCCGACGGCCTCTCCGGCTCCCAAGACTACCTCCACCAGCGCCACGGCCTCAGCAAAGCCCAGATTGTGGCAACCGTACAACGCGCTCTCCAAGGGGCAGCCGGGTCCCAACAGCCAGCCGGTTTTTGAGGGCCTTGCGATCGGGCAGAATAGTGGTCCTAAGCCCCCAGTTCAGACCGGTTGCAATACTTTGAGGGTAGGGCTTGCTGAGTTTTGCCGTCTGATATAAAGTCTGGTCAATTAACCTAACATAGCTTGTCCGAAGCTCTTGCGATATGGCTTCAAAGTTCCTCGGGTGAACGAAAAAAAGCGCAGCTCCCCTGAATTTTGGGCTATGGTTCAAGGAGCATAGTGTAGCCCTCTTCAGGGTTACGGGCCCCTCATCCCCCGGCCCCTTCCCCCAAGCTGGGAGAAGGGAAGTTAGAAGCCCCTCTCCCAACTTGGGAGAGGGGTTGGGGTGAGGGTTTAGCGAAGG
>CAYNIP010000102.1:0-5292 GCA_964397305.1 uncultured bacterium
GAGACTCCCCTTCGCCCTACTTGGGAGAAGGGGCCGGGGGATGAGGGCCAACTTATCTAACTGAGATGCGCCTCATCTACCCCAGTATGGACTCGAGGGGTCAGAACCCGCTAGGCCTCGGGCTCGGCTAGGTCAAACACGTGTCGGAAGACTTTCTGCACCTTGTAGCCAGAATCGATCGCCTCGAGGGGATCTTTCCGCAGGCGGTGGCGCAGGCAGAGGGTGACAACGCGGCCGATGTCCGCCACCGTGACGGTGGTGCGCCCCTCCAAGGCGGTCAGGGCCTTGGCAGCCCGATTGGTGACAATATCGCCCCGCAGGCCGTCTACGTCGAGTTCGGCACAGACGGCGGAAATGTTGATTTTGAGGTCTTGGTCGATCGTCACCTGGGGCAAGCGCTCCTGGGCCTGGACGAGCTGCTGTTGCAGGTGCTCTTGCTGCGCTTGGTAGCGCTGGCAGAAGTCGGCGGGGGCGCGGTCAAATTCGGACCGCTGCTCGACGATCTGCACTCGCAGGGCTGGCTCTTTGACGGTGCGGATCTCGGCGTGCATCCCGAAGCGGTCGAGCAACTGGGGCCGCAGTTCGCCCTCCTCGGGGTTGCCGGAGCCGACCAGAACGAAGCGGGCGGGGTGGCGGATGGAGATGCCTTCTCGCTCGACGGTGTTCCAGCCGCTAGCGGCGGCGTCGAGCAGGACATCGACGAGGTGGTCATCCAGGAGGTTCACTTCGTCCACGTAGAGGATGCCGCGATTGGCTTTGGCGAGCAGGCCGGGCTCGAAGGCCTTGACGCCTTCGGAGAGGGCTTTTTCGATGTCGATGGTGCCGCAGACGCGATCTTCGGTGGCCCCCAGGGGGAGGTCTACCATGGTCACTTTCTTTTGGGTCACGTCGGGGGTCTGGCCGGCGGCGATCGCCAGGCGCACGGCCTCGCTCATGGCTTCGGGGTCGTGGGGGTCGCTGCTGAAGGGGTCGTTGGCGACGACTTCGATTTCGGGCAGGAGGTCGGCGAGGGCGCGGATGGTGGTGGATTTGCCGGTGCCGCGATCGCCCATGATCATCACGCCACCAATTTTGGGATCAATCACGTTCAGCAGCAGCGCCAGCTTCATTTCTGCTTGGCCGACGATCGCGGTGAAGGGAAAGACGACGCGGCGAGTGGCGGGCGGTGCGGGGGCAATGGCAGTCATAAAATCTGTGGGGGCAACTCGAGGGACAGGGGGCCTGGTCTGCCCTGGGGCCAGGGGCAAAACCGCGACGGTTTTCATTGTGACACAGGATCGCGCTGGGCTGGGCCTGGGGGCTGGGGGGCGATGGGGAGCCTCGGGACGGGGCGCGGGGCGGCGAGACGCTCGGTTTTTAGCAAAGCCGGATGACTTCCCAGGTCCTGGGCTCCTGGAGGCCGCTTGCGGCTTGCAGTTGCCGGCGGATTTGCGATCGCTCGGTGCTGAGCACCTCAGCGTGGAGCTGGTCGCGCAGGGCGTTGATGTCGAGGGGCGCGGCGATGTCGGCGAGCAGGTGGCTTTGGTTGGAGGCGATCGCTTCGTGGCGGGCGAGGGGGCACTGCATGGGGTGGCCGAAGCGATCGCACTCGTGCCAGTGGGCGTGTGGGCAGCGCAGGTGGTGGCAGATGTTGAAGCGTTTCATAGCCTTGAGATTAGCGCGTAATTGGCTGGCGTGCCAGAAATAATTGGTGCTAAAACAGAGGAGAATTTCAGCGAGGATGCTGGGCAATGGTGGCAGAAGTGTTTGCGGCCGAGAAGATTGCCGAGTTAGCGCTGGGGGCGCTGGTCGGGACGAGCGTTGGCAAGCTGACAGAAGGCGGCCTGGCAAAGAGCCTCGCGCTGTGGGGCAAGATTAAGCAGCGGTTCAGCGGTCAGCCGGAAGCGGCGACGGTGCTGGCGGCGGTGGAGGCGAATCCCTCGCCAGCGGCCGTGAGTCAGGTGACGCCACTGTTGCAAACGGAGATGAGTGCCGATCCGGGTTTCGCGCAGGAGTTGCAAGGGCTGGCGCGGCAGGTTCGCAACGAGTTGAACGCCAGTCAAACCACAGTCACGATGCAGGGCGAATCCCACGACCAGAGCACGTTCAAGCAGGTCGGCTCGATCCAGGCAGAGAATGTCAGCTTCTAGCCTTATGTCGCTAGCCGGCCACACCCATGACGGACTCCCAACCGATTGAGCTGACAGGTCAGAGCTTTGACCAAAGCAGTCTGACACAGATCGCCAAGCTGCTTGCGGGGATTGTCAACTTCAACCTCAATCTCACGCTCAACTGTACGCCCAAACAAATCGAGCGGTTCACGTTTACCCCTCAACAGGTTGGTGAGCTACTGACGGCGCTAGAGCAGGTAGGCGAGCCTCCAGCCTCGGTGGGGTCGCTGGTGGAGAGTCAACCGCCGAAGCCGTTGCGGCACTGGCAGGGCCGCGCGGCTGAGTTGCAGCAGCTTCAGCGCTGGCTGCTGGCGGAGCGGCGTGCGGCGGTGGGCATTGTTGGTATTGGCGGCGTTGGTAAGTCGAGCTTGGCGGCGAAGTTGCTCGCGGAGCCGAAGATCGCGGCGGCCTATCCGCAGTGTTTCTGGGCGGATGTGGGGACGGGGGCGACCTTTGCCAGTTTGGCGAGGCAGGTGTTGGCGGCCTTTGGGGCAGCAGTGCCGGAGGAGGAGCAAAACTTGGGCGGGGCGCTGCTGAACTGCTTGCGGGAGCGGCCGCGCTTGCTGGTGCTGGACAATCTGGAGAGTCTGCTGCGAGCAGAGGATCGCGGGTTTGCCAGTCCGTTTTATGACGACTTCGTGCGGCGCTGGCTGGAGTATGGCGACCAAAGCGCGCTGCTGGTGACGACGCGGGAACGCCCGGAGTTGCGCGAGTTCAACTGCTGGCAAGAGTTGGCGGGTCTCGCGGCAACCGAGGGGGCGGCGCTGCTGGCGGACTATGGCATCGGTGGCGACCTGTTAGGCTTCGCGGCGCGGGCGGACGGGCATCCGCTGTTGCTGACGTTGGTGGCGAATCTGTTGCTGGATGAATACCCGGACGAGCCGCACCTGGATCGGCTGGCGGATCTCGGTCTGGCGGGGCTGTGGGACTGGCTGGACAAGGTGAAAGGGCAGCACCGCACGGAGACGGTAGCGGTGGCGGCGGTGCTAGCGGCGAGTGTGGCGCGGCTGAGCGAGGTGCAGCGGCAGTTATTTTTGCAGGCGAGTGTCTATCGAGGCGAGTTTGCGGCTGAGGCGGCGGCGGCACTATTGCCCGATATGGAAGTGGCAACGGTGGGGCAAGAGTTGCGGCGGCTGGCGCGGCGGTCTTTGCTGGTGGAGCGCAGCGAGGGCGGGCGGCGCTGGTTTGGCTTTCAGCCGTTGGTGTTGGAGTATGCGCGCTATGTTGCCGGGGATCTGAGCGCAGCCCATCGGCGGGCAATTGAGTTCTACCGGCAGCAGGCGAGGCCGCGCAGGGCTTGGCAGACCTTGGCGGATGTGCAGGACTATTTGGAGATGTTTCACCACTACTGCGAGCTGGCGGATTGGAGCGCGGCGTTCTACGCAATTCGCCATGATATGGCTAGTAATGATGTCGATGAGTTCTTGAGTCTGCGCGGCTACTACCAGACAGCAGTAACCCTCTACACGCGCCTCGTCGAGCACTGGCCAGCGGCAACCCAGAAGACAGATTGGCGCTATGGGGCTTGCTTGACTTCCCTGGGCCTTGCTTACGACGCCCTGGGTCAGTACCAGCGGGCGCTTGAGTTCCACCAGCAGCATCACGACATCGCGCGGGAAATCGGCGATCGCCGGGGCGAAGCCAGCTCCCTCGGCAACCTGGGCAATGCTTACCACTCTCTCGGTCAGTACCAGCGGGCGATTGACTTCTACCAGCAGTCTCTCGAAATCAAGCGGGAGATCGGCGATCGCCGGGGCGAAGCCAACTCCCTCGGCGGCCTGGGCATTGCTTACGACGCCCTGGGTCAGTACCAGCGGGCGCTTGAGTTCCACCAGCAGCATCACGACATCGCGCGGGAGATCGGCGATCGCCAGGGCGAAGCCAACTCCCTCAACAACCTGGGCATTGCTTACGACGCCCTGGGTCAGTACCAGCGGGCGCTTGAGTTCCACCAGCAGCATCACGACATCGCGCGGGAAATTGGCGATCGCCGGGGCGAAGCCAGCTCCCTCGGCGGCCTGGGCAACGCTTACAACTCCCTCGGTCAGTCCCAGCGGGCGCTTGAGTTCCACCAGCAGTCTCTCGAAATCAAGCGGGAGATCGGCGATCGCCAGGGCGAAGCCAACTCCCTCGGCGGCCTGGGCAACGCTTACTACTCCCTCGGTCAGTACCAGCGGGCGCTTGAGTTCCACCAGCAGTGGCTCGACATCGCGCGGGAGATTGGCGATCGCCGGGGCGAAGCCAGCTCCCTTTTCAATATGGGTATTGTCTTAGCCGAGTGCGATCGCAGGGTGGAAGCGCGCCAATCCTACTCTGACGCTCGCGATCTTTTCCAAGAACTCGGCATCGAGCACTATGTTGAGACTTGCCAGCAAGCCATCCAGCGACTCAATATCTAAAAGCGCGCCTTCCTCGCTGGCTGCCTCGCCCTCACCGCCCCCTTCCGCCGCCGCTGACCAGCCTTAGCCCACGGCAATATCTCGCCACAACTCAGCCGCCGCAAAACGTGACAAATGACCTACATTCGTCGTTGCAATTACCACATCCGGCATCCCTAACGTTACCGCCTGAGCCGCCAGAATCATATCAGCATCCTGCTCCCTTGCATCGTCCGCATCGAGCCAGCCTTGGAGCAGATCCACCACCGCCACCCGTCGCTGTCGCTGCGCTGCCTCAGCCAACCACCGCGCCGCCAGCACTTCCACCGATAGCCCTGCCGCCGCTGCTGCTGTCAGTAGCTCCTGTTCCAGTTCCGGCGACAATTCCAGCATCAATGTCATGCGCGTTCCCCAGTCAACCTAGCTCCAGTGTAATCCCCTCGCTAGAATAGCCCTAACTGCCACCCTCACCCCGCCGCGACCGTCCCCATTGCCCTCCAACTCCCCGAAGCTCTGATTGAACAGGCGAAACGCCTCGGAGCCGCCACCCAGCGCGACGCCGCCACCGTCCTCGCCGACAGCCTGCAACTGCTCTGGCTCAGCGGCAGCGGCCTCCCCCAGCTCAGCCATCCCCCCGTCGGCCGCCTCAGCGACGCCGACCTCCTCGCCCGCGCCGACAGCAAACTCGACCTGATTTGTCAGAACGGGCTAATCGCAAAAAGGCGATCGCTGATTATTTGAAAAAGAAACATCCTCAATACGAT
>CAYNIP010000103.1:0-4406 GCA_964397305.1 uncultured bacterium
CCTCCTAACCAGCCTTGTATGCAGTCATGAATCTATTTTCCCGGCTCCACCAGCGGGCGATCGCCCATCACCAAGTCCAACAGCTCACGGGCCTTGCCTACTGGCGCCACCTCATTTTCACCAGCGTCTTCTGCTTTGGCCTCTTGGCGGTTTTCCCAGCCTATATCGCCGGCCAGATCATTGCTGTCAACCTCGGGCGCTGGGAGGTCTTCACGGTCAACACGGTGCTCTATGGGATCGCCCTGATGCTTGTGGGTAAAAAGCGCCTGGCCTACCCGTGGCGTTTCGGGATTGGGGTTCACCTCTTTTTTATTCTCGGAGCCGTGCTCTGCGTCGTGCGTGGCCCCTTGAGTGCCGGGCCGATTTGGCTGTTTGCCTTTCCCATTTTGAGCGCCATCCTCTTGGGCAAACGCTTTGCCTTTTACGCCTTGGGGCTCAATGCAGTTGTGCTCCTCGGGATTCTCCTCGGCCTCCAGCAGGGCTCCCTGGGCTCCTGGGCCACAGCCTCGATCAGCCCTAGCTTTTGGGTGATGTATGGCCTGAATCACCTCTGCATTTCCGCTGTGGCAACCATCAGTTTGGTGATCTTGATGGAGGGGCTGGAGCGCACGCTGGATCAGGGGCAGGAGTTAACGCGATCGCTCGCCGCCAGCAATCAAAAACTCAAGGAACAAATCGTCGCCTACCTCGAAGCCAACTGGGAGCGGCAAATCATCACCAGCGCCCTCGATAAATCACCGATCGCGACGCTGATCTTTCGCGACGATGGAACCCTCCGCTATGCCAATCAATCGGCTGTCGATATGCTTGGCTACAATGGCTATCTCCAGCCCGGGACTCCGCTCAAACTCTATCAGCACTGGCCCATCGCCTTTCAGACTGCCCTGGAGGAAGCCCGCACTCAGGGCAAAGCAGACTGCGAAATTGTGGTGAAAAACACTCAGCACTCAAGGCTGCCTCTCGCGATTCACCTGCATCGCTTTGAGTGCGAGCGCCGCCCCCTTCTCTGTGCCTTTGCCCTTGACATTACCGAGCGCAAAGAGAACGAGCAACAACTTCGCTATCTGGCCTATCACGATCGACTCACTGGACTGCCGAACCGGGCTCTCTTTTTACAAGAACTGGAGCAACTCCTGGAGCAGGCTCGCGGTGAAGCCCCCCCACGGTTTGCCCTTCTGTTCGCGGATCTCGACAAATTTAAGACCGTGAATGATAGTCTTGGTCATCGGGCTGGGGATATTCTGCTTCAACACGTCGGCCATCGTCTCACAGCTAGCGTCGTTGGTAAGGGGTTAGTCAGTCGGCTGGGGGGAGATGAGTTCGCCTTCTTGATTTCAGAGTATGGGAATGAACAACAGCTTTGGGCCTTAGTGGAACAGATTTTGCGGCGCTTACAAGAGCCTATTTTTTATGAGCAGCACCAGATTGTGTTCACGGCCAGTATTGGCATTGTCCTAGAGATCGATCCCCAGACGACGGCTGAATTTCTCCTCCGCGATGCTGATATTGCCATGTATCAGGCCAAATTTACCGGCGGCAACCGGGCTGTAGTATTGGATGCTACCATGCGCCAGCAATTTATGGAGCGCTTCGGGCTAGAGCGAGATTTGCAGCAGGCGATTGAAGCGGGTGAGTTCAGGCTGCACTACCAGCCCATCGTCTGCCTCTTTACTCAGCAAGTGATGGGTTTTGAAGCCCTGATTCGCTGGCAGCATCCAGAGCGAGGCCTGTTGGCGCCAGAGCACTTCATCGCTATCGCTGAAGAGGGCCATTTAATGATTCCGCTAGGCGAGTGGGTGATTGAGCAGGCCTGCACGCAGTTACAACACTGGCATAGTCTCAACCCAGGCCTCCACGAACTCACCATCAGTGTGAATCTCTCGGCCGTACAGTTTCAGCACTCTGACCTAGCGGGCACGATTCTAGCCGCTGTGCAGCGCCATCGGCTGGCGCCGCGATCGCTCAAGCTCGAAATCACCGAGAGTATCATGATGACCCATACTCAAGAAGTGCTGCATACGATTTCTGTCTTGAAAGCCCAAGGGATGCAAATTGCCCTGGATGATTTCGGTACGGGCTATTCTTCTCTGGCTTGTTTGCAGCAATTTCCTATCAACACGCTCAAGATTGACAAGTCATTTATTCTGCCCCTGTTGGAGCGATCCCAAGCGATCAGCTCGATCCGGGTTATTCTCTCTCTGGCGCGATCGCTCGCGATCAATGTCATCGCTGAGGGAGTGGAAACAGCTAAGCACGCCCGCACCCTCCGAGAGCTAGGCTGCCCCCTAGTCCAGGGCTGGTTCTATGGCAAGCCTTTGTCAGCCCCTGAAACCGAGGCGATGTTGCTGGCCGCTCAGTCGGGCAACGCGACCTCTACCCCTTGGCAACTCACAGCTTCCGGCCTATACTTTCGGGGGGCATCCCTCTTGTAATCCTAGACCGCTACGGCCAGGACGGTGGTTATGGAAGCAGCAGTCGCGAAGCGAGTCCTCGTGGTCGATGACGACGACGGTGTGCGGGAGATTGTGCAAATCTCCCTAGAGGCGGTAGCGGGCTGGACCGTGCTCACGGCCCCCTCGGGGGCGGCGGCGATCGCGATCGCCCAGGCCGAGCAGCCCGATGCGATTCTCCTTGATGTCATGATGCCGGACCTGGATGGTGTCGAGACCTTCCGCCAACTCCAGCAATCCCCCCAGACCCGCACGATCCCCACCATCTTGCTGACCGCCAAAGCCAAGGTCAGCGAGCGCCAAGCGTTTGCGAATCTTGGCGTTGCCGGCATTATCACGAAGCCGTTTGAGGCCGTGTCCTTGGCCGCCCAGGTCAGCCAGCTCCTCCAGTGGCCGGCTCCCTAAAACCGCTGCGCCTAATTGCTCCTCCCCAAGCCAGCCAAGGGAGCACCTCCCTGGGGCAGCCCTCCGTTTTCACGAAACAGGCTGATGTCTCCGACACGCTAGCGCGAACGCCAACACCCTAAATCCCTGGTACGTTGAAAGCAGGAGCGGGACTTTGAGATCGTTTCGGTAGGATTGGTGGTAGGACTGTATCGTGTCAGCCCATCAGCAAGGCTGGGCTAAGACCACTTGATTTCTGCCCTGACGCTTGGCGTTATACAAGGCCTCATCGGCCCGCTTCATCAGTTGATGGAGAGACTCCTGGGGCTCCGACACCGCGACACCAAAGCTAGCACTGACCCGGCCTACATCACGGTGGGGATAGCTGAACAATTGCTGCCGCAACTCCTCGGCCAAACTATAAGCTTGCTCCGGATTCGTTGCCGTGGCGATCGCGATAAATTCCTCTCCACCCCAGCGAGCGACCAGGATCGATTCCGGCAACGTTTGTTGGAAAATTTGCGCGACTTGTACCAAGACGCGATCGCCAGTCGGATGACCAAAGGTATCGTTGATCGTCTTAAAGTGATCAATATCAATCAGCATCACCCCTACCGGCCCCAACGCATCTTGAGCTAAGGCATCGCGGATCGCACGATTCGCCGCCCGGCGATTGGCCAATTGAGTCAGATCATCAATCTCCGCTTGCACGGCCTGAGCCTGGGCTTGGAGAAATGATTGTTGTAAAGTTGCGACGGCGACAAACACAGCAATGTAGATCGGGTGCGAGATGATCATGTGTAGCAGGTAGGGAAATCGCTGTTGGTCAATGGGGAGCCTGTGCTCTGACCAACCATGAATCAGACTTGGGATCACAAGCGATAAGTAAACACTCATCGAACACAAAAGTGCTCTATTTTTTTCGATAAATAGGAACAGAATGATGTACGTCAAGGGAAACCACTGAGCAAACGTTACGAGGTTATACTGATCGCTGAGAGGAATGTAGCCCCAAATAATCGCCTGTAGGAAAGTAACGGTGTATAAAACCGTTGCCCCCACGGTTCCCAAAACAGCCCAATTGTACGCTTGGGGTTTGACTCTTAGGACGATGAGGGAAATGCTGGCGGAGCTGAGGACAATCGGATAAGCAACTTGGTCAATAGGGGCAACTTCATGGCGAACTAAAGCTTCATTCAGCCAGATAATTGTCAGACCAACTAGCATCAAGCTGAACAGGATCTGAAGCCAGCGCCGCTGGAGGTCCTGGAGGTTTTCCAGGGCCCTGGCCTGAGAATCAGCGGCGGGTAAGAGCAAGAGGCTGCGGAACTGGGAGCGCCACCGTGATCGAGACCCTAAGCGCTTGATGGGGCGCGTGCAATTTGTCTCCCCTCTCAGGTCGGGAGTGGCCGATGGCCCCGTGACTGCTTTATCCATAAAGTTCTGAAAGTTCTGCCCTACCAGGAACGTGATATTAAATCGAGGCCAAGATACGTGTGAACTAAGGTGATCCGAATCCAACCCTGTCCGTTGCCTGAAATCGACAAATTTCAGCTCATTGTTAGGGTAATG
>CAYNIP010000104.1:0-3473 GCA_964397305.1 uncultured bacterium
GGGCGGGGAGGATGCTCTGGGCGCGAGCGGGTAGGGGGGCGAGGGCGAGCAGGGCAGCGAGGGCGAGGCGGCGGGGGTGCATGGTGTAGATGATTGGGGGATGACTTTTAGTTTACCCGCAGCGGCTGGATAGAAGTGGCAATTTTCAGTTGCTTTGCCCTGATGGCTGGACAGAGCCTAGAGTTCTTGGTCTGGCTGCGGTTGGCTGGCGCTAGGAGCGAGGGTGAGGGGCAAGATCCCTGGGATTGCCAGGGAGTAGGGTTGAGCTGAGCATCGTGATGACCGCGATTGTTGCTGTCATCGGCGGTGCGGCAGGCTGGGATGGCATTGAGGGGTCGGGATTGCCAAGCAACCCCTCATCTCCTAGCCGCTTCTCCTGGCAGGAGACGAGAAGCCAGAAACTCCTTGCCCAAGGCCGGGTGAGGAACTTGGGGTGAGGGTTACTAATCTGGGCTGCTTCTGTTGCCGTGATTAGGGCCTGGGGGCTGGATGAGTGTCAATGGCGGGTTTTTGGATCGAGGGCATCTCGCAGGCCATCGCCGACATAGTTGATGCTGAGCACTGTCAAGAAGATGGCGAGGCCGGGGAAGAGGGCCATGTGGGGCGATCGCGTCAAATAATTTTGGGCATCGTAAAGCATCCGGCCCCAGGTTGGGACATCGGGCGGGAAGCCGAGGCCGAGGAAGCTGAGGGTCGATTCGGTGATGATCGCCGTGCCCACGGCGAGGGTGGCGGCCACGATCGTGACGCTGAGCACATTGGGCATGATGTGAATCCAGATCAGGCGCTGGGGTCGTGCGCCGATGGCTCGGGCCGCCAGCACGAAGTCCATCGACCGCATTTGCAGAAAGCTCGCCCGCACGAGGCGGGCGACGGACATCCAGTTGAGACCCCCGATCACCAGCACGACGAGGATGAAAATCCCAATCTCTGGCCCGGCGATCGCCCGCATCGTGTCCCGAAACAAGTAAACGATCAACAGCAACAGCGGCAACTGAGGCAAGGAGAGAAACAAATCTGCGATCCGCATCAGCACCGCATCTACCAGACCGCCGTAGAATCCCGAGAGGGCCCCCACCAGGGTTCCCACAGACATGGCGACCGCCATCGCGGCCACCCCGACGATCAGGGAGACCCGCCCGCCGAGGAGCACGCGAGCGAGTTGGTCTTGGCCTAGGTCGTTGGTCCCCAACGGGTGCGCCCAACTGGGCGGGGCCTGGGAGTTGCCGAAGTCGATGGCCGTGGGCGAGAGGGGATAGACCCAAGGCCCCAAGGCCACCCCAAGAACCAGGATCGTGAGCACTAGGGCCCCCAGCACGGCCATGCGATCGCGCCGAAAGCGTCGCCAAGCATCCCCCCAGAGGCCGGTAGCCAGGCTGGTGTTGGTTGTATGATAGTTACTTAACGTCACAACAAATCCCTATTTGATTCACCAGTTCATTATGGATATTTTGTCATTGGGTTGGGTCGCAGTGCTGGCCTTGTTTACTTGGTCGATCGCGCTAGTGGTCTGGGCCCGCAACGGCTTCTAGGAGCACTGAACCGTGGCTTGGGAATCATTACCCGTTCTGGACTTGCTGTTTCTGCTGGCGATCGCCCTGCTGATCGCCGTCAGCGGCGGCGTCCTTTACCTATCGGCCCTGGAATGGCGAGATCGGCGACAACGCGATCGCAGCCGGCGGTCCTCAAAATAGGCGCAAGGGGCAGGGTACCAGCCTACCCCTTGCCCTTCGCCCCCTCTAACCAACACACCGATGGGACTTCAAAACCTGCTCCGACAGCGCGATCGCTGGCAGCCGATTATCCGGGCCTTCGAGCAGGCCCTGGGAACCGAGAGCGTAATCCGTCGCCGCGATGAGCTACTGACCTACGAATGCGACGGCCTCGCCGCCTATCGCCAGCGGCCGGCCCTCGTCGTCCTACCCCGCTCGACCGCAGAGGTTGCCACCGCCATCCGTCTCTGCAATGAGTACGAGTTGCCCTGGGTGGCCCGGGGCGCGGGCACCGGCCTCTCTGGGGGAGCCCTGCCCATCGCCGAGGGGGTAGTGATCGCCACGACCCGGATGAAACAAATCCTGCAAGTCGATCTCGAGAATCAACGAGTCGTCGTGCAGCCCGGCGTGATCAACAACTGGGTCACGCAAACGGTGCAGGGGGCCGGCTTCTACTATGCCCCCGACCCCTCCAGCCAGATCATCTGCTCCATCGGCGGCAATGTCGCTGAAAACTCCGGCGGCGTTCACTGCCTCAAGTACGGCGTCACCACCAACCATGTACTAGGGCTCAAGATTGTCACGGCTACCGGGGCGATCGCCGACCTCGGCGGTTTAGGACCGGAGCAGCCCGGCTACGACCTGACGGGCCTCTTTGTTGGCTCCGAGGGAACCCTCGGCCTCGCCACGGAAGTGACTCTCCGGATTCTCAAGACTCCCGAAGCGATCTGCGTCCTGCTCGCGGATCTCCCCGACATTGAAACAGCCGGGACTGTAGTGGCCGCGATCATCGCCGCTGGCATCATCCCCGCTGGCATGGAGATCATGGACAACCTCAGCATCAACGCCGTCGAAGATATTGTCGCGACCGGCTGCTACCCCCGCGATGCTGGGGCGATCCTCTTAGTCGAACTGGACGGCATCGAGGTCGAAGTCACCCACAATACCGCCCAAGTCGCCGAGATTTGCCGCCACCACGGCAGCCGCAACGTGACCACCGCCAGCGACGCCCCCACCCGTAAAAAACTCTGGCAAGGACGCAAAGCCGCCTTTGCCGCTGCCGGCCACATGAGCCCCGATTATTTTGTGCAAGATGGCGTTGTGCCCCGCACCCAACTCGCGCGCGTGTTGCGGGAAATCGAAGCCCTCAGTGCCCGCTCGGGCTTTCGCATCGCCAACGTTTTCCACGCCGGGGATGGCAACTTGCACCCGCTGATTCTCTACGATGGCTCCGTTCCCGGGGAGTTTGCCCAAGTCGAGGCCGTCGGTGGCGAGATCCTGCGCCTCTGTGTCGAGGCCGGCGGCAGCATTTCTGGCGAGCACGGCATTGGCGCGGACAAGAATTGTTATATGCCACAAATGTTCAGCGACACCGACCTGGAAACCATGCAGTATGTACGCGCCGCTTTTAATCCCCAGGGCCTAGCCAATCCAGGCAAGCTCTTCCCCACCCCGCGCACCTGTGGCGAAGCAGCCCAAGCCCAGAAGCTGGACTCCCTACCCGGGGCTCCCCGCTTCTGATGACTAGGGCGGCGCTGAGATCTGTTCAAGAATCTGGGAGTTCAGCACGGAGTTTAGGGTCTTTCATCAGTTACTCACGAAACCCCGGCCAGCACTAACCTTGAGGCAAGGAGACCCACAAGACTTGCTGAAGCCACAAAGTCGCCTCTGGCTGGATTCTAACTGAATTGACAACAAGCCCTAGAGTTCTGGCAAGCGGTCTGGATCAACGCCGAGCGATCGCAAATAGTCCGCCAGGCG
>CAYNIP010000105.1:0-3453 GCA_964397305.1 uncultured bacterium
GTCTTATGCAAGCAAGTCTGTCCCGTTACCCACTCAATAAAACCGCCGTTGTCTTTTTTGGCGTCGTTCACCTGCTGGTGTTGTTAACACCTTGGTTTTTCTCCTGGTCGGCCCTAGGTGTAGCCCTATTTCTGCACTGGCTGTTTGGTAGTATTGGCATTTGCTTGGGCTATCATCGCCTTTTGAGTCATCACAGCTTTCAAGTACCTCGCTGGCTCGAATATATCATTGCTGTCATCGGGGCCCTGGCCTTGCAGGGAGGGCCGATTTTTTGGGTTGCCGGACACCGCTTGCACCATGCCCATACGGAGGATGTGGATCAAGATCCTTATTCGGCCCGGCGGGGATTTTGGTGGAGTCATATGCTGTGGATGTTTTATCCCAATCCTGCCTTTTTTGACTATGACCACTACCAGCGGTTCGCACCTGACTTAGCGCGCCAAGGGTTCTATCGCTGGCTCAATCGTTATTTTCTCTGGCTACAAGTGCCGTTAGGGCTGTTGCTTTATGGGCTAGGAGGATGGTCCTTTGTCATCTATGGTGTGGTGTTGCGTGCCGTGTTGCTGTGGCATAGCACCTGGTTCATCAATTCCATTACGCACTTGTGGGGGTATCGCACCTTTGCCTGCCACGATAATTCGCGCAATCTCTGGTGGGCGGCAATTCTGACCTACGGTGAAGGATGGCACAATAACCACCATGCCTATCCCCAAGTGGCCAAGGCGGGCTGGCGTTGGTGGGAGTTTGATCCGACTTGGTGGGCGATCGCCCTGCTGCGGGCCCTCGGCCTTGCCCGGCGGGTTGTCTTGCCGCCCCCGGCCATCCTGGAGACGTTGGTGAAGTCGCGCAGGTAGGCGAGGCGTTGCGCGAGTACCGTTTTGCGCCTCGACGGGTTTCCCGCCGAGGCGCTACCCGTCGGTTGCCGCTGCGAGGACTAAATTATCGCGGTGAACCACGGTCTCCGCTCCCGCGTAGCCGAGGATGTCGGGGATGCGCTCCGAGTGGGCTCCTTGGATTTGGCGGATCTCGTGGCTGCTGTAATTGGTGAGGCCGCGAGCGATCTCGCGACCCTGGCGATCGCACAGTCGCACGGCAGCCATCGCGGCAAACTCCCCGTCCACAGCTGCGATTCCGGCGGCGAGCAAGGACTTACCCCCCTGCTGGATCGCCTGCACCGCCCCTGGATCGAGTGTGAGTTGACCCGCCGCCACCAGGCTGTGAGCAATCCAGCGCTTGCGGGCGGTCTCCGCCCGGGGACGGGGCTCAAACAGAGTTCCCAGGGGTTCCCCGGCCAGGATGCGGGCCACGGTTGTGGGATCGCGGCCCGGGGCGATCGCCACCTGAGTCCCAGCCCGGGTCGCGATCCGGGCGGCGGCCAGCTTGGTGGCCATGCCGCCCGTGCCCCACTGGGAGCTACTAGCTCCCGCCTTGATCTGCAAGTGGTCGAGGTCGGCGGGGCTGACGCGGGCAATGGGCTGGGCCTCGGGAAAGAGATGGGGATCAGCGGAATAGAGCCGATCGACATCCGTGAGCAAAAATAGCCAGTCCGCTTCCACCAAGCTCGCCACCAAGGCGGAGAGGGTGTCGTTGTCGCCGAACTTGAGTTGCAATTCCTCCACCGCGACCGTATCATTTTCGTTCACCACCGGAATCACCCCCAGGGCGAACAGTTCCTGGAAGGTGTTGTAGGCATTGACGTAGGAGGCACGCTGCATCAGGTCGCGGCGGGTGAGCAGCACTTGAGCAATGGGTTGCTCCAGGCTAGAGAAGAGATCGTCGTAAATTCGCATCAAGCGACCCTGACCGACGGCAGCCACCGCCTGCTTGCGGGCCAGGTGGCGAGGGCGCTCAGCGAGGCCGAGGCGGCCGCAGCCCACGCCGACTGCTCCTGAGGAGACGAGCACGAGGCGATCGCCCCCCCGCCGCAACTGCACCAGGGTTTCGACCAAGCTAGCGATGGTCGCGAGGGCCAGCTCGCCGCTGGCCGGACGAGTCAGGCTGGAGGTGCCGATCTTGACCACCAGGGTGCGGCTCATGGGCGAGTCTCAAAACTAGGCGTTGATCTTACAGCTTGTTCAGCAATCGCTTAATACGGACCCTCACCCTAAATCCCTCTCCCAGAGCGGGAGAGGAACTTGGAGATCGTTTTTGACGATTCGTGAAAGGGCTGTAAGCGCGGCATTATATCGTATTTTAAGCAAAAAAAGTAACTCCTTAAGGATTGATGGGTTAAAACTGAGAACGCCTGCCGGCAGTTATAGGTACTGCTAGCAGGCGCTCGAAGCTATATCCTGACTGAAGTTTAAGGTCTTTATCTAAGCCGACCTCATTTGTATTCATTATTCATTAAATGTGCCAGAACTTTGACATGAAGTTGTGTCTCGTAAGATTTTCTTTATATTTCCAAGATTTAAGCTTTGTGACTATTTGTAACGTTTTGTTGCTGACGGGCCAGTTGCACCCCGAGACGCTGGCTCAGCCAGACTTCAAGGTTACGGATTGGATAGGAGCGGTTGGCGATCGCCGCCCCCACCATCGGTTCCACCAGGATCGTGAACATTCCCAGGCGATTGCCGGCCAGCACATCGGTAAACAGGCGATCGCCCACCATGGCCACCTGCGCCACGGGTAAATTCATCCCCGCCACCGCCTGCCGCAGTTTGCGCCGCGAGGGCTTACGGGCCCCCAGAATGTAGGGCAGGTCGAGAGATTCAGCAATGCCCCGAATCCGCGACTCACTCAGGTTATTGCTCACCAGCCAGAGCGCGGCCAGGGGACGAATCTCCGCCACCCAGGCGGCCACCTCCGGGGACACTGCGCGCTCGCGCAGGGGCACGAGGGTCTCGTCCACGTCCAACACCAGCCCCCGCAATTGATGCTTCTGAAGCAAGGCGGGCGCGATCGCCGCGATCGAGTCCCCGAGTACGAGATCGGGCTGGAGATACTGCAACCAAACCATACAGCTATTGCCTCCATGAGCGGCCAGGACAGCCCCACCTCGAGGGGCTCCAACCTAACCAGCTTAGGCGATCACGGTCTCCTCCGCTGGGCGCAGCCGCCCGCGGGGGTGGACGAAAAAAAGCGCGGCTCCCCTGAATTTTGAGCGCTTGCTCCAGGAGCAGAGGGCCGCCCTCTATCGCTACGCGACGCTAGCGCGAACAGCGTTACGGGCCCCCCTCGGTGAGAAGCTGCTGCGTCTACGGCCCCCAGCCCCTTCTCCCAAAGCTGGTAGAAGAGGAGCTAGAAGCCCCTCTCCCAAGTTGGGAGTGGGATTTAGAGTGAGGGCTGAGCGAAGGATCACAAACATCCCGCGCCAAATTGCGTTCACCCGGCTTGAGCAGCCCAAGATTTCTGGTGCGGCAATTCTAGGCTGTTCTGCGATGGCTCGGTCCATGAGGGGCGGTTACGCTAAAAACAGTTTCGTGGCGGGGTCGCGCAATGGTAGCAACAGTA
>CAYNIP010000106.1:0-2649 GCA_964397305.1 uncultured bacterium
GGCCCTCATCCCCCGGCCCCTGCTCCCAAAGCTGGGAGAAGGGGAGCTAGAAGTCTCTCTCCCAACTGGGGCGAGGGGTTGGGGTGAGGGCTACGCGCAGGAGTACCAACAGCGCTACGGGGCCCTCATCCCCCGGCCCCTGCTCCCAAAGCTGGGAGAAGGGGAGTTAGAAGCTCCTCTCTCAACTGGGAAGAGGGGTTGGGGTGAGGGCTACGCGCAGAAGTACCAACATCCCGTGTAAAATTTTGTTCACCCCACTAAAAGCCCTGCCCCGGAACTATTGCGCTATGTGCATTTGTGTCAATTGTGCCTACGTGGATCGCTGCTTGACGTACCATGCCGTCGAACACCAACACCAGCAGCCTCATTTGACCCCAACCCCTGATTTTGAGCCCCTCGAGCCCACGATCAACGTCAACATTCGCCCTCAGCAAGACTACATCGAAATGGAGTGGGATGTGGTGGGCTGCGAAAGCTTCACCGCTGATGTCGGGCGTTGGTCCCGCCTGCGCCCCGGCGAGCCCGTGCCCACCTGAGGAGGGACAGCTCAGATCCCGTGGCTCTTGCCGATCACCCAATGGCGGCGAAAGAAGCGCGCTAAGGACGTTTCCTCCAGAGCCAGGAAGATCGGGCGGCCGTGGGGACAGGTGCGGGGCTGGCGGGTGGCTTGCCATTGGTCCAGCAGGGTTTGCATTTCCGGCAGGCTCAGGGGTGTGCCATTACGGAGGGCGCAGCGGCAGGCCGTGGCAACCTGGGCGGCCTGCAAGTCGCCTCCCTGGCTCAGCTCTAAGATGGCGTCTCCGCCGTCGGTGCGATCGCGCAATAAGCGCGGCACGGTCCGCACGGCCCACAGCCCTTCCCCAAAGGGTTCCACTGTCAAGCCCAAGGCTTGGAGATTGTCCACCTGGGGAGCAGCGAGGGGCAGAAGCAACGGCGGCTCTACGGCGATAAGCTCCCAGGCAGTCTGTAACTGTTCGTAGAGCACTCGCTCGTGGGCAATGTGCTGTTCTACCAACCAGAGACCGTGGGCGTGCTCCGCGACGATGTAGGTTTGGTTCACCTGACCCACGGCCCGCAGGGGTTGGCGGTCGGGGGTGGGGGTGCTTCCGGGCTCGATCTGGCGATCGAGGCGGTAGGCCGCGCCCGCCTCGGCGGTCTTGAGCAGTTGCTCAAGGCGAGGATGCAAGAGGGGGGTGAGGGAGTCTGCCTGTTGGAGCCGCAACAGTCGGCCGAGGGCCTCCTGAACGTGCGATCGCCAAAATTCCAGTTGCTGCAAGTACAGCTCGGTCTTCGCCGGGTGGCGATGCCAGTCGATCTGGGTCGGCGGCAGGTGTAGGTGCAAGAAACAGAGGGGATAGCGATCGCGGGGTAAGGTGCGGGCAAAGCTACTCACTAGGGCTTGCTCGAGCTGGGGCGATCGCACCCAGCGCCCATTCACGGCCACCTTCACCCAGTCAGGGCGGCGACGGTGGCAACGATCGGGCAGGCCCACCAGCAGCTCTAGGGCGGCGGACTGGGCCGGGTCTGGTAAGGGAATGGTCTGGTAGTGGTAGCGCAGGTCGCTGGCAGTGACGCGGCGCAGCAGTTGCGGGGCGATCGCCTGTACGGTTTCTCCGGCGTAGATTTGCAGCCAAAGCTGCTCCTCCTGCCAGACTTGCCAGTTGACTTGGGGATGGCAGAGGGCGGCGTGATAAATGACGGTTTGGATCTCCTTGAGTTGCTGGCTCAGGGGCGGCAAGCTGTGACGACGCACGGGGACGGACCCGAAGAGGTCGCGCACTTGGACGATCGTCCCGGGGGCGATCGCCACCACCTCCTCGGCCATGACCTCCCCCTGGGGGTTGTAGGCCATGCACCACCCCTCCCCGTCCGTCGTGCGGCTGCGGATCTCCAACTGGGCCAGTTGCGCCAGGCTATGGAGGGCCTCGCCCCGAAAGCCGAGGCTGGTGATCTGCCAGAGGTCGGCTGGGCTGCGAATTTTGCTCGTGCTGTGGGGCTGAGCACAGCGGCGCAGGTCAGCGCGGATCATGCCCCGGCCGTTGTCGGTGATTTGGAGCCGCCACTGGCGCGGGAAGAAGGCGAGGGTGATGCGATCCGCTCCGGCATCAATGGCATTTTCCACCAGCTCTCGCACAGCCGCAGCGGGCGAGTCGATCACTTCGCCAGCAGCAATGATGTCGATAACCTCAGGGGGCAGGGTTTGAATCGCGGCGGACATACTCCCATTGTAGGGTTGGGAGGTCTAGGGACCGGTTGATGACAGGAGGAGCCTTGAGAGATGCTGTCAGGGGGGGGTGCATCTCAGGGAGGCAAGTTTGCCCCCTCTGCGAGAAGTTGCTGCGCGTCTACATTCCCTGGCTCCTTGCTCCCCAGGGCGCAGGGGAGTCTCCAAAGTGGCCCAGCCCGGCAAAGGGGGAGCGGTCAATGTCCTGGGGTGGACGAAAAAAAGCGCGGCTCCCCTGAATTTTGAGCGATGGCTCCAGGAGCAGAGGGTCGTCCTCTTCAGCGTTACCGGGCCCTCATCCCCCGGCCCCTTCTCCCAAAGCTGGGAGAAGGGGAGTTGGAAGCTCCTCGTCCTCTTTAGCGTTACCGGGCCCTCATCCCCCGGCCCCTTCTCCCAAAGCTGGGAGAAGGGGAGTTGGAAGCTCC
>CAYNIP010000107.1:0-1553 GCA_964397305.1 uncultured bacterium
TTTTCGGTTTCCTGCATTCTAGCCAAGACGACTGGCGGGCTGGGGAGGCGATCGCCCCGCTAGAAGCCTATGCTACGATAACAGATCGCGGTCTTAGGGAACTTCAACAACAATCATGGTCAACCGCAGTTACGCCATTCTCGGAACCGGGGCCATCGGCGGCTACTACGGGGCTCGCCTACAACAGGCCGGGTGTGAGGTGCATTTTTTGCTCCGCAGTGATTACGAGTGGGTAAAAAGCCAGGGGCTCAAGGTGGAGTCCGTGCGGGGCGATGTCGTTTTACCCCAGGTGAAGGCTTACCACGATCCGGCCCAGATGCCCCCTTGTGATGTCGTGGTGATTGCTCTGAAGTCAACGCAGAATCATCTTCTGCCTCCGTGGCTGCCCTTGCTGCTGAAACCCCAGAGCAGTGTGCTGCTGCTGCAAAACGGCCTGGGCTTCGAGGCCGAGATTGCAGCGGTGGTCGGAGATCGGCCCGTGATCGGGGGTCTGTGCTTTATCTGCGCCAACAAAGTCGGGCCGGGGCAGGTGCGGCATCTGGACTACGAGGCGATCGCCCTTGCTGAGTATCGCGCCGATGGCACGCCCGCCGGAATTACCACCGCCATGCGGGCGATCGCCCAGGACTTCGAGCAAGCCGGGGTAGAAATCCGCTTACGGGATGACTTGGTGCAAACCCGCTGGGAAAAATTAGCCTGGAACATTCCCTTCAACGGGCTCTCGGTGATTCTCAACGCCACCACGGCCGAAATGATGGCTAGCGCTGCCATTCGCGAGCTGGCTACCGAGTTAATGACAGAAGTAGCAGCAGGAACTGCCAGCTACGGGCGGCCCTTTTCCCCCGAGTTCATTCCCCAGATGCTGGCCCATACTGCCCAGATGCGGCCCTACCTCACCAGTATGAAACTGGACTATGACGCCCGCCGTCCCCTCGAAGTCGAAGGCATCTTCGGCGCACCCTTGCAGGCTGCGGCCGCTCGCGGCGTTTCCCTGCCCCGCATTGAGACTCTTTACCGGCAGCTCCAGTTTCTGGACGGTCAGAACCGAGGCCTAGGGCTGACGACGTGACAGCAGGTTATCCTCCCTGGGCTGGCGAGTCAGGCCGGCGAGCCGGGGCGGGCGGGGGCGTTGCCGGCCTGGAGGTGCGCTTGAAGCGGGCGATCGCCACGCTGGCCGCCTGGACCACCTCGCTGTCACTATCACGCAGGGCCTGTTCCAGCAGCGGCACGACCTGGGCATCGTGAATATGTGCTAGGGCTGCAACAGCGGCGCGTCGTACCTGTGGCTCAGCATCACCCCGGAGCTGGGCCAAGGTGGGGAGCGCTTGCAAAATCTCGTAGCGGGGGGGATGGGCAGCGGCGATCGCCCCAATAGCGGCGGCTGTCTGGCTGCGATAGGCCGTGTCGGGATGGTAGCGATAGTGACTCAGCAGGGACAGATAGACCGCTTGACCTGATTGACCCCAAGCGACAATATCAGCTAGCTCCCCTTCCATAGCCGTAACCACGGCCGGCAGCGGCGGGGCGACGGGCTCCGGTAGGGTCTCCGGCTC